>NZ_JBIVLZ010000003.1:1969-5466 GCF_044752825.1 Microbacterium sp. NPDC088619 | reverse complement strand
ACCGGGCGTTTCCCTCACGCTATGGCCGCCGAAACACTATAGATGTTTCAATCAAAACACATAACAAAGTCATTGTCATGCGGTTCTCGACCGTACATCGAGAACCACTCAGTGGACGCGTAGCACCAACAAACGGTGTGTTATCAAGTCATCGGCTTATTAGTACCAGTCAGCTGCATGCATTACTGCACTTCCACATCTGGCCTATCAACCCAGTAGTCTGGCTGGGAGCCTCTCACCCGAAGGTATGGAAATCTCATCTTGAGGCCGGCTTCCCGCTTAGATGCTTTCAGCGGTTATCCATCCCGAACGTAGCTAATCAGCGGTGCTCCTGGCGGAACAACTGACACACCAGAGGTTCGTCCAACCCGGTCCTCTCGTACTAGGGTCAGATCCTCTCAAATTTCCTACGCGCGCAGCGGATAGGGACCGAACTGTCTCACGACGTTCTAAACCCAGCTCGCGTACCGCTTTAATGGGCGAACAGCCCAACCCTTGGGACCTACTCCAGCCCCAGGATGCGACGAGCCGACATCGAGGTGCCAAACCATGCCGTCGATATGGACTCTTGGGCAAGATCAGCCTGTTATCCCCGAGGTACCTTTTATCCGTTGAGCGACAGCGCTTCCACAAGCCACTGCCGGATCACTAGTCCCGACTTTCGTCCCTGCTCGACCTGTCAGTCTCACAGTCAAGCTCCCTTGTGCACTTACACTCGACACCTGATTGCCAACCAGGTTGAGGGAACCTTTGGGCGCCTCCGTTACTTTTTGGGAGGCAACCGCCCCAGTTAAACTACCCACCATGCACTGTCCCTGAACCGGATTACGGTTCGAAGTTAGATATCCAGAGTGACCAGAGTGGTATTTCAACAATGACTCCACATGAACTGGCGTCCATGCTTCACAGTCTCCCACCTATCCTACACAAGCCACACCGAACACCAATACAAAGCTATAGTAAAGGTCACGGGGTCTTTCCGTCCTGCTGCGCGTAACGAGCATCTTTACTCGTAATGCAATTTCGCCGAGTTCGCGGTTGAGACAGTTGGGAAGTCGTTACGCCATTCGTGCAGGTCGGAACTTACCCGACAAGGAATTTCGCTACCTTAGGATGGTTATAGTTACCACCGCCGTTTACTGGGGCTTAAATTCTCAGCTTCGCCTTGCGGCTAACCGGTCCTCTTAACCTTCCAGCACCGGGCAGGCGTCAGTCCGTATACATCGTCTTGCGACTTGGCACGGACCTGTGTTTTTAGTAAACAGTCGCTACCCACTAGTCTCTGCGGCCTCCAAACGCTTTCGGAGCAAGTCCTAATACGCCGAAGGCCCCCCTTCTCCCGAAGTTACGGGGGCATTTTGCCGAGTTCCTTAACCACGATTCTCTCGATCTCCTTGGTATTCTCTACCTGACCACCTGAGTCGGTTTGGGGTACGGGCGGCTTGAACCTCGCGTCGATGCTTTTCTTGGCAGCATAGGATCATCCACTTTCTATCCGCATCGTGTCTCAGCCTATGTGAGAGACGGATTTGCCTATCTCTCGGCCTACGCACTTGCACCGGGACAACCATCGCCCGGCTGGACTACCTTCCTGCGTCACACCTGTTAATACGCTAACCGCACCAGAATGGGGTCGTGCGCTAGGCCCAACGCGTCACCCCGAAGGGATCAGTCACTGGGATTCAGACACTTAGCACTACTGGATTAGCTTGGGCGGTTCTTCGCCGGTACGGGAATATCAACCCGTTGTCCATCGACTACGCCTGTCGGCCTCGCCTTAGGTCCCGACTTACCCAGGGAAGATTAGCTTGACCCTGGAACCCTTGGTCTTTCGGAGGACGTGTTTCTCACACGTCTTTCGCTACTCATGCCTGCATTCTCACTCGTGTAGCCTCCACGGCTGGTTTACACCGCCGCTTCGCTGGCCACACGACGCTCTCCTACCCATCAACACGGCTGGACCACGAAGGCCTACCAATAATGTCAATGCCACAACTTCGGTGGCGTGCTTGAGCCCCGTTACATTGTCGGCGCGGAATCACTTGACCAGTGAGCTATTACGCACTCTTTCAAGGGTGGCTGCTTCTAAGCCAACCTCCTGGTTGTCAAGGCAACTCCACATCCTTTCCCACTTAGCACGCGCTTTGGGACCTTAGTTGGTGGTCTGGGTTGTTTCCCTCTCGACTATGAAGCTTATCCCCCACAGTCTCACTGCTGCGCTCTCACTTACCGGCATTCGGAGTTTGGCTGACGTCAGTAACCTTGTAGGGCCCATCGGCCATCCAGTAGCTCTACCTCCGGCAAGAAACACGCAACGCTGCACCTAAATGCATTTCGGAGAGAACCAGCTATCACGAAGTTTGATTGGCCTTTCACCCCTATCCACAGCTCATCCCCTCAGTTTTCAACCTAAGTGGGTTCGGTCCTCCACGACGTCTTACCGTCGCTTCAACCTGGCCATGGATAGATCACTTCGCTTCGGGTCTAGGACATGCGACTGAATCGCCCTATTCAGACTCGCTTTCGCTACGGCTACCCCTCAACGGGTTAACCTCGCCACATATCGCTAACTCGCAGGCTCATTCTTCAAAAGGCACGCTGTCACAGCTACTAAGGCTGCTCCAACGGTTTGTAAGCAAACGGTTTCAGGTACTATTTCACTCCCCTCCCGGGGTACTTTTCACCTTTCCCTCACGGTACTTGTCCGCTATCGGTCATCTGGGAGTATTTAGGCTTATCAGGTGGTCCTGACAGATTCACACGGGATTTCACGGGCCCCGTGCTACTTGGGATACTCTTCGCGCCAAGGGAGGCATTTCGACTACGGGGTTGTCACCCTCTATGACCGGCCTTTCAAGACCGTTCGTCTATACCTTCTTGTAACGCCGCCATCTCGGCAGAGATGACTGAAAAGTCCCACAACCCCCAACGTGCAACGCCTGCCGGCTATCACACACGCTAGGTTTAGCCTGTTCCGGTTTCGCTCGCCACTACTAACGGAATCGCGGTTGCTTTCTCTTCCTGTGGGTACTGAGATGTTTCACTTCCCCACGTTCCCTCTACCCGCCCTATATATTCAGGCGGGAGTCACTAGGTCGGCACGCCGCCCAGCGGGGTTTCCCCATTCGGACACCCTCGGATCAAAACTTGCTTATCAGTTCCCCGAGGCTTATCGCAGATTGCTACGTCCTTCTTCGGCTCCAGATGCCAAGGCATTCACCGTTTGCTCTTAAAGACTTGATAAATCACATGAGTTTGAATCAGAATCGACACCAGACACAAAGGCCTGGCTTGAAATTGACTAATGATCTTTAAGATCATCTTGTGCAACCGACCGAAGCCGGCTGCAAGATGCTCGCGTCCACTGTGTAGTTCTCAAAGTACGGGCGGTACCCCTTCTCACCTCCCCCACAGGGGAAACAACAAGAGGCCCAGAGGTACAGAAACGATCCGAAGATCGCATCCGGTCCCTCAGGACCCAACAGCGTGCAGATGCG
>NZ_JBIVLZ010000003.1:0-1874 GCF_044752825.1 Microbacterium sp. NPDC088619 | reverse complement strand
CCATGTCAAATGTTCCACCCATGAGCTCCCAGCGAAGAACGTATGCCTTCGATCTGGGTTCTGGACTCCGAAGAGTCAGATGCTCCTTAGAAAGGAGGTGATCCAGCCGCACCTTCCGGTACGGCTACCTTGTTACGACTTAGTCCTAATTACCGATCCCACCTTCGACGGCTCCCTCCACAAGGGTTAGGCCACCGGCTTCAGGTGTTACCGACTTTCATGACTTGACGGGCGGTGTGTACAAGACCCGGGAACGTATTCACCGCAGCGTTGCTGATCTGCGATTACTAGCGACTCCGACTTCATGAGGTCGAGTTGCAGACCTCAATCCGAACTGGGACCGGCTTTTTGGGATTCGCTCCACCTCGCGGTATTGCAGCCCTTTGTACCGGCCATTGTAGCATGCGTGAAGCCCAAGACATAAGGGGCATGATGATTTGACGTCATCCCCACCTTCCTCCGAGTTGACCCCGGCAGTATCCCATGAGTTCCCACCATTACGTGCTGGCAACATAGAACGAGGGTTGCGCTCGTTGCGGGACTTAACCCAACATCTCACGACACGAGCTGACGACAACCATGCACCACCTGTTTACGAGTGTCCAAAGAGTTGACCATTTCTGGCCCGTTCTCGTATATGTCAAGCCTTGGTAAGGTTCTTCGCGTTGCATCGAATTAATCCGCATGCTCCGCCGCTTGTGCGGGTCCCCGTCAATTCCTTTGAGTTTTAGCCTTGCGGCCGTACTCCCCAGGCGGGGAACTTAATGCGTTAGCTGCGTCACGGAATCCGTGGAATGGACCCCACAACTAGTTCCCAACGTTTACGGGGTGGACTACCAGGGTATCTAAGCCTGTTTGCTCCCCACCCTTTCGCTCCTCAGCGTCAGTTACGGCCCAGAGATCTGCCTTCGCCATCGGTGTTCCTCCTGATATCTGCGCATTCCACCGCTACACCAGGAATTCCAATCTCCCCTACCGCACTCTAGTCTGCCCGTACCCACTGCAGGCCGGAGGTTGAGCCTCCGGATTTCACAGCAGACGCGACAAACCGCCTACGAGCTCTTTACGCCCAATAATTCCGGATAACGCTTGCGCCCTACGTATTACCGCGGCTGCTGGCACGTAGTTAGCCGGCGCTTTTTCTGCAGGTACCGTCACTTTCGCTTCTTCCCTGCTAAAAGAGGTTTACAACCCGAAGGCCGTCATCCCTCACGCGGCGTTGCTGCATCAGGCTTGCGCCCATTGTGCAATATTCCCCACTGCTGCCTCCCGTAGGAGTCTGGGCCGTGTCTCAGTCCCAGTGTGGCCGGTCACCCTCTCAGGCCGGCTACCCGTCGACGCCTTGGTGAGCCATTACCTCACCAACAAGCTGATAGGCCGCGAGCCCATCCCCAACCAATAAATCTTTCCAGTAGCTGACCATGCGGTCGCTACTCGTATCCAGTATTAGACGCCGTTTCCAGCGCTTATCCCAGAGTCAGGGGCAGGTTGCTCACGTGTTACTCACCCGTTCGCCACTGATCCCACAGAGCAAGCTCCGTGTTCACCGTTCGACTTGCATGTGTTAAGCACGCCGCCAGCGTTCATCCTGAGCCAGGATCAAACTCTCCGTAAAAAAGAAATGCATACGACACCGGGAAAACGGTGACGCAGCGAGTTTGATGCTGACCAAAGAGACAAATTCATTGCTGACTTCATCCGAATGCCAACCCCACAAGGAGGTTGGTCTTTGATCCAAAGGAATTCTCACCCAGCCGAAGCTAGACGAGGATAATTTGGCATTTGACAAGTGCACGCTGTTGAGTTCTCAAGGATCGGATGCTCCCACGACCCAGTCATCACAACCAGGCCCGAAGGGCAACTTCTCTATCTTA
>NZ_JBIVLZ010000002.1:0-878003 GCF_044752825.1 Microbacterium sp. NPDC088619 | reverse complement strand
TACGGTCGAGAACCGCATGACAATGACTTTGTTATGTGTTTTGATTGAAACATCTATAGTGTTTCGGCGGCCATAGCGTGAGGGAAACGCCCGGTCACATTCCGAACCCGGAAGCTAAGCCTCACAGCGCCGATGGTACTGCAGGGGGGACCCTGTGGGAGAGTAGGACACCGCCGGACTTCTTTTAGACAGAAAAGCCACCCAATGTTGGGTGGCTTTTCTGCGTTAACGTGCGCACACGACAGATGCCGGGCGTACAGGACACGTGATGCTCGCGGTCGGCGATCGACGCCATACGTCTCGCCTCACGCATGACGCTCGAGTCACCGCTTGAGTCGTGATTCGAGCACCGCCGCCGTCTCGTGTACAGCCTCTGCGAGGGTGCTCTCGTCGAGATCCGCTCCCGCCCAGGTCACGGCCACAGCTGCGACGGGCCAGCCGGCGTGATCGCAGACCACCGCGCCGACGCTGCGCAGGCCCTCCGCCACCTCGCTGTCCTCGGTCGCATAGCCTCGTACCCGCACCGTGCGGAGCACTTCGCGCAGTTGGCTCGGCGTGCGCGGCCCCAACCCGGTGCGATCGGGAAACGCTGAGGCACTCGGGTAGAGGGCGCGCACCTGCTCTCGGGGGAGCGCCGCCAGCATCGCCCTACCCGATGCCGTCAGGTGTGCGGGAAGCCGAACTCCGACGTCCGTGATCAGGGCCTGACGCCGTGGCGCCCGCTCCTCGACGATGTAGAGCACGTCGCCGCCGCTCATCACCGCGAGGTGGGCGCTTTCACCGAGCCTGTCCGACAGCGCCGCGACGAGAGGACGCCCGAGACGCGCGAGCGGCTGCTGCCTCGCGTATCCGCCGGCGAGCTCGAAGGCAGACGTTCCGAGTCCCCAGCGCCGATCCTCTTTCATGTGCAGCACGAAGCCGTGCGCCGCGAGGGTCGTGAGCAGGTGATACACCGTCGATCGGGGCAGCTCGAGTTCCCGGGCGATCGCCGATGCCGCGACCGGTGCGGGTCGCCCGGCGAGATAGCGCAGGATCCGCAGGGTGTTGTCGGCCGCGGGCACCTGCACGGCGGCATCCGATGTGTCTGGGATCACAGACACAGGATCCCATGAACCGCTGTCGCCCGCGACCCGGCGGGTGTGGAATCGAGACATGACCGAACTGCTCCCCGTCCTCGTCGGCGATGCCCCCCTGAGCCACGCCGATGTCGTCGCGGTCGCTCGCCACGACGCTCCCGTCACGATCAGCCCCGCAGCTCTCGGTCGGGTCGACGAGACCCGCCGCGTGATCGACGGCCTCGCTGCCGACCCCCATCCGCACTACGGCGTCTCCACCGGATTCGGCGCACTCGCCACGACCTTCATCGCTGCGGATCGCCGGCTGCAGCTGCAGGCGAGCCTCATCCGCTCGCACGCCGCCGGCACGGGCGCCGAGGTCGAGCGCGAGGTCGTGCGCGGACTCCAGCTGCTGCGCCTGCAGACCCTGACATCGGGGCGCACGGGCGTCCGCCCCGTCGTCGTCGAGACGTATGCCGCGCTGCTGAACGCGGGCATCACACCGATCGTTCGTGAGTACGGCTCGCTCGGTTGCTCCGGCGATCTCGCGCCGCTCGCGCACATCGCGCTCGCGACGATGGGAGAGGGCGACGTCCGCGACGCGGAAGGACAGCTCATCCCGGCGTCCGATGCTCTGGCAGCTGTCGGCATCGAGCCGCTCACTCTCGTCGAGAAGGAGGGCCTCGCTCTCATCAACGGCACTGATGGGATGCTGGGCATGCTGGTGCTCGCGCTGCACGATCTCGAGACGCTGCTGATCACCGCCGACATGGCCGCGGCGATGTCGGTGGAGTCGCAGATGGGGACGGATGCCGTGTTCGCGGCCGATCTCATGGCACTGCGCCCACAGTCCGGCCAGGCTGAATCAGCGTCGAACCTGCGGTCGTTCCTGCGTGAATCGCCGATCGTGCACAGCCATAAGGGCCCCGAAGACGGCCGGGTGCAGGACGCGTACTCGCTGCGCTGCTCGCCTCAGGTCCACGGAACCGCGCGCGACACGATGGGCTACGCCTCGACCATCGCCGAGCGCGAACTCGCGAGCGTGATCGACAACCCGGTCATCACCCTCGACGGCCGCATCGAGTCGAACGGCAACTTCCACGGTGCACCGGTCGCGGCCGTCCTGGACTTCCTGGCGATCTCCGTCGCCGACGTCGCCTCGATCTCGGAGCGTCGCACAGACCGCGCACTCGATCCGGCACGCAACCACGGCCTCCCGCCGTTCCTGGCAGACGAGGTCGGCGTCGACTCGGGGCTGATGATCGCTCAGTACGCCTCCGCAGGCATCGTCTCCGAGCTCAAGCGCCTCGCCGTGCCGGCATCCGTCGATTCGATCCCGTCATCGGCGATGCAGGAGGACCACGTGTCGATGGGGTGGGCTGCCGCCCGCAAGCTCCGTCGGGCGATCGATGGACTGGGTCGCGTCATCGCGATCGAGATCCTCACCGGCGCCCGCGCGCTCGACCTGCGTGCTCCGCTGCAGGCAGGCCCCGCCACGGGAGCCGTGCGCGACCTGGTGCGCACCGTCGCCGCGGGTCCCGGCCCCGATCGATTCCTCTCCCCAGACATGGAAGCCGTGACCGCACTCGTGCAGTCCGGCGCAATCGCCCGCATCGCAAAGGAGCACGCGCATGACTGACACCACGACGCCAGGCACGACGACGACGACCCCCACGACGACCCCGACCACGACCGCGTCGGGACCGCGCGTGGTCCGCGCCGCCCGCGGCAATCAGCGCACGGCCAAGAGCTGGGGCGCCGAGGCCGCCAAGCGGATGCTGATGAACAACCTCGATCCCGAGGTGGCCGAGCACCCCGAAGACCTCGTGGTCTACGGCGGCACCGGCAAGGCCGCGCGCAGCTGGGAGGCGTACGACGCGATCGTCCGCACCCTCGACGAACTGGAACCCGACGAGACTCTGCTCGTGCAGTCGGGAAAGCCGGTCGGCGTCTTCCGCACGCACGAGTGGGCACCCCGCGTGCTGATCGCGAACTCGAACCTCGTGGGTGACTGGGCGACCTGGCCCGAGTTCCGCAAGCTCGAAGAGCTCGGCCTGATCATGTACGGCCAGATGACCGCCGGGTCGTGGATCTACATCGGAACCCAGGGGATTCTGCAGGGCACCTATGAGACCTTCTCCGCCGTCGCTCGCTCGCTCGGCCGGGACTCGCTCAAGGGCACGTTGACCCTCACCGGCGGTGCCGGTGGAATGGGCGGCGCGCAGCCGCTCGCCGTCACGCTCAATGACGGGGTCGTGCTGATCGTCGATGTCGACGAGTCGCGCCTCGCACGCCGGGTGCAGCACGGCTACCTCGACGAGTACACGAGCGACCTCGATGCGGCCGTCGCCCGGGTCGTCGCAGCCAAGCAGGCCGGCGAGGCGCTCTCGGTCGGCATCGTCGGCAACGCGGCGGAGGTCTTCCCCGAGCTGCTGCGCCGGGGCGTGCCGATCGACATCGTCACCGACCAGACCAGCGCTCACGACCCGCTCGCCTACCTGCCTGTCGGCATCAGCGTCGCGGAGTGGAAGGCCGAGGCCGAGCGCGATGCCGAGGAGTTCACCCGTCGCGCTCGCGAGTCGATGGCGCAGCACGTCGCCGCTATGGTCGCGTTCCAGGACGCGGGGGCCGCGGTCTTCGACTACGGCAACTCGATCCGGGCCGAGGCACAGTTGGGCGGCTGCGACCGCGCGTTCGAGTTCCCCGGGTTCGTGCCGGCATACATCCGTCCGCAGTTCGAAGAGGGCCGCGGGCCCTTCCGGTGGGCCGCACTCTCGGGCGACCCCGAGGACATCTACAAGACCGACCGTGCGATCGCCGAGCTGTTCCCCGAAGACAAGGCTCTGCACCGCTGGCTCGAGAAGGCGGGCGAGAAGGTGCACTTCGAGGGCCTGCCCGCCCGCATCTGCTGGCTCGGCTATAAGGAGCGTCACCTCGCCGGTCTCAAGTTCAACGAGATGGTCGCCTCGGGTGAGCTCTCGGCACCGATCGTGATCGGCCGCGACCACCTCGACTCGGGTTCGGTCGCGTCACCGTACCGTGAGACCGAGGCCATGAAGGACGGTTCGGATGCGATCGCCGACTGGCCGCTGCTGAACGCACTGCTCAACACGGCATCCGGAGCGTCATGGGTGTCTCTGCACCACGGCGGCGGTGTCGGAATCGGGCGCTCGATCCACGCGGGCCAGGTCAGCGTCGCGGACGGCTCGGCGCTGGCCGCCGAGAAGCTCGAGCGCGTGCTGACCAATGACCCCGGCACCGGAGTCATGCGCCATGTCGATGCGGGATACGAGCACGCTCGGGAGATCGCCCGTGAGCGCGGCCTCAAGGTGCCGATGCTGTGAGCACCTCGCTGATCACGAACATCGGCGAGCTGACGACCAACGTCGGCTCCTCTGACGGCGACCGCTGCGGCACGCTGCACGATGCCGCGGTGCTCATCGACGGCGGGCGGATCGCCTGGGTCGGATCGGCGGACGCCGCACCTGTGTCCGACGAGATCATCGATGCCGGTGGTCGCGCGGTCATCCCCGGGTTCGTCGACAGCCACAGCCACCTCGTATTCGGCGGAGACCGTGCCGCCGAGTTCGAGGCCCGGATGGCCGGTCAGAAGTACGCCGCGGGTGGCATCCGCTCGACCGTCGCCGCGACGCGAGCGGCGAGCGACGATGAACTGCGCGTGCGACTGCGGGGATTCATCGCCGAGATGCGCGCCCAGGGAACCACGACGGTCGAGATCAAGAGCGGATACGGGCTCAGCGCCGCGGTTGAAGAGCGGCTCGTGAGACTCGCCGCCGAGGTCACGCCGGAGGTCACCTTCCTCGGGGCGCACGTGGTGCCGGCGGAGTACGCCGACCGGGCGGACGAGTACGTCGACCTGGTCACGGGGCCGATGCTCGACGCGTGCGCGCCGCACTCGAAGTGGATCGACGTGTTCTGCGAGACCGGGGCGTTCTCGGTCGAGCAGTCCAGGCGGGTGCTCGAGGCGGGAATCACGAAGGGCCTCCTGCCCCGAGTGCACGCGAGTCAGCTGGGCCCGGGCGATGGAGTGCGCCTCGCCGTCGAGCTCGGCGCCGCCTCCGTCGACCACGGCACCTACCTGACCGATGCCGATATCGCCGCGCTCGCCGCGTCCGACACCGTGCTCACCCTGCTGCCCGGAGTGGAGTTCTCGACCAGGCAGCCGTATCCGGATGCGCGTCGACTCATCGACGCGGGCGTCACCGTGGCGATCGCGTGCGACACGAACCCGGGGTCGAGCTTCACCTCGTCGATGCCGTTCTGCATCGCGATCGCCGTGCGCGACATGGGCATGACACCCGCCGAAGCGGTGTGGGCGGCGACCGCGGGTGGCGCCCTGGCGCTGCGGCGCGACGACGTCGGTGTGATCACCCCGGGTGCGCGCGCCGACCTCGTGCTGCTGAAGGCGCCAACGCGCATCCATCTCGCGTATCGACCGGGAGTGCCGCTCGTCGATCAGGTGTGGAAGGACGGTGTCGCGGTCTTCGCTGCGCCCGCGACGACTTCGGGAACGGAGAACCATGGCTCTCTCTCATGATGACCTCTGGCCCCGTGCCGGATCCTGGCCCGCCTTCGCCGCTGGAGACGACGCGGATGCCGTGCTGGTCGGCGTCCCGACCTGGCGCACCTCGCTCTCGCCGACCGGCGCGCATGCGACGCCTGCGGCGATCCGGGAGGCGCTGACCCGATACAGCGCGACGCTCATGGGTCCGCCGGTCGTAGACCTCGGCGAGGCGCTGCGCGTGCTCGACGCCGGGGATGTGACAGAGCCCGACGGGGAGGCCGGTGTCGCGGCGAGCGTCGCACGCGTGCACGAGCTCGCCGAATCCGCGCGTCTCGTGATCGCGCTCGGCGGGGACAACGCGCTGACCTACCCGGTCGCGCGGGGAGCCGGAGCCACCGGACTGATCACCATCGATGCGCACTTCGACCTGCGCGACGGGATCTCGAACGGATCGCCCGTGCGGCGGCTGATCGAGGATGCACCCGACGGCGAGCGGATCGACCCGACGCGGATCGTCCAGATCGGCATCGCGGACTTCGCGAACTCCGCGGCTTATGCCGCGCGCGCAGCCGGGTGGGGCATCCGGGTGATCACCCTCGACGAGGTGCGCCGCCGCGGGATCTCCGAGGTCGTCGCGGAGGCGACGAGCATCGCCGGAGCGGGTGCCGCCCCCCGCATCCACCTGGACGTCGACGTCGACGCCGCCGATCGCGCCGCAGCGCCCGGCTGCCCGGCATCCGTCCCCGGTGGGTTCGCCGCGTGGGAGCTGCGCGCGCTCGTCCGTTCGCTCGTCGCGGATCCGCGGGTCGTGAGCGCCGACATCGCCGAGGTCGACGCCACCGCCGACACCGACGACATGCGAACGGTCAGACTCGCGGCGCTCTGCGTGCTCGAGATGCTCGCGGCTCTCGCCACGCGCTGACCGCGGCTGCTATCCGCGCACTCTCCACGACGCCCGGCGTCGGCGCGACTCCGTCACCATGAACGTCAGGAGCGCGACAAGGCCCAGGAGGCAGAACGTGCCCAGCGTGAGTCGGATGCTCGGCGCCCACCCCCACAGCTGCATCGACGGATCCATCAGCCCGAAGACGCCGCTCAGCAACAGGAATCCGGCTCCGGCGCCGAGCAGGCCCGAAAGCGCCACGAGCCCCCACAGCATCCTGCGCGTCCACGATCGAGGGGCGAACTGGTCTGCATAGTGCTCGGGCGAACCGAAGGTCTCGAGCGGGTCCTCGCCGGATTCCGCGAGGTGGCTCCGCACCTCCCGCACGATGAGATCCACCTCATCGCTCGGCACGTCGCGCAGTTCGAGCTCGTCCTCGAGGGCCGTGCCGTAGTCATCGTCCCGTGTGCCGCTCATCGTGACTCCTTCTTCTCGCCGAGGACTGCCATCGTCCGGGTGGTGAAATCCGCCCAGGCAGCCCGGTGTTCATCGAGCGAGTGTCTGCCCGCGTCTGTGACCGAGTAGTACTTGCGTCCCGGCCCTCCGTCGCCATCCCGCCAGGTCGAGGCGAGCGAGCCGTCCTGTTCGAGCCGAGCGAGCAGCGGGTAGAGCGTGCTCCCCTTGACGGTGCCGAAACCTGCGGCCGCAAGACGCTGCGCGATCAGATAGCCGTAGGCGTCCTCATCGCTCACGAGAGCGAGCACGGCCGCGGGGAGCGCGGCCCGGGCCCACTCGCTGGGCCACTCGATCGATTCCATGACTAGATCATGACACGGACTAGTCAGAATCTCTACCTAGTGGCCGAACACGAATCGATACAGACCTGCGGGAACCTCAGACGCCGGGGATCAGCAGGTGCGCGATCGTGAAGATCGCGAGGCCCGCGAGCGCGCCCACGAAGGTGCCGTTGAGGCGGATGTACTGCAGGTCGCGGCCGACCATGAGCTCGATCTTCTCGGTGGTCTCGACCGGGTCCCAGCGCTCGACGGTGTCGGTGATGATCGACGCGATGTCGTGGCGGTAGCGGTCGACGAGGAAGACGGCGGCATCCGACACCCAGGTGTCGACGCGGTGCTGCAGCGCGGCATCCGTCGTCAGCCTGTCGCCGACCTCCTGCAGGGCCTGAGCCGCGCGGACCCGCAGCCCGCTCTCGGGGTCGGCGAGGGCGGTGAGCAGTCCGTTCTTGGCGGTGTTCCACGCTTCAGCCGCGAGAGCGCCGACTCGGGGGCTGTCGAAGAGCGACGACTTGGCGTTCTCGAGCTTCGCCCTGGTCGCCGGGTCGTTCTGCAGGCTGTCGGCCAGACGGGCGAGGTATCCGTCGACGGCGATGCGGGCCGGATGCTTCGGGTCGGCCTGCACGGCGCGCACGAACTTGACCGCCTCGTTGTAGGCGGTGTCGTCGACGAACCGGTGCGCGAGCTTCGGCACCCACCCGGGGAGCCGTCGCGAGATGAGCCCCGAGAAGGACTCGGCGTTGGCGTCCAACCAGCGGGCGATGCTGTCGGCGGCGAGATCGACGGCTCCGTGGTGGGCGTCTGCCTCGACGATCTTCTCGAGCCAGGCGCCGGCGGGCGGTCCCCACTCGGGGGAGACGAGGTGCTCGCGCGCGAGGTCGGTGATGAGGTCGCGCACGTCGTCATCGCTCAGGGCGTTGAGAACGGCGGTCGCGATCGTCGCTCCCTCGGCGCCCACGCGCTCGGCGTGGGCGGGCTCGCTCAGCCATTCGCCGGCGCGCTTGGCGATCGCGGTGCTGGCGAGCTTGGTGCGCACGACGCTCGCCTCGAGGAAGTTCGTCTCGACGAACTCGCCCAGCGTGCGGCCGATCTCGTCCTTGCGGTTCGGGATGATCGCAGTGTGCGGAATCGGCAGTCCGAGCGGCCTACGGAACAGCGCCGTCACAGCGAACCAATCGGCGAGGGCGCCGACCATCCCGCCCTCTGCCGCTGCCCGGACGTAGCCCAGCCACGGCTGCCGCTCCTGGAACGCGAACGCGAAGACGAAGACGACGGCCATGAAGATCAGCGCGCCGAGCGCCACGGCCTTCATGCGTCGGAGGGCGCGAAGTCGTTCCTGGTCTGCGGGCGACAGGAGCTCCATCGGGGTTCGCGGCATGACGTCATCCTTTCACGGGGAGTCCTCCGTGAGGTCGGCGAGCACCACCATCGCAGGACACGAGTACCCTCGAAACGTGATCGAAGACATCAAGAAGCGTGCACTGCACCGCACCAGCATCCTCGAGGGTCAGATGCGCGGCGTCGCGCGGATGATCGAGAACGAGGAGTACTGCATGGACATCATCACGCAGTCCCGCGCGATCCAGCGCTCACTGGAGTCGCTCAACCGCCTGCTGCTCGAGAACCACCTGCGCACGCACGTGACGCACATGTTCGACGAGGGTGGGGAGGAGCGCGACAAGGCCGTCGACGAGCTGCTCAAGGCGTTCGACTTCGACCGAAAGTAGAGCCGCGCTCCTCTCGCGTCACCGCTTGCCGTCGAAGACCTCGCCCTCCATCGCGTCGTAGCCCTCGGCCTGCGGGTCGCCGTGCGAACCGCCCGACAGCGCGTATTCCTCTTCGGGCGAGAGGATGAGACGGTGCCGGAAGAACAGGCCGAATCCGAGCAGAATGATCGCGTAGACGATCGCGATCGCGATGATCGCCGGGCCGAACGTCGGGTTCAGCAGGAATCCCACGAAGATCAGCACGGCGATCACGAGTGCGATCACTGCGCCGGGGATGCCCCACGGGCTGACGTACGGGCGGTCGACGTTCGGGAACTTCTTGCGCAGGATGATGAACGACACGAGCTGCAGCCCGTAGGCGACGACCGCGCCCCAGACAGCGATGTTCAGCACGATCGCACCGGCGACGGTGCCCGCGCCCTCGGAGTCGACGGCGGTGAGCACGTCGAGCACGATCAGGGCGACGAAGCCGATCGCGGCCCCGACCGTGAGGGCGACCCACGGCGTCTGGCGTTTGCCGGTGAGTGAGAGGAAGCGCGGGTAGTACCCGGCGCGAGACAGCGAGTACATGTTGCGTCCGTAGGCGAACATGATGCCCTGCAGCGAGGCGAGCAGGCCGATCAGCGCGAACAGGGCGAGCACGGCGGCGAGCTGGTCGCCGACGATCGCGCGGAAGCCGTCGAGCAGAGGCTCGCCGGCCGTGCCCGTCGCATCGGCGCCGAGCACGCCGGTGTTCAGGAACAGCACCAGGAGGCCCGTGACGATGAGGGTGCCGCGAGCCCAGAATCCCGCCTTGGGGATGTCACGCGTCGGGTTGTGCGACTCTTCCGCAGCGAGCGGGAGCTCTTCGATGCCCAGGAAGAACCACATCGCGAACGGCAGGGCGAACAGGATCGGCAGGACGCCGTGGGGGAGGAAGGTCGACTGGCCCTCGTCGGGGACGATGTCCCACAGCGCGTCCCACGAGAACGCGCCCGAGAAGATCGCCATGGCCGAGAACACCAGGATGATGCCGATCGAGATCACCGACACGATGATCGCGAAGCGGAACGAGATGGCAGCGCCCGCGGAGTTCAGGGCGATGAAGACGATGTAGAGGATGAGGTACCAGACCCATCCCGGTAGCTCGAGGCCGAGCAGCTCGCTCGTGATGCCGTTGGCATACGACGCCGAGAAGTAGACGATCACCGCCGTGGTCGCGACGTACTCGATGGTCTCCGCGGCACCAGTGACGAGGCCGCCCCAGGGGCCCATGGCGGAGCGCGCGAACGAGTAGGCCCCGCCGGTGTGCGGCATCGCGGCCGCCATCTCACCGATCGCGAAGATCATCCCGTAGTACATCGCGACGAGGATGGCGAAGGCGATGAGCATCCCGCCGAAGCCCGCGAACTCGATGCCGAAGTTCCATCCCGAGAAGTCGCCCGAGATCACCGCGGCGACGGCGAGACCCCACAAGCCCCAGACTCCGGCCGACCTCTTCAGGGTGCGTTTCTCGAAATAGTCACTCCCGGCGCGTGTATAGGTCGCTCCGGCGACCTTGCGGGATTCATTGCTCTGCTGGGACATCCGCTCTCCGTTCGCATGCGTGCAGGCGCCGGGTGCACCTTGCGGACGATTGTGACAGTCAATGGTGGTTTCGTCTACCTTTAAACCTCGAGGTGATCTACTCTGAGGGCGAAGCCGGTCGGCCGATCGCTTCACGGCACGAGAACGGAGCGTCACATGGCGGGCAACCTGAGCATCGAACAGCTGGATGCCGGCATCGCCGCCGGCGAGATCGACACGGTGATCGTGGCCTTCGCGGATGCGCAGGGGCGACTGGTCGGCAAACGCGTGTCGGCGCGACTGTTCCAGGAGGACATCCTGGCTCACGGAGCCGAGGCCTGTGACTACCTGCTCTCCGTCGACGTCGACATGAACACGGTCGACGGCTACGCGATGTCGGGCTGGGACCGCGGATATGGCGACATGGTGCTCAAGCCCGACGCCGAGACGCTGCGCAACATCCCCTGGCTCGACGGCACGGTGCTCGTCATGGCCGACCTCGTCTGGCAGAACGGCGAACCGGTCGGGCCCTCGCCCCGCGCGATCCTCGACCGGCAGCGCGACCGTCTCGCCGAGCGGGGCTGGACCGCGTACTCGGGCACGGAGCTCGAGTTCATCGTCTTCGACAACACCTACCGCGACGCCTGGGCGCGCAAGTACGAGGGCCTGACGCCCGCGACCGACTACAACGTCGACTACAACCTGCTCGCCTCGACGCGCATGGAGCCGTTGCTGCGCGACATCCGCAACAGCATGGACGGCGCCGGTCTGTACTGCGAGGGAGTGAAGGGCGAGTGCAACTTCGGTCAGCAGGAGATCGCATTCCGCTATGCGGAGGTACGAGAGACCGCCGACCAGCACGCGATCTACAAGAACGGGGCGAAGGAGATCGCTGAGCAGCATGGCCAGGCGCTCACGTTCATGGCCAAGTTCAACGAGCGCGAGGGCAACAGCTGTCACATCCACCTGTCGCTGCGGGATGAGTCGGGCGCCCCGGTCATGGCGGGAGACGGCGAGCATGGCTTCAGCCCGGTGATGGAGCACTGGATCGCTGGGATCCTCGCGACGCTGCGGGAGTTCACCCTGCTGCTCGCGCCCAACATCAACTCGTACAAGCGCTTCGCGAAGGGCAGCTTCGCCCCCACCGGCGTCGCCTGGGGCATCGACAACCGCACGTGCGCGCTGCGCGTCGTCGGGTCGGGCTCGGGGCTGAGGGTCGAGAACCGCGTGCCCGGCGGAGACGTGAATCCCTACCTCGCCATCTCGGCGATCATCGCCGGTGGCCTGCACGGCATCGAGAACGAGCTGCCGCTGCCCGAGCGGTTCACCGGCAACGCGTACGAGGCGGGCGTCGACCATCTGCCCACGACTCTTCGTGAGGCGGCGAAGGTCTTCAGCGAATCGACCATCGCGCGTGCGGCCTTCGGCGATGACGTCGTCGAGCACTACCTGAACCAGGCCCGCATCGAGGTCGAGGCCTACGACGCGGCCGTCACCGACTGGGAGCGCATCCGTGGCTTCGAGCGCCTCTGACCCCGCGCCGCTGATCGGCGTGACCACGTACCTCGAGCGCGCGCAGCAGGGGGTCTGGGATGTCCGCGCGGCGTTCCTGCCCGAGCAGTACCTCACGAGTGTGACCTCCGTCGGCGGCATCGCGCTTCTTCTTCCCCCGCAGGATCCGGATGCTGCGGATGCGGCGATCTCGGGCATGGACGGCCTCGTGCTCTCCGGCGGCGCCGACGTCGCCCCCGAGCTGTACGGCGAGGACCGGCATCCGCTCACCGACCCCGCCAGGGTCGATCGCGATGCGTGGGAGATCGCCCTCTTCCAGGCGGCGGAGCGCCGCGGCATCCCGGTGCTCGCGATCTGTCGTGGTCTGCAGCTCGTGAACGTCGCCCGCGGCGGCACCCTGCAGCAGCATCTGCCCGAATCGCTCGGCACGGAGAAGTACCGCATCGGCGGAGGTGTCTTCGCCGAGAACGACGTCGAGGTGTCGACCGAGACGCCGCTCGCCGACATCATCGGTGAGACCGAGATGCGGGTGCACAGCTACCACCACCAGGGCGTCGATCGCCTGGGCGAGGGGCTGGTCGCGGCGGCGCACTCCGACGACGGACTCGTGCAGGCCTTCGTCGACACGTCGGCCGGTCACATCGTCGGCGTCCAATGGCACCCCGAGGAGAACGCCGAGGATCGGCGACTCTTCACCGATCTCGTCTCACAGGCCCGTGCGTTCGCCGCACGGCGGAAGGAGGACGCCCGATGAGCGCGTTCACAGTCATCAACCCGTCGACCGGCGCGGCGATCCGCGAGGTCACGCGCGCCGACATCGCAGAGACGGATGCCGCGATCGCGCGCGCCGTCTCGGCTCAGCGCCGGTGGGCGGCGCTCGCACCCGTCGCGCGGGCCGATGCGCTGCGTGCCTTCGCGCGCACGGTCGAGGCCGCGGTCGAAGAGCTGGCGCAGCTCGAAGTGCTGAATTCCGGGCATCCGATCGGCTCTGCCCGGTGGGAAGCCGGTCACGTCGCCCAGGTGCTCAACTACTACTCGGCCGATCCCGAACGTCTCTCGGGTCGGCAGATCCCGGTGGCCGGCGGTCTCGATGTCACCTTCCACGATCCGTACGGCGTGGTCGGCGTCATCGTCCCGTGGAACTTCCCGATGACGATCGCGGCGTGGGCGTTCGCGCCGGCGCTCGCCGCAGGCAACGCCGTCGTGCTGAAGCCCGCCGAGCTCACTCCTCTGACGGCCATCCGACTCGGCGAGCTCGCCCTCGAGGCGGGCCTCCCCGAGGGGCTCTTCGAGGTCGTCACCGGCTCGGGTTCGGTCGTCGGGCAGCGGTTGGTCGAGCATCCGGATGTCCGCAAGGTCGTGTTCACCGGATCGACCGAGGTCGGTATCGAGGTCGCAGCAGGCTGCGCGCGTGCGCTGAAGCCGGTCACCCTGGAGCTCGGCGGCAAGAGCGCCAACATCGTCTTCGCCGACGCCGACCTCGAGAAGGCCGTCGCGGCCGTTCCCGGGTCGGTGTTCGACAATGCCGGGCAGGACTGCTGCGCGCGCAGCCGACTGCTCGTGCAGCGCTCGGTGTACGACCGGTTCCTCGAACTGCTCGAGCCGGCGGTCCGGGCGTGGCGAGTGGGGGACCCGTCGAGCGCGGATACCGACATGGGGCCGCTGATCTCGGCGGCGCACCGCGAGACGGTGTCCGGATTCCTCGACGACGCCGACATCGCGTTCCGGGGCAGCGCTCCCGAGGGCGACGGCTTCTGGTTCGCGCCGGCCGTGGTGTTGGCCGACCCCGCCGACCGGATCGCCCAGCAGGAGGTGTTCGGCCCCGTGGTCGCGGTGATGCCGTTCGACGACGAGGCCGATGCGATCCGGCTCGCGAACGACACCGCCTACGGCCTTGCGGGCTCGATCTGGACCGAGAGCCTCGGACGCGCGGTGCGCGTCTCGCGCGGAGTGCAGAGCGGCGTGCTGTCGGTGAACTCGCACTCCTCGGTGCGCTACGCGACGCCGTTCGGTGGCATGAAGGCCTCGGGACTCGGGCGGGAGCTCGGACCGGACGCCGCCGAGCACTTCACCGAGACGAAGAACGTCTTCTTCGCGACCGACGAATCCTGACCCGCATCCCCATCTGCAACGGAGAACACACATGACCATCGATCTGACCCAGCGCCTCAAGGACCGCGTCGCCATCATCACAGGCGGCGCGAGCGGCATCGGCTTCGCCACCGCCCAGCGGTTCGCCGCAGAAGGCGCATTCGTCGTCATCGCCGACGTCGACCCCGCCACGGGCGAAGCGGCGGCGGCCGAGGTGGGCGGAGCGTTCCGCCTCGTCGACGTCGCCGACGAGACCAAGGTGAACACACTCTTCGACGGCGTCGCCGAGGAGTTCGGTCGCATCGACATCGCGTTCAACAACGCGGGCATCTCACCCGCCGACGACGACTCGATCGAGACGACCGAGCTGCCGGCCTGGGATCGCGTGCAGGACGTCAATCTCAAGAGCGTCTACCTGTGCAGCCGTGCGGCACTTCGTCATATGGTGCCCGCGGGTCGAGGATCGATCATCAACACCGCCTCCTTCGTCGCGCTGCTGGGGTCGGCGACCTCGCAGATCAGCTACACCGCGTCGAAGGGCGGTGTGCTCGCCATGTCACGCGAGCTCGGTGTGCAGTTCGCACGACAGGGGGTGCGCGTGAACGCCCTGTGCCCCGGACCCGTCAACACCCCGCTGCTGCAGGAGCTCTTCGCCAAAGACCCCGAGCGCGCGCAGCGTCGACTCGTGCACGTGCCGATGGGACGCTTCGCCGAGCCGTCGGAGCTGGCCGCCGCGGTGGCCTTCCTCGCCTCGGACGACTCGTCGTTCATCACCGCGAGTGCCTTCGTCGTCGACGGCGGCATCACCAACGCCTACGTCACCCCGCTGTGAAGCGGGATCATGTCGCTGTGACAGGCTGAGAAGCATGAGCGAGCACCCTTCCGACGGCGATCTCGTCGAGGTGCGCCGGGCCGTCTACCGGCCCCTGCGCCGAGGCAACGCGCTCGAGGATGCGGTCGCTCGACTCGTGCAGACCATCCGTCTCGGCGTCGTCGCGCCAGGGGAGTCGCTGCCGCCGGAGCGTGAGCTCGCGGCATCCTTCGGTGTCAGCCGCGACACCGTGCGCGAGGCGATCCGTGAACTCGCCGACACCGGATACCTCGTGCCCAAACGCGGGCGATACGGCGGCACGTTCGTCGCCGACCCGCTGCCGCAGCCCTCGGATGCCGGGGCCGTGACCGCTGCCGAGTTCGACGACGTACTGGGTCTGCGTCGGGTGCTCGAGACCGGGGCGGTGCGGGCGGCCGCGAGCCGGACGCTGGATGCCGCGACCCGCGCCGACCTGTGGGCGCGGCATGAGGCCGCACTGCCCGCCGGGCCCGGGGAGTACCGCCGCCTCGACACCCTGCTGCACCTCGCGATCGCGGAGGCCGCCGGAATCCCCTCGCTCGTCGCTCTGGTCGCCGAGAATCGGGCCGACGTCAACGCGTGGCTCGACACGTTCCCGCTGATGCCGAGAAACATCCAGCACTCGGGCGAGCAGCACGAGCGCATCGTGACGGCGATCCTCGCCGGGCGCCCCGATGTCGCGGAGGCCGCGATGCGCGATCACCTCGCAGGTTCCGAGGCGCTGCTGCGCGGATTCCTGATCTGAATCCGCGCAGCAACGGCTGCACCTCACGGCACGGTCAGCTCACAGCACTTTCAGCTCGCTGCGGCCTCGTCGGCGACCGACAGGGCCTCATCGAGCACGGTGAGACCGCGCACGAGCTCCTCCTCGCTGATCACGAGTGGCGGCGCCACGTGCATGCGGTTGAAGTGCGTGAACGGCCAGACGCCGGCCTTCTTCGCGGCGGCGGCGAAGGCGGCGACGGGCGCAGCATCCGCTCCACTCGCGTTGAACGGCACGAGCGGCTCGCGCGTCTGCTTGTCGCGCACGAGCTCGACGGCCCAGAAGAGGCCGCGGCCGCGCACCTCTCCGACGCTCGGGTGGGTGTCGACCCATGAGCGCAGGGTCGGCTCGACGATGCGCTCGCCGAGGTCGCGCACGCGCTCGAGGATGCCGTCGCGACGGAACACCTCGAAGGTCGCGACACCGGCGGCGCACGCGAGCGGGTGGCCCGAGTAGGTCAGTCCGCCGGCGAAGGGCGTGGTGTCGAACGCCTTCGCGATGCGCTCCGAGATGACGACGCCGCCGAGCGGCACGTAGCCCGAGTTCACCCCCTTGGCGAAGGTGATGAGGTCGGGCCGGCCGTCGTAGGCGTCGATGCCGAACCACTCGCCGAGCCGGCCGAAGCCGACCATGACCTCATCCGCGATGTAGACGATGCCGTAGCGGTCGCACAGCTCGCGCACGCCCTGCAGGTAGCCGGGCGGCGGCACGAGCACTCCGTTGGTGCCGACCACGGTCTCGATGATGATCGCCGCGATGGTCTGCGGGCCTTCGAGCTGGATCGTCTGCTCGAGGTGGGCGAGTGCGCGCTCGGACTCCTGCTCCGGGGTCTCGGCGTGGAACGGCGAGCGATAGAGGTAGGGTCCGAAGAAGCGCACGGCTCCCGAGTCGGGAGTGCCGTTCGCCCATCGCCGAGGGTCACCCGTCAGAGAGATCGCGGTCGAGGTGGACCCGTGATAGCTGCGGTACATCGACAGCACCTTGTGGCGCCCCGTCGACTGACGGGCCATGCGCACCGCGTACTCGTTGGCCTCGGCGCCGCCGTTCGTGAAGAACACCTTCTCGAACCCCTCGGGCGCGACCTCGACGATCAGTCGGGCGAGCTCACCCCGCACGTCGTTCGCCATCGCGGGCTGGATGGTGGAGAGCCGCCCCGCCTGCTGCTGGATCGCTGCGACCAGATCGGGATGTTGGTGCCCGAGGTTGAGGTTCACCAGCTGACTCGAGAAGTCGAGGTAGGCGTTGCCGGCGTAATCCCAGAACGTCGAGCCCTCGCCCGCCGCGACGGGAAGCGGGTCGATCAGGCCCTGGGCGCTCCAGGAGTGGAAGACGTGGCCGCGGTCGTCGGCTCGAACCTGCGCCTCGGCTTCGGGGGCCGGGAGCGGATGCGATGCGCCGTGCCGGTCGATGAAGTTCGTCATGTCTCGTGTCTCAGTTCTCGGTGTCTGCTCGGGAGCTCAGTGGTTGCTCGGGAAGCCCAGGTCGATCTGCGAGGGCGTGTGGTCGGGCCAACGCGTGGTGACCACCTTCGACCGAGTGTAGAAGTGCACCGACTCGGGGCCGTAGATGTGCGAGTCGCCGAACAGCGAGTCCTTCCAGCCGCCGAACGAGTACGCGCCGATCGGCACGGGAATCGGCACGTTCACGCCGACCATTCCCACCTCGATGTCGAACTCGTACTGGCGGGCGGTGCCGCCGTCGCGCGTGAAGATCGCGGTGCCGTTGCCGTACGCATTCGCGTTGACCAGCTCGACGGCCTCGGCGTAGGTCTCGACGCGCACGACCGAGAGCACCGGTCCGAAGATCTCGTCGTCGTACACCTTCATGCCCGGGGCGACCTGGTCGATGAGACTGACTCCGATGAAGAAGCCCTCCGAGTCGAACTGCTTCGTCGTGCCGTCGACGACCACGGTGGCACCCTCGGCGGCCGCTCCGGTCACGTACGAGGCGACGCGGTCGCGGTGCTCGCGGGTGATGAGCGGACCCATCTCGCTCGCGGCATCCGTGCCGGCGCCGATCGAGAGTCCGTCGATGCGTGAGGCGATCGCGGCGACCAGGTCGTCGGCGATGTCACCCACTGCGACGAGCACCGAGACCGCCATGCAGCGCTCACCGGCCGAGCCGTAGGCGGCCGAGATCGCGGCATCCGCTGCGGCGTCGATGTCGGCATCCGGCATGACGACCATGTGGTTCTTGGCGCCGCCGAGCGCCTGGACGCGCTTGCCGGCGTTCGCCGCGCGCTGATAGATCGACCGGGCGATGGGGGTCGAGCCGACGAAGCTGATCGCGTTCACGCGCGGCGACTCGAGCAGAGCGTCGACGGCCTCCTTGTCGCCGTGCACGACGTTGAGCACACCATCGGGCAGACCCGCCTCCTGGAAGAGCTTCGCGATCCAGACGGCCGCCGAGGGGTCTTTCTCACTCGGCTTGAGCACGACCGTGTTGCCGCAGGCGATCGCTGAGGCGACCATCCACAGGGGCACCATA
Source organism: Microbacterium sp. NPDC088619 (assembly GCF_044752825.1). Taxonomy (NCBI): domain Bacteria; kingdom Bacillati; phylum Actinomycetota; class Actinomycetes; order Micrococcales; family Microbacteriaceae; genus Microbacterium; species Microbacterium sp. NPDC088619. The sequence goes on along the minus strand of NZ_JBIVLZ010000002.1, from coordinate 859,771 downwards.
ACGGGGAAGTTGAACGGGGTGATCGCGGCGACGACGCCGACCGGCTGCTTGACCGAGTGCACGTCGACGCCTCGCGAGACCTGCTCGCTGCGCTCGCCCTTGAGCAGGTGCACGAGGCCGGCGGCGAACTCGACGTTCTCGATGCCGCGCGACACCTCGCCCGCGGCATCCGAGAGCACCTTGCCGTGCTCCGAGGTGACGATCGCGGCGAGCTCGGGAGTGCGCTCCTTGAGCAGCTGACGCAGGCGGAAGAACACGTCGGCGCGCTTGATGAGGCTCGTCTCGCGCCAGGCGGGCAGAGCGGATGCCGCGGCGGCGATCGCCTCGCCGACCTCGCCCGTCGAGGCGAAAGCGACCTGCTTCGTCACCTCGCCGGTGGCGGGGTCGAAGACCTGACCCGTGCGTGCCGCCTCAGCGGTCTCTGCTCCATTGATGATGTGACGGACGATGTCCACGGGGCTCCCTCGCGGTGGGTGATCCGTATCGAACACTCTGACCGGGGTCCGATACGCTGGCTTTCTCCAATGATCACAGAGCGCGGGGAGCCGATCCGGTGTCAGACCGTAGCGAGATCGTGCGGAATCGGACAGATCGTCCGACCGGCGGCGTCTTCGTGAGCGTCGCGGACGTGCTGGCCGAGGCCGCGGTGCAGGCAGGAGAGCCCGACGTGCTCGTCGGCGGTGCGGCGCTCGATGCTGCGGTGCGCTGGGTGCACGTCTCCGACAGTGTCGGTGTCGCGCGGCTGCTCGACGGCGGCGAGCTGCTGCTGACGACCGGGGCCGGATGGCCCACCGACGATGCGGGGCTGCGCGACTTCGCGTCGAGCCTGCATCGGGCGGGCATCGCCGGGATCGTCTTCGAGGTCGGAACAGCTCGCGAGACCGTGCCGCAGCCCGTGGTCGACATCTGCGCGACCGTGGGACTCGCCCTCGTCGCTCTGACCCGCGAGGTGAAGTTCGTCGCCGTGACCGAGTCGGTGCACCACGCGCTGATCGCCGCCCAGACGCAGGCGCTGCACGAGCGACAGCGTCTGCACGAGCTGTTCACCGCTCTGAGCCTGCAGGGTGCTCCGGCCGATGTCGTGGTGGCTGAGACGGCTCGAGCGCTCGGCGCCCCGGTGATCCTCGAGAATCTCGCGCGCGAGGTGATCGCGACCGAAGCCCTCGGGATGCCGGTGGCTGAGGTTCTCGACGGCCGCATCGATGCCGAACAGGTGGCAGTTCAGGCGCGAGGCGTGCGCTGGGGAACGTTGCTCGCTCTGCCCGGCCCCGCGCACCCGGCGGGCCGACACACGGTGCTCGAGCAGGGCGCGACAGCCCTCGCATTCGGCTGCATCGCCGACGGCGGCGACGCCGAATGGTCGCTGCTCGCGCAGCGCGCCGTCATCGACGACCTCCTCGGCGCGCGTTTCGCGAGGGCGGACGACATCGACGCACGCCTGCGCGCAGGGGGTTTCACGCTCGCCGATCGTCAGTGCCACGGCATCGTGGCGCGGGGTGCGCGATCGATCAGCGAGCTCGCCTATCGTGCACGGCAGGCCGGATTCGCCGTCGCGGCCGCCCGAGTGGCAGACGACGATGTCGCGCTGCTGTCGCTGCCGGCATCCGCTGTCCTCTCCGACGAGGTGGTGCTGCGCATCGCCGGCGCCGATCGGGCCGTCTTCGTGGGGCCGGTCGCCGATGACGTCGTCGGACTTCTCGGCTCTCTGCGTGCCGCGCGCGACCTGGCCGACAGCGATCGGGCCGAGTCGGGTGCCCGAGTGCGCCGAGTCGACGACCGCCCGCTCGAACGGCTCGTCGCCACGCTGCGCGACGACCACCGACTGCACGAGCACAGCGAGCGGATGCTGGCGCCGCTCATCCGGCACGATCGGGAGCGCCGCGGCGACCTGCTCGATGTGCTCGCCGCCCTCGTCGCCCATCCGGGCAACCGCTCGGCGGCGGCCACGGCGAGTCAGCTGTCGCGGTCGGTCTTCTACCAGCGCCTCACGCTGATCGGCGACCTGCTCGGTGCCGATCTCGACGACGGCGAGACTCTCGCGGCACTCCACCTCGCACTCCTCGCGAGGCGGCGCACCGCGGCATCCGTCTGAGTCAGGACACCAGGGTCAGAGCACCCGAGTCGGAGCAGCGGGGTCAGAGCACCGACTGCGCGTCGGTGAGGACGCTCCGCAGGATCTGTCCGATCTCACGGAACTCGGCGGGGCCGACGGTGAGCGGAGGAGCGAGCTGGATCACGGGGTCGCCGCGGTCGTCTGCTCGGCAGTAGAGCCCGGCCTCGAACAGTGCGGGGGAGAGGAAGCCGCGCAGCAGCCGCTCGGACTCGTCGTCGTCGAAGGTCTCGCGCGTCGCCTTGTCCTTCACGAGCTCGATGCCGAAGAAGTACCCGTCGCCGCGGACGTCGCCGACGATGGGCAGGTCGAGCAGCGTCTCGAGCTCGGCTCGGAACAGCGGCGAGTTCTCGCGCACGCGCTCGTTGAGTCCCTCCTCGTCGAAAATGGCGAGGTTCTCGAGTGCGACGGCAGCCGAGACCGGGTGCCCGCCGAACGTGTAGCCGTGCGGGAACGAGACGTCGCCCTTCGAGAACGGCTCGTAGATCCGGTCGCTGATGACGGTGGCGCCGATGGGCGAGTAGCCGCTCGTCATTCCCTTGGCGCAGGTGATCATGTCGGGCACGTAGCCGAGACCGGTGCACGCGAACGTGTGACCGAGGCGGCCGAACGCGCAGATGACCTCGTCCGAGACGAGCAGCACGTCATGGCGGTCGCAGATCTCGCGCACCCTGGCGAAATAGCCGGGAGGGGGCGGGAAGCATCCGCCCGAGTTCTGCACCGGCTCGAGGAACACCGCGGCGACCGTGTCTGCACCCTCGAACAGGATCATCTCCTCGATGCGGTCTGCCGCCCAGCGCCCGAAGGCCTCGAGGTCGTCGCTCGGACCGCCCATCTCGGCCGCGCGGTAGAAGTTGGTGTTCGGCACCCGGAACCCGCCGGGGGTGACCGGCTCGAACATCGACTTCATCGCCGGGATGCCGGTGATCGCCAGTGCGCCCTGCGGGGTGCCGTGATAGGCGACCGAGCGCGAGATGACCTTGTGCTTGGTGGGCTTGCCCATCAGCTTCCAGTAGTGCTTCGCGAGTTTGAACGCGGTCTCGACCGCTTCGCCGCCTCCGGTCGAGAAGAAGACGCGGTTCAGGTCGCCGGGTGCCTCGTCGGCCAGGCGGTCGGCGAGCTCGATGGCCGCCGGGTGCGCATACGACCAGAGCGGGAAGAACGAGAGCTCGGAGGCCTGCTTCGCTGCGGCTTCGGCAAGGCGGCGGCGTCCGTGCCCGGCGTTGACGACGAAGAGTCCGGAGAGGCCGTCGAAGTACTCCTTGCCCTTCGAGTCCCAGATGCGGTGGCCATCGCCCTTGACGATGATCGGCACGCCGCTCTTCTCCATGGTCGACTGCCGGGTGAAGTGCATCCACAGGTGATCCTTGGCCATGGCCTGAAGCTCGGCCTCGGACGGAGTCGTGCGTTGCGTGCTCATCGGGTCCCCCAGTTGTAGAGCTGCTTCTGCAGCTTGGCGTAGATGAAGGTCTCGGTCGACAGCACCCCGTCGATCGGACGGATGCTGTCGTTGATCAGCGCGAGGAGGTCTTCGTCGTCCTCGCAGACGACCTCGGCGAGGATGTCGAAGGAGCCGACCGTGATCACCACGTAGTCGATCGCGGCGATCTCGGCGATGGCCTCTGCGACCACACGGGTGTCGCCCGAGACGCGGATGCCGATCATGGCCTGTCGCGGGAAGCCCAGCTGCATCGGATCGGTCACGGCGACGATCTGCATCACACCTGACTCGGTGAGTCGCTGCACCCGCTGGCGCACGGCGGCCTCGCTGAGTCCGACTTCGCGCCCTATGTCGGAGTACGAGCGCCGCCCGTCTTCCTGCAGCAGCTCGATGATCGTCTTCGCGACATCATCCAGAGGGGGGTGCTTTTTCGACGGCGTCATGATGCGATCCTCGCACCGGAGCGGGCTGCCTTCAACCGATTCCGCAGATTTTCCGAAGCTGCAGCGGGCAAACCGCAGAATATCGCGGTCAGGAGTCGAGTGGACCCAGCCAGGCGCTCGCCGCGGTGGAGTGCGCCGATTCGGGATCGGAGGGGTGGAAGGCCCCCGCCAGGACGTCGCGGTAGAGCCGCGACAGCTCGTTCGAGGAGAAGTACGAGCCGCCGCCGGCCACCAGCATCGCCTGGTCGACGACGTGCTTCGACATCGTGACGGCTCGGTGCTTGACACCCGACAGCAGTGTGAACCACCGGGCGCCGTTGTCGACCCGCTCGTCGACGTCTCGGGCGAGCGCGGCGATCTGCGGAGGCAGGGCGTCGTACGCCAGCCCCATGTCTGCGATGCGCCAGCGGATGTCGGGATCCTGGCTGTATGCGGCGCCCGTCTTCTTCGAGCGGCGCTTCTGCGCGGTCAGCACGGCGAGATCCAGGGCGCGGCGTGCGACGCCCGTGTAGACCGAGGCGAGCAGGATCTCGAAGACCGAGAAGATCCCGAACACGATCGGGTCGGGGTTCGGGCCCGGATCGATGCGGCGCACCACGTGCGCGGCATCCGCAACGGCCCCATCGAGTCGGGTCGTGCGACTCTGGGTGCCCCGCATGCCGAGAGTGTCCCAGTCGTCGCCCGTGACCACCGCATCGGTGCGGTCGACGAAGGCGAACACGAGCTTCGGGGCGTCGGCGCTCGTCGTGTCGAGTCCGTGCAGCCCGAGCTTCGTCCACACGGGGGCGAGCGAGGTGAAGATCTTGGTGCCGGTGAAGGAGTAGCCGCCGTCGGCGGTGGGAACGGCATCCGTGTCGCTGCCGAACAGGACGAGGTCGTTGCCGCCCTCGCTGATGCCGAAGGCGAAGACCTCTCCGGCGACCGCTCCGTCCTGCACGAACTCGAGGCCGGGGACGCCGCGGTCGGAGAAGACCTTGGCGACACCGGTCCAGACGAGGTGCATGTTGATCGCGAGCGCGGTGGCCGGGGCGGCGGTCGCCAGGCGCTGCTGGAGGATCGCCGCCTCGGCGAGTCCGAGCCCCGCGCCCCCGCGGTCGGCAGGAACGAGGATCGACAGATAGCCGGCATCGCGCAGCTCGTCGAGATCCTGCTCGGGGAAAGTGTTCTCGCGGTCGTGGATCGGAGCCCGCTCGCGGATGCGCTCGAGCAGGTCGTCAGGAAGATACGTGGTCGGGTCGAACGTGCTCACGCGAGCGCCTCTCTCAGCTGTCGGACGGTCTCTTCAGGCTTGTCGCGGTGCAGCGAATGACCGGCTCCCTCGACGACCGACATGGTGACGCGAGAGTTGGAGGCGAGCACCGCGGCTGCGACCTGGCCGGTGAAGATGCTGTAGACCGCGGGATCGGAGGCGATCACATGGGTGGGAACGGCCAGCCGTGCGGCATCCGCGGTGACATCCCACGGGGTGTTCTGCGCACTCGTCTGCTCGACTGCCCACGCACTCGCTCTGTGCACGGCGTCGACCTTGAGCTCCCAGTCCTGCGGGTGCCAGTGCGGGTGCTCCTGCCGGACCAGCTCGACCCTGTTGTCGGCGAAGGCGCGCTCCTGGCTCCGGCGCACGATCGCTGCGTCCCGACCGCCGACGAGGATCGCCGGGTCGAGCAGCACGAGACGGCGGGTCCACTCGGGAGCGGATGCGGCGGCTGCCGTGCTCGCCGCGCCGCCGAGCGAGTGGCCGACGACCGCGTCCCACGAGCCGACTCCCTCGGGCACGGTCGCGATGAGGTCTGCCGCGTAGGCGGCGACCGAGTAGTCGAGGACGCGAGGCGCATCGCCGTGGCCGCGCAGATCGACCGCGGTCGCGTGCCATCCCTCGTCGGCGAGGGACGTGCCGACCCGCCACATGAGAGCCGCGGACGAGCCGAGGCCGTGCACGAGGAGGACGCGGCGATCGGAGGCCGGATCACCCCAGGAGATGCGGGGCAGCGTGAGCGGTGCAGGCATGCAGCAAGCCTACGACCGGCGTCGGCTGACCGGCCCTGTGTGCGCGGGTCAGCCGAGAGGAGGCAGGTCGCCGTGCGTCGTCAGCACGCGCGCAGCGGCGGTATGCCCGGCCGAGAGGCGCTCGGCGAGCTCTGCGCCCTCGAGAGTCGCGGCGAGGAACCCGGCTGCGAAGGCGTCGCCGGCGCCGACCGGCTCGACGACCTCGACCCGAGGGGCTGGCACGAACACAGGCTCGTCGTCGCCGTGGAACGCCGTCGCGCCGATGTCGCCGTCCTTGACGATGAGCAGCCCGCAGTGCGGAAGGTGGGCGCGGATCTCGGCGGGAGTCGCGGTGCCCCAGATGCGCTCAGCCTCATCGCGGCCGACGAAGGCGATGTCCGCGGCATCCGCGAGGCGGGTCAGCGTCGCGGCCGCATCCTGCATCGTCCACAGCGCGCGGCGGTCGTTCACGTCGAACGAGACGAGGGTGCCGGCTGCGCGAGCGTCGACGAACAGCTGATCGACCATCGCGCGGCAGGTGGGCGAGAGCGCCGGGGTGATGCCGGTGGTGTGGACGATCCGGACGCCGGCGAGCTGTGCGGCGTCGAGGAAGCCGGGCTCCATCAGCGACGCGGCCGACCCGCGCCGGTAGTAGTAGACCGACGATGACTCGGTGCCCGGATCCTTGAACATGACGCCGGTCGGCGCACCCGCATCCGTCGTCACCCAGAGGTCGACGCCTCGACGTTCGAGCTCGGTCGAGATGCGCACCCCGATCGGGTCGTCGCCCAGGCGCGACGCCCAGGCGGCCCGGTGCCCCGCCGCGACGAGTCCGACGGCGACGTTGCCCTCTGCGCCGGCGAGCCCCAGTGCTGCCGTCTCGGTCTCGGCGAGAGGTGCGCCCAGGGCGGTGACGAGTCCCATGGACTCGCCGACGCAGACGACCTCGGGGGCGGTGGATGCGGGGGAGGACGCTGAGCTCATGAAGGGGTGACCGCCAGGGGTTCGGTATCGGGGTGAGGACTCGCATCGCGATGACGCAGATCGGGGAAGGAGCGCACGAAGACGATCGAGACGACGAGGCCGGCGGCGGCGAAGAGCGTCGCGGCGAGGTAGGCGCCGCGAGGATCCGTCGCATCGACGAGGAAGCCCGCGACTGCAGAGCCGGCGGCGGCGCCGATCAGCTGACCGGTGCCGGCCCATCCGAAGGCCTCGGCGGTCTCGCTGAACTTCACGCTCGCGGTCGTGATGGCGAACAGCACGGCGAGAGCCGGAGCGACTCCGATGCCTGCGACGATCAGGGTGCCGCCGAGCCAGAACTCGTTCAGGGAGAACATGGTGAGTGCGAGACCGACCGTGACGATGGTGAGGCGGCGGGCCATCGCCCAGGGCCCGATCGGGATGTGTCCGAACGAGAGTCCGCCGGCGAGGCTGCCGACGGCGAACACCGCGAGCACGAGGCCGGCAGCCAGGCTGCCGTGCTCGAAGGTCGCGACGACACCGACCTCGACGGCCGAGCACGCGCCGATGAGCAGGAAGCCGATGACGGTGGCGAGCAGCACCGGCGGCTTGAGGACGACCTTGCCGAGGGCGCTGCGACTGCGCGGGATGCGCACGCGGCCGACCTCGGGGGAGAGGATGAACCACGCTCCGCCGCCCACCAACACGACCGCCACGAGCAGCAGACCCACGGCGGTGCCGATCTGCGTCGACACGAGCGTGATCACGACGGGGGCCAGCACCCAGATGATCTCCTGCAGCGAGGCATCGAGAGAGAAGAGGGGTGTGAGCTGTGTCGAGTTCACGAGCTTCGGATAGATGGTGCGCACCGCGGCCTGCACCGGCGGCGTCGAGAGGCCGGCGATCATGCCGAGGACCATGTACCCGGGGACGTCGAGGGGGAGCAGTGCGAGGCCCAGCACCGCGACCACGCACACGCTGAGTGTGAGGGTGAGCACGCGGCGCATTCCCCAGGCGCCCATCCACCGGCTCGTGATCGGGCCGGCGACCGCCTGCCCGACGCTGGTCGCAGCGAGCACGAGGCCCGCCGAGCCGTATGAGCCGGTCTGCTGTTCGACGTGCAGCAGGATCGCGAGCGAGGTCATTCCGTTGGGGAAGCGAGCGGTCAACTGTGCAGCGATCATGCGCGCCACTCCGGGCGTGCGAAGAAGGTCCCGATATCCCGCCACGGGTCAACGCTACCGGGAGCCGCGGACGCCCGTCTAAGCCGCTCCTCCCCGACACGCCGCGACACGCCCAAACCGAGTTTCCACAGAAAATCCGATGTCGGAGGCGGGTCGTATGGTCCGACCTGTGGATGGATCTCTCACAGGTCGTTCCCAGCCGCGATTTCTCGCGGTTCGGGGGTGCTCTCGAGGGCCCTGAGCCTGTGGAAGAAACGGTGGAGAACCTGTGTTGTACCAGTGGAGAGCGGTGGAAAACTACACGTATGTAACTACTACCCCTAGTGGTCACCCTGAATGTCCGTACCTATATGTAGTATTGAGATCCCGGTGAGGGTCTACCGGAAAACAGCCTGATTCAGATGCAGGCCAGAGATTTGAGGGGAAGCGAAAAGATGTCGATCACGGTCTACACGAAGCCGTCCTGCGTTCAGTGCAACGCCACCTACCGCGCGCTCGACGCCAAGGGCATCGAGTACGAAATCCTCGACCTGTCGGAAGACGCCACTGCGCTCGAGCAGGTCAAGGCGCTCGGCTACATGCAGGCGCCCGTCGTCGTCACCGACGAGGGTCACTGGTCGGGCTTCCGTCCCGACAAGATCGACGAGCTCGCCTCGCGTCTGGCGTGATCCGCCATGAGCGCCGTCGCGACCGCCGCGCCGCTCCTGGTCTACTTCTCGAGCGCCTCGGGTAACACCGCGCGCTTCGTCGAGAAGCTCGGGCTCCCGGCCCGACGCATTCCCCTTCTCCGACAGCAGGAAGATCTCGTCGTCGACGAGCCCTTCGTGCTGGTCACCCCCACCTACGGCGGGGGCGAGGGGCGCGGCGTCGAACGAGGCGCGGTGCCCAAGCAGGTCATCCGGTTCCTCAACGACGAGCGCAACCGGAAACACATCCGCGGAGTCATCTCCGCGGGGAACACCAACTTCGGCGACTCGTTCTGTCTCGCCGGTGACATCATCAGCCGCAAGTGCAACGTGCCTCACTTGTATCGGCTCGAGATCTTCGGCACACAAGACGATGTAGATCGCGTGAGCGACGGATTGGAGCGACGGTGGGTACCGCAGTTGACGAGCAGGCAGGAACCGACTCAGTGACAGACACGGTGGCGTTCAAGATGAACCCGACCTACGAGGGCCTGGACTATCACGCTCTCAACGCGATGCTGAACCTGTACGACGCGAACGGGAAGATCCAGTTCGACGCCGACAAGCGGGCGGCGCGCGAGTACTTCCTGCAGCACGTCAACCAGAACACGGTGTTCTTCCACTCGCTCAAGGAGCGCCTCGACTACCTCGTCGAGAAGGAGTACTACGAGCCGGCCGTGATCGAGCAGTACTCGCTCGAGTTCATCCAGAAGCTCAACGACCTCGCCTACGGCAAGAAGTTCCGCTTCGAGACGTTCCTCGGCGCGTTCAAGTACTACACGAGCTACACGCTCAAGACGTTCGACGGCAAGCGCTACCTCGAGCGTTTCGAAGACCGCGTCGTGATGACGGCCCTCGGTCTCGCCGGCGGCGACGAGAACCTGGCGGTCGCGCTGGTCGAGGAGATCATCTCCGGCCGCTTCCAGCCCGCGACGCCGACCTTCCTCAACTCGGGCAAGGCACAGCGCGGCGAGCTCGTCAGCTGCTTCCTGCTGCGCATCGAAGACAACATGGAGTCGATCGCCCGCGGCATCAACTCCGCTCTCCAGCTCTCCAAGCGCGGTGGCGGCGTGGCTCTGCTGCTCTCGAACATCCGCGAGGCCGGCGCACCGATCAAGCAGATCGAGAACCAGTCGTCCGGCATCATCCCCGTGATGAAGCTCCTCGAAGACAGCTTCAGCTACGCCAACCAGCTCGGCGCCCGTCAGGGTGCCGGTGCGGTGTACCTCAACGCGCACCACCCCGACATCATGCGCTTCCTCGACACCAAGCGCGAGAACGCCGACGAGAAGATCCGCATCAAGACGCTGTCGCTCGGCGTCGTGGTTCCCGACATCACGTTCGAGCTCGCGAAGAACGGCGAGGACATGTACCTCTTCTCGCCGTACGACGTCGAGAAGGTCTACGGCGTTCCCTTCGGCGACATCTCGGTCACCGAGAAGTACCGCGAGATGGTCGACAACCCGCGCATCAAGAAGACCAAGATCAACGCGCGCGAGTTCTTCCAGACGATCGCCGAGATCCAGTTCGAGTCGGGCTACCCGTACATCATGTTCGAGGACACGGTGAACAAGGCCAACCCGATCAAGGGCCGCATCAACATGTCCAACCTCTGCAGCGAGATCCTGCAGGTGAACACGCCGACCACGTACAACGACGACCTCTCGTACGACCAGATCGGCAAGGACATCTCCTGCAACCTCGGCTCGATGAACATCGCGCTGTCGATGGATGCCGATGACCTGGGCCAGACGGTCGAGACGGCGATCCGCGCGCTGAGCGCGGTCAGCGACCAGAGCCACATCCGCTCGGTCCGCTCGATCGAGGACGGCAACGACCGTTCGCACGCGATCGGCCTGGGACAGATGAACCTGCACGGCTTCCTCGCCCGCGAGCACGTCCACTACGGGTCCGAAGAGGGCATCGACTTCACGAACATCTACTTCTACACGGTGCTGTTCCACGCGCTGCGCGCCTCGAACAACATCGCGATCGAGCGCAAGCAGGCGTTCGACGGCTTCGAGGACTCGACGTACGCGTCGGGTGAGTTCTTCGACAAGTACATCGAGCGCGCCTGGGTGCCCGAGACCGAGAAGGTCAAGGAGCTCTTCGCGGGCAAGCACATCCCGACGCAGGCCGACTGGGTGGCGCTGAAGTCGTCGATCCAGGAGCACGGCATCTACAACCAGAACCTGCAGGCGGTGCCGCCGACCGGCTCGATCTCGTACATCAACAACTCCACGTCGTCGATCCACCCGATCGCGTCGAAGATCGAGATCCGCAAGGAAGGCAAGCTCGGCCGCGTCTACTACCCGGCGCCGTTCATGACGAACGACAACCTGGAGTACTACCAGGACGCATATGAGATCGGCTACGAGAAGGTCATCGACACGTACGCCGCCGCCACCCAGCACGTCGACCAGGGCCTGTCGCTGACGCTGTTCTTCAAGGACACCGCCACGACGCGTGACATCAACAAGGCTCAGATCTACGCATGGCGCAAGGGCATCAAGACGATCTACTACATCCGTCTGCGTCAGATGGCGCTCGAGGGCACCGACATGACCGAGTGCGTCTCGTGCATGCTCTGATCCGGCCCTGACCACAAGAAACGACGAGAACATGACTCCTCACCCCCCGCTCAAGCTGGTCGACAGCGTTCAGGCGATCAACTGGAACCGCATCCAGGACGACAAGGACCTCGAGGTCTGGAACCGTCTGGTGAACAACTTCTGGCTGCCTGAGAAGGTGCCGCTGTCGAACGACGTCCAGTCGTGGAACACGCTGACGCCCGAAGAACAGCTGCTCACTATGCGCGTCTTCACCGGTCTGACGCTGCTCGACACGATCCAGGGCACCGTCGGCGCCGTGTCGCTGATCCCCGACGCGATCACCCCTCACGAAGAGGCCGTGTACACGAACATCGCGTTCATGGAGTCTGTGCACGCGAAGAGCTACTCCTCGATCTTCTCGACGCTCGCGTCGACGAAGGAGATCGACGAGGCGTTCCGCTGGTCCACTGAGAACCCGAACCTTCAGAAGAAGGCTCAGATCATCATGGACTACTACCAGGGCGACGACCCGCTCAAGCGCAAGGTCGCCTCGACCCTGCTCGAGTCGTTCCTGTTCTACTCGGGCTTCTACCTGCCGATCTACTGGTCGTCCAAGGCGAAGCTGACGAACACGGCCGACCTCATCCGCCTCATCATCCGCGACGAGGCCGTGCACGGGTACTACATCGGCTACAAGTTCCAGAAGGGTCTCGAGAAGGAGACCGAAGAGCGCCGCCAGGAGCTGAAGGACTACACCTTCAACCTGCTGTTTGAGCTCTACGACAACGAGGTGCAGTACACGCAGGACCTCTACGACGGCGTCGGCCTGACCGAGGACGTCAAGAAGTTCCTGCACTACAACGCCAACAAGGCGCTGATGAACCTCGGCTACGAAGCGATGTTCCCCTCGACGGTCACGAACGTGAACCCGGCGATCCTGTCGGCGCTCTCGCCGAACGCCGACGAGAACCACGACTTCTTCTCGGGGTCGGGCTCCTCCTACGTCATCGGCAAGGCCGAGGCCACGGAAGACGACGACTGGGACTTCTGAGTCCTGCGCTGAACATGATGAGGGGGCGGATGCTGCGGCATCCGCCCCCTTCGTCGTCCCCGGGCGCTCGCCGCGATTTCGGTGAGCGGGCAGTGCGCGATGGCAGTCACGGCGCAGCGCCGCCTCAGTCGCGCTCGTCGGCCAGGCGGGCTCGTCGCTCCTCCTCGCGCTTCGAGTAGGTGGCGGCGCGGATCGCATCGTCGGACTCCAAGCCCGTGCCCAACGCCCCGCCGAGGGTCGCCGCCGACGCGACGAACCAGGTGAGTACGAACAGGTCGCCGACTTCGACGGTTCGGCCGAGAGATGCACTCATCACCGCCGTGTCGAGCACGAAGAGCGCCCAGGCCAGGTTCACGACGTACAGCGCCAGATAGCAGATGACGATGCCGATGGTCAGAGTCAGCAGCGTCGAGGTGTTGTAGAGACGGGATCTCTCACGGGCCTGAGGCGAGTCGTCGTCTGGACGGTCCCAGAGCCTGCCGTCGATCACGATCCAGGCGATGATGATCGCGATGGAGGCCACCGTCGCCGCGACCAGACGCCAGCCGGACAGCGAGCTGGCGAGCGACCACACCGTCGGCTCGATCGTCGCCACCGCGCCGGTCGCGAGGGCCGCGACCAGCGCGGACTTGAGCCCGGCGGCGAGCAGCCATGGACGATTGGCGAGCACCATTCCCAGAAGCACGCGCCCACGGGCACTGAGTCCGGGGAGCGGCAGGCGCTGCTCCTCAGGCGAGGCGGGCTCAGCCATCCCGTCGACGAGCCCCCGCACCGCGTGGCGGGCGCGGCTCTGCACCCGAAACCCGCCCAGAGCGGGCAGCGACAACACTGCGGAGTGGCGTCGAGGATCGATCGCCGCCAGCAGATAGCGGCCGTCATCATCCCGGAGCGGAAGCTCGGTGACGCCGATGACGAGATCCCAGCGGTTCTGGTCGGCGTGTGCACGAAGGCGCTCCAGGGCGACATCGACGTCCTCAGACCCGAGGGTGAACGGCTCGCTCACGAGTTCGACGATCCAATCGTCGGCCGCGGCGGCGAGCGGCGGCGTGAGGTCGGTCATCCGACGCGCGACCGTCGTGGGTGAAGCAGGATCTGCCACGAGGCCCACTCGGATCGGCTCCATCTCCGCAACCTACACCCGCCTCTCGTGCGCCGCATCGGCATCCGCGATGTGCGGAGCTTTTCAGTCGCCGGCGGAGGTCAGCCCCCAGAGGCCTGCGCACCCTGTCGACGCCCTCGTGCTCGTCTGGGTCAGCGGATCTCGGAAATTCTGTAAGGAAGTCGCGTCAGCTGCAAAGAGGCGCGGGCGCGGGCGTTGGTCGCGCGTCCGTGGCAGAGAGACATTGGATACGTGCAATGACTGTTGCCCGGATCGGATCAGAATGAAGAACAAGCTCCTCGCCATCGCCGCCGCGGTGATCCTCCTGGCTGGGGTGGCCTCACCCGCGCAGGCAGCCGAGCCTGAACTCCATCCCGATGTCGAGTACGCCATCGACGCAGTCCCCGGCGGCATCGTCGTCGACGAGACGACGGTGGTATGGCCGGCGCTGGGCATGGTGCTCACGGCCGCGTCCGACATGAGCCGCTCGGTGGGCACCTGTGCCACAGGAAACTACTGCGCCTACGCCGGACCGGGGCGCACGGGCACGAAGATCAGCTTCGGGATCTGCACCGTCGTCAGCACCTCCGCTCTCGCGAGCGTCGGCTCCATCGCGAACGCCCGCTCGTCGGGTTCGGTGCAGGCGCGCAGCGCTGCGGGCACCATTCTCGGCACAGCGGCCGCGGGAACGGGCGTCGATGTCGGCGCCGGCACCAGCACCCTGCGCTGCAACCTGTGACGGGCAGGTAGCCTGCGAAGACCACCCGCCCATCCACGCCGACGAAGGAAAGGGTCGCCGATGCTCCGACACGCATTCGGCGCTGTGGTGTTCGCAGGCAGCGCGACCGGACCGGTCGACGTCCTGCGAACCGCCGGAATGTTCGGCCGACCCCGGGAGAGTTCCGCGACGTCCGCGACCGGCCACGGACCGGAATCCAAGGAGGTCGTCTACCGCAAGGTCTTCAACGACCATTGGCCCAGAGTGCGTCGGCACATCGAATGCTACGTCGACAACCACGACGAAGTGGACGAGCTGACCGCTGAGGTGTTCGTCGTCGCGTGGCGCAAACTCGACCCGGCTCGGCCGATGCCTCTGACGTGGCTGCTGCGCACCGCGAACAACAAGCTCCGCGACCGCACCCGCCGAACTCGTTCGCACGACCGCGCGCTCGAGGCGCTGACACGAGGACTCGCCGACCCGGCCACACCGCTGGATCCCCTGGAGGCGCTCGCATTGCGGCAGGCGGTCGCGTCGCTCAGCGCTCGCGAGCGCCAGGTGGTGGTCTTGACGTACTGGGATGAGCTGAACGCGGGAGAGGTCGCGGATGTGCTCCGCACGAGTCAAGCCGCGGTGTGGACGACGCTGACGCGTGCCCGACACAAGCTGCGCGTTCTTCTCGAGGGCGGTGAGTCATGAGCGTCTCAGACGTCGAGATCGACCGCCTGTTCCGTGCGATGAGCCCTGCGTCGGATCTCGCCGACCGCCCGTCGCTCTCTGCCGCGGAGATCGCGATACGAGAGGGCATCATCCGCGGCACCTTCCGCCGCGCTCCTCGCCGCTCACGACGGGGGATCGTGTGGGCCGGCGTGACGACGGCGACGGCCGCGATGGCGGTCGCCGTGCTGGTGGCGGTCACCGTGCTCACTCCCTCTCAGCCGGCGATGGCGCTCACCCCACCGCCTCTCTCATACACGGCCGCGCCTGCGCTTGCCGAGGTGTTCGCCGACGCACAAGACGCACTGCAGGCGCCGCCTGACGTCGAGCAGGAATCCCGCGTGCGCTCGGTCGCATGGGGATGGAACGTCGACATGGGGGACAAGCGGGTCGAGATCGTCCCGCAGGAGATCACCTTCACGTGGGCCCCCGGAGAGACGGCGACGTCGACCATCATCGCGGGCGACTCGCTGTGGCCCGACGGCAACCGCCCTGAGGGGGTCGAGCCGAGTCCGTACGAGCCCGGTGAGGTCATCGACACCGTCGTCACCCCGCCTGAGGAGTTCACCCTCCCGCCTGCGGCGCAGGAGCTCCGTGGCAGTTCCCGGGAGGATCTGGAGAGCGCCCTCGCCGTGTTCGGCGCGACGCCCGAGTCGTCGTCGGGCGAGCTCGCCGCCGCGATCATGGGCCTGTTCGGGTACTGGACCCTCAACGACGAGCAGCACGCGACGCTGCTGGAGATCCTCGCCGATGCGGACGGCATCTCGGTGCGGGGCGAGACGAACGACCGGCTGGGACGAGATGTCATCGGTCTGCAGATGTCGTCTGTCATCCCCGAACGCGTCGAGACCCTGTTCGTCAGCGTGGAGACAGGGCGCATCGTGGGGGTCGAGAGCGAACTCGTGAAGTCTCTCGACGGTCTGCCGACGGGTGTCATCCTCTACACGATGTGGGACGCAGACGAGGCCGACAGCCGCTGAGAGCGGCGAGCTCCGCGCGTTCTCCGGCCGTCTGAGGCCCGTTCCCCCCTTTCCGCGCCGCCTCGGTCTCGCTGTCGCGCTCAAGGGGTGAAAACAGGGGGTGAATTCAGCCCGTTCGGCCGGGCAGGAACCCGCCCGCACGGCAGTCTTGCCGAGGCCCGATTCGAGCGCGCAGTCAGTCGACAGCGCTCCGGGATGCCGCCGAAGGGGGTGGCGGGCCCCGTGTGCGCGAGCGCGCACCGGATGCGACAAGGGGAGAGCAGTCGTGATTATTCGTGGTGCGCGAAAGCGCCATCAACCGACCGAGACAGATAAGGCGACGCCACGCTGGGGGAGGACTGCACGCAAGCTCGTCAGCGGCCTCGTCACCACTGCGGTCGTCGCGTCGTCGATGGTCTTCATCGGCGGTACGGTCACGGCCGCCCCCGCCGCAGCCGCCGACCCGTTCCTCTGCACGCCCGGGGCGGTCTTCGTGCAGAGCTCGACGGAGATCCGCGAGTTCGCAGTGAACGAGCAGGGAGGCGCGCCCGGTGAGGGCGGCACCCTGGGCACGGTCAGCTTCGGCACCGACCACTCCGACAACGGCCTCGGCATCTCGGCCGGCGGTCGCTACGCGTACACGGTGACCAACACCTCGTCGAACAAGGTGCTGGCGAAGCACGACCGGGTCGCCGATCAGACCACGCGCACCTCGTTCACGCTCAGCTCCGCCGTCCTGCGTGGTGCCGTGAACCCGGCGACCGGGGTCTACTACTTCGCGAGCGGCACCGCCAACAACGCGATCAACATCTACGCCTGGAACGAGGGCGTCACCCCGCAGACCTACGTGCAGGTCGGCACGCTGCGTCCCACCGCAGGCAGCAGCGCCTTCGGCGCGAACGGCGACATGGCCTTCAGCGCCTCCGGCCAGCTGGTGCTCGTCGCCGACCAGGACATCTACGCCGCCGACCTGCCCACCGAGCTCGTCTCGAGCACCGCCACCATCGACGCCAAGCAGGTGCACGACCTCGGCGACGGTGTGCAGGGCAACGGCATCGCCTTCGGCAACCTGGGCCACATCTTCGTCTCGGTCTCCGGCGGAGGCAACCGCATCATCGAGGTCGACCTTCCCCGTGGTGAGACGGTCAACACGACCCCGCTCGGCAGCTTCTCGCCGACGGACATGTCGAGCTGCACCTTCCCGAACACCCTCACGCTCAAGAAGGACCTGCCGGAGGGACGCCACGCACCGACCGACCAGTTCGCGCTCAGCATCCAGTCGCCCGCCGGATACAGCGTTCCGCAGACCTCGGTCACGACGACCGGTGACGAGCCGGGCGTCCAGCGCGACTACGCCGGCCCGGTCTTCACGAACCAGGGAGACACGTTCGATCTCGCAGAGGCCGCCTCGGGCTCCGCCGATCCGACAGGCTACGACACGTCTCTCGTCTGCGAGCAGGTCAACGGAGACGGCACGACCACTCCTGTGGCCGTGAGCGCCACGGGAGAGGTCACCCAGCCTGCCGGCCCTCTCGGTACCGACGTCACCTGCGTCTACTCCAACGTCCGCCTCGCGCCTGGGCTCGACCTGCGCAAGACCTCCGACCCGGCCGACGGCACAGTCGTGCAGTCGGGGCAGCGGATCACCTATCAGGTCGCGGTTGAGAACACCGGGAATACGGTGCTCGATGACGTCGAGGTCGCCGACGACCTGAGCGGCGTCCTCTCGTTCGCCGAATATCAGGACGACCTCTCGACGACCGTCGACGGCATCGAACTCGTCGAGAGCGGCGCGGCCATCGCCGACGGCATGCTCATGTGGACGGGAGCCCTCGAGCCGGGGCAGATCATGACGTTTACCTACTCGGTGATCGTCGACGACGGTGTCGAGGGCGAGAGCATCGCCAACAGCGTCACCGCCTCGGGCACCCCTCCCGGTGGTGACCCGATCGTTCCGCCCGCCGTCACGACCGAGCACCCGGTCGCGGGCTTCACCGTCATCAAGACCGCCGACCCCGCCTCGGGCACCGTGGTGCAGCCGGGCCAGGTCATCGACTACACCGTCACCGGTACCAACACCGGCGCGACCACTCTCTCCCCGGCATCCATCGCCGACGACCTCGCCGAGGTGCTCGCGCACTCCGAATACAATGCCGACATCGCGACCGCGATCGACGGCATCCCGGTGCTCACCGGGGCAGCCACCCTCACCGGCACCGGCACCGACCTCGCCTGGAGCGGCACGCTGCAGGCTGGCCAGGTCGTGACGATCACCTACTCGGTGACCGTCGATGAAGACGCCTCAGGCGAGGTGCTCAGCAACGTCGCCTCAGGCACTGCCACCCCGACGACGCCGAACCCTGCCGACCCGACGGGCCCGCAGATCCCCGGCGAGCCGATCGTCCCTCCGACGGCGGTCACCGAGCACCCCGTGCTCGGATCGGGCTTCACCATCAGCAAGACCGCCGACCCCGCATCGGGCACCGCGGTGTCGGCCGGTGACACGATCGAGTACACGGTCACCGGAACCAACACCGGCGACACCGACCTCTCGCCGGTGACCATCACCGACGACCTCGCAGCCGTGCTCGATGACGCCGCGTACAACGACGACGTGACGGCCGACCGCGGCAGCGCGGATGTGGCCGATGGCGCGCTGACCTGGACGGGCTCCATCCCGCAGGGTGAGTCCGTCACGATCCGCTACTCGGTCACCGTCGACGCCGGCGTCGAGAGCGCTCTGCTCCGCAACGTCGTGAACGGCGAGGCCACACCGCGGATCCCTGTGGACCCGAGCGACCCCGAGGGTCCGTCCACTCCCGGCACGCCGATCACGCCGCCGCAGGTCGAGACCACGCATCCCGTCGTCGACACCGGCTTCGAGGTCACCAAGACCGCTGACCCGGCATCGGGAACGGCCGTGAGCCCTGGCGACACCATCGAGTACACGGTCACGGGAACGAACACGGGCAACACCGTGCTCGACCCCGCAGCGATCACCGACGACCTGTCGGCCGTTCTCGCGAGCGCCGCCTACAACGGCGACGTGTCGGCGACGACAGGCACGGTCGACGTGACCGGATCCCAGCTCAGCTGGACGGGCGCGCTCGGTGCCGGCGATGACGTCGTGATCACCTACACGGTGACCGTGGATGACGACGCGACCGGTGTGCTGCTGCGCAACGTCGCCGAGGGAGAGGCCACGCCGCTGATCCCCTCGGACCCGACCGATCCTGACAGCCCGACCACCCCGGGTTCTCCGGTGTCGCCGCCCCCTGCGACGACCCAGCACCCCGTGGTCGCGCCCGGCTTCGCGGTCAGCAAGACCGCCGACCCGGTCACCGGCACCGCCGTCGACCCCGGCAGCGTGATCGAGTACACCGTGACCGGCACGAACACGGGTGACACCGTGCTCGACCCGGTGGAGATCTCGGACGACCTCGCCGGTGTGCTGGTGAACGCCTCGTACAACGACGATGTGGGTGCCACGCGCGGCACCGCCACGGTGGCCGACAGCGCCCTCGCCTGGACCGGTTCGCTCGAGCCGGGTGAGAACGTCGTGATCACGTACTCGATGACCGTCGACGGCGACGCCGGTGGCGAGACCATCACGAACACGGTGACGGGCGAGGCGACCCCGCTGGTGCCGACCGATCCGAGTGACCCCGAGAGCCCGACGGCACCGGGCACGCCGATCGTCCCGCCGACCGTGATCACCGAGCACCCGGTCAACGTGCCCGGCTTCGAGTTCTCGAAGGCGGCCGATCCGGCATCCGGAACCGCGCTGGATCCGGGTGACGTGATCACCTACGTGCTGACCGGCGTGAACACCGGCGAGACGGCGCTCGACAGCGTCGAGATCGTCGACGACCTCTCGGGCGTCCTCGATCACGCGTCGCTCGACGGCACTCCCGTCGCGACGATCGTCGGCGGCGCGGCTGCTCCTGTCGTGGTCGACGGCGACGAGCTCTCCTGGACGGGTGCGCTCGCGATCGGACAGACTGTCACCATCACCTACTCGGTGACGGTCGGACCGGATGCCGCCGGCGAACTGCTCGAGAACTCGGCGACCGCCGTCGCGACGCCTCCGGGCGGCGAGGAGATCACACCTCCTCCGGTCACGACCTCGAACCCGGTCAACGAGCCCGGCTTCTCGGTATCGAAGACCGCCGCTCCCGCTCCGGGCACGGCCATCGACCCCGGCACCGTCGTCACCTACACGGTGACGGGCGTGAACACCGGCGAGACCGTGCTCGATCCCGTCGCCATCCTCGACGACCTGTCCGGAGTGCTCGACGACGCCGAGTTCAACGACGACGCGGTCGCCCTGGTCGACGGTTCGCCGGCGGCTGCTCCGGCACTCGCGGGCGAGACGCTCTCGTGGACCGGCGCGCTCGAGATCGGCGCGACAGTCACGATCACCTACTCGGTGACGGTGAACGGGGATGCCGGTGGCGAGACGCTCGAGAACTCCGTGACGGGCAGCGCGACTCCTCCTGGAGGAGTGCCGCCCATCGAGACGCCTCCTGCAGTCACGGTGAACCCGATCAACGAGCCCGGATTCGAGCTCGTCAAGACGGCCGACCCGGCCTCGGGAACCCGTGTCGACCCGGGAAGCGTCATCACCTACACGGTGACCGGCATCAACACCGGTGCGACCGCGCTCGACCCGGTGACGATCAGTGACGACCTGTCGAACGTCCTCGCTCACGCCGCCTACAACGGCGATGTGTCGGCTGCCGTGGACGGCACGCCCGTCGCGGCGCCCACCGTCGACGGTGACGAGCTCTCGTGGCAGGGTGCTCTCGCGATCGGCGAGCGGGTCGCGATCACGTACTCCGTGACGGTGGATGCCGACGCGGGCGGTGCGACGATCTCGAACGTTGCCGAGGGCAGCGCCATCGCCCCCGGCGGTGCGGAGCTCACGCCGCCTCCGGCGTCGACGGAGCACCGTGTCGGTGCTCCGGGCTTCACTTTCGCGAAGACCGCGAACGTGAGTTCCGGAACCGTCGTCGCGGTGGGCAGCGTGGTCACCTACACGCTCACCGGCGTCAACACCGGTGAGACCGACCTCGACGAGGTCGTCGTCAGCGACGATCTCGCCAAGGTGCTGGACCACGCGGCACTGACCGGCGTCGTCACCGCGGCGGTCGGCGACCACGAGGTCACGGCGCCCGTGGTGACGGGCACCGAGCTGCACTGGGTCGGCGCCCTCGCCGAGGGCGAGACGGTGACGGTCACCTACTCGGTGACCGTGGATGCCGATGCTGCCGGTGCCACGCTCGAGAACGTGGCCACGGCGCTGGTGACGAGCCCGGGGGACGAGCCTCTCCCGGTCGTCGAGAGCGCCACGGTGCATCCGGTCCAGTCACCGCTGGCGATCACGGGCGGTCAGCTCGCACCCTGGGTGCTGGTGCTCGCGCTGACCCTGCTCCTGGGGGGAGCAGCGCTCCTGATCCTGCGCCGTCGCGCAGCGATCGGCTGAGCGACCCGCACGAAGAGCGACCCTCGGCACCTACCCCCTCAGGTGCCGAGGGTCGCTCGGTGCCGTGATCCGATTCCTGCGGCGGTCGAGGCTCAGTGGTCGGAGAGCAGGTCGTGCTTCGCGGCCTGCTCGATCGCGTCGGCACGATTGCGCGCATCGAGCTTGCGATAGATGCTCCGCAGCTGCGTCTTGAGGGTGTTCTGCGACACGTTCAGGTCGGCCGCGATCGACTGCAGGGACGCACCCGAGGTGAGTGCGCGCAGCACGACGAGCTCACGGGCGGAGAGACGCGGGCGATCGGATGTCGGAGGAAGCACCGCGGTCACGAGGCGCCCGGAGTCGCGGGTCGCCAGTGAGTCCTGCAGAAGCTCGACGTCTTCGGGGCCGAACAGAGAGACCGGCGTCGTCAGCTCTCGATCGTCGAGTTGGATTCGCAGGGAGGCCGCCGCCTTGCCGGCCGCGGTCGCGCCGGCGGTTCGCCGCAGGGCGGCGACCTGGACCGCCGCGGCCTCGGCGCGCTGACGCGCGGTCTGGGGCACCTGTCTCGTCTGCGCCAGCATCCGAGCCGCTTCGGAGGCATCGCCCTCGAACACAGCGAGGCGCGCGCGTTCGACGATCGTGCCGAACTCGTCGGGCGTCGCATCGTGGCGCAGCGTCGAGCGAGCCGCGGCGACGTCGCCGACGGCGAGATACAACAGCGCCCGCGCGCGGCTGAGCACGTGCCGTGCGTGGGCGCTCGCCGTCTCGCGCTTCCGCAGTCTGCGCAGTGACTCCAGCTGCTCGAGTCCGGCCGCGGCTCTGCCCTCGTGCAGAGCGACCCATGCCTCAGCGAGCCCCATCGTCGCCCAGTGCTCGCTGGTCGAGCGATGAGGGCCGAACACTCGGACGTGCTCGCGGGCGGCGGCCACGTCGCCGTCTTCGACGGCGAGCAGCGCCTCTGCGACGCGGTAGAAGGTGCCGCGGTAGCCGTCGCGCTGCTGTTGCTCCCACGAGCTCTCGCGGATCAGCTCGGCATAGTGGCGCGCCTCCGGCATGTCGCCGTTCAGAGCGTGGATGCCGCTGAGCAGCGCGATGCTGTGGAAGGCCTTGCTCAGGTCACGCGACGCCGCCAGCGCCGCCGCGTTCTCGAAGCACTCGATCGCGGCATCCTCTCGTCCGCCGTAGTAGAGGGAGATGCCGAGATGCGTGCAGAGCAGCGGCATCTCCAGGGCATACGGCTGCCACACCGATTCCGGCGTCTCGCGGTAGAGGCTCAGTGCTCGGGCGGCGACCTGAGCGGCGCGCTCCGACATCCCGATGACTCGCAGAGCGGCGCTCTCGGCGGCCCAGATGAACACGCGCTCGGTCGTCGCCACATCATTGCGTCGGGAGTTCGCTGCCGAGATCGCCACCCGCATCAGCTGCAGGCCGCGCAGACGCCTCAGCTTGCTGGCGTTGTAGCAGATGGCCAGCAGCATGGCGATGAGCGGCTGGTCCTTGAGGCGTGACACCGGAAGACGGCGCAGCAGGCGGACTGCGGCAGGTCCGTGGTGGTCGAGCAGCTGGCTCCACCCCGACATGATCACGTGCGACGCGAGCGGGAGATCGTCGTATTCGATGGCGAGCTGCAGTGCATCCATGGGTGCTCGCCGCTGGAGCGCGCCCTCGACAGCCAGGTTCATGAGGCGCGAGAGCTCATCGGCGTGCGACCGCACGAGCTCGCGGCGCAGCAACGTGCGGACGACCGGGGCGAAGGAGAACAGGCGGTCGGCCGACCAGCTTCCGAGACCGAAGGCCTCCGCGTCGTCGAGGGCGTCCTCGATCTCGTCCACACCCGACAGTGCACGCGCCGAGGCGATGTCGACGGCATCGGCGACACTGATGCGCACCAAGGCCGTGAGGCCGTCGCCGTCGATGCCTGAGCGTTCGAGGCGTGACTGCATGTACTCCTCGACCGCGGGTGAGGCGGCCTCGACCGCCGAGGTCGGGTCGTCGCCGCGAGCCGACCGCTTCGAGGCCGCGTGGATCAGCGCAGGGAACCCGCCCGTCGCCTGGAGGATGTCCGCTGCGTCGGATTCGTCGATCCCCAGAGCACGCGAGATCTCCTCGGCGTCGAAGAGCAGGTCGTCCGGTCCTATCAGCGTGCGATCGATCACCAGGCTCAACCCGTCGCCGTCGAAGGCGCTGCGCCGGTTCGTCGCCGCGATGACGCGTGCACGAGGCGCCGCGGCGACCGTCCGGCACAGGTCGAAGGTGCTCTCCGGCGACAGGCTCGCGGCATCGTCGAGCACGAGGACGAGCTCCTCCGCCGTCTCGTTCAGGCACTGTGCGACGTCGGTCCAGGGGTGCAGGAGCTCGTCGCCGGACGAGCCGGTCAGACCCTTGCGAGCCAATGCGCGGAGAGCGTCGCGGGCGAGTTCGTCGCTGCCTGACCTTCTCGCATCGACCGTGACCCAGATGATCGTCGACGTGGTGGCCCGCGCCCATTCCACGAGAGCGACCGTCTTCCCGAGCCCCGATGCGCCGCGCAGCACCGTCAGGGGACTGCGGTTCTCCAACGCGGCGACGAGTCTCGGGCGCGAGGTGACATCGCTCGGCATGCGGGGGACGTCCACATGCACGGGCGCGGCGGATGCTGGCATCGTCTCCTCCCCGGATGGTGTGCGTCTCTACGATATTCCGAAAGATCGGTGGGGGAGGGACATGGGTGGTCTTCGCGCGGCAGAGGGCTTCGGTCGCGAATCCGCGCGGCGGGTGCGCGGATCTAGGCTGGTGAGATGCATGAGGCTCGACCGAGAACCGTGAAGCGAGTGCCGACGAGCGCGCTGCTGATCAGCGCAGCATTCGCCGCGGTTCAGGCGCTGATCTTCGTCATGGTCGTGCCCATCACCTCGTTGCTCGCGGCGTCGTCTCCCCCTGCGTACGCACTCGTCGCCGCCGTGCACACCGCGATGCCGCTGCTCGCCCGCGTGGTCACCCGCGTGCCGGGCATGGCCACGTTCACGGCTGCGGTCACGGGGCTGCTGACGTCGGTGATCTCGCCGATCGGCCCGATCGCGGCGGTCCCGATGGTGTGCGCCGCCGTCGCGCTCGATCTGGTCCTGCCGCTGCAACGGGGAAGAACGGCGAGCGCGCGCCGCATCCTTCTGGCCGGTGCGGCCGCCGGTGTCGTGCTGTTCCTCGTCGCGCTGCCGGTGTTCTCGCCAGAGCACCTGGTGCCCGCAGTGCTGCTGGCGACGCTCGGCGCCCGTATCGCCGGCGAACTGGCGGTGGCAGGAGGCGTCATCGGAGTGCGGCGGTTGCTCGTGCGCGCCGGGACGATTCGGTGAGGGATGCCCTCTTTCGGCGGCGAGAAGAATACTTCTCATCTGCATCAATGTGAAGTATTCTTCTCATGTAGATGAATGTGAAGTATCCTGCACAAAGGAGGATTGGCAATGCAGATGCCATCGAGTACTGCCTTCGCAGCATTCGTGCGCAGCCAGCGCTTGCGGACGAACCTCACGCAGGACGAACTCGCGAGGGCTGTGCGCAAGAGCAGGCGCTGGGTGCACGACCTTGAGATGGGCAAGGTAGACCCCTCGCTCAGCGCGGCGGTCGATGTTGCTGCGGCGCTCGGCTTCACCGTGTCCCTGGAGCGCAGCGAACGTTCTGACATCCTTGACGGACTGTTTGAAGACCTGTGATGACCGACGTTCTCGATGTCTGGCTGGACGGCCGCTTCTCGGGACAGCTCCTGCGCGGCGAGCAGGATCAGGTGGAGTTTCTCTACGACGAGGAATACGTTTCTGAGCGGAACTCGACGCCCCTGTCGTTGAGCATGCCCATGTCTGCCCTCGCGCACGGCCCCGACGTCGTGATGCCGTGGCTATCGAACTTGCTTCCTGACGCCGATGAGGTGCGAAGCCGGTGGGCGGCGAAGTTCGGCGAGCGGCGTATCGATCCGTTCAGTCTGCTCGCCCACATGGGAGAAGACGCGCCCGGCTCCGTGCAGGTCGTCCCCGAGAGTGTGGTGCCTTCGGACCCCGGTGAGCTGTCCCCGCTCACGGACCGCGATATCGCGAGACGCGTGCGCGCCATCTTGGATGATCCGGATCACTGGGTCGACGACGGCGACGATGACGAGAGCCGATTCTCACTCGGCGGCAATCAAGGCAAATTCGCACTTGCCCGAATCGGCGGCGGATGGTTCGAACCGAACGGGCGCGCGGCCAGCACACACATCGTGAAGCCCGGCATGGTGCTCGCTTCGGGTCAGACGGACGCGCACGTCCAGGCCGTGGAGTTCGTGACGATGCGCGCCGCGCGCGCTCTCGGCATCCGTGCAGCGAAAGTCGAGATTCTCGACTTCGAGGGCCTCCCCGCATTCGTCACAACGAGGTTCGACCGCAGGCTCGCCTCAGACGGCACGGTGGTGCGCGTGCACCAAGAGGACTTCTGTCAGGCGTTGGGCGTCTATCCCTCCCGCAAGTACGAGGAGGACGGAGGTCCGACGATGGCCGACATGGTGGAGCTGGTGGAGAGCGCTTCGTCCCCGGCGTATCGCGTCGACGACAAGCTCGAGTTCGCCCAGCTGTTCGCGTACAACCTGCTCGTCGCGGGCGTTGACGCGCATGCGAAGAATCACAGCCTGCTGCATGCCGGCAACGCCACCAGACTCGCGCCCGCGTATGACCTCATCTCGGCGCACGGCATCTGGCCAGAAGATCGAGTCACGTACAAGTCCAGCGCTGCGGTGAAGTACGGCAAAGAGCGTCAGTATCGGAAGATCACAAGCCGCAATCTGATGCGAACCGCTGACGTTCTCGGAATCCCGCGAGGAGCCTTCGTGACCAACCTCAGCACGATGTCGCGGGCGCTCCCCGATGCGGTTCAGGGGGCCATCGACGAGGTGCCCGTCGGAATGGTGACGCCGCAGCTCCGCGCCATGCCGACCCGCATCGGCTCCTTCGCCGAGCGGTTCGTTCAGCAGATTCAGCGCGATGACCTGAGCTATAAGAATCTGCCACGCTTCGAAGGCTCCCACGCGATCGGCCGGCCGTTCACGAACCGCGTCTGGGAGCCGGGGGAGTGGCGCGCCGGCCGCTGGACCACGGGGCATTACAGGGGTCGATCCGGCGGATAGTCGAGAGCCGAGTGCAGCGCCTGGCATCACGGCAACGAAGGGGCGGATGCCGCGGCATCCGCCCCTTCGCTCACGCCGTCGGCGCTCAGGCGGGAGCGTCGTCCGGATCGAGTGTGCGAAGGGTGTCGCGCTCGACATCGTTGTCGGCGGTCAGCTGGTCCTCGGTGTTCTCGTCTCCGCCGAGCGCGGCGTCGCGGTCGGGGCTCGCATCGCCCTGGATCGCTCCGCGGGGCGATTCGCCGTGTGAGCTGTCGCCCTGGATCGCGCCACCCTGGGCTGCGCCCTGAGCGTTCTCTTCGTCGGCGTCGCCCTGAATGGCTCCGCGAGGTGACTCGCCGTGCGAGCTGTCGCCCTGGATGGCTCCGCCCTGGTTCGAGCCCTGGGCGTTGCCGTCGAGCCCGTCGGGGTGGCGTTCCGAACCAGTCGACGACTGGCCGTCAGGAGCGGTGTTGTGCTCGGGAATCGCCTCGGGGGATCCTTCGGCGGGCTGCTCGGCGTGCGGGGTGCGTCCTGTGTTCTGGTCCATGTCGTGACGGTACGTCTGCTCCGCGTGCGCGTGGAGGGCATTGACAAACAGCGACCACGCGTTCCGAACTCGGGTCAGTCCTTCTTCGACGTGCGGATCGGCGTCGTGACGGCCGCCTCGTCGCTGAACTCGACCGGGTCCGCCTTCTCGAGGATGTCGGCCTGGTCGACGACGTTCACGGGGCGCGTCTCGTCGAGCGTCATCAGGAACCGGCTGTCTTCCGAGCGGTGCAGTCGGCCCGAGGTGAAGACCCAGATCGCACCGATCGCGCAGGCCACGAAGCCTGCGGTGCCACCGAGCATGATCGCCATGCGCGGGCCGAATGTGTCGGCCACCCATCCGGCGATCGGGGCGCCGACCGGAGTCGAGCCCATGATCACCGCCATGTACAGCGCGAGCACGCGTCCACGCAGCGCCGGGGCCGTGGTCATCTGCACGTAGCCGTTGGCGGTCGTGAGCAGCGTCACGATCATGAAGCCGGTGAACGTCAGTGTGATCGCGTAGGTCAGATAGGTCGGCATGGATGCCGAGATGAAGGCCGCGATTCCGAACCCGCCCGCCGCGAAGATGACGACGCGCACGCGAGCGCGGTCGCGTCTGGCTGCCAGCAGCGCCCCGGCGAGCGAGCCGATCGCGAGCACCGAGCTCAGCACGCCGTAGCCGTCGGCTCCCGCCCCGAACTCGATCGCCATGGTCGAGGCGAAGATCGGGAAGTTCATGCCGAACGCGCCGATCAGGAACACCGTCACGAACACCACGCGCAGATCGCTGCGTCCCCACACGTAGCGGAATCCTTCGGCGAGCCCGCCGGGACGGCGGTTCTTCAGCCGGGGTGCGAGTTGGCCGGTGCGCAGCAGCATCAGCGCGACGAGCATCGCCAGGAAGGTCACCGCGTTCGCGATGAAGACCCACCCCGAGCCGATCGCGACGATCAGCAGTCCGCCGACGGCCGGCCCGATCATGCGGGCCAGGTTGAAGGATGCCGAGTTGAGGGCGACCGCGTTCGACGTGTCGCCGGCCGAGACCATGTCCGAGACGAACGCCTGCCGCGCGGGTGCGTCGAAGGCGTTGACGACACCGAATACCGCGGCGAAGCAGAACATCATCGGCAGGGTCATCACGCCGTTCAGCAGCAGCACGCCGACCGCTATCGCGAGAAGCAGCAGGGCGGATTGGGTGGCGAGCAGGATCCGGCGCCGTTCGAAGCGGTCGGCGACCCATCCGGTGAGGCTGACGAGCACCAGGGGCGGACCGAACTGCAGCGCCATCGTGAATCCCATGGCGGCGGCGTCGTTGTCGGTGAGCTCGGTGAGCACGACCCAGTCCTGGGCGGTCGCCTGCATCCACCCGCCGATGTTCGAGACCAGGGCCCCGGCGAACCAGATGCGGTAGTTGATGTTCGAGAACGAACGGAACATCGCGCTCATCGGTCGACCACCTTCCGCATCAGGGCGCTCGCCTCTCGCAGCGTCGTCAGCTCCTCCTCGGTGAAGTCGAGTTCGCCGAGCATCTCGGCCAGCAGCTCGTCTCGCCGACGGATGGTCTGCGCGACGATCTCGGTGCCCGCCTCGGTGATGTCGACCTGCACGCGACGGCGATCTTCGGCATCCGGAGTGCGGAGCACGAACCCCTGCTCTTCGAGCCCGTTGATCATGTTCGTCATCGAGGGTGCGGTGACCCGCTCGCGATCGGCGAGGGCCGTGATCGTGCGGCGGCCGTGCATGCGCAGCGTCGCCAGCACCGCGAGCTGCGCGTCGCTCATCGCGTCGACGGCGCGGGCCGAGCGGAGGCGCCGTGCGAGTCGGAACGTCGCCATGCGCAGGTCTGTCGCGGTGAGGTGGAGGGAATCATCGGTCGCAGACATTACTTAGACAGTCTAAGTAATTGTGGGCGCGATGGGAAGCGCGCGTCCGGCGGGCCACCGCCGACAGGCCAGAATGGACGCATGACCCGACCCGTTGCCTTCGAGCTCGCCGTGCAGGACCCCACCGGAGTGCGCATCGCCGGGACCATCGGCGCAGCGCGCGTCGAATTGGCTCAGGCGCTCGCTCTCGGCGGCCTCACCCCGTCGCCGGCGACCCTCGACCTGTCGATCGATGCAGCGCGAGCCGTGGGCGTCGAGGTGCACGTGCTCGTCCGCCCCAGGGCCGGCGGCTTCCGCTACACCGCCGACGAGATCATGATCGCCGAGAGCGACGTCCGCCGTGCGATCGAGGCGGGCGCCGACGGTGTCGTGATCGGTGCCCTGGATGACGACGGACTGCTCGACATCCCCGCCATGCGGCGACTGCGCGACGCCGCAGACGGCGCATCCGTCACCCTGCACCGAGCGATCGACGTGACCCCCGACCCCGTCGCGACGCTCGTTGCCGCCCGCGATCTCGGCCTGCGCCGGGTGCTCACCTCGGGCGGCGCCTCGGTCGCGATCGACGGCATCGACACACTGCGCGCGCTCGTCGCCGAGGCAGCCGGAGAGATCGAGATCATGGCGGGCAGCGGAGTGGACGCCGCCAGTGCGGCCGACCTGATCGCCGCCGGCGTCGACGCCCTGCACTTCTCCGCGAAGCGCATGGTGCACGAAGACGGCGGCGTGCGCATGGGATCGGCCTCCGACGGCGTCGGCGGATACGAGGTCACCGACCTCGAGATCGCCCAGGGCGTCATCGCCGCAGTCTCGGGCTGAGGCGCGTCGGGCGTTCGGCCTGACGCATGTCATGCACTCTCAGTAGGGTGGGGGCGTGACCGATACGCGTGAATTCACGGATGCCGACGGCATCGCCATCGTCTACGACGTGCACCCGGCGGTGGGCGATGCGCGGGGTGTGGTGCAGCTGCTGCACGGAGTGGGCGAGCATGCCGGTCGCTACGGCGCACTGATCGCCGCGCTCACCGAGGCCGGATTCATCGTCTACGCCGACGATCACCGTGGGCACGGCCGCACCGGCATCCGTCAGCACGGGGGCCCTGCCAAGCTCGGCCGCCTCGGGAAGGGCGGCCTGCGCGCGGCTCAGGCGGCGGTCTGGCAGCTCACCGGCATCATCAAGGACGAGAACCCCGACCTGCCGCTCGTGCTCCTCGGCCACTCGTGGGGCTCGTTCCTCGCGCAGATGCTCGTGAACGACCACCCCGAAGCCTGGGATGCGGTGATCCTCTCGGGGTCGGCGCTGCGCACGCCCGGGTCGCTCAACGCCGCTCCGCTCAACGCCCGCTGGGCGGCCGACGATGCCACCGGTCTCGAATGGCTGAGTCGAGACCCTGCGGTGTGGACCTCGTTCGACGAGGATCCGCTCACCACCGACGTCCCGCTGCTGAAGCTGTTCGGACCCGTCGAGGCGGCGAAGCTCTACGGACGACCGCGCAAGGACCTCGGCCGCGACATCCCGCTGCTGCTGCTCGTCGGCCGCGACGACCCGGTCGGCGGCCCGCGCAGCGTGCACAAGCTCGCCGACGAGTACCGCACGCGATCAGGGCTCACCGACATCACGACGCTGGTCTACCCCGATGCGCGTCACGAGATCTTCAACGAGCGGCAGCAGGACGAGGTCAGGGCCGACATCCTGTCGTGGCTCGACACCCGCATACCTCCGCGCTGAGCGCGGGCATTCCTCGGCGTCGCCGTGTTACGCGCGTCGGCGTGTTACGCCCCGTGAACCCGTGTTACAGCGGGTGAATGCGAATGACGCACCACCGGCATACCGGCCACTCTTCCGCATAGATTCGCGGCGAGAGGCAGGTGCGGGGTGGGTTTCGAAGACGAGTGGCGTGCATGGCATGACTCGCGAGAGCGCTATGCCGGCGCCGACTACGGCCCGGCCGCGCTCGAGTCGACGAACTGGCTCATCACCGAACCCGCTGCGGTCGAGGGGGTCCCCGGACTCTGGGCGCTCACGGGAGACGGGGGCATCCGCGGCAGCGATCTCGGCACAGCCGGTTCTGTCGTCACGCTGAGGGGCCGCGAGACTCTGCGGCTCGGGCACCGCGAGCTGCGCGTGTTCGACAGGCGAGGCGAAGTGGCTCTGCGGGTGTTCAACCCGAGACGGCCGGAGCGGGAACGGTTCAGCGCGATCGACGCGTACCCGCCGCGGAAGGGGTGGCAGATCGCCGCGGTGTTCGAGCCGACGCCGGGAGAGACGATCACCGTGACCTCGATCGACGGTCGCTCGCACGAGTCCGACCTGGCCGGCCGGCTGCGATTCACGCTCGACGGGGTCGCGGTGACGCTCGCCGTCACCCGCAGCCCGCAAGGTGGGCTCAGCGCGGTCTTCGCCGACGGAACCAACGGCACCGAGACCTACCGGTTCCGCTTCCTGCCGATCGAGGAGCCTGCATCCGACGGGTCGGCGATCATCGACTTCAACCGGGCATACCTGCCTCCGTGCGCCTTCTCCGACCAGTTCGTCTGTCCTCTGCCGCCGGCGGGCAACCGCTTCTCGGCGCCGATCCGCGCCGGCGAGAGGGCGGTCGTGCTGGGGCGCTGAATCCGCGGCGCACTGCGCCTGAGCGACGGGCTCGCCTTAAGCTGTAACCGTGCACGGTGAATTCAAGGTTCCAGGAGGAAAGCTCGTCGTCGTCGACCTCGAGGT
Organism: Microbacterium sp. NPDC088619; assembly: GCF_044752825.1. Lineage (NCBI taxonomy): Bacteria > Bacillati > Actinomycetota > Actinomycetes > Micrococcales > Microbacteriaceae > Microbacterium > Microbacterium sp. NPDC088619. The sequence continues at coordinate 828,170 of NZ_JBIVLZ010000002.1, read as the reverse complement.
CGAAGACGGCAGGATCGCCCGCTTCCGGCTCGCCGGCGACTTCTTCCTCGAACCCGACACCGCACTCGATGACATCGACCGGGCGGTCACCGGTCTGCCGGTCGAGACGGATGCCACGGCCATCGCCGCTGCAGTGCGCGGCGCTCTGCCCGACGGCGCACAGCTGCTCGGGTTCACTCCCGAAGCGGTCGGCACGGCCGTGCGTCGAGCACTCGTCACGGCACCGGGATGGAACGACTTCGACTGGGAGATCGTGCACGAGAAGGCGGTCTCGCCGCGCATGAACCTCGCGCTCGATGAGGTGCTCACCTCTCGGGTCGGTGAGGGTCGCCGTCGTCCGACGCTGCGCATCTGGGAGTGGGACCAGTCGGCCGTCGTCATCGGCTCATTCCAGTCGTACCGCAACGAGGTCGACCCCGAAGGTGCTGCCCGCCACGGCTTCGACGTCGTGCGCCGCATCTCGGGCGGTGGCGCGATGCTCATGGCGGCGGGGCAGATCATCACCTACTCGCTCTACGTGCCGGCGTCGCTCGTGCAGGGCATGACCTTCGCCGACTCCTATGCCTTCCTCGACGACTGGGTGCTGCAGGCCCTGCGCTCGCTCGGCATCGACGCGATCTATCAGCCCCTCAACGACATCGCCAGCTCGTCGGGCAAGATCGGCGGAGCCGCGCAGAAGCGCCTCGCCAACGGGGGAGTGCTGCACCACGCGACCCTGTCGTACGACATCGACGGTCAGATGATGACCGAGGTGCTGCGCATCGGTCGCGAGAAGCTCAGCGACAAGGGAACCACCTCGGCTGCGAAGCGGGTCGATCCGCTGCGCAGCCAGACCGGACTCTCGCGGGCCGAGATCATCGAGCGGTTCAAGGACACGTTTCGCTCGCTCACCTCGGCGGAAGACGGCGCGATCAGCGCCGACGAGTACGCGGATGCCGAGGCGCTGGTCGAGTCGAAGTTCGCCACGGACACGTGGCTGCATCGGGTTCCGTGACCGACCCCTCGCCTGCGCCTCCGCGGGAGCCTGCTCCGGCGGATCCCGCCCCCGTCGATCCCGGTCCCGTCGATGCCGCTCCCGTCGTCCGCGGCGACGTCTCGATCATCCAGGGTGACAATCTCGCGGTCGCCGCGACGCTGCCCTCTGCATCCTTCACGCTCGTCTACCTCGATCCGCCGTTCAACACCGGTCGCACGCAGGAGCGGCAGGTGGTCACGGCCCGGCGCACGTTCACGACTCAGGATGAATCGGATGCCGACGTCGTCGCCGCCCCGGAGTCCCGCGGGTCGGAGGCCGGGATCGATCCGGCCGTGCTGACTGCCGAACCGGTGGCGGCGCACTCCGAGGTTCGGCACGGGTTCCACGGCCACGCCTATGAGCGGGTGCGCGGGATGCTGCGTACTTACGACGATCGCTTCGACGACTACGGTGCCTTCCTGATGCCGCGGCTCGAGGAGGCGTGGCGACTGCTCGCCGACGACGGCACTCTGTATCTGCACCTCGACTACCGCGAGGCGCACTACGCCAAGGTCATGCTCGACGCGGTGTTCGGCCGCGACTGCTTCCTCAACGAGCTCATCTGGGCGTACGACTACGGTGCGAAGTCGCGCAGCCGCTGGCCCACCAAGCACGACACGATCCTCGTGTACGTCAAGAACCCGCGCGAGTACGTGTTCAACTCCGATGACATCGACCGCGAGCCCTACATGGCGCCCGGCCTCGTCACGCCTGAGAAAGCTGCGCGCGGCAAGCTGCCCACCGACGTCTGGTGGCACACGATCGTGCCGACGACCGGGCGAGAGAAGACCGGATACCCGACGCAGAAACCCGAGGGGATCCTGCGGCGCATCGTGCGCGCGTCCAGCCGCCCGGGTGACCGCGTGCTCGACCTCTTCGCCGGCAGCGGCACGACCGGCGCCGTCGCCTCGGCACTCGGCCGTGACGCGGTGCTCGTCGATGACAACCCCGAGGCGGTGCGCGTGATGACCGAGCGGATGCCGCACGCCGTGGCGACCCGCGTCGGGGAGTAGGGCCTCCTTCGACGCACCCGCGAACGTCGGATGCCCTGACTACTCTCGCAGTATGACCAGTTATACTCTTCCCATGAAGACGGCGATCTCAGTACCCGACGGCGACTTCGCTCGTTTCGAACGCGTGGCTGCGCGACACGGCATGAACCGGTCGGAGTTCTTCCAGCTTGCCGGGCGACGACTCGCGGATGAGTTGGAAGGCTCTTCGGACCTGACCCGTATCGCGAACCAGATCTTGGCTCAGACCGAGACCGATGCAGACGATGAGTTGTTCGTGCGTGGCAATGAGCAGCGGCTGCGCGAGAGCACCGACTGGTGATCCGCAGAGGCGACATCGTCTGGGTCGACTTCGGGATTCCGCGAGGCTCGGAACCGGCGAAAGTGCGTCCGTCCGTCGTGGTGCAAGAGGACTGGCTGCTCGATACGAACATCAACACCGTCCTCGTCGTGCCGCTGACCTCGAACACCGCTCTTGAGGGGTTTCCCGGCAACGTGCTGGTGCCGGCCGCAGCGTCTGGGCTCGATCGCGACTCGGTGGCGAACGTCAGCCAGATCGGTCCGGTCACACGCGAGTTCGTCGACACCTACCCGGCCGGCCACCTCGCGCCATATCTGATGGCGCAGATCGGGACCGGCATCCGTCTCGCCCTGGGGGTCTGAGGCGCCCGTCGTCACGGTCACGCTCGCCGAGCTGGCTGCAGGTGCGCGTCGTCACCTGATGCCGGGTCTCGTCACGCCCGAGCAAGCTGCCCACGGACGTCTGGTGGCACGCGATCGTGCCGACGACAGGTCGCGAGAAGACCCGATACCCGACGCAGAAGCCGCGCGCAGTGGTGTGGCGCGGTGGGGAGAGTAGCTTTCGGCCCCCTTGCCGTTCGGATTGCGTGGGCTGATAGCGGCAGCGTCAGGGATGCAACCCGATCATGCGGAGACGTCGCTTCGGCGTGAACATCTGCGACGTAACGCGATCCGTGCAGGGTGTGAGACTGGGGGTGTGGCAGCCATCGGATCAGCGAGCACTCGCCTCATCGTGCTGCGCGGTGACTCGGGGTCAGGCAAAACGACAACCGCCGCTGCGCTGCGACCCTTTCTCGGTCTCAAGACTGCAGTGATCCATCAGGATTACTTTCGGCGTGAACTGCTGGCTGGTGGTGAGAAAGAGTCCCGCTCCGCCGACGCAGCAGTACTCATCGACGCTGCCGCTCGGCAATCGCTCGATCTCGGGTACGACGTCATCCTTGATGGAATCTTCAATCTCCGCGACTATGCCGGTCGATTGGAACAGTTCTGGAGAGACCGCCGAGGCGTCACGCGCATCTACCAGTTCGACGTCGGCTTCGATGAGACAGTCAGGCGTCACGAAACACGGGAGCTGCGCCATGCTTTCACCGCCGACAAGATGCGGGAGTGGTATGACGGCTGGCAGCCACTCGAGTTCGTCGAGGAGGGCCGAATCGGCCCCGACGAACCTCTCGCGCAGATCACCGAACGCATCATCACTGACATCCGCGCGGCCAGCTCGCGAGTTGATCGATGACCTCGAGTTGAACCGACCGACCAGCATCCGCGTGCCTGAATGGCCTGCCGTCGGGGGCGATGATCGCATCTGAGAGCCCGTGTCTGCCCGCACCTGAACCACGCCGCACGCGACCGTCCTCGGAGGGCCGCTTCTTCGTCCTGCCCATGCGCGACCGAAACTGACGGGTCGAAACGTCGTCTCCGAAGGATTTTCGTGCAATGTGGAACCGAGATGCTCCCACGGAGGAATACATAGTGTGAACAACGACCGCGACATCATCACTCGCTCGATCGCCGAGCCTGCACTGTTTGCGCAGATCTTCGAGCGTCACGCAGCGGCAATCGGCGGCTATACGCGCCGTCGGATCGGACTCGATGCCGTCGATGACGTTCTGAGCGAGACGTTCCTCGTGGCGTTCCGCAAGCGTGCGTCCTTCGATTCGGAAGCAGAATCGGCACGGCCTTGGTTGCTAGGCATCGCCACGCGTGTGATGCACCGGCATCGACGTGCCGAGGAACGCGAGTGGCGCGCGAGCGCATCCGAGCCGACGCGGTCCATGGCTTCGCATGAAGATCGGTCGGACGCGCGCCTGGATGCGTCATCCGCGGTGCGCGATCTTGGGCCCAGGATTGCGGCGCTCTCGCAGAGGGAACGCGATGTGCTGCTGCTCTACGCCTGGGGCGACCTCAGCTATGAACAGATCGCGGACGCGCTGCAGATCCCTATCGGAACCGTCCGGTCGAGGCTGAGCAGAGTTCGACGAAAGCTCGCACCTCCGGGCTCAAAAGGTGCGGCACGAGTGACGTGGATGGCGAAGGAGGAGACCGATGCGGTTGTTGGATGATGTTCGAGAGATCCGCTCAGACGAGGCAAGCGTGGAAGCCGAGCATCTGACCGTGGCGCGCAGGGCTTTGGAGATGGAAATCGAACTGGCGCAGCCACGTCCGGTGCGAGTTAGGCGCCGTCTGGGTCTCCGCCTCGGGCTCGGGCTTGGCGGCCTCGGTGCTGCCGCGCTGGGGACCTTCGCAGTTCTCTCCATCGTCGCAGGCAGCGTCGTGGCTCCCTCGGGGGTCACAAGTGCCTCCGCTGCCGAGGCTTTGGAGAAAGCATCCGAGGCTGCGCTGGCGCAGGTGAACGCCGTCGACGCACAACTGGCGCCGGGACAGTACCTGCGGGTGGAGACGACCATGGATCAGATCACCACCGATGGAACCTCCACGGGCGAACCAGCCGAAACAGGAGCCTTCCGGCGGCATACGGTCGAAGTCGTGTATGTGCCGGCTGACCGGACTCAGGATTGGATCGTGGAAACCCGGGCCGACGAAGTCACCGGTGTGTACGGCCCGGAAGGCGAGGACTTCTTGGAGCGAGTCCTTGCTGAGCCAAGTACGAACGAGGATTCAGTTCAGGCTTACCCGGCGGGTGTCCGAACATACGGCGATGTGTCCCAACCGATCGATATGTACCGCGATCAGTACGACGAGATGCCCCGAGATCCAGACGCGTTGCTGACATGGTTTGAAGCGCAGACGCCCGACGGATACGCGGGTCTGGCGATTCTGAATGCGCTGTACCAGAACCTGCCCCCGGCAGATCTGCGAGCTGCACTACTGGGCGCCCTTTCGCGGCTACCGGAATTCACTCTCGTCGCGGAGGACGGCGAGCTCGCAACGATCCAACGCTCCAACGCTGAAGCGACGCAGCAGTTCGTCGTCAATACGCACACGGGCATGCTCGTCTCCGTCATCGACCCGGCGCGTCATCCAAATGAGATCGTGCCCGACGGCTTACCCGACAGCATCCAAACGTTCCAGATGTCGATCGTGGATTCGGCTCCGAGGCCCACGTCGTGACCTCGACTTGTTCCGGCGACTCGAGGATCCGCCGGAACAAGTGTCCTTCGCATTTCTTGCGAGAGTGTCACTGCCGGCGCGCACAGGCGTCAGCGCGATCCGTGCTCGTTCGTGTGCGCGTGGCAACGCGCGAGCAGGTCGGCGCGGCGTCTGATGGCGGCTTGGGCGCTCTCGGTGACGCTGCGTCCCACGCTGCTCGGGGTGGTCACATCGAGTTCGGGACGGGCGAACAGGACGTCGTAGAACGGAGCGAGAGTCTCGTCGGAGAACTTGAGCGTGCGGCAGAGTGTCTGCAGCGGCGTGCCCCACCGACTGCCGCTGTCGGCATTGATGTCCGCGCCTTCATCGAGCAGGCGGGCGAGCAGAGCTGCTTCAGCGATGAAGTCGTGGGTCGTCGCGCTCAGCAACACGTGCAACGCGTTCACATGGCTCTCGGTCGCCGCGCCGGCATCAGCACCGTCGTCGAGCAGTCGCGTGGCGATCGCGACTCGGCTGGCGGGATCGGCGTTGCGCACAGCCCGCATCAGCAGGGTCGATCCATCCTCGTCCGCCCATGTCGCGAGCGATGGTTCGTAGTCGGCAAGGAACTCGGCCTCGTTCTGGATCGCGGAGAAGTAGACGCGGGGGTGGACCATGACGTCGACACTAGGCGACTGGCGGGATCCGTGACGGGAAGATGCGGGACGAGGATCGGCCGACGGGACGCATCCCGGGCTGCCGTTCGGCGGGAGAGAGTCTCGGCGTGAGAGTGTGAGAGTCATGACCGAGTACGTCGAGGCGCAGACCGCCGCAGGGCGGGTCCGAGGGCGCTGGCGCCCGACCACGGGAGGGCGAGGGGCCCCGCGGTCGGCGGCCTTTCTCGGCATCCCGTTCGCAGAGGCGCCGATCGGTGACCTGCGGTTCCAGGCGCCGGTGCCGAAGGCGCCGTGGGAGGGCGTGCGCGATGCGCTCGAGTTCGCCGCCACCGCGCAGCGGGGCGATCCCGGTGTGACGCTGATTCCCGAGCCGAGCGTCGAGGGCGAGTCGACGCTGAACGTCAACGTCTTCACGCCCGACCCCACGGCATCCGGCATGCCTGTGCTGGTGTGGATCCACGGCGGCGGGTACTTCGCAGGCTCCCCGGCGAGCCCCTGGTACGACGGTCGCAACTTCAACCGCGACGGCGTCGTCACCGTGTCGATCTCCTATCGCCTCGGGTTCGACGGCTTCGGCTGGATAGCGGATGCCCCGTCGAACCGTGGTGTGCGCGACTGGCTGCTCGCACTCGAATGGGTGCAGCAGAACATCGCCGCCTTCGGAGGAGACCCCGGGCACGTGACGATCGCCGGACAGTCCGCCGGCGGAGGAGCCGTGCTCACTCTGCTCGGCATGGAGGCGGCCCAGCATCTGTTCCACGGGGTCTATGCGATCTCGGGAGCTCTCGGCGATGTATCGACGTCGCGGGCCGAGGCGTTCGGGCGAGCGCTCGCCGCGACGGCGGGCGTCGAGCCCACCGTGGCCGGTCTGTCGACCGTGAGCGAGGACCGTCTGCTCGCGCTGCAGAAGAAGGCGACCCAGCTCGGGCCGTCGTCGATGACCGCCATGATCGACGAGGGCCTGCCGCTCGGCCCCGCGATCGACGGCGACCTTCTCACTCGTCCGACCCCTGAATCGCTGCGAGCCGGAGTCGGTGCCGACAAGCCTCTCGTGATCGGTGCCGCAGACGACGAATTCACGATGGCGTTCACCGGCAGTGCGGCGAAGGCGCTGCGATGGGTGCCGCAGGGAGTGCTGCTGACCCGGCTCGGGTTGCCCAAGAGCATCCGGGCCGAATACCTTGCAGCGAATGCCGACGTCGCTCGCCTCGGCAAGGCGCGCCTCGCGGGACGGGTGCTCACCGACCGCATGTTCCGCAGTGCCGTTCCCCGCATCGCCGCCGTCCGTGGCGACGCGCCCACCTGGCTCTACCGCTTCTCGTGGCCGTCAGGGCACTTCGGCTTCGCCGAGCACTGCCTCGACGTGCCCTTCTTCTTCGACTGCCTCGACGGGCCGTCCATGGAGGCGCTGGCCGGGCCGAATCCGCCGCAGGAACTCGCCGACGAACTGCACGGCGCTGCGGTCGCGTTCATCAGCACGGGCGATCCGGGATGGACGAGGCACGAGGGGGATGCCGGGATCGTGCGAGTCTACGACCGGCCGACACGTGACGTCGCCGATGCGTACGGCTCGGTGCGGGCGCTCCGGTGAGGGATGCCGTGTTGGCGACGCTCTGGCGTCGGGCGTCACAAGACGGAAGCAGTTGTTGGCTCAGCCGCCGTGCCCTGCCGAAAACGCTCATGCCGAAGTTTCGGTGGATCAGGTTTCGGCAGGGGGTTCCGGCGGACCGCTGGGCGGCGTGTTGCCCATGGAGTTCTTCGCGCCGCAGCGTTCGCCAAAAACGATCGTTATCGGCAGGCCGACATGACGGAATCCGCGGAGATGACTCATTAGCTAAGCTCGCGGCGTGCCCCTTGCTGCGTTCGACCTAGACGGAACACTCGTCGACCAGTCGAGCGCTGCACGTTTGTGGACCGAAGAGTTTGTCGAACAGCGGGACCTACCGACCGAAGCTACCGATCTCATCGCTGCAGCCCTGAGCGAGCGGGGATCCAAGGGCGTGGTCTTCGACCGCATTGTCAATGAATGGGCCGTAGCGTCATCCGGAGCCGAGATCTGGGCGGTCTATAGGGCGAGGATGCCGCAGCTCGTGCGCTGCTCGCCCGAAGATAAAGAAGCGCTCGCCGAACTTCGGGCTGCTGGTTGGCGCATCGGCATCGCGAGCAATGGGATGGCGGATAACCAAGAAGGCAAGATCCGGTCGACCGGCCTCGCAGAACTGGTCGACGGATGGGTCGTTTCCGGAGAAGCAGGAATCCGCAAACCGGACCCCCAGATATTCGAGGTCTTGGCACAGCGCCTCGGTTGTGCGCTCGAAGGTTGGATGGTCGGCGACAGCCTTGAGCACGACGTTATGGGCGGACTGGCGGCCGGCCTGCAAACAGCCTGGATTGCTCCGCCGGACGCGTCCGTCCCTGTCGGGAGCGCACGGTTCGACATTCATCGATCGACTGTCGCTGAGGCAGTAGCGACAATCCTCGCCGTCTAGGTATGAGGCCCCAAGCCCCAGCCGGAAACCCTTGCCGTTTGGCGGTTATGGCGAGCGTTTGCGGCAGTCGGTTCGGGCCCCACGTCAGGACCGCGCCGAAAACGATCGTTTTCGGCAGCTCCCACGGTGTGCGGTTGGCCGCCCGCTTCCGCCCTTAGGACCAGCGTTCTCTGAGCCAATCCATTCCGGCGAGAGCTTCGCGGCGTTGGAACTCTCGCAACGTCGGCATGCTTGGCGGGGAGGGTAACCGTGCTTTGTCGAAGTACCGGCCTGTGACCGCGGCAAGCACGCTATCGATGTCTCCGGTGCTGACGCCCTCGAACAGCGGGTGGGTGAGTAGCACCAGCTCTGAATCTAGGCGTTCGGCACGGAAACGGGCGTCCAATAGGTAGAGCAGGCCGTCGATCCAACGCGCCCCGACTCCTGCCCAGGGCCAGTCGATCACCCATGCGAGACCGGTTTCACCGATCAGGACGTTGTCTGCTCGGCCATCCAGGTGAAGCAGGTAGTCGCCTTGCACGACGTCGCACACGCGTTCTCCTTCGGTGCGAAGGCGAGAGCCGAAGTCCTGAGCCCAAGACGGCAGCGGCACTCTGTCTCTATCGAGGACGCTCCAACTGTCACGCTCAGCGACAAACTCCTCAGCAGCCGCGGGTAAGGTCGCTACCGCCTTCCCGGTGAGACGGGGAAATGTTGAGAAAGCATCCAAGACGGCCTGAACGTCGGTGCCATCCAGAGCGCCTCCTGGATGACGACCCTCCACATCCTCGAGGATGAGAGCCGCCCAGTCCCGGGTGACGAACGACCCAAGAAGCGCAGGAGCTCGTACCTGCGGAGGAATCACCCGCATGACTCCGATCTCGCGGCGGTGCAGGTCGTATGCATCAGCGTTTCGGCTCCGGTGCACAGCCTTGACGAACGCTCGGCGTCCATTCGCCGCTACGACCCGATCGGCGCTACCCGGCGAGAATCCCGCCGTCTGACTCATCGCTGCGACGACCGGTCCGCCGAGGATGTCCGACACCTTGGCCACCAGATCAGCCGGGAGATCAGTCCACAGCGTGCGAGCTTTCGCATCGTTCGACATCATCCCAACCTAGCCACCGTCGACGTGACCTGCCGGTGGGCCGCTGACCACCGTTTTCGGTAGGCCTCAGATGGCTCCGCCCGGAACTTCGCCGAGAACGATCGTTTTCGGCAGGCCGCCGCTCCCGTCACTGGAGGCAGATGCTTCGCTCCGCCGAAGATGTTCAGGCGTCCAGCGCGACAGCTGAGTTACTTTGAAGCCGTGACTCAACGCGCATCGAGATTGACGGCATTCGTCGGTGCTTCAGTGGCGCTGTTGGGCGCCGCGACAGCAATACTGTTCTTCTTCCAGCCCTGGAGAAGCTGTCCCTACGAGGACACGTCCGTAGGGTGCGCCATGCTGCCGAACGACGCCACAGCGATGGTGACCGCGCTGGGTATCGCCGTCATCGGTGTCGGGGTGTTCGTTGTCGGCAGGCTTCAGCCTCGTCGATCGGGTGCTAGCCGAGAGTAGGCGGCGTAGCCAGCACTGCTATCAAGGTCCCCAGCACGAGGACCGTGCTGAGTCCCACGACGCTCCATACCGTGGCACGCCGCTCGCGCGTCGGGCGGTCGCCGCGCAACCCCACAAGCACGGCAGACAGCAGCAGGATCAGCCAGGCCACAAGCGCGATGACTCCCATCCCGATGCCGATCGCTCGCTCGGCATCATCCGAATCGGAGTATTCGATGACCGTGACACCCGGCCCTGCCCAGTTGAGGCCCGAACCTGCCAGGGTGAGGCCGGCTACGCCGAGCATGAGGTTGCCGAAAAGTCCGATGAGCGTCGCTGCGATGGCCAGGAAGGCACTGCCGACGATCCGCACGGCCCCATACTGGCACGTGAAGGCGCGTCAGCCCGACGCCTAGCCGCCGCCGGCTGACGCGTGCTGCACCATGACCAGCGTCAGGAGAAGAGCTGGCGAAGCGCGTCGAGGTCGCCCGAGTCGACGACCTTCTGGACGGCGTCGATGGTCTCCTGGGTCACGAACATGCCCTTGAGGGTGTCGTTCCAGATGGCGCGCACGGTGTCCACGTCGCCGGCGTCGACTGCCCTGCCCGCGGACTCGATTGCCTGCTGGTAAGGAATCTGCTGGAACCCCGCAGGCGCGTCATTCGGGCTGTAGTACGGCACCCAGGGGCTCTCGGGGTCGGGTGTGAGCCAGAGCACCTGCCCCGGCTGGATCACGCGCACGTGGTTCATCGAGTCGAGGGTCGGGTACGCGCAGAGCCGTTCAGCGATCACAGCCTGGACGTCGCCGGGCTCGACCGTATAGGTCAACGGGGTGCCGTCCTCATCGAATGTCACCTCGCCCCGCGCGAACTCACGTGCGCCGAGGTCCCGGAGAGTCCCCTGCCGCTCCAAATACAGACTGCCGGTGGTGCCGTAGACCTCAGACATGCCGGAGCAGGTTTCCGGCTCGGTCGACGCCGGCGTCGGCGTCGGCGCAGCATCGGTCACTGGGTCAGCGACATCCGTCGGCGCGGATGCGTGGGACGTCTGAACTGCCGCCGGTTCTATGACGGTGCACCCGGCCAGCGCCGCAGCCGCCACGGAGAGTGCGGCGAGTGCATGAGCGAGCTTGTGCGTCCCAGACATGACGTCATACTGACAGACCGGTTCCCACTCTCGACCACCCTCGCCGTCCTGATCGTCGGCGAACGCCTCTCCACGCTCGGCTGAGTCATGCGCGCGGGAGCCCATCGCTGATGCAGACGTTCGTTGCTCTGCGCCTCACCCTGGCAGGGTGATGTCGGAGGACGAAGGCATCGACAACACGGCCTTTCCCCGTAGCGTGAAACCCACGCCTCGCATATTCGGGCGGGGTGCCGGCTCGTGAGGAGAAGGTCGTGGTTGAGATTCAGCGTCAGGTTCTGCCGATCCCGGATGCGAAGCATGTGGGCCTCACGACATACGTCACGACGGATCCGGCGACGAAGTTCCCGCCGATCACGCCGCTGCGGCCCCCGGCTGGCGCACCGAATGTCCTTGTGATCCTGCTCGATGACGTGGGCTTCGGCGCGTCGAGTGCGTTCGGTGGGCCGTGCGCGACCCCGACGGCGGAGAGACTCGCGGCCTCCGGCCTGAAGTACAACCGGTTCCACACCACTGCGCTGTGCTCGCCCACTCGGGCGGCGATGCTCTCCGGCCGGAACCATCACAGCGTCGGCATGGGAGCCATCACTGAGATGGCGACATCCGCCCCCGGCTATAACTCGCTTCGCCCGAACACGTGTGCACCGCTCGCCGAGATACTGCGCCTGAACGGATACTCCACCGCGCAGATCGGGAAGTGCCACGAAGTCCCCGTCTTCGAGTCCAGCCCGATCGGCCCGTTCGACCACTGGCCGCACCCCGGCGGCGGATTCGAGTACTTCTATGGGTTCATCGGTGGAGAGAACAACCAGTGGTATCCCGCGCTCTATGAAGGGACCGCGGCCGTCGAGCCATGGGGGACTCCGGAGGAGGGCTACCACCTGATGGCTGACCTGGCCGATCACACCATCAACTGGATGAAGCAGCAGAAGTCCATGGCCCCGGACAAGCCCTTCTTCACCTATCTGGCACCCGGCGCGACCCACGCTCCGCATCACGTCCCACAGGAGTGGGTCGAGAAGTACAAGGGAAAGTTCGATCAGGGCTGGGACGCTCTGCGCGAGGAGAGCTTCACGCGGCAGAAGGATCTCGGTGTCATCCCGGCTGATGCGGTGCTGACCGAGCGTCCCTCTGAGATCCCCACGTGGGACTCCCAACCAGAGGAGCTCAAGCCGGTCTTGGCGCGCGAGATGGAGGTCTACGCTGCATTCCTCGAGTACGCCGACCACCACGTGGGCCGGGTCATCGACGCTCTCGAAGACATGGGGATCCTCGAAGACACCCTGGTGTATTACATCATCGGTGACAATGGTGCTTCCGCCGAAGGCACGCTGCTAGGCACGACGAACGAGGTCATGGTCTCCGAAGCGCCCGACCTCGCGACCTCGGAGTGGCTCATCGACCGAATCGATGACCTGGGTACCCCGCGGGCCTACAACCACTATGCGGTGGGCTGGGCGCACGCGATGGACACCCCGTACCAATGGACCAAGCAGGTGGCCTCTCATTTCGGCGGCACTCGCAACGGCACGATCGTGCACTGGCCGTCTCGAATCCAGGCTGCTGGCGAGGTGCGCTCGCAGTTCCATCACGTGATCGACCTCGCCCCCACCGTTCTCGAAGCGGCAGGATTGCCGTTTCCGACGTCGGTGAACGGCGTGCAGCAGGAGCCGTTGCACGGGGTGAGCATGGCCTACAGCTTCGACGATCCCGCCGCAGCGGACAGGCACGAGACTCAGTACTTCGAGATGATGTGCAACCGCGGTATCTACCATCAGGGCTGGACAGCGGTAACCAAGCACGCCACCCCCTGGGAATTCAGCGGCCGCAGCGAAGATATCGACGCTGATGTGTGGGAGCTGTACGACACGAACACGGACTGGACGCAGTCGCACGATCTCGCCGCCGAGATGCCCGAAAAGCTCGCCGAGCTCCAGAGACTGTTCCTCATCGAAGCCACAAAATACAACGTCCTCCCGCTGGAGCCACGGTTCGCGGAGCGCTTCAACTCCGAACTCGCCGGACGACCGTCAGCGGTCAACGGAAGCAGCCAGCTCCTCTACGGGGGGATGCACCGACTGCAAGAGAACGTCGTGATGAACATCAAGAACAAGTCGCACGCCGTCACGGCCTCCATCACGGTGCCCGAGGCCGGAGCATCCGGTGTCATCATCGCCCAAGGCGGCAACATGGGCGGCTGGAGCCTCTACGCTCTCGAGGGCTCGCTCCGATACGCGTACAACTTCACCGGGGCCCGCATGTACTATGTCGGATCGGAGGTCAAGATCCCCGCCGGCGAACACCAGGTCCGCATGGAATTCGAGTACGACGGCGGTGGTATCGGAAAGGGCGGCGATGTCACCCTCTACCTCGACGGCGAGCAGGTCGGCGCGGGCCGCGTCGAGCGGACGCACTGGGGAATCTTCTCGATGGACGAGACGACAGAGGTCGGCTCCGACGCCGGCGCAGCCGTGACCGAGGAGTACGGAATGGGTGGCGGCAACGTGTTCAGCGGCGCCGTCACATGGGTACAGCTCGACATCGACACCGCAGCCGAGAACGTCGACCATCTGATCTCGCCGGAACAGCGGTTCCGAGTAGCCATGGCCAAGCAATAGCTGGGTTCGCCCCCACCGAATCCTCACCAAAACCCCGATACGGCGCATGTCTCTGGATTGCTCTAGGGCTTGCGGGTTGCGCTACGCCTATAGTGATCGTTTACGGCAGCGTGTTCGGGGACTAAAGGCCAACGTGCGCAGTGCGTACGGCTAAGCCGGTCTCCTCCCACAGCTCGCGAAGGCAGGCGTGTTGATTGATCCGCTCGCGACTCACGGCATGTATCAACGCCCGAAGCGATCGTTCTTGGCGGCACTCGTCACCCGCGGACTGCGTGAGCTACGGTCGAATCATGCCTGTTGCACTTGTCACTGGAGCTGCTCGAGCCAACAGCATCGCCGCCGGCATAGTTCCCCGGCTACGCGCAGACGGGTGGGACGTGGTCACCAGTGACCTCAATGCGGGGGACTATCCGTGCGATCTGGCCGACGCAGAAGCACCGGGCGCGTTGGTCGAGCGAGTCTCACGGGAACGAGGCACTCTGTCGGCCCTTGTGCTCAGCCATGCCCACGATGTGCAATCAGGCATCCTCGACACCACCGCCGAGAGCTTTGATCGACACGTCTCAGTGAACGCTCGAGCGGCCCTACTTCTGATCGCGGCGTTCGCCCGCCAAGTCGATGAAACCGGCGGAGCGGTCGTCGCGTTCACGAGCGACCACACGACCGGCAATCTTCCCTACGGCGCTTCGAAAGGTGCACTCGACAGACTGGTTATCTCGTCGGCCCGAGAACTGGGCTCCCTCGGAATCTCCGCCAACGTCGTCAATCCAGGCCCGATCGATACCGGGTGGATGGATGGCGAAACACGCGAAACCCTGACCTCGTACCACCCCCTTGGCCGAGCTGGCACCCCCCAGGACATCGCAGCCATCACCGCGTTCCTCCTCTCCGACGAAGGCCGATGGATCAGCGGTCAACTGCTCCACACCGACGGTGGATTCTCCGCCCGATTCTGAGACCCGTCGACTCTTCGGGACTCCCTGGGTGGACTGCTGCGTCACGACGTCTCGCCGAGCCTAATCACGAGGTGTTCACGTGACGACTGAACGTCCAGGACGTACGGTCCCTGACCGATCTCTGCATTTCGGGTAGAGCAGCCCACCAGCAGGTGCACTCGATCGGGTGCTCGCCGCGCTGTCGCAGACCGATATGTTGGGTGATCGGAACTCGCTCGCCGATGGAAAGGCACCAGCACATGCGCGTCACCCCTCGGGTCTGGATCGGCCTGGCGATCTACGTCGGCTACGTGGCGGTCATCTTCGTCGTGTCGAAACTGAGCGGGGTGGCGTACACCGAGATCGGCACCTCCGCCGAGTTCACCTGGCGCGGGGCTGTGCTCGATCTCGCGGTCGGGGCGGTGCTGCTCGCCATCACCACGTGGCTTCTGGGGTGGTGGAAGTCGGCGCTGTTCGAGCGCACGCGCTCGCACCACAAGTGGCCGATCTTCGTGCCCGCGATCATGCTCGTCGTCGCTGTCGCGAACCTGTTCAACACCGACTGGTCGAAGTTCGACGCGTCGTTCCTGCTGTCGCTGCTCGCCCTCGGGCTCGCCGTCGGATTCTGCGAAGAGCTGATGTCACGAGGACTCCTGCTCACGGCCCTCCGCTCACGCCTCTCCGAGGTGTGGGTGTGGCTGCTCACCTCCCTGCTCTTCGGCGGGATGCACATCATCAATGCCGCGCTCGGCGCCCCCGTCGGGCCCACCCTCGGACAGGTGGTGCTCGCCGCGATGTCGGGCACCTGCTTCTACATCGTGCGGCGGGTGACCGGGTCGCTCATCTGGGCGATGGCCTTGCACGGCCTCTGGGATGTCTCGGTGTTCGCGGTCGGGTTCGCCCCGCTCGGCACGGCCTGGGCCGCGTTCCTGAGCCCGGTGATCGGCATCCTCGCGGTCGCCGTCGTGTACTGGGTGATCAAGGGCGCCGATGAGAAGCCGACCGTCGCAGCGACGGCGGCAGCACCCGCGCGCGCCTGACGCGCGTCAGGCGATGTAGACCTTGCGCAGCGTCTCGGTGACCGTCCACACAGTGCGCTGTCCTTCGGGCAGGCGCACGACCGAGCCCGCGTCGACCTCGATCGCGGGCAGCGTCGGCTCGACGAACTCGATGCGGGCGTGACCTGAGAGCACGACGAAGACCTCGTCGACCTCGACATCGGATGCCGTGCCCGGCGTCATCTCCCAGATGCCGACCTCGACCTCACCGAGCGTCGCCAACGCATGCACCGCCGTCGTCGGGCGACCGATGACCACGTCATCCGCAGGCAGCGGTTCGTGCACGAGCGGCAGTGCCGCGGCATCCACCCCGGTTCCCGCAGCGAGCTCGCTCACGAGTCGAAGCCCATGCCGACGGCATCCAGCGTCTTGAGGAACAGGTTGCGCTTGCCCTCGTTGTGATCGGCCCGGTTCATCGCGGCTCGCACGAGATTGACGCCGATCGAGGCGGCCGGCTCGGGCGGGAACGGGATCGGCTTCTCGCGCACCATGGCGAGCTCGGTGCGCTCGGTCGGCTCGCCCGAGAGCTTGTCGAGCATTACGTCGGCGGCGAAGCGGGCGGCGCCGACACCGAGGCCCGTGAACCCGGTCGCGTACGTCACGCGCCCCTTGCGTGCGGTGCCGAAGAACGCGCAGAAGCGGCTCGAAGAGTCGATCGCCCCTGCCCAGCGGTGGGTGAACCGCAGGCCCTCGAGCTGCGGGAAAGTCGTGAAGAAGTGCGAGGCGAGCTTGCGGTGGCTCCCGGCGCGGTCCTCGTATTCGGGGCGCACCTTGCCGCCGAAGTGGTAGACCGCGTCGTAGCCGCCGAAGAGGATGCGGTTGTCGGCCGTGAGCCGGTAGTAGTGGAACTGGTTCGCGCTGTCGGCGAGACCCTGCCTGTTCGACCATCCGATCGAGGTGAGCTGCTCGTCGGTCAGCGGCTCGGTCATCAGCACGTAGTCGTACACAGGCACCGTCATCAGGCGGTTGCGCTTGAGCAGCGAGGGGAAGACGTTGGTTGCGAGCGCCACGGCATCCGCTCTGACCTGCCCGCCATTCCGGGTGACGAGCGTGATCGCACTCGATCCGTCGCCGATCACCTCGCGCACGAGCGAGTGCTCGTAGATCTCGACCCCGAGCTCGACCGCGACACGGGCCAGTTCGAGGCCGAGCTTCGCGGGGTGCACGAGGGCGCACGCGTCGCGTTCCCACGCCCCGGCGAGGAACGTGTCGGAGTGCACCTCGGCCTGCACGGCCTCGCGGTCGAGGAAGCCCTCCTCCTCGCGCAGCCACTCCACCTGGTGCGGCTCGACGGCGACGGCGAGCTGGCCGGTGCGTTCGAAGTCGACGTCCATGTCGTACCTCTTCACGGTCTCTTCGATGCCGTCGAGGTTCTCGATCCCCAGCTCTTCGAGGCGATCGATCTCGTCGGGCCAGCGGGTGAGGCCGTTCTCGTGCCCGTGCGTGAGGCTCGCCTCGCAGAACCCGCCATTGCGGCCGGATGCCGCCCACGCGATGCGGGATGCCTCCAGCAGCACGACGCGACGCTCGGGGTCGCGCTCCTTTGCGCGGACGGCGGTCCAGAGGCCCGCATAGCCGCCGCCGACGATGGCGAGGTCGGCCGTGATGCTCCCAGTGAGGGCGGGATGCGAGACGCGCTCGACGTCATCGAGCCAGAACACGCTGAGAGCCGTGTCGCGCAGCGAGGCGTCGATCACGGCATCCGCGGGGCGGCGACGTTCGAAGACCGTGGTTCCCATGATGTGCTCCTGGTTTCCGGACCCGCGCCTCAGCGCGTGCCCCAGTTGTAGAGGTCTTTGTAGAGCTCGGCGTAGAGCAGGCTCTCGGTGTGAGTGATGCCCGGGATCGTGCGGATGCGGGTCGCGATCAGGTCGAGCAGATGGCTGTCGCTCTCGCACACGGCCTCGACGAGGATGTCGAAGGTGCCGAGCGTGACGACGACGTAGGCGAGCTCGGTGATCTTCGTCAGCTCCTCGGCGATGAGCCTCGGATCGCCCGTCACGCGGATGCCGATCATCGACATGCGGTTGAAGCCGAGCTGCATCGGGTCGGTCACCGCGACGATCTGGATGATGCCCGCCTCGGTCATCCGCTGCACGCGCTGACGCGCCGCCGCCTCGCTCAGCCCCACCTCCCGGCCGATCTCGGCATAGGGCCGGCGTCCGTCCTCCTGCAGGAGCTCGACGATCCGCTTCGAGATGTCGTCGAGTACGGGCTGCTTCGCTGTGGCGCTCATGTGTCGATATTGACAGGATCAACCTGCCGAAGCAACTGATTCCATCGTTTGATTCAGATGAGTCTTCTGTATTCGCAATCTGATCGCTAACATGGCCGTCATGGCCACAGAACTCCTTCAGAACTTCATCGGCGGGCAGTACGGTCCCGTGAGCGGGCAGGGGCGGATGCCGCTGATCGACCCCGTGACCGAGGAGACCTACGGAGAGCTGCCCGTCTCCGACACCTCTGATGTCGATGCCGCGTACGCCGCCGCATCCGCCGCGTTCCCGATCTGGCGTGACACGACGCCGGCCGACCGGCAGCTGGCGCTCTTCCGCATCGCCGACGAGATGCAGGCGCGCGCCGAGGAGTTCGCCGACCTCGAGTCGAAGGACACCGGCAAGCCGCGCGCGAGCCTCGTGACCGACGAGATCCTGCAGTCGATCGACCAGCTGCGCTTCTTCGCCGGTGCCGCCCGCAGCCTCGAAGGGCGCGCGGCGGGGGAGTACCTCGCCGGACACACCTCGTTCGTGCGCCGCGAGCCGATCGGCGTGATCGGACAGGTCACGCCCTGGAACTATCCGCTCAACATGGCGGTGTGGAAGATCGCCCCCGCGCTCGCCGCGGGCAACACGGTCGTGCTGAAGCCTGCGGAGTCGACGCCGCTGACCACGCTGCTGCTCGCCGAGATCGTCGCGCTGCACACTCCCGCCGGCACGCTCAATGTCGTGCTCGGCGACCGCGACACCGGGGTGGCTCTGGTCGAGCATCCGACCCCGCAGATGGTCGCGATCACGGGATCCGTCCGTGCCGGCATGGCAGTGGCCCGGTCGGCGGCGAACGACGTCAAGCGCGTGCACCTCGAGCTCGGCGGCAAGGCGCCGGCGATCGTCTTCCCCGACGCGAACCTCGACAAGGCGGCATCCGGCATCGTCACCGGAGCATTCTTCAACGCCGGGCAGGACTGCACGGCCGCGACCCGCGTGCTCGTTCACTCATCGGTGCACGACGAGTTCGTCGCAGCGCTGGTCGAGAAGGCGAAGACGGATGCCCGCACGGGCGCCCCGCACGAAGAGGGAGTGCTCTACGGCCCGCTCAGCAGTGCGGCCCAGCTCGCCCAGGTGCAGGGCTTCGTCGACCGTCTGCCCGCGCACGCCACGATCGAGACCGGCGGCGCGCGTCAGGGCGAGACGGGCTACTTCTTCGAGGCGACCATCGTCTCGGGCCTGCACCAGGACGACGAGGCCGTGCAGGGCGAGATCTTCGGCCCCGTGCTGACTGTGCAGTCGTTCGACACCGAGGAGCAGGCGCTCGAGATGGCGAACGACGTGCCCTACGCGCTCGCGTCATCGGTGTGGACCACCGACCATGCCAGAGCGATGCGCTTCTCGCGGGATCTCGACTTCGGGTGCGTGTGGATCAACACGCACATCCCGTTCGTCTCCGACATGCCGCACGGCGGGTTCAAGCACTCGGGCTACGGCAAGGACCTCTCGCAGTACGGCTTCGATGACTACACGCGCATCAAGCACGTGATGTCCGCGCTGGACTGAAGGTGCTTCAGGCCGAGTCGGGACGCTTGGTCGTGGCCGGATCGGTGACTCAATCGAGCAGGCGAGTGTACTGAGGGCGAGCCTTCATCGCGTGGATGAGTTCCTCGGTACCGTCGTCCCAGACGAGAACGACGAGTTCCAGCAGGCGTCCATGCGTATCGAATCCGAGACGAAGCTCGCGTCCGGGGTTGTCGTCGTCGAGGGTGATCGCTTTCGCCGGCCAGGTCGCGGCTTCTACCGAGTCGTTTTCGGAGATGCCATGTTTGAGCGCTGAGGCGCGGACGATCATGCGTCGACGCGTGCCCAGGCAGCGAGAGCGGCGCGGAAAGCTTCTGAACGGTTCAGATGCTCGCGTTCGGCTCGGTTCATGACTGCTTCGAGCTCGGCGCTCGTCAGCCGAACAGGGACGACCTCGGAGGGTTCGCTACCGCGTGCGGGTCGCCCGCCACGTCGACGCAGAAGCTCCTCGACGTCGTATCCCGACTCGGCCTCAGCCACCCAAGCGTCGACCTGCTCTTCGGAGACCTCTTTGCCCTGCATCTTCCTCGCCATGGGGCAATTGTAATACGAAACCTGCGGGTTTTGGGGATTCGGTCGGTGCGATCGGAGCAGCCAGTCGGTCAGGAGTCGGTGAAGCGCTTGACCCGGCGGTGCTCCGGCAGGCTCATGTCCGGTCGCTCCTCGACCTTGCGCGCACCGTCGAGCTCCCAGCCGTGGCGAGCGTAGAAGGCGTCGGCGCGCTCGTTCCCGTCGAGCACCCACAGGTAGGCCCGGGTGTGCCCGGCGGCTGTGATCCGCTGCTCGGCCTCCGTGAGCAAGGCGCGCCCGACCCCGGTCGACCACTCCGCAGGGTCGGCGTAGATGCCGTAGATCTCGCCGTCGTCCGCTCCCTCGTCTTCGCGTCCTGAGCCGAACGACGTCCAGCCGATCACCCTGCCCTCGCGTTCCGCGACCAGGATGCCGATGATCGTGGGCAGCGGGGCGACGAGGTTCCGTCGCCAGCCGTCAGCGCGGTCGGAGATCGACAGGCCATCGAGGATCTTCTGGTCGATGAGGCCGCGGTAGGCCGCTTGCCACGAGCGCACATGCACTTCGGCGATCTGGTCTGCATCGGCCACGGCACCGTCGCGGATCGCCAGAGTCGTCATCCGTCCACTCTAAGAGCCAGTCCCGTCGTGTGACGGGACGCAGATCGCTGCTCCGATCCCTCGACACGTATGACGCGATGTGTCAAGCTGGGCGCACGTCGAATCCGGGGGGATCAACTTGGCACGACCACTCGCGGGGCCCCAGACCCTGCTCCGAACGCTCAACGGCCGTGCGATCCTCGAGACGCTCGCGCGCCGCGGCCCGCTCACCCGCGCTGAACTCGTCGCCGAGACAGGGCTGTCGCGTACGGCAGTGACCCAGGTGCTGCGAATGCTCGAAGCGTCGTCGGCCGTGGCCGCGGCCGGGGTGGATCGTGACACCCGCGGACCGGCAGCGGGGCGCGTCGCACTGCATCCGCAGCTCGGCTTCGCCGCAGCCGTGCACGTCGACGCCCATGCCGCCCATGTCGCCCTGGTCGACCCGACCGGGGCCGTGAGGGCCGAGAGTCACGCCGCATTCCCTCCGCGTGGAGACCGCGTGCAGCACATCGCCGGGCTGATCGAAGCGTGTCGCCGCACGGTGAACGGACGGCTGCTGCTCGCCGTCGTCGGAATCCCCGGCATCGTCACCGCCGACGGAGGCATCCGCGACGACCAGGGGCCGGACGGCGGCGCATTCAAGAACTCGCTGTCCGCACGCCTCGGCTGCACGGTGCGGGTCGAGAACGACGTCAACCTCGCGGCGCTCGCCGAACTGTCCGAGGGGACCGCCGCAGGACTCAGCAGCTTCGCGCTGCTCCTCCTCGACGACGGTCTCGGAGCAGGCATCGTCATCGACGGCTCGCTGCACCGAGGGTTCTCCGGTGTCGCGGGTGAGGTCATGTATCTGCCGCAGAGCCCGTTGCCGATCGGAGCTCCGGTGCTCGGCGACGCGGTCGTGCGCGATCTCGCGCTGGCCCACGGCCGCGACCCGGACGAGACGATAGACCAGCACCTCGATGCCGCGTGGGCCGGCGATCCGGCCGCGCTCGCCATGGCGGCCGAGATGGGGCGCAGACTCACCCTGATCGCCGGCAGCATCGCGCTCGTCCTCGACCCGGAGGCGTTCCTGCTCAGCGGCACTGCCGCGCACCCGGCTCTCGCGCGCGCCGCAGCCGAGTTCGCCGAAGAGCTCGCCCCGCAACTGCCGCTCACCCTCGTGGTCTCGTCGTTCGGCCCGGAGGCGCCGCTGGTCGGCGCGGTCGGCGAGGCGGCATCCGCTCTTCGGGCGTCGATCTTCTCGCTGCTGCTCCCCGCCTCAGACAGGAACCGTCGATGACCTCAGACCTCGCTGATCGCCTCGGCCTCGCACCGGGGGCCAGGGCCGTGATCATCAACGCCGACGACTTCGGCATGTGCCACGCGGCGAACACGGCGATCATCCGGCTGCTGGACGCAGGACACGTCGACTCGACGACTCTGATGGTGCCCTGCGCCTGGGCGCCGGAGGCGCTGGCATTCGCCGCCACGCGCACCGACCTCGACGTCGGCGTGCACCTGGTGCTCACGAGCGAGTGGACCGACTACCGCTGGCGGCCCCTCACCGGCGCCGACACCACCCTCGTCGACGACGCGGGGTATTTTCCCGCCGGCGTCCTGGCGATCGAGGAGCTCGCGTCGGTCGACGACGTCACCGCCGAGATCGCCGCGCAGCTGCAGGCGGCGCTGGATGCCGGTGTCGACGTGACCCACCTCGACAATCACATGGGATCTGTCTACGGGCTGCTCACCGGGCGGGACTTCCTGGGTCCGGTCTTCGAGCTCGCCGCCCGCCACGGACTGCCGTTCCGGCTGCCGCGCAGCATGGAGGGCACAGGAGACGACGCCGCGCTGCAGGCGAAGCTCGCCGAGGCAGCGGCTGCGGCCGACTCCCTCGGCGTCGAGATCATCGACCGGCTGTGGAGCCACCCGTTCGAGGAGATCCCCGGAGAATCGTACGAGCAGATCCGCGACGGCTTCATCGCGCTCCTGCGTGCCGTTCCGGCCGGGGTGACCGAGATCTACCTGCATCCGATGGTCGACGACGACGAGCTGCGCGCGGCCGTCGACTTCGCCGCAGCCAAGCGCGGACACGAGCTTCGACTGCTCTCCGACCCCGCGGTGCTGCAGGCGATCGCCGACGAAGGGCTCGTGCGAGTCGGATGGCGCGACCTGCGCGATCTGCAGCGGAGCCGGCGCGCATGACCTCGATGGCGACGCGGCTGCGCGACCGTCGACTCGACGAGGCCCCCACCAGGGCGCAGGCGATCGCGTTCGGCGCATCCGGGTTCCCGACGCAGCTCATGGCGCAGACGTTCTCTGCGTTCGTCGTCTACTTCTACGTCACGCACCTCGGCGTCGCACCCGGATGGGTCGCCGCGGCGATGATCGCGCACGGCATCCTGAACGCGGTGCTGAATCCGATCGTCGGCGCCCTGTCCGACCGCATCCGCACGCCGTGGGGTCGTCGCATCCCCTGGATCGGTCTCGGCATCGTTCCGCTCGTGGTCGCTTTCGCGCTGGTGTGGATGCCGCCGGAGCTGCCGACCGCCGGACTGATCGTGTGGTTCCTCATCGTGGTCGCGGTGTACGACATCGCGTTCGTGGTGGTGGTGCTGAACATCTCGGCGCTGTTCCCCGAGATCTTCCGCACGACCGACGAGCGGGCGCGAGGCAACGTGCCCCGCCAGATCTTCGCGATCCTCGGCATGGTGCTCGGCACCGCGGGGGCGCCCGCGCTCTACGGGTCGATCGGCTGGCCGGGCATGGCGATCGTGCTCTCGGCCGTCTGCCTCGTGCTGCTGGTGTGGTCGTTCGTCGGCGGCATGATCGAGCGTCAGGTGCCGGAGGCCGCATCCGAGGCGATGCGGTGGCGCGACCAGCTGAAGTACACGTTCGCGAACCGCGCGTTCGTCCCCTACGTGCTCGGCTCGCTGTTCATCCAGACGTCGATCGCCGTCATCCTCGCCGCTCTGCCGTTCTACGTGAGGTATTCGCTGGGCGCCGCCGAGGGCGAAGCCAGTCTGCTGCTGGGGGCGATCTTCGTGACCGCCATCCCGTCGATCGTGCTGTGGAGCGCGGTCGTGCGACGCACCTCACCCCGCACGGCGCTGCTGTGGAGCGTCGCGGTCTTCGGCATCGCCGTGCTCGGCTATCTGCTGCCGTCGACGGTGCTCACGGCTGCTCTCGTCGGCGTCGCGGTGGGCGTCGGAGTCGGCGGCCTGCTGCAGCTCCTCGAGGTGGTGCTCGCGCAGATCATCGATGAGGACGCCACCCGCACCGGGCATCGGCGAGAGGGCGCCTACTTCGGCGTGAACGGCTTCGTGGTGCGCGGCTCGGTCGTGCTGCAGGCCGTCGTCGCGGCGGCCGTGCTCACGGCATCGGGCTTCGATGCGTCGCTGGGCGAAGCGCAGCCGGAGGCGGTCGACGGCGGCATCCGGGTGATGGTCGCGGTGGTTCCGCTCGTGTTCGCCGCTCTCGCGTGGTTGTGCTTCTGGCTCTACCCGATCCGCACGCGCGACCTCTGACCGACGTCAGGACGCGGCTCGACGCGCCTCCCAGCCCGTCCGCACCATCTCGTCGACCGTGTATCGCATCTTCCAGTCGAGGTCGCGAGCGGCGAGCTCGCCGGTCGCGACGATGCGGTCGGGGTCGCCGGGGCGGCGGGGGCCGATCTCCGGGGTGAAGTCGATGCCGGTGACGCGTGCGACGGCATCCATGATCTGCTTCACGCTGAGGCCGTCGCCGGAGCCGAGGTTGTATGCCGCTTCGATCGACTCGCCTGCTGCGAGGCGCTTCGCGGCAGCCACGTGAGCTGCGGCGATGTCTCCGACGTGCACGTAGTCGCGCACGTTGGTGCCGTCCTCCGTGTCGTAATCGTCACCGTTGATCCGCGGGGTCTCTCCGGCGAGGAGCTTCTCGAACACGATCGGGAACAGGTTGTGCGGGCTCACGTCGTAGACCGTCGGGTCGGCCGAGCCGACGACGTTGAAGTAGCGCAGCGACGTGTGCCGCAGCGGCTTCTCGGACTCCGCGGTCGCGATCGCCTGATCGCGCAGCAGCCACTCTCCGATCAGCTTCGACTCGCCATAGGGGCTGGCCGGCTTCTTGGCGGTGTCTTCGACGACGAGCGGCACGTCGGGGGTGCCGAACACGGCGGCCGACGATGAGAACACGATGTTCGTGACGCCCGCGGCCTCCATCGCCTCGAGGATCACGCGGGTGCCTTCGACGTTCTGCGCATAGGTGTGCAGCGGACGCTGCACCGAGACTCCGGCGTACTTGTAGCCGGCGACGTGGATGACGCCGTCGGCGTCATGGTCGCGCAGCGTCTTCTCGACGAGCTCGCGGTCGAGGATGCTGCCCTGCACGAAGGCCACGCCCTCGGGCACGAACGAGGCGACCCCGCTCGAGAGGTCGTCGAGGATGACGGGCGTCAGCCCTGCATCCGCGAGTGCGCGAACGACGTGCGAGCCGATGTAGCCGGCGCCGCCGGTCACGATCCAGGACATTGTGCTCCTCAGGGTGGGGAAGTGTTCAGTATCTCAGGTCGCGATCAGCGGACCCTGACCCGGGTCAGGCGTCGCGGTGCGCCCCTGCCGACGGGGTGACGGTGAAGATGACGGGGGCGGTGAAAGCGGATGCGGCGAACGCGGCGTTCACGGCATCCGTCACCTGCTGCACCGAGTCCTGCTCGATCAGCGCGATCGCGGCTCCGCCGAATCCACCGCCGGTCATCCGAGCGCCGATGGCGCCGGCTGTGAGGGCGGCCTCGACCGCGGTGTCGAGCTCGGGCACCGAGATCTCGAAGTCGTCGCGCATCGAGGCGTGAGAGGCCACGAGCAGGTCGCCGATCGCGCGGGGTCCCTCTTCGCGCAGCACCTTCACGGTGTCGAGGACACGCTGGTTCTCGGTCACGACGTGACGCACTCGACGGAAGGTCACGTCGTCCATGAGCTCCTCGGCGCGGGGCAGGTCGTCGACCGAGACGTCGCGCAGGCTCGGCACGCCCATGATCGCGGCACCGCGTTCGCAGGCGGCGCGGCGCTCGCCGTATCCACCGGTCGAGTGGGCGTGCTTGACGCGCGTGTCCATCACGAGGATCGCGAGGCCCGCCTCGGCGATGCCGACCTGCACGAGGTTCGCGTCGAGCGAGCGGCAGTCGAGGAAGATCGCCGCATCGGGTTCGCCGAGCATCGAGGCCATCTGATCCATGATGCCGGTCGGGGCTCCGACGGCCTCGTTCTCGGCCCGGCGGCCGACGCGAGCGAGGGCGACGCGGTCGAGTCCGGCCGCCCACAGATCGTTCAGGGCGGATGCCGTGGCGCCCTCGATCGCGGCGGACGACGACAGGCCTGCGCCCACCGGGACGTCGGAGGTGATCGCGATGTCGAGGCCGGTGCCGGTGGCGGCCGACGGGGCCACGCCGTCGGCCTGACGGAGAGCCCAGGCGACGCCGAGCGGGTACGCGGCCCACTCGGGCACAGCAGGGGCTTCACCGGTGGGCGTGGGGAACAGCTCGTCGAGGTCGTCGAGGGAGACCTCTACGGGCTCATCGGCGAAGGTCGACGCGACACGCACGCGGCCTCGGCCGTCGTCGCGGATCCCGACGGCCGCGTAGGTGCGGTGCGGGATCGCGAACGGCAGCACGAAGCCGTCGTTGTAGTCGGTGTGCTCGCCGATCAGGTTCACGCGGCCCGGCGCCGACCAGACGCCGTCGGGTGCGCGTCCGGTGAGGTCTGTGAAGAGTGCGCGCGCGGCGTCCTGGGTGGTGGTCATGCGGATGCCTCGTCTGCGTGCTGGGGGTCGGGTGTCGTGTCTGCGGATGCCGTGTGCGCGGAGGCCGCCGTGTGTGCGGCGTCTGCCTTCGCGATGGCCTCGCGGATGCGGGCCGCGCCCTGCTCGGGGGTGACCTCGGCGGCCCACGCCCACATCGCGGCCTCGGAGCCGGCGAGGAACTTGAGCTTGTCGGCAGCGCGGCGAGGGCTCGTCAGCTGCAGGTGCAGGCGCACGCTGTCGCGGCCGACGTTCACCGGGGCCTGGTGCCAGGCGGCGATGTAGGGGGTCGGGGTGTCGTAGAGCGCGTCGACACCACGGAGCAGGCGCAGGTAGAGAGGAGCCAGCTCGTCGCGCTCGGCATCCGTCGTCTCGGCGAAGTCGGGCACGTGCCGGTGCGGCATCAGGTGCACCTCGAGGGGCCAGCGGGCGGCGAAGGGTACGAACGCCGTCCAGTGCTCGCCCCGGAACACGACGCGCTCGGACGCCTGCTCGGACTCGAGGATGTGCTGGAACAGGTCGGGTGCGGTGCGGTCGATCGAGTCGAGCAGGCGCGTGGTGCGCGGGGTCACGTAGGGGTAGGCGTAGATCTGGCCGTGGGGGTGGGGGAGCGTGACCCCGATCGCTTCGCCGCGATTCTCGAACGGGAAGATCTGCTCGATGCCGGGCAGCTTCGAGAGTGCGGCGGTGCGATCGGCCCAGGCCTCGATCACGGTGCGGGCGCGGGTTACCGACTGCGTGCCGAACGAGCCGGTGTGCTCAGGGCTGAAGCACACGACCTCGCAGCGGCCGACCGACGTGCGGGTGCGGCCGAGGCCCAGAGCGCTGAGATCGTCGAGCCCGCGAGGAGGGTTGCTCGCCTCGGGGGCCGTGCCGGTGGCCTCGGCGAGGGCGGGACCGAAGGCGGGCGAGCGGTTCTCGAACACGGCGACGTCGTAGAGCGACGGCACCTCAGACGGGTTGGTGGGGGACTGCGGAGCGAGCGGGTCGGCGTCGGCGCTCGGCATCATCACCCGGTTCTGACGGTTCGCGGCGACCGTGATCCAGTCACCCGTCAGCACGTCGAGTCGCATCGTGGCGGTCTCGCCGCGGGCATCGAGGGTGCGGGAGTCGACCGCGCGCTCGGCGCCGAGCGTCGTGTCGGGGTCGTCGAAGTAGATCAGCTCGCGGCCATCGGCGAGCGTCGTCGCGCGCTTGACGATGCCGGCGGAGAGGGTCTCGGTTCGCAACTCAGGAGATTCGGGCGTGTTCACGTAAACATGGTACGCACAGCGCCGTGGTAACGTCAACATTCCGGAGTTGTGAACGCGAAGAAAGGGCGCCCGTGGACGACGACCTGCTGCGCGGCGGTGACCTGTCGCGCGGCGATGACCTGCTGCGCGGCACCGCGCGCCCGCGTCGACGCCAGGCCCCGTCCGGTCGCGTCTCGATGGCGATGGTCGCATCACGCGCCGGGGTCTCAGGACAGACCGTCTCGCGTGTCGTCAACGACAGCCCCCGCGTCGATCCGGCGACCCGCGCGCGTGTCGAGAAGGCGATGACGGAACTCGGCTACCGCCCCCACCGCGCCGCCCGCGCCCTGCGCACCGGTCGCTCGCAGACCATCGGACTCGTGGTCACCACCCTCGCGACGGTCGGCAACTCGCGGATGCTGCAGGCCACCGCCGAGGCTGCCGCCGAGCGCGGCTACGCCCTCACTCTCGTGACGGCCGGGGAGAACTTGGCCGACGCGTTCGAGCGCCTCGCCGAGCAGGAGGTCGACGGCGCGATCGTGCTGAACGAGGCGTCGGCGCTGGTGCCCGCAGCCGATCGACCGCCGGGACTGCGGCTCGTGGTCGTCGACGCCCCGGGGTCCGCGGATCTCGCCGTCGTGCACAGCGACCATGTCGGAGGCGCCGCCGCGGCGACGGCGCATCTACTGGGCCTCGGGCATGCGACGGTGCACCACCTCGCCGGGCCGGCCGATTCGTTCGCGGCTGCCGAGCGTGAGCGGGGATGGCGGAAGGCGCTCGCGGATGCCGGAGCGATGGTGACCGAGGTCGTCCGTGGCGACTGGACCGCCGAGGCAGGGTTCGCCGCGGGCGAGGCGCTGGGCGCAGCATCCGCCGTCTTCTGCGCCAACGACCAGATGGCACTCGGGCTCCTCCGCGCGCTCGCCGAATCGGGGCGGCGGGTTCCCGAGGACGTCAGCGTCATCGGCTTCGACGACGTGCCGGATGCCGCCAACTACCGCCCGCCGCTGACGACGATCCGTCAGGACTTCGCCGCCTTGGCGCACCGGGCCGTCGACCTGCTCGTCGCCGACATCGAGGGTGCCGCGGACGGTGCGGCATCCGCTGTCGTCGTGCCGACGCTTCTGGTCGAACGCTCCAGCACTCGCTGACGCGCACCGCCGCGGTCGCACTTCGGTGCGAACTCGCTGAGTGTCCAGCAGGGCATCCGCCGCTCGCTGCGGGGCCGCTTCTGCATCTGCCGTCCGCTGCGGGGTCAGTTCTGCATCTGCCGTCCGGTGCGGGGTCACTTCTGCATCTGCCGCTCGCTGCGGGGTCACTTCTGCATCCGAATCGGGATTCTCCGATGCGCTTTTGGCCCCGGCTGACTGAAACGCAACTCGGGACAGGAGGCACCGGGGCGACGGAGGGACAGGGGTGCGTCGTCGACCGGCACCCTTCGTCCTGAGCGGGGCCACATCCGCGCCTCTCGTCCCGAGCGGGGCCAGATCCGCACCTCTCGTCCTGAGCGGGGCCACATCCGCACCTCTCGTCCCGAGCGGGGCCAGATCCGCACCTCGCGTCCCGAGCGGGGCCAGATCCGCACCTCTCGTCCCGAGCGGGGCCAGATCCGCACCTCTCGTCCCGAGCGGGGCCACATCCGCGCCTCTCGTCCCGAGCGGGGCCAAATCCGCACCTTTCGTCCCGAGCGGGGCCAAATCCGCACCTCTCGTCCGGTGCGGGGCCACTTCTGCATCTGAATCGAGCCTTTCCGATGCGTTTTTGACCACCGCTGGCCCGAGAGCAGTGCGGGACGGGATGCCTCCTGGGGGTTTCTGCGACGGCCTGCGACGGCCTGCGACACCCCGCACCCGGATAGCGGTTTCCGTCCGCCGCTTGCGCGCCCGACTGAGTCATGGCATGCTGACGGAAAGCGCTTACCCATCACGGGCGATCGGCGCAACGGCTTCCCACAGAACGGACCAGCAATGTCACAGGCGACAACCCGCGAGATCGGGATCATCATGAACGGCGTCTCCGGGCGCATGGGCTACCGCCAGCACCTCGTGCGGTCGATCCTCGCGATCCGCGACGAGGGCGGCATCGAGCTGCCCGACGGATCCCGCGTCACGGTGAAGCCGCTGCTGGTCGGCCGCAACGAAGCGAAGCTGGCCGAACTCGCCGCGAAGCACGGCATCGAGGACTACACGACCGACCTCGACGCGGCTCTCGCCGACCCGAAGTGGGAGATCTACGCCGACTTCCTCGTGACCAAGGCCCGTGCCTCGGCCCTCCGCAAGGCGATCGCCGCAGGCAAGGCCATCTACACCGAGAAGCCCACCGCCGAGTCGCTCGACGAGGCCCTCGAGCTCGCGCGCCTCGCAGACGCGGCCGGTGTCAAGACCGGCGTCGTGCACGACAAGCTCTACCTGCCGGGCCTGCAGAAGCTCAAGCGCCTGATCGACTCGGGTTTCTTCGGCCGCATCCTGTCGGTGCGCGGCGAGTTCGGCTACTGGGTCTTCGAGGGCGACTGGCAGCCCGCCCAGCGCCCGAGCTGGAACTACCGCACCGAAGACGGCGGCGGCATCATCGTCGACATGTTCCCGCACTGGAACTACGTGCTCGAGAACCTGTTCGGTGAGGTCAAGAGCGTCTACGCCCAGGCGGCCGTGCACATCGCCGACCGCTGGGACGAGAACGGCGAGCACTACACCGCCACCGCCGAGGATGCGGCATACGGCATCTTCGAGATCGAGGGCGGCATCGTCGCCGAGATCAACTCCAGCTGGACGGTGCGCGTCAACCGCGACGAGCTCGTCGAGTTCCAGGTCGACGGCACTCACGGGTCGGCCGTGGTCGGACTCTTCGGCGCCAAGATCCAGCCGCGCAATGCGACGCCGAAGCCCGTGTGGAACCCCGACCTCGAAGACAGCCACGACTACGACACCGACTGGCAGAACGTGCCCACGAACGACGTCTTCATCAACGGCTTCCGTCAGCAGTGGGAGGAGTACCTGATCTCGTTCGTCGAGGGCACGAAGTACCCCTTCGACCTGCTCTCCGGCGCCCGGGGTGTGCAGTTCGCCGAGGCGGGTCTGACCTCCAGCGCCGAGGGCCGCAAGGTCGCGCTCGAGCCGCTGACGCTGGGCTGAGCATGAGCACTCTCCGACTTCTCGACGCCGCAGGCGCGGTGACGGATGCCGAGCTGCGCGAGGGCGGCGGGTACTCCCGCCCGACCTCCGCGCTGCAGAGTCGCGTGGCGTACGCCGCCGCCCACGTGGTGCCGAAGGTGCACGCCGACAACACTCCGGGGCAGCCCGCCGACATCGACTGGGACTCGACGCTCGCGTTCCGCCGCAACGTCTATTCGTGGGGTCTCGGCGTCGCCGACGCCATGGACACCGCGCAGCGCAACATGGGCCTCGATGCCGCGGCGACGCGTGAGCTCATCTCGCGCAGCGCCGAGGTCGCCCGCGAAGAGGGCGGCTCGGTGGTGGTCGGCGTCAACACCGATCACGTCGCCGAGTCGCACATCTCGCTCGACCAGGTGATCGACGCCTACAAGGAGCAGCTGCACTTCACCGAGGAGCAGGGGGCGGGCCCTGTGCTCATGGCCTCGCGCCACCTCGCCCGCGTCGCAGAGAACGCCGACGACTACCGTCGCGTGTACCGCGAGGTGCTCTCGTCGGCCACGGTGCCGGTCGTGCTGCACTGGCTCGGCACCGCCTTCGATCCCGAGCTCGCCGGATACTTCGGCGCGGACGACTGGCAGACGGCATCCGCTGTGCTGCTCGACGTGATCGCCGAGAACCCCGACAAGATCGCGGGCGTGAAGATGAGCCTGCTGAACGCCGAGTCCGAGATCTCGGTGCGCGAGCGACTGCCCGCGGGCGTGCGCATGTTCACCGGAGACGACTTCAACTACGTCGGACTCATCGGCGGCGACACCGTGGCGCAGGGCGACGGGCACTCCGACGCGCTGCTCGGCGCGTTCGCGGCGATCACCCCGGTGGCGTCCGCGGCGATCCAGGCGCTGGATGCTGGAGATCCCGCGCGGTACCTCGAGATCCTCGGCCCGACCGAAGAGCTCAGCCGTCAGGTGTTCGCGGCTCCGACGTTCTACTACAAGACGGGCGTCGCCTTCCTCGCGTGGCTCAACGGGCACCAGCCCGCGTTCCAGATGGTCGGCGGGCTGCACTCGGCGCGCAGCCTTCCGCACCTCAGCCGCATCGTCGAGCTGGCGAACGCCTCGCTCGCACTCGAGAACCCCGAGCTCGCACGCGAGCGCTGGCACGGGATGCTGCGCCTGAACGGCGTCGATGCAGGGAGCGTGACCGCATGACCGTCGATCCCCGCCTGTCGATCAACCAGGCCACGATCAAGCACGCCGATCTCGCGACCGCGCTGCGGGTCACGGCGGATGCCGGCATCCAGGCGATCGGTCTGTGGCGCGAGCCTGTGAACGAGGTCGGACTAGACGTCGCTGCGCGCATGCTCGCAGACTCGGGTCTGCGGTTCACGACGCACTGCCGCGGCGGTTTCTTCACCCTGCCCGAGGGGCCGGAGCGCGTCGCCGCACTCGACGACAACCGCCGCGCGATCGAGGAGACCGCGACGCTCGCCGCCGCGGGCGCCGACGGATCGACCGCCGTGCTCGTGCTCGTCGCCGGGGGACTGCCTGCCGGGTCGCGCGACCTGATCGGTGCGCGTGAGCGGGTGCGCGACGCGATCGGCGTGCTCGCGACCGACGCGAAGGCGGCGGGCGTGACGCTCGCGATCGAGCCCCTGCATCCGATGTACGCCTCCGACCGCGCCGTCGTCTCCACCCTCGGGCAGGCGCTCGACATCGCCGCCGACTTCGATGCCGACGTCGTGGGTGCGGCGGTCGACACGTTCCACATCTGGTGGGACCCGCAGGTGCTCGAGCAGATCGCGCGCGCTGGCCGCGAGGGCCGCATCGCGACCTACCAGGTGTGCGACTGGAAGACCCCGCTCGCCGCCGATGTGCTGCTTTCACGGCACTACACGGGCGACGGGGTGATTGACTTCGGCTCGCTCACCCGCGCCGTGATCGACACGGGCTACGACCGCGACATCGAGGTCGAGATCTTCAACGCCGACATCTGGGCGGATGCTCCCGAGAACGTCGTGCGCCGCACGGCCGAGACCTTCGGGGTCGCGGTCTCGCCGCACCTGCGCTGACGCACGGGAGTCGATGGTCCCGGGTGTGCCACTGGTGTGCCACCCGCAGGCCGCCTGCAGGACTCGGGCACGGATGCAGGAATCGGGCACGCCTGCAGGAATCGGGCAC
Organism: Microbacterium sp. NPDC088619; assembly: GCF_044752825.1. NCBI lineage: Bacteria > Bacillati > Actinomycetota > Actinomycetes > Micrococcales > Microbacteriaceae > Microbacterium > Microbacterium sp. NPDC088619. Next base: position 795,200 of record NZ_JBIVLZ010000002.1, on the reverse strand, counting down.
GGATGCAGGAACGGAATACGGTTTCTTGTCCTGCATCCGTGCCTCGTTCCTGCAGACGGTACGGGCTCGATGTCGAATGGCGGGGAACCGCCCGGACTGGCACCGCTTTGCCGGCTTCACCTGCAGGACGCGGGCACGGATGCCGGGCCGGGGCACGGTTTCTGGTCCTGCATCCGTGCCTCGGTCCTGCAGACGGCACGGCGTGCTGATACGGAGCGAGCCGCCGGACGCAAGCCCCGCGACACCGCACCGAACGATTGAGAGGATGACGTCATGACGAAGATCCGTCCGGGACTCTGCTCGGTGACCTTCCGGGCGTTGAGCGCCGAACAGGTCGTCGAGCTCGCCGCCGATGCCCGACTCGAGGTCATCGAGTGGGGAGCCGACGTGCATGTGCCGGCCGGTGACGTCGAGCAGGCGGCGAGGGTGGCGAAGCTGACGACGGATGCCGGGCTCACGTCCTGCTCCTATGGGTCGTACTTCCGCGCCGGGGCAGAGGAGTCGATCACCCCTGTGCTCGACTCCGCCGCAGCTCTCGGTGTCGACCGCGTGCGGATCTGGGCCGGAGAGAGCGGTTCCGACGAGTCCGCGCCCCAGGACCGGGCGTCGACCATCGCCAGGTTGCAGGATGCTGTCGACGAGGCGGACGCCCGAAGCATCTCCCTCGCGCTCGAGTTCCATTCGGGCACGCTCGCCGACACGGCGCCGGCGACTCTCCGCGTGCTGGAGGAGGTCGCGAGGCCGACGCTCAGCACCTACTGGCAACCCACTGTCGGTGCTGGGGTCGATGCGGTGCTCGACGAGTATCGTGCGGTCGCAGATCATGTGAGCGCCGCGCACGTGTTCTCGTGGTGGCCCGCGCACGACAGGCTTCCGCTGCGGGCGCGGGACGCCCTCTGGACCCGATTCTTCGGAGAGGCGCAGTCCGCGACCACGCCGCCGAGAGACGCCCTGCTCGAGTTCGTGCCCGGCGATGACCCGGCGATGCTGCGCGGCGAGGCCGCGACGCTCCGCTCGTACCTCTCGCTGTAGTCGGCCATGCTCCGCAGCCGTCCGGACGCCGCAGCCCTCGGAAGCTCCCCGGCGACCCCCGCACCGCGCAGTATGCTCAGGGCATGAGTCAGCAGGAAAGCCCTTCCCGCGTGCGTCAGCCGCGGCACTCGCGGGGCGCAGCCCCGACCCTGCACGACGTCGCCCGTGAGGCCGGGGTCTCGCTCGCCACGGCATCCCGCGTTCTCAACGGATCCGAACGCAAGGTCGCCGAGTCCTTCCGCGAGCGCGTCGAGCAGGCGGCGGCCGAGCTGGGCTATACGGCGAATGCGTCGGCCCAGGCCACCGCTCGCGGCAGCTCGCCCGTGATCGCGTTGCTCGTCGCCGACATCGCCGACCCCTACTTCGGACTCATCGCCGCCGGTGTCGCCCGCGGAGCCGACGAGCAGGGTCTCGTCGTCACGATCGCGATCACCGAGCGCGACCCGGCCCGCGAGGCACGCATCGTGCGAGCTCTGCGGGGACAGCGACCTCAGGGTCTGATCCTCGCCGCGTCGCGCACGAACGAGCCGACCGACTCCGACACCTCGCGCGAGCTGGCGGAGTATGCCCGGTTCGGCGGCCGCGTGGTCACGTTCGGGGCAGGCAGTGCCGAGAACCGCCACGTCGAGATCGACAACCGCGCCGGTGCCGAGGCACTCGGTCGCCGCATGGCGTCGCTCGGCTACCGCTCGGCCATCGCGATCGGTGCCGCCGAGGGAGTGCTCACCTCCGATGAGCGTCTCGCCGGATTCCGCGCGGGCTTCGAATCAGGCGGCGGCTCGATCGATCGCGTGATCCGCGGCGATTTCCGTCGTGAATCGGGTGTGCAGGCGATGTCGGCGGCACTGGCCGACGGCGTCGAGCCGGGCACCCTCGTCTTCGGGATGAGCGACGTCGTCGCGATCGGAGCGACCGCGGCCATCCGCGAGGCAGGTCGAGAGGTCGGTCCTGACATCGCCGTGTGCGGCTTCGATGACGTGCCCTCCAGCAGCGATGTCACCCCGGCGCTCACCACGGTGCGCGTGCCGCTGAGCGAGGTCGGCTACCAGGCCTTCCGCGCGACCGTCGACTCCGACTGGCAGCAGGCGGCGCTGCCGCTCGAGGTCATCGTGCGGGCGAGCACTCCCGGTATCGCACGATGACACGGGTGGTGCTGGCGCCAGACAGCTTCAAGGGCACGATCACAGCAGCGGATGCTGCAGCATCCCTCGCCGAAGGCTGGTCGTCGGTCGACCCGAGTGCGTCGTTCGTGCACCTGCCGATGGCAGACGGCGGCGAGGGCACCGTCGCCGCATTCGCCGCGGCCGTGCCGGGGGCGCGGCGGATGCCGCTGGTCGTCGACGGGCCCGCGGGCGTGCCGCTGGAGACCAGCTGGCTGCTGCTGCCCGTCTCTGCCGGTTCTCCCGGCGGCACCGGCGTCGTCGACCTCGCCTCGACCTCGGGCATCGAACTGCTCGACGAACTGCGCCCGTGGGATGCCGACACGACCGGCTTCGGCCAGGCGATCGCCGCGGCCCTCGATCATGGCGTGACCCGCCTGGTGGTCGGCATCGGATCGAGCGCGTCGACCGACGGCGGCACCGGGATGCTGACTGCCCTCGGCGCGCGATTCCTCGACGCCGCCGGCGAGCCGGTCGTCCGCGGGGCGCGCGGGCTCGCTGCCATCGCGTCCGTCGACCTGAGCACCCTGCGCACCGCGCCCCAGGTGCGGGTGCTCACCGATGTCACCAACCCGCTCGTCGGACCGCGGGGTGCCGCAGCCGTGTTCGGACCGCAGAAGGGACTCGACGCCGACGCGATCGCCCAGGTGGATACCGGGCTCGCCCGACTCGCCGACCTGCTCGGTCTCGACGTCGCGCTGCCCGGCACCGGAGCAGCCGGCGGCACCGGCGGTGCGCTCGTCGTCTGGGGAGCGACGCTCGCTCCCGGCGCCGCAGAGGTGGCCGAGCTGATCGGACTCGCCGACGCGATCGCCGACGCCGACGTCGTCGTCACGGGCGAAGGGTCGTACGACGGTCAGTCCGGCGACGGCAAGGTGCCCTCCTTCATCGCGGGCCTCGCTGCCTCCGCGGGGGCCACCGCGATGCTCGCGGCCGGGCGCATCACGGCCGACTCCGACACGGCGCTGTTCGCGGCCTCCGCGTCGTTGACCGACATCGCGGGGTCGTCGGATGCCGCTCTCGCCGAGCCCGCCCGTTGGCTGCGCGACGCCGGGGCGCTGCTCGCCCGGTCGGTCTGACCCCGCCTCACGGCATCCGCTCGCGTTCGGGTTCGCTCCTGCACAGCATCCGCCCGCATCCTTCCGCCCGGGTCGCCCCCGCCCGCCCGGGTTGCCCCCGCCCGCCCGGGTTGCCCCCGCCCGCCCGCCAGCCCGCCAGGCGGGGTCACTTTCGCACCGGAATCGGCCGTTTCGGGTGCGTTTTTGACCCCGCACACGCAGGAGGCGAGCATGAGGACCGGAAGGCATCTCCGTCCGCCAGTCGGGGTCACTTTCGCACCCGGCCCGCCAGGCGGGGTCACTTTCGCACCGCGCCAGCCAGGCATGGTCACTTTCGCACCGGGATCGGCCGTTTCGGGTGCGTTATTGGCCCCGCACGCAGAAGGAGGGGATGCCGCGGGGCGTTCCGCCCCCCGGATTCCGCCACGGGGGCGTTCCGCCACGGAGGCGCTCCGGGCCCGGATGCACTTCTGCCCCCACACGCGCGACGTGCGGGGGCAGAAGACAGGAAGGGGCGCGAGCCTCAGCCGCCGAGGGCGGCCGACACCACGGCGCGGGCCTCGGCCTGCACCTCGGCGAGGTGCTCCGGTCCGCGCAGGCTCTCGGCATACAGCTTGTAGACGTCTTCTGTGCCCGAAGGGCGGGCGGCGAACCAGGCGTGCTCGGTCTGCACCTTGAGGCCGCCGATCGCCGCGCCGTTCCCGGGAGCGTGCGAGAGCTTGGCGGTGATCTCTTCACCGGCGAGGGTCGTCGCCGAGACGGCATCCGGGGCCAGCTTGCCCAGCGTCGCCTTCTGCGCGGGCGTCGCCGGAGCGTCGACCCGCTGATACGCCGACGATCCGAACGCCTCCTCCAGCTCGGCATACCGCTCCGACGGGGTCTTGCCCGTCACGGCGATGATCTCGGCGGCGAGAAGGCACAGCAGGATGCCGTCCTTGTCGGTCGACCAGACGGTGCCGTCCTTGCGCAGGAACGATGCTCCGGCCGACTCCTCGCCGCCGAACGCCACCGAGCCGTCGAGCAGCCCTGGCACGAACCACTTGAAGCCGACCGGCACCTCGAGGAGGCGGCGTCCGAGCGACTCGGCGACGCGGTCGATGATCATCGACGAGACGAGGGTCTTGCCGATCGCGGCGTCGCGCGGCCACTCGGCCCGGTGCGAGAAGAGGTAGTCGATCGCGACCGCGAGGTAGTGGTTGGGGTTCATCAGCCCGGCGTCGGGGGTGACGATGCCATGGCGATCGGCATCTGCGTCGTTGCCGGTGAGCACGTCGTAGTCGCCCTTCTTCGCGACCAGCGACGCCATCGCCGAGGGGGATGACGGATCCATGCGGATCTTCTCGTCCCAGTCGAGCGTCATGAAGCGCCAGGTCGGGTCGACCTCGGGGTTCACGACGGTCAGGTCGAGGTCGTAGACCTCCTTGATGAGCGCCCAGTACTCGACGGAGGCGCCGCCGAGCGGGTCTGCTCCGATGCGCACCCCGGCGGTGCGGATCGCGTCGATGTCGATGATGGTCGCGAGATCGCGCACGTAGGCGTCACGGAAGTCGTAACCCGGAAGGGCGTCCCAGTCGACGTCGGCGAACCGCTCGCGCTTGACCTCGGTGAGACCTCCGGCGATCAGCTCGTTGGCGCGGTCGGCGATCCAGCCGGTCGCGTCGGTGTCGGCCGGTCCGCCGTGCGGCGGGTTGTACTTGAAACCGCCGTCGCGGGGCGGGTTGTGCGACGGGGTGACGACGATGCCGTCGGCGCGGCCCGCGGCATCCGGTGCGAGGTCGCGGTTGAAGGTGAGGATCGCGTGGCTGAGCGCGGGTGTCGGCACCCACGCGTCGCGCGCGTCGACGCGGAGGTCGACGCCGTTCGCGACCAGCACCTCGATCGCGCTGCGCTCGGCCGGCAGCGACAGCGCGTGCGTGTCACGTCCGAGGAAGAGCGGGCCGGTGATGCCCTGCGCCGCGCGGTAGTCGACGATCGCCTGCGTCGTCGCGAGGATGTGGTTCTCATTGAAGCTCTTGGTGAGCGAAGACCCGCGGTGACCGCTCGTCCCGAACGCGACCCGTTCGGCGGCGACGCCGGGATCGGGGACGCGATCGTAGTACGCGGCGATCAGCTCGTCGACATCGATCAGATCGGATTCTTCGGCTGGTAGGCCGGCACGGCTCGTCATGCAGACAGTCTGCCCCCATCTCGGCATCCGCGCATCTTCTGGGCGCCTACCGGTGCCCTAAGGTGAAACGCGTGACTGAACGCCGCACCTACAGCTATCTCGGCCCCGCCGGAACATTCACCGAAGCGGCGCTCGAACAGGTCGCCGAAGCGCGAGGCCAGGACTGGCGTGCCGTGCACAACGTCGGCGAGGCGCTCGCCGACGTGCTCGAGGGTCGCAGCGATGCCGCCATGATCGCGATCGAGAACTCGATCGAGGGTGGCGTCTCGACCACGCAGGATGCTCTGGCGACGCTGCCCGGCCTGCGGATCGTCGGCGAGTACCTGGTGCCGGTGAACTTCGTGCTCGTGGCTCCGCGCGGCACCACGCTGGCCGATGTGCAGGTGATCGCGGCCCACCCTGTCGCCTATGCGCAGTGCCATGGCTGGCTCGGCGAGCATCTGCCGACGCACTCGCACGTTCCGGCGGCGAGCAACGTGGCTTCGGCGATCGGCATGCTCGACGGCGGTCTTCCCGCGCAGGCGGCCATCGCCGCTCCCGGCGTCGTGAAGCACCTCGACGTCGACGTGCTGGCCGAGGACATCGGCGACAACGCCCAGGCCGTCACGCGCTTCGTGCTCGTCACCCGCACCACCACGGCACCGGCCCCCACGGGCGCCGACAAGACCTCGCTGATCGTCGAGCTGCCGAACGATCACCCCGGTTCGCTGCTCGAGATGCTCGAGCAGTTCTCGACCCGCGGCATCAATCTCTCGCTGATCCAGTCGCGTCCGATCGGCGACGAGCTCGGCCGCTACCGGTTCGTGATCGACGCCGACGGGCACATCGAGCACGAGCGCATGGCCGACGCCCTGCTCGGCATCCGTCGTTTCAGCCCGCGCGTGGTGTTCCTCGGCTCATACCCGCGGGCCGACCGGCAGATCGTGCAGTACCCCGACCGCTACTCCGACGACATCTTCGTCGAGGCGCGCGACTGGCTGCGCGGCATCCTCTCGGGCGAACCCGAGGACTGAGACCCGGCTCCGGCTCGGACCGCCGCGCTCACGGCTCGACGCCCGGCCCGGCCCGCCCCGGCTCGACGCCCGGCCCGCTCCGGCTCGAGGCCCGGCTCGAGGCGCTGAGACCGGCCCCGCGTCAGACCGCGCTCAGCTGCACGAGCGCCCGCTTGAACTCGGGCATCGCCGAGTGCGGATCGACCCGGTCGTCGGTGAGCAGATTCGCACTCTCGGCATCGGGGTAGTGGAACGGCAGGAACACCGTGTCGGGCCTGATGTCGTGTGTCAGCTCGGCTCGCGCCTGCACGGTGCCGCGGGAGTTCGAGAGACGGATGCCGTCGCCGTCGCCGATCCCGTGGCGCCGAGCCGTGGCAGGATGCAGCTGGGCGACGAGAGCCGGTCGTTTCTCGGTGAGCTCGGGGATGCGGCGGGTCTGCGCACCGCTCTGATACTGCTCGAGCAGTCGTCCGGTGATCAGGGTGAGCCGGTCGCCGCTCGCGGCGGGATGCGTGCGTGCGCGCACCGCCACGAGCTTCGCGCGCCCGTCGGCGTGGGCGAACCGATCGGCGAACAGGCGAGGCGTGCCGAGGCTTCCGATCGGGAACGGCCAGTGTGCTTCGAGGCCGAGGTCGAGCAGCGCGTGGCTGAGACCGGAGTAGTCGGCGCGTCCGCCGGCGGAGGCACGGGCGAGCTCGTCGAACACCTCTGAGGGGTCGAGGCTCCAGGTGCCGGGCGCGTCGAGGCGTCGGGCGATCTCGGCCATGATCCACAGCTCGCTGCGTGCTCCGGTCGGGGCGTCGACCGCCCGGCGGCGGCGCAGCACCCGACCTTCGAGGTTGGTCATCGTGCCCTCCTCCTCGGCCCATTGCAGGACGGGCAGCACGATGTCGGCGGCTTTCGCGGTCTCCGAGAGGAAGAAGTCCGACACGACGAGCAGGTCGAGCCGCCCGAGGGCGTCGCGCACGGTCTGGACGTTCGGAGCAGACACGAACACATTGGAGCCGTGCACGAGCAGAGCCCGCACGCCGCCGGGCAGCCCGGCGCTCTGCAGCAGCTCGACGGCGGGCACCCCGGGGCCGGGCAGGTCGTCGGGGTCGACGCCCCACACCGCCGCCACCGAGGCGCGGGCGGCAGGGTCGGTGATCGACTGGTATCCGGGAAGCTGGTCCGCCTTCTGTCCGTGCTCGCGCCCACCCTGCCCGTTGCCCTGCCCGGTGAGTGTGCCGTAGCCGCAGCCGGGGGTGCCGGGGAGTCCGAGCAGCAGCGCGAGGTTGATGGCCGCGGTCGCCGTGTCGGTGCCGTCGACATGCTGCTCGACCCCGCGCCCGGTGAGGATGTACGTCGACCCGGAGCGTGCGAGTGCACGAGCGAGATCCCGGATGCTGCGCGCCGGAACCCCGGTGACGGTCTCGGCGCGCTCGGGCCACCACGCCGACACCGACTGACGAAGCTCATCGATGCCGGAGGTGCGCTGGCGTACGTAGCCGTCGTCGAACAGCTCTTCGGCGAGCACCACGTGGATCAGCGCGAGCAGCAGGGCGAGGTCGGTGCCGGGGACGGGCTGCACATGGGTGCCGGCGCCGTCAGCGCACAGCCGCGCGGTCGAGCTGCGCCGAGGATCGACGACGATGAGACCGCCGCGAGCGCGGGCACCCTGCAGATGAGACACGAACGGAGGCATGGTGTCACCGACGTTCGAGCCGAGCAGGAGCACCGTCTCGGCGGTGTCGAGGTCGGTCAGCGGGAACGGCAGGCCGCGGTCGATGCCGAAGGAGCGGTTGGCGGCGGCGGCGGCGGATGACATGCAGAAGCGGCCGTTGTAGTCGATGCGCGAGGTGCGCAGCGCGATCCGGGCGAACTTGCCGAGCTGGTACGCCTTCTCGTTCGTCAGTCCGCCGCCGCCGAAGACGCCGATCGCATCGCGGCCGGTCTCCGCGGCGATCAGGCGCAGCTGCGCGGCGATCAGGTCGAGCGTGGCGTCCCACTCGGCGGGATGCAGCTCGCCGTCGTCGCCTCGGACGAGAGGCGTGGTGAGGCGGCCGGTGTCGGCGAGCAGCTCGGCCGACGTCCAGCCCTTCTTGCACAGCCCGCCGCGGTTGGTCGGGAACTCGCGACCGGCGACGGTCACCGGCAGGGTCTCTCCGATGGTGGGCGTCAGGGTCATCGCGCACTGGAGCGCGCAATAGGGGCAGTGGGTGTCGGTCATGCGACGGCCTCCGCGCGGGCATGCAGCAGTTCGGTGATCCTGGCTCGGCATCCGCCGCATCCGGTGCCGGCGCGCGTGCACTCCCCGACGGCGGCGACCGTGCCGCAGCCGTCGTCGATCGCGTCTTCGATCTGCCCGACGGTGACGGCGTTGCAGATGCAGAGTGTCGCGTCGCGACCGGCGGGCGTGACCCCGTCGACATCCGGATCGTCGAGCCGCAGCAGCAGCGACCGGTCGGCCGGCAGCTCCCCGCCGCGCAGATACAGCACGCTCAGCTCGGCGGCGGCTCGCGGCATCCCGACCGCCACGAATCCGGTGAGGATGCCGTCGCGGGTCGCCATCTTCACGTACGTGCCGTGTTCGGGGTCTGCCCACACCGCGATGCCCGGGGCGATCTCACCCGCGGGCACCGGCGCGAACGGATCGGCCGAGACGTCTCCTGCGGAGGCGATGTCGACCAGCTCGCCCTTCAGCACGACGACCCCGGGATGCTCGTCGGCGAAACCGTCGACGTCGTCGGCTCCGCCCAGCTCCGCGGCGATGGCCGCGGCGAGCCAGCTCGCCTGTCGCCAGCCCGGCCCGACGAGACCGTGCGGGCCGCCCGGAACCTGTCGCTCGTGCAGGTACTCGGCGGGGTCGGCGATGTGCGCGCAGTCGCCGATCGCGTGGATGCGAGGATCCGACCACGACCGCAGGGAGCTGTCGACGAGCACGCCGTTGCTCACGCGCAGCCCTGCGGCCTCGGCGAGTTCGGTGCGAGCTCTGACGCCGCACGAGAGCACGAGCAGGTCGCCCTCGATGCGCTTGCCGTCGGAGCTCACGAGGGCGCGGAACCGACGGATGCCGTCGTCGCCCTCGACCCCGATGACGCCCTCGGCCCGGGTGTGCGGCACGAGCGTGACACCGGCCGAGGCGAGAGCGGTCGAGAGGATGCTCGCCGACCCCCGGTCGAGTTGGCGGGGCATCGGCATCGGACCGAAGTGGGCCACGGAGGGCACGGCGCCGGCGTCCGCGAGCAGCATGGCGAGCTCGATCCCGAGCACGCCGGCCCCGAGCACCACGACCCGGCCGCCCCGCTCGACCACGGCGCGCACCTGCTCGGCATCCGACAGGTCGCGCAGCACGCAGACGCCCGCGGTGAGACTGGTGTCGAGGCCCGTGCCGTCCGGCCCGAGCGTGTCGAGCCCATCGAGGTTCGGGACGATCGACCGTGCGCCGGTCGCGAGCACGAGCCGGTCGTAGCCGACGGTCGAACCGTCGGCGAGCTCGACGACCCGCGCCGCGCGGTCGATCCGCACCGCTCGCGCCCCCAGACGCAGATCGATCCCCGGAAGACTGCTCGAGGTGGCCAGAATGAGCTCGTCGGCCGTGGCCTCGCCGACCGCGAGCTCTGCGAGGAGCACCCGGTTGTAGGGATCCGCCGTCTCTGCACCCAGCACGGTCACCGTCGCCTGCCCCTCGGAGACGAGGGGCAGGAGCTCCTCGGCGAAGCGGATGCCGACAGGCCCCGCGCCGATGACGACGATGCGCTCGGTCATGATCAGATCCGGTGTCCGGCGAGGGAGGCGCGGGGGATCAGATAGACGAAGACCGTGATCAGGAGCAGCACCACGTAGGCGGCGACGAAGCCGCCGAACGCCGGGGCGTACGATCCGGTGCCGCTCTTGGCGGCAGCGAGCACCTGCGGGATCACGAACCCGCCGTAGGCGCCGATCGCCGAGATCAGGCCGAGGGCGGCCGCACCCTTGCGCTGGGTGCTGACCGCGAGCGCATCGCCCGCGGTCGCGGCGCCCCGGGCGGCGAAGACGTTCGGGATCATCCGGTAGGTCGCACCGTTGCCGACGCCCGCCGCGACGAACAGCAGCAGGAAGCACCCGAGGAAGAGCGCGAAGCTGTTCGCCTCGAGGGTGACGAGCAGCGAGAGGGCGCCGACGATCATGAGCGAGAAGGCCGCGATCGTCATCGGAGCACCGCCGAACCGGTCGGCGAGCTTGCCGCCGTAGGGGCGGGCGAGTGACCCGACCAGCGCGCCGAGGAAGGCGAGGGTGATCGAGGCGCTGCCGATCTGGAAGGTCGAGAACTCGGGGAACGTGTCGGCGATGAGCTTCGGGAAGACGCTCGCGAAGCCGATGAACGATCCGAACGTGCCGATGTAGAGCAGCGAGAGCACCCACAGGTGCGGTTCGCGCAGAGCCGCGGCGGCCCCGGCGAAGTCGGCCTTGGCCGACGAGAGGTTGTCCATGTGGCGCCACGCGCCCCAGACGGCCACGAGGATCAGCGGCACCCACATCCACCCGGCGAGCGAGAGGTTGAACGTGAAGGCGGCTGTCATCGAGACGACGATCGGCACCGCGAGCTGCGCGACCGAGGTGCCGAGGTTGCCGCCCGCGGCGTTGAGTCCGAGCGCCCAGCCCTTCTCCTTCTGCGGGAAGAAGTAGGTGATGTTCGCCATGGAGCTGGCGAAGTTGCCGCCGCCGAAGCCGGCGAGAGCGGCCACCGCGAGCAGCACCCCGAACGGCGTCTCGGGGTTCTGCACGACGACGCCGAGCAGGACGGACGGGATCAGCAGCAGCAGCGCCGAGACGATGGTCCAGTTGCGTCCGCCGAAGCGAGCGACGAGGAACGTGTAGGGGAACCGCAGGGTCGCGCCGACGAGGCTCGGCAGCGAGATCAGCCAGAACGACTCGGTGGTGCTCAGCGTGAAGCCGGCGGCGGGGAGCAGCACGACGACGATGCTCCACAGCTGCCAGATGATGAACCCGAGGAACTCGGCGAAGATCGACCAGCCGAGATTCCGACGGGCGATCGCCTTGCCCTCGGCGGCCCAGAACGTCGGATCCTCGGGGTTCCACCCGTCGATCCAGCGTCCGGGTCGATGGGTGAGCGTGACTGCGGCGGCGTCGACGCTGCTTGTTCCGGTGATCTGTGACATCGCGGCTCCTGGCGTTCGAGAGGATGAATGCTCTGAACGTAGGCGGCAGATGTTGCAGGGCCGCACGAGTGCGGTTTCCGGACGATTACTTCTCGATCACATCGGGGTGGTCGGCGATGAGAGAACTTCAGGAATCGTCGTCGACGCGCCAGGTCGCGGCGAGCTCGGTGATCGTCGCGACCGCCGCAGCGGTGTCTTCGCGGCTGCCGCCGGCTCGACCCGCGGCGAGGCCGGCGAGGTAGGCGCTGAGCGGGGCGGCGGGGCGCGCGACGCCGTGCGCGACGTCGCGGGCGAGATCGAGCAGCAGGGCGATGTCGACCGACTCCCGGTCGATCCCGAGGGCCGCGCAGGCGGCGGTGGCCCAGTCGTCCAAGGCCTCGACCGGAAGGTGCTGCGGCTTGTCAGTCATGTCGTCTCCTCGTCGAGTGCGCTGCTGCGGGGGTTGCCGGCACTGGCGCGCGCCTGCGTGGTCGCGCGGGCACGTTCCAGATCGTCCCATGTGTCGACATCTGTCGCCAGGTCTCCTGCCGACAGCGAGGTGATGGCGAGGCCCGCGAGCAGGGAGCGGATGGAGGCGTCTCGACCGGAGTCGGGCAGGGCGGAGACGGCCGCGCGCAGTGCGTCGGTGCGGTAACGGCCGATCAGCCACTGCATCCGCCCGGACTCGTCGGTCAGACAGATGCCGTCTTCGCCGCTGGCGAGGGGCGGATGCTGTCGCAGCAGCGCGACCGCCTCTTCGGCGTTCGGCAGATCGGCGGCGAGGACGTACACCTCCGTGCTGGTGCTGGTGCTGGTGCTGGTGCTGGTGTCGGTGCTGGAGCTGGTGCTGGCGGCGGTGCTGGCGGCCAGTCCTGCGGCGATTCCGGCGACCGGTCCGCCGAACTCCGGAGTCTCGCGAGTCCAGACGACCACGCCGTTCACCGGCGCCTGCGGCCCGACGACGATGATCGGATCGCAGCCCGCGACGGCCGCGACGGCGCGATCGAGCAGCGTGCGGCCGTCGATCTCCAGCAGCGGTTTGGCGGCGCCGTCGAGTCGAGATCCTCGCCCGCCTGCCAGGATGATCGCCGGGGTCGCCGGGGTCGCCGGGGTTGCCGGGGTTGCCTCCGTTGCCTCCGTGGCCGGGGGTGCCGGGGTTGTCGTGTTGCCCGGGGGTGCGGGGGATGCCGCGCTTGCAGTGTTTGCGGGGGTTGCCGCGGGTGTCGCGCCTGCCGGGGTTGCCGGTTCTGCCGGGGATGCCGTGGTCACGAGAGCAGCATCACATCGATGAGATCGCCCGCGGCGACGGCAGATACCTCGGCCGGCACGACGGCGTAAGCATCCGCTCGGGCGAGTCCCGCGGCGAGATGAGCCCCGGAAGATCCATCGGCCGCAGCAGGGCGCGCCGTCCAGGCGACCGGGTCGGAGCGGTCGAGCGTGACGGGCACGTACTGCTGTCGCCCGGCCGGGCTGCGCCAGCCGGTGGTGACGGCGACGCGGAGCGTCGGCCGCCGCACCGCTTCGCGCCCCTGGAGTGCGAGAAGCGCCGGGCGCACGAAGGCCTCGAACGACGCGGCGACGCTGGCGGGGTTGCCGGGGAGGCCGAAGACGAGGGCGTCGTCGATGCGTCCGAACGCCTGTGGTCGACCCGGCTGCATGGCCACGGCCACGAACTCGATGCGATCGCGGAGCACGTTCTTCACGACCTCGTGGGCTCCGGCGCTGACGCCTCCGGAGGTGACCACGACATCGGCGCGGCCGGCGCGCAGCGCGCGTTGCAGAAGGGCCGTGAAAGCGGCATCCTCGTCGGCCACCGTGTCGACCGAGATGACCTCGGCGCCCGCCTCGGCGCACATCGACGCGAGCAGCACCGAGTTCGACTCGGGGATCTGCCCGCGGGCGAGGTCTGCGCCGGGGGCGGCGAGCTCGGTGCCCGTCGAGATCACGGCGGCCCGAGGGCGACGACGCACCTGCACGGTGTCGATGCCGGCGGCCGCGATGCCCGTCAGCTGGAGCGCCCCGAGCACCGTGCCCGCCGGCGCGACGACTGCACCGGCGTGCAGCTCTTCACCATGCCGACGGATGTTCGCGCCCGCTCGGGCCGGAGCTCGGGTGACGATTGCGGGAGCATCCCAGGCCTGGAGTCCGTCGCGGGTGTGTTCGAAAGGCACGACGGCGGTCGCCGTGCGCGGCACGGGAGCGCCGGTCATGATCCGGGCAGCGAACCCCGCGCGCAGCTCGGGCTCTGCGGTCGAACCTGCGGGGAGGTCGGCGATCACGTGCAGTTCCATCGGATGCTCTGCCGTCGCGCCCTCGACGTCGGTGAAGATGACGGCGTACCCGTCCATCGCGGAGTTGTCGAAGAGCGGCACGTCGACACGGGCGTGCACGTCGGCGGCCAGGGTGCGACCTGCTGCCTGGGCGATCGGCACCGCCTCCGCCTCGAGCGGGCGCGCGGCGGACAGCACCTTCGCCGACTGCTCCTCGACACTCAGCATGGCCGGAGGAGTGGTCGGGTGGTGAGGGGCATGCAGTCAGCGTACGACGGTCGCGGGGCTGCCCCCGCGACCGTGACGCCCCTCTACCCCTTGTTTCCCCGCTCGAAAATCAGTGCTCGCGGAACATCGGCCAGCCGCTGCCTGGCAGCATGTGCGAGTGCAGCGCTCCCTTGGCCGATTCCAGGTTCGGATACGTGCCCGTCGCGGCATCCGATCCGGCCATGACAACCGTGTAGCCCTCGTCATCGTGTCGGATGCTGCCGACGACGCCGTTCGTGCCGTAAGCCACCCAGAGGGCCAGGGTCTTGGTCGTGCTCATCATCGAACCCCTTCCGTTGCCGCTGACGCTACGCCCCGCCGCACCGGAATACCAGCCCTTGTCGCGGGTCCCGCACCGCGCCCGTGCGGGCTAGTTTCGTACCGCGCGCCCTGGGGCGGGCCAGTTCCGCTCCGCGTTCGCCGTGCGGGGCCAGTTCCGCTCCGCAACGGGGCGTTTCGGGGCCAGTTCCGCACCGCAACGGGGCGTTTCGGGTGCGGAAGTGGCCCCGCCTGGCGTTTCGGGTGCGGGAGTGGCCCCGCCTGGAGTCGTAGATGCGCCGTGGTGGGTCGGCGGGTTCGCGGCATCCGGGAGTGCGCTTGGCGTGCCCGTGCGGGGCCAGTTTCGCACCGCAACGGGGCGTTTCGGGTGCCGAAGTGGCCCCGGCTGGAGGGTCGGGTGCGGAAGTGGCCCCGCCTGGAAGGTCGGGTGCCGAAGTCGCCCCGGCTGGGGTGGAAGTTGCCCCGGCTGGAGTCGTAGACACGGCGTGGGGAGCCGGCGGGTTCGCGGCATCCGGGAGTGCGCTTGCCGTGCCCGTGCGGGGCCAGTTTCGCACCGCAACGGGGCGTTTCGGGTGCGGAAGTGGCCCCGCCTGGAGGGTCGGGTGCGGAAGTGGCCCCGCCTGGCGTTTCGGGTGCGGAAGTGGCCTCGCCTGGAGCCGTAGATGCGCCGTGGTGGGTCGGCGGGTTCGCGGCCTCCGGGAGTGCGCTTGCCGTGCCCGTGCGGGGCCAGTTCAGCACGGCAACGGGGCGTTTCGGGTGCGGAAGTGGCCTCGCCTGGAGGGTCGGGTGCGGAAGTGGCCTCGCCTGGAGGGTCGGGTGCGGAAGTGGCCCCGCTTGGGGATTCGGGTGCGGAAGTGGCCCCGGTTGGAGGGTCCGGGTGCAGAAGCGCCACGGCTGGGGGGCAGAGGCGGGGGGAGGAGGAGGAGGGAGAAGGGAAGGCGAGAGTCAGCGGCGGGATGCCATCGCGCGACGGATGCGGTCCATCAGCGGTCGAGTGTCGGCCAGGTCGAGCTGCGTCACACGGATGACGATCCATCCGCGATCTTCGAGCTCGCGCTGCCGCTGGATGTCGCGCCGCCACTGATCGCGGCTCGTGCGGTGTCCGTCGCCCTCGTACTCGATCGCGATCCTGAGCGAGGGATAGGCCATGTCGCTCCGCGCGAGGAGAAGGCCGTTCTCGTGGATCTCGTACTGCACGACCGGCTCGGGAAGACCTGCTGCAACGATGAGCATCCTGGTCTCCGTCTCCTTCGGCGATTCCGCTCCCTCGCGTGCGCGGGTCAGCGCATCACGGATTCGTCGAGATCCGGGGAAGCGGCCCCAGACCTGCAGACGCATCTCTATGTCGGTCACCGTGAGCGACGGTCGCCCCGGACGCAGCCCGGGATAGTTGTCGGCCGTGCTGATCAGCGCGTCGAGGGCGATGACCACCTGATCGACGGTCAGCGTCGCGGCGCACATGAACAGAGCCGCGACCGGATCGATGACCGGAATTCCGCCGATTCGCCATGGATGGGTTCTCCCCTCTGCCAGGCGCCGGCCGGTGACGCCGCGGCGGCGGACGCGCGCCGAACCCGTCGCCACGACCACGACGATCGGCGCCTCGACGCTCCAGCTGCCGGGGTGCGGATACCCCCACACCCGCATGGCCGTCTCCCCGCCGATGAGCTGACCGCGGTGCAGGCGGGGCACGAGGGCGGTGACGCGATCAAGTGGTGTCTCCGCCCTCGCGACCGAACGCACCCCGCGGAAAGGGCGGTCGAGATCGCGGGCACCGGCCCGGCCCCGACCGATACCCACGGCCGCGGCCTGCGTCACGGTGAAATGGCGGCCGAGTTCGTCGGGCAAGAGTATTCGATGGCGCATTCCCTCACGATCGGTGAGTGACCCCTTGCTCGGGCCTTGTGATTGCCGGGATCCCGAGAATTGTGGACAAGTCGCGCCTGTGGACAGCATCCGAGGCGCGTTCCTCCGCCGCAAGCGGGGCCACTTCTGCATCCGCCGCCACGGGCGGGGTCACTTCCGCATCCCAGAATCGCTTTTGGGGTGCGAAAGTGACCCCGCCGCGAGTTCGGGTGCGGAAGTGGCCTCGCCTGGAGGTGGGATGCGGCACTGACCCCTCCGGATCAGCGCCTACGAACGGCGCCTAGAGCGCGGCGGCGATGAGCTCGAGCGTCTGCGCGCGACCGGCGGCTGCGTCGCGCGGCTCGGACTCGTAGGCCCCGGCGACCGGCGACAGCATGACCTCGTCGACGCCGTACTTCGCGGCGAACTCGCGCAGCTCGGCGGCGACCGACTCTCCCGTGCCGACGAACCACCGCGAACGGGCGGCCTCCACGACCTGGTCGGTCGCAGCATCCGACTCTGCCGCGAGCGCCTCTTCGACCGTCTCGAGAGCGATGAGCGGCTTGTTCAGGCGCAGTCGCGACATCATGCGCAGCTGCGGCAGGGCTCGCGCCTCGGCCTCCTCCTGCGTCGGCGCGGCGACGACGTTGACCGTCAGGAATGTCCGCGGCTCGGGGTGCTCCTCGCTCGGCTGGTAGCCCGTGCGATACAGGTCGAGTGCCCGTTCGAGCCCCTGACCCGAGAAGTGGTTCGCGAAGACGTAGGGCAGGCCGTGCGATGCCGCGAGCTGCGCCGAGTAGTCGCTCGATCCGAGCAGCCACACCTCGGGGCTCCCGGTGGCGGAAGGCGTCGCGTGCACTGTGTACTCGCCGCCCGAGGTGAAGCGCACGGTGGCGCCGTCGCCCGAGAGGAGTGCGGCGATGTCCTGCACGTTTCGGGGGAACTGCTCGACGTCGCTCGTCGTGCCCGATCCGCGCAGCAGCTGCGTGATGACCGGGTCGCTGCCGGGTGCGCGGCCGAGGCCGAGGTCGATGCGGCCGGGAGCGATGGCCTCGAGGGCGGCGAACTGCTCGGCGACGATGAGTGGCGCATGGTTCGGCAGCATGACGCCACCGGACCCCAGTCGGATCTTCGTCGTGCGCATCGCGGCGGCTGCGATCAGCACCGGGGGAGTGGTGGATGCGACGGCCGGCATGTTGTGGTGCTCGGCGAACCAGTAGCGGCGGTAGCCGAGGCGGTCGGCGGTCGCGGCGAGGTCGAGGGAGGAGGAGATCGCCTCGGCACTGGTCTGGCCGGTGCGAACCGGGACGAGGTCGAGGACGGAGAGCGCGGTGGAAGTCATCCCCGAATGCAACGGTGGGGGCGGGCGGGGCATTCCCGCCCGCCCCCACAGCGGTCGTGCGTCGGTCGTCAGGCGGCGATCGACTGCCGGTTGTCGCTCGACTCGACCTCGATCTTGCGCGGCTTCGCCTTCTCGCTGACCGGAATGATCACCGACAGCACGCCGCTCTCGTACGAGGCGCTGATCGCGTCGAGGTCGACTCCGTCGCCGAGGGAGAACTGACGGAGGAACGAGCCTGCTCCGCGCTCGCGTGCCAGCCAGCGGACGCCTTCGCGGCTGTCAGCGGTGCGCTGCGCGCGGATGGTGAGCTGGCCGCCGTCGAGATCGACGTCGATGGAGCCCGGATCGATGCCGGGGAGGTCGGCGTGCAGAACGTACCGGTCGCCGTCGCGGAAGAGGTCCACCGGCATGAGACGCGGTGCGCGGACGGAGTCCAGCACGCTCGCAGCGAAGCGGTCGAGCTGACTGAACGGATCGAAGGACATGGCCATGAGTGTCTCCTTTCGTGTGGCCCTGATGGGCTATCTGCGATGCAGATTATCTGCATCTGTTGCTGTAGATTTTTTATAGAACAGATTCAGATTCAATGCAAGTGTCATGAAAGGGGATTCTCGATGAGCGATCGCGACCCGAGCCTGCCGGTCTACGGCATCGCCGTCGCCGCTCAGCTCAGCGGCGTCCCCGAAGCGAGTCTGCGGCTCTTCGAGGCGAAGGGCCTGGTCCGCCCTGCGCGCAGCGACGGCGGCACGCGCCGATACAGCGACGACGATCTCGCACGCATCCGTCGTGTGACGGGGCTGCGTGTCGAGGGGATCAACATCGTCGGCATCCGTCGCGTTCTCGACCTGGAAGACGAGAACGCCGGTCTCCGCGACGAACTGGCCGACGGCCGGGACTGACTCCGCCGGACTCGCCCGGCGGCGACGCGGGAGGGCAGTACTTTAAAGGCATGGATGCCGAGATCTTCTACGTGCTCGTCGGTGCTGTGGTCGTGGCGGCGATCGCCCGATGGCGCGGCTGGCCGGCACCGCTTCTCGTCACGGTCGTCGCGCTCGCGGCATCCTTCCTGCCCTTCGTGCCCGAGGTCGAGATCGACGGGCACCTGCTGCTGAACCTCGTGCTGCCGCCGCTGCTGTATTCGGCGGCGCTCGACGTGTCGTTCGTGGGCTTCAAGCGCAGCCTGCCGCAGATCCGCCGGCTCGGCGTCACCCTCGTGCTGCTCACCGCGGTGGCGGTCGGACTCGTGGCGTGGTGGATCCTGCCCTCGCTGACCCTGCCGGGAGCCCTGCTGCTCGGCGCCATCGTCGCACCGCCCGACGCCGTCTCGGCCGCGGCGATCGGCCGCAAGCTCGGGCTTCCACGCCGCATCATGACAGTGCTCTCGGGTGAGAGTCTCATCAACGACGCGACCTCACTGACCCTCTATCGCGTCTTCGCGGCGATCATCGCGGGGGCCACGCTCACCGTCTGGGACGGCATCGGGCAGTTTCTGCTCGCCGTCGGAGTGGGCGTCGCGGTCGGTCTCGTCTTCGGCATCGTGCTGCACCAGCTGCGCATGCGCATCAGCGACGCGGTCGTGATCGGCACCTTCGGCCTGCTCGCCCCGTTCGGCGCGTACGCGATCGCCGAGCACCTGCTCGGCTCCGGCGTGCTCGCGGTCGTCGCGATGGGCCTGTATGTCGGATACAACTCGCCTCGCACCGACTACACGACGCGTCAGCAGGAGACACCGCTGTGGCTGTCGGCGGACCTGCTGCTCGAGAGCTTCGTGTTCGCGTACATCGGTCTGCAGTTCCCGCGTGTGCTCAGTGACCTCGGCGGCGAAGAGGTCGGTCGCATCCTGATGCTGTCGGGGGTCGTGCTTCTCGTCGTGCTGATCGTGCGTCCGCTCTACGTGTACCCGGCGAACGGGTGGGCGAACTTCCAAGACCGCAAGCGGTTGGAACGCTGGGATCGCACGGTCGAATCCGGAGCCTTCGACGAACGCCGCCGCGACTCGAAACGCTGGAAGCAGTACAGCACCGAGGAGCTGCGGTCAAAGATCGTGCGCGATCGCATGGCGGGCCTGCAGCTGACCTGGAAGGACAACGCCGTCATCTCGTGGGCGGGCATGCGCGGCGTGGTGACGCTGGCGACCGCGCTCGCCGCGGCCGACCTCGCGGCCCTCGACACTGAGCCGTCGCACGCGATCGTGGTCGTCGCCTACGTCGTCACCCTCGGCACACTGCTGCTGCAGGGCCTGACTCTGCCGTTGCTGATCCGCGGTCTCGGCATCGCCAGCGATGTCGACGACGACGAGGACGAGCGCGCGATCGCTGATGTCAAAGCCAAGAGCCGAGAGGCGGGCAAGGCGTTCCTCGCCGAGAAGCGCGTGGAGTGGGTCGACAAGTACGGAAGCGTCGACATCGGCGTCTTCGACGCGTTCACGAAGCGCATGACACGGGTCGAGAAGGCCGCAGACGAGGCGCAGGAGGTCGAGGAGGCGGTGACGCGACCGTCATACGAGGACCTCGCAGCGCTCACCCGCGGATGGTTGCAGGTGCGTCGCGACATCCTGCTCGCAGAACGGGACGCCGGCAACCTCGACGAGGAGGTCATGCGCGAGCTGATGGCCGCGATGGATGCCGAGGAGCTCGCCCTCGACACCCGCGCCGCCACCCGTCTGCAGGGCCGCGCGTAACGGGAGACAGACGAGCGCCCCGCCCCCGGACGGGGCGAGGCGCTCGATCTGCGTGACGAAAAGTCAGCGGGTGCCGACCGGCTCCTTCTCGGATGCTGCGGCATCCGTCTCGGGGGCGTCGTCGTCACCGGAGTCGTCGGCGAACGGCAGACCCTCACGCGGCGCGTTGTAGAGCTCCTCGTCGAGGATGCCCTCGCGCTTGGCGACGATGGTGGGCACGAGCGCCTGGCCCGCGACGTTCACCGCCGTGCGGCCCATGTCGAGGATCGGGTCGATCGCGAGCAGCAGTCCGACGCCTTCGAGCGGCAGGCCCAGGGTCGACAGCGTCAGCGTGAGCATGACGGTCGCCCCGGTGGTGCCGGCCGTGGCCGCCGAGCCGACGACCGAGACGACGACGATCAGCAGGTACTGCACGAGGTTGAGTTCGATGCCGAAGAACTGCGCGACGAAGATCGCGGCGATGGCCGGGTAGATCGCGGCGCAGCCGTCCATCTTCGTGGTCGCACCGAACGGCACGGCGAACGAGGCGTACGAGCGGGGCACACCGAGGTTGCGCTCGGTGACGCGCTCGGTGAGGGGCAGCGTGCCGATCGACGAGCGGCTGACGAAGGCCAGCTGCACGGCCGGCCACACGCCGGAGAAGTACTGCTTGATCGAGAGACCGTGCGTCTTCACCAGCACCGGGTAGACGACGAACAGCACCAGGGCGAGGCCGACGTAGACGGCGATCGCGAACCAGCCGAGCGAGGCGAGCTTCTCCCAGCCGTACTCGACGACTGCGGCACCGATCAGGCCGAAGGTTCCGAGCGGCGCGATGCGGATGATCCACCACAGCACGCGCTGGATGACCTTGAGCAGCGACTCGGTGAAGGCGAGGAAGGGCTCGGCCTTCTTGCCGGCCTTGAGCGCCGCGATGCCGACGGCGACCGCGATCACGATGACCTGCAGGATGTTGAAGTTGACGCTCGAGGTGAACGTGCCGTCGGTGGCACCCGGGTTGGTGCTGACGCTCAGGCCCAGGAAGTTCTGCGGGATCAGACCCAGCAGGAAGTTCCACCACGTCCCGACCGTGTACGGGTCGCTGGGCTCGAGGCCCTCGCCGGCCCGGTTGCCCGGCTGGATGACCAGGCCGAGCGTGATGCCGATGATCACGGCGATGAATGCCGTGATCGCGAACCACAGCAGGGTCTGACCGGCGAGACGCGCGGCATTCTGCACGCGGCGCAGGTTCGAGATGCTGGCGACGATCGCGGTGAAGATCAGCGGCACGACGGCGGCGCGCAGCAGCGTCACGTACGAGCTGCCGAT
Organism: Microbacterium sp. NPDC088619; assembly: GCF_044752825.1. Taxonomy (NCBI): domain Bacteria; kingdom Bacillati; phylum Actinomycetota; class Actinomycetes; order Micrococcales; family Microbacteriaceae; genus Microbacterium; species Microbacterium sp. NPDC088619. The sequence goes on along the minus strand of NZ_JBIVLZ010000002.1, from coordinate 773,680 downwards.
CGTGTCGAGCGTGGCGGAGAGGCCGTTGGGGCTGTCGGCGGTGGCGCCCAGCTGGCGTGCGATCAGGCCCGCGGCGATGCCGAGGACGAGGGCCGCGAGGATCTGGAAGCCGAACGAGGTCAGCAGCTTCCGGACGGGACCGCGGGTGTCTGGCGCCTTCGTGGGGCGGGCGGTGGTGCTCATTGGATCGGGGACTCCAGAATCGGTGCGCGCCGTGTGCGCGCTATCCGTCCACGCTACGAGTCACGCGCGAAGCCCGAGGCCGAGATGACGAAGGATGACGGATGCCGCAGCATCCGTCATCCTTCGATCGTCGGAGTGGCGCAGGTCAGGCCGCGCACTTCTCGAGGTTGTCCGTCAGGATCTGAGTGGTCAGAGCCTTGTCCTCCTCACTGGACTGCTTGTCCTCGCCGTTGGCGATGTAGGTGAGGGTCTCGTTGCTCAGGTCGGAGTCGACGAGAGCCTCGGCGAAGCAGGTCGCGACATCGTCCGTCACGGCATCGCCGAGGCCCTGGTCCTCGTAGACCTTCTGAATGCCGTCTGCGACATCGTCGACCGCCGGACGGGACGTGCCACCGCAGGCGGCGAGTGAGAAGGCCAGTGCGGCGATGGGAAGAGCCATGAGAATGCGAGAGGGTGTGCGCAGGTTCCGGTCGTTGAGCGTCATGCCGTCGACGCTATCGACCCACAGCGAATCCATAGAAGGGGTTGCGCTGGGCATGGTGTTCGTGATGCATCCTGGCCGCGATCACGACGTTCTGCCACGATGGCCTCATGTTCATGGTGACGACGAACGACATCCCCGGCTACCGCATCACGCAGGTGCTGGGCGAGGTCATGGGCCTGACGGTGCGGTCGACCGACTTCGGGCAGGGCTTCGCGGCCGGGTTCCGCTCGCTCGGCGGTGGAGAGATCCCGGAGTACACGCAAGTCATGTACGAAGCGCGGCAGGTCGTGATGGGCCGCATGTGGGCCGAGGCGCAGCAGCGCGGCGGCAATGCGATCGTCGCGATGCGCTTCGACGCAGGGTCGATCCAGAACTTCACCGAGATCTGCGCCTACGGCACCGCCGTGGTCGTCGAGCCCCTCGCACCCGTGGCCCAGCCGCCGCAGCCTCCGCACCCGCCGCAGGCCTGACGCTACGCCAGCACCAGCAGGTCGCCGACCTCGCATCCGAGGGCGTCGCAGATCGCGCGCAGCGTCGAGTACCTGATCGCCCGAGCCCTGTCGTTTTTCAGCACTGACAGGTTCACGATGCTGACGCCGACGCGTGCGCTCAGCTCGGTCAGCGTCATCCCGCGCTCCGCGAGCAGCTCGTCGAGGCGGCAGTGGATGCCGGTGAGCTCGTCGTCGTTCTCGGCCGGGCTCATACGAGACCCCGAGTCTCGTCCTCGAGGGCCGCGTTCGTGCGCTGCAGGCGGATGCCCTGACGGAACGCGGCGGCGATGAGTCCCACCGCGACGCCGGTCGCGAAGATCGGGACGATCGACCAGAACTCGATCGGATGCACCGGCTCGCCGGAGCCGAGGCCCACCGCAGCGGACACCCCGTTGAGTCCCAGCTTCTCGAGCAGCACGATGAACATCGGGGCGAGCACGAGGGTCCAGCCGATCGCGTCGAAGGCCCGCGCGTTGCCCTTCACGAAGAAGCGTCCGCGGAGGAAGTTCCAGGCGACGAGCATCACGGCGACGATGACGATCAGCGGGGCGAGCGCCCAGAGGACGAGAGAGCCGATGATCGCTGCGGTCGAGGCGGCGTCGACTCCGGTGGCGAACACCATCGCCTGTTGAGCGATCCCCTCGACCGACGCGGCTCCTGAGCCGACAGTCGCGTCGATCGGCTGCTCGTCGATGGGGATGGACCACGCGATGCCCTGGTCTCGGAACGTTCCGAGCACGCGGAGGACAGTGCTGATCGCGGTCACCACCAGAGCGGCGGCGCCGAACAGGATCACGGTGATCGCATCGGCGGTCTGCGAACGGGTCGCGGTGGGGGTGCTCATCAGACGAGTCCTTCCGTTTCGCGCTGCAGGCGATCGCCGATGGAGAAGACCGTGCCGATGAGCGCGATGACGAATGCTCCGAGGATGAAGGTGAACGGCTCGACGCTCATCACCGCGTTGTCGACGCCGTTGTCGGCGATCCGTGCCACCGTGGCGTTCGCGAGCATGTTGTCGAAGAAGCGCACAGCGGCGAAGCCGACGAGCCCTGCGATACCGGCTGTCGCGACGAGCGCGGTGTTGCGTCGGCTGAACACCCGGTCGGTCAGCACGCTCCGCGCCAGCAGGATCAGGCATCCGATCACGATGACGATCGTGAGGATCTGCGCCACTTGGCCGATGATGCCCGGCACCGCGGCGATCGCCGGCAGCTGAGGCGCGGTGATCACGGCACTGTCGACGCCGACGGGGATGCTGGTGCCAGTGCTCAGCGGCAGGTCGACAGGCGTCTTCGAGCTGATGAACTCGACCAGCACCGGCACATCGACGCCCCGGGCGAGCTCGATGATCCGCATGACCGAGAACACGGTGATGTAGGCGGCGATCAGAGCGCCCGAGATGCAGAAGCCGACCAGAGCTCCGCGGTCGCCGCGGGAGATCGTGCGGTTCTTCGTCGAGGTCATCATCCACTCCTTATCGAGAGTCGTTATTACCGATAATCGTTAACATAACGACTGTCGATAAGTTGGTCAACCCTCACGGCGCGAGAGCGCCGTCACCGGCGGTCACGGCGCTATGCCGACGGCGAACACGGGCATACAGCATCCGCACGGTGGTTACTCTCGATGTACAGGCGCGGAGACCCGTCGAGGACTCAGCGCTTCGCCCCGTGCGAATAAGGAGTCACAGCATGTTCGAGAGATTCACGGACCGAGCCCGTCGAGTGGTCGTCCTCGCCCAAGAAGAGGCGAAGATGCTCAACCACAACTACATCGGCACTGAGCACATCCTGCTCGGCCTCATCCACGAGGGTGAGGGTGTCGCAGCCAAGGCGCTCGAAAGCCTCGGTATCTCCCTTGACGCCGTCCGCGAGCAGGTGCAGGACATCATCGGTCAGGGCCAGCAGCAGCCCACCGGTCACATCCCGTTCACGCCGCGCGCCAAGAAGGTGCTCGAGCTCAGCCTCCGCGAGGCTCTGCAGCTCGGCCACAACTACATCGGCACCGAGCACATCCTGCTCGGTCTCATCCGCGAGGGCGAGGGTGTCGCAGCCCAGGTCCTCGTGAAGCTCGGCGCTGACCTGAACAAGGTCCGCCAGCAGGTCATCCAGCTCCTGTCCGGTGCACCCGGACGCGAGCCGGCAGCCGTCGGCGCGCAGTCGAACGACACCCCGAGCGCCCAGGGCGGCTCGCAGGTGCTCGACCAGTTCGGCCGCAACCTGACGCAGGCCGCACGCGACAACAAGCTCGACCCGGTCATCGGGCGCGAGAAGGAGATCGAGCGGGTCATGCAGATCCTGTCTCGCCGCTCCAAGAACAACCCCGTTCTGATCGGTGAGCCCGGCGTCGGCAAGACCGCCGTCGTCGAGGGCCTCGCGCAGGCGATCGTCAAGGGCGATGTGCCCGAGACGCTCAAGGACAAGCAGCTCTACTCGCTCGACCTTGGCTCGCTCATCGCCGGTTCCCGCTACCGCGGTGACTTCGAAGAGCGTCTGAAGAAGGTCACGAAGGAGATCCGCACGCGCGGCGACATCATCGTCTTCATCGACGAGATCCACACCCTCGTGGGTGCGGGCGCAGCCGAGGGCGCGATCGACGCGGCCAGCATCCTCAAGCCGCTCCTCGCTCGTGGCGAGCTCCAGACCATCGGCGCCACCACGCTCGACGAGTACCGCAAGCACTTCGAGAAGGATGCCGCTCTCGAGCGCCGCTTCCAGTCGATCCAGGTGAACGAGCCGAGCCTCCCTCACACGATCAACATCCTCAAGGGACTCCGCGACCGGTACGAGGCGCACCACAAGGTGCAGATCACCGACGGCGCGATCGTCGCGGCATCGAACCTCGCCGACCGCTACGTGTCCGACCGGTTCCTGCCCGACAAGGCCATCGACCTGATCGACGAGGCCGGCGCACGCCTGCGCCTCAGCATCCTGTCGAGCCCGCCCGAGCTGCGCGAATTCGACGAGAAGATCGCCAAGGTCCGCGAGCAGAAGGAAGTGGCGTCCGAGGACCAGGACTTCGAGAAGGCCGCATCGCTGCGCGACGAGGAGAAGAGCCTCCTCGCCGAGCGCCTTCGCCTCGAGAAGCAGTGGCGTTCGGGTGACGTCGCGACCGCTGCGGTCGTCGACGAGGGCCTGATCGCCGAGGTGCTCGCACAGGCCACCGGCATCCCGGTCTTCAAGCTGACGGAAGAGGAGTCCTCGCGACTCGTCTTCATGGAGAAGGCACTTCACCAGCGCGTCATCGGTCAGGAAGAGGCCATCGCGGCGCTCTCCAAGACGATCCGTCGTCAGCGTGCCGGTCTCAAGGACCCGAAGCGTCCCTCGGGCTCGTTCATCTTCGCCGGCCCCACCGGTGTCGGAAAGACCGAGCTCGCCAAGGCGCTCGCCGAGTTCCTGTTCGACGACGAAGCTGCTCTCATCTCGCTCGACATGAGCGAGTTCGGTGAGAAGCACACCGTCTCGCGTCTGTTCGGCGCCCCTCCCGGATTCGTCGGATTCGAAGAGGGCGGCCAGCTCACCGAGAAGGTGCGCCGCAAGCCGTTCAGCGTCGTGCTGTTCGACGAGATCGAGAAGGCGCACCCGGACATCTTCAACTCGCTGCTGCAGATCCTCGAAGAGGGTCGACTGACCGATGGTCAGGGCCGCGTGATCGACTTCAAGAACACCGTCATCATCATGACCACCAACCTCGGTGCTCGTGACATCGCCGGTGGTCCTGTCGGATTCCAGATCGAGGGCGTCAACTCGACGAACTACGACCGGATGAAGGGCAAGGTCAACGAGGAGCTGAAGCGCAACTTCAAGCCCGAGTTCCTCAACCGTGTCGACGACATCATCGTGTTCCCGCAGCTGTCGAAGGACGAGCTCGTGCAGATCGTCGATCTGTTCACGAAGCGTCTGGGCGAGCGTCTGCTCGACCGCGACATGACGATCGAGCTCTCGCAGGCCGCCAAGGAGCGTCTCATCGAGATCGGGTTCGACCCGGCACTCGGTGCCCGTCCGCTGCGTCGCGCGATGCAGCACGAGGTCGAGGACCGTCTGTCCGAGAAGATCCTGCACGGCGAGCTCAACCCGGGCGACCACGTGAAGGTCGACTCGAAGGACGGCGAGTTCCTCTTCGAGCACGGTCCCCGCGGCGAGAAGGTCGCGATCGGCGTCAACACCGGCGGAGCGATCTCCGGCACCCCCGACCTGGCGGTCGCCAGCGGGGAGTGACCTGATCACAGAAGGGGCGGATGCTGCGGCATCCGCCCCTTCTGCGTGTCCGGGGACTCCAGCACTCCGGCATTCCGGGCCCGCTCAGGGTCTCAGGAGGTGACGGGTTCTAGGCTTGATGCGTGAGCGAGTACATCGTCCGGCCGGCGCGCAGCGCCGACATCATCGGCATCCGGAATCTTCTGCAGCCGATGGTCGAGCAGCGCATCCTGCTCGGCAAGGATCTCGCGGTGCTCTACGGCGCGGTGCAGGAGTTCGTCGTCGCCGAAGCAGACGGCGAGCTGATCGGATGCGGTGCTCTGCACGTGTTCTGGGAGGACCTCGGCGAGGTGCGCACTCTCATGGTCCGCGCGGACTGGCTGCACCATGGAGTGGGTGGCGCGATCGTGGGTGCGCTCGAGGAGCACGCGCGCGAGCTCGGCCTCAGTCGACTGTTCTGCCTGACCTTCGAGGTCGAGTTCTTCGGCCGGCGCGGGTATTCGATCATCGGCGAACAGGTCGTCGACCCCGATGTGTATTCGCAGCTGCTGCGCAGCGGTGACGCAGGTGTCGAGGAGTTCCTCGATCTCGCCCACGTCAAGCCGAACACGCTCGGCAACACCAGGATGCTGAAGCGCCTCAACTAACCTGAACTAATGCCCCGTCACTCCGCCGCCGTGTATCGTCGCCGGCGCTTGGTGATCCTCGTCGCGGGGATCCTGGTCGCTGCGGTCATCGGAGTCGCGGTCTGGCTGCTCGTGGCGCGCCCGTGGGCGAATGCTGCCGAGGCGACGCCGACACCGAGTGCATCGGCGTCGGAATCATCGTCACCCGACCCCACGGCGCCCGAGTCGCCCGCCGCCGAGTCGCCCTCGCCCGAGGCGTCGGCGGAGGAGAGTCCGGGGATCGTCGCGTGCGAGGCCAAGGACGTCGAGGTGGCGGCCGTGACGGATGCCGATTCGTACGATCCCGGGGTGCTGCCGCAGCTGTCGATCTCGCTGACGAACCGCGGGTCGGCCGACTGCGCGATCGACGTGGGGTCGACGACTCAGCGGATGACGGTGTCGAGCGGCACCGATGTCTGGTGGACGTCGACCGACTGCCAGGAGAACCCGAGCAGCATGGTCGCCACGCTCACCGCCGGCGCGACCGTGACGAGCAAGGTGCCGGTCACGTGGGACCGCACGCGCTCGAGCGTCGAGACCTGCGCAGACGAGAATCGTCCGCGCGCGCCCGGGGGTGGAGCCTCGTACCACGTCGCTGTCGAGATCGGTGGCTTCAAAGGCACGACGACGAAGCAGATCCTCCTGTACTGAGGCAAAAACTAGCCAAAGGTCTCGAATACAGTCCTGCACTCAGTTTCGGGTGACACTGCTCATTCTTTGGGATACCATTGGGGTGACCCTCGCAGAATTGCGGCGCATGCCATCCCCAGTGGCGTCGAACACAGCGTCCCCAGCGCTTCGACATGCCGCCCGAGGGTCCGAGGGCCCTCTCGAGTACCCCAGTCCCCAATGGATGACTCGAGAGGGCCCCTTTCTTCTCCCGGCTCGGTTTCGGACCGCGCTGCGGCATCCGCTGAATATGCTGGATGCATGGCAGCGAAGAAGTCGAAATCCGCGAAGAGCAAGCCCGCACCCGAGGATTTCCGGTCGGATGCCCTCGCCCAGGCGTTGGAGAAGCAGGACATCGCCGCGGTCGCTCTCGCACTGCGCCACGGCACCACGGTCGTGCCGCTCGTGAAGCCCGGCGCCCGCGACAACCCTCTCGACAGCGGCGAGGTCTGGACCTATCGCGACCCGAACTCGGGCGATCTGGCGCTGCTGCTCTTCAGCGATGCCAAGAACAAGCCGGCGAACCTGCCCCCGGGGGTGGGGATCTACACCGCGGACTGGTTGCGCAAGTTTCTCGCCGCACACCCGATCACGACCGTCTTCCTCGACATCGCGGGCCCGCATCCGATGCAGGCCTCGCCGGAGGAACTGCTCAAAGCGCTCGACGCCTGAGTAGCGGCGCGAGCTCGCTTGCTCACGCGACCGGCGCGGGTGCCACGGCCCGTGCGGGGTCACTTTCGCATCCGATGATCTGTGCGGGGTCAGTTTCGCATCCGGATCGCCCGTTTCGGGTGCGGAAGTGGCCCCGCTTGACGGTGCGGTGCGGAAGTGGCCGTGCTTGACGGTGCGGGGTGAGTGCGCGCTCGGTGCGGGGTTGAAAGCGCACCGGACGCGAGTGTTCGGGCGCGTTCTCGACCCCGATCGGGTTGCGGAGACGATGCGGAATCGCTGCGTGGCCGATGCGGGGTCAGTTTCGCATCCGGATCGCCCGTTTCGGGTGCGGAAGTGACCCCGCTTGACGGTGCGGTGCGGAAGTGACCCCGCTTGACGGTGCGGTGCGGAAGTGACCCCGCTTGACGGTGCGGTGCGGAAGTGACCCCGCTTGACGGTGCGGGGTGAGTGCGCGCTCGGTGCGGGGTCAGTTTCGCATCCGGATCGGCCGTTTCGGGTGCGGAAGTGGCCCCGCTTGACGGTGCGGTGCGGTGCGGTGCGGTGCGGTGCGGTGCGGAAGTGGCCCCGCTTGACGGTGCGGTGGGGTGCGGAAGTGGCCCGAGTCGGCTGTGCTCGACCCGGCTGAGCGCGGGACGGGCGCTCATCGCCGCGGGCTCAGAACGGGGGGATATCGGCTTCGCTGCGGCGGGTCGTGTTCCTCGCGCGCACGTCGTTGAGTGCCGCGCGGAGGGTCTTCGAGCGGTCGTCGACCACCTGGTCGTAGCCGAGTCGCGCGGCCTCTGACCGGCGCTGCGCCGACTGCGTGACGGGGCGGATCTCGCCCGCCAGGCTGAGCTCGCCGACGGCGGCGACCGTGCGAGGCACCGAGATCTGCTGGATGGACCCCGCCACGGCGATCGCGATCGCCAGATCCGCAGCCGGTTCGGTGAAGCGCACCCCTCCGACGGTCGACACGTAGACGTCGAGCGTGCTCGTCTTGATGCCGGCTCGTCGCTCGAGGATCGCCAGCACCATCGCCACGCGCGAGGAGTCGAGCCCGTGCACGACACGACGGGGATTCGGCGCCGTCGTGTTGATGGTGAGCGCCTGCACCTCGACGGGGAGAGCGCGGCGGCCTTCGAGTGAGATGGCCACGCAGGTGCCGGGCTCCGTGGCTCCCTGCGAGAGGAACAGGCCAGAGGGGTCGGGAACCTCGGAGATGCCCGCACCCGTCATCTCGAAGCATCCGACCTCGTCAGTGGGTCCGAAGCGGTTCTTCAGCGCACGGATGAAGCGCAGCGAGGTCTGTCGATCGCCCTCGAAGTGGCAGACGACATCGACCAGGTGTTCGAGCACACGGGGGCCGGCGACGGTGCCGTCTTTCGTGACGTGGCCGACGAGGATGATGGGCAGTCCGCGGTCTTTCGCGATGCGGATCAGCGTCGCCGCCACCTCGCGCACCTGGCTCGGCTGACCCGCCGCCCCGTCGATGAGCGACGAGGACACGGTCTGCACCGAGTCGACGATGACGAGCTGCGGGGCCACCTCGTCGATGTGCCCGAGGATCGTCGCGAGATCGGTCTCGCTCGCCAGGTAGAGCTCGTCGTGCAGGGCGCCGGTGCGCTCAGCGCGCAGGCGCACCTGGGCGGGAGACTCCTCGGCGCTCGCGTAGAGCACGCGACGCCCCGAACGAGCCGCCTGGGCTGCGACCTCGAGCAGCAGCGTCGACTTGCCGACGCCCGGTTCGCCGCTGAGCAGGATCGCCGCACCGGGCACGATGCCCCCGCCGAGCACCCGGTCGAACTCGCCGACACCGCTGGTGCGACGGGGAGCGTCTTCGGTGGTGATCTGGGTGATCGGGCGGGCGGCCTTCGCCGCGGTCGGTGCGAGCGGGGTGATGCGGCTCAGGATGCCGGTCTGCGCGCCCTGCTCCTGCACGGTGCCCCACTGCTGGCACTCGGCGCACCGACCCACCCACTTGGCCGTCGTCCACCCGCATTCGGTGCAGACGTACGCGGGAGGGGCGGGTTTTCGGGTGGCCATGCAGCCAGGCTATCGCCGGGATCAGACATCCCTATCGGTTCGGGCATTATTCACGGCCCAACCCCTCGATGTCGCGCAGCGGCCACGGAATACTGGAGTCATGGCCAACGGCGGGCCCGTCTGCGGGCCGATCTCGACCTTCTCGCGAGTGCGGATCCTGCACGCGCTGTTCGAGGGCGGCTCGGCACAGAACGACACCGCCCAGACGCGTGCGGAGCTGACGATCGGTGAGCTGTGCACGGCCACGGGTCTGCATCCCAACACGGTGCGTGAGCACCTGCAGCGGCTGATCGAGGGCGGCTACGTCATCCAGGCCAGCGAGCACCGCACCACCCGCGGCCGTCCGCGCACTCTCTACAGCGCTGCGACCGGTGCGGCGGATGCCTCCAGCCCCATCGCGCGCAACAAGGCGAAGGCGGCCGCCGTCCGCGGCGATCTGCTGCGCCGTGTGCTCCCGGCATCCGCATCCGCTCTGGGTCGTGACGCGATCTACCAGCTGGATGCCCTGATCGAACACTTGGAGGAGAGCGGCTTCGAGCCCGTCGTCGATGACGAGCAGCTCACTGTCGATCTCAGCCCGTGCCCGCATGCCGCGGGTCGCGCCGAAGACCGTCCGATGCTGTGCTCCGTGCACCTCGGCCTCATGCAGGGGGTGCTCACCGAAGCCGGTGGGCCGCTCGCCGCCGAGGCCGTGCGCACCTCCGCCATGCCGGCGGACTGCACCGTGCAGCTGCGCCTGACGGAGATGACCGCCGCCTAGGCGAGCATCTGTCTTATTCACGGTCTGCGGCCCATCGGGGGCGGCAGGTCCGTCGTTAGCGTGGCACCCGGCGCACAGAAGAACAAGGGCATCGAAGAAGGAGTGGCACATGGAATGGCTAGACCCGCTGGTCCTGTCTCGATGGCAGTTCGGTCTGACGACCGTCTACCACTACCTGTTCGTGCCGCTGACGATCGGCATGGCGCTCGTCGCGGCGATCTTCCAGACCGCGTGGGTGCGCACCGGCAAGGTGCAGTACCTGCACCTCACGCGCTTCTTCGGCAAGATCTTCCTGATCAACTTCGCCATGGGCGTCGTCACGGGCATCGTGCAGGAGTTCCAGTTCGGCATGAACTGGTCGGACTACTCGCGCTTCGTCGGTGACGTCTTCGGCGCCCCGCTCGCCTTCGAGGGCCTGCTGGCGTTCTTCTTCGAGGCGACGTTCATCGGCCTATGGATCTTCGGCTGGGACAAGCTGCCGCAGAAGCTGCACCTCGCCACCATCTGGTGCGTCTCGATCGGCAGCATCCTGTCGGCGTACTTCATCATCGCCGCGAACGCCTTCATGCAGAACCCGGTCGGCTACGTCTTCAACCCCGAGACCAACCGCGCCGAGCTCACCGACTTCTGGGCGCTGCTGACCAACCCGGTCGCGCTCGCCGCCTTCCCCCATACGATCTTCGGTGCGCTGATGTTCGCCGCCGGTGTCGTGATCTCGGTCTCGGCCTGGCACCTGGCACGCGGCCAGCACTTCGACACCATGCGCATCTCGCTGAAGTTCGGGCTGTGGGCGATGATCGTCTCGACCGCCGGCGTCGTGCTCACCGGCGATCAGCTGGGCCTCGCGATGTACGCCGCGCAGCCGATGAAGATGGCGGCCGCCGAGGCGACGTTCAATACGGTGTGCGGGCCGGATGCCTCCTTCAGCCTCTTCACGCTGGGCACCCCCGACGGCAGCTCCGAGCTGTTCTCGATCCGCGTGCCGTACCTGCTGTCGCTGCTGTCGACCCACACGTTCGACGCGTGCGTGCACGGCATCAACGACCTCAACGCCGAGTACGCCACGACCTTCGCCGACACCGGTCTCACCGAGTTCGCCCCGATCCTCTGGGTCACGTACTGGGCGTTCCGCTGGATGATCGGCCTCGGCATGGCCGCAGCGCTCGTCGCGGTCGTCGGTCTCTGGGTCACCCGCAAGGGCGCCAAGAACCCGCCCGCACCGTGGATGTGGAAGCTCGCGATCTGGTCGTTCCCGCTCGCGCTCGTCGCCAACATCATGGGCTGGGTCTTCACCGAGATGGGCAGGCAGCCCTGGATCGTCTTCGGACTCATGACCACGCAGGACGGCGTCTCGCCGGGGGTCAGCGGGCTCGAAGTCCTCATCTCGCTGATCGCCTTCACCGCGATCTATGCCGCGCTCGCCGTGGTCGAGATCCGCCTCATCATCCGCGCGGCTCAGAAGGGTCCGGACACCGAAGAGCAGCCCCACGAGGAGACGGCCCAGCTGCCGTCCGTCGTGTACTGAGAAAGGGAACAGTCATGGAATACATGTGGTTCTGGATCGTCGCCTTCCTCTTCGTCGGCTACTTCGTGCTCGACGGGTTCGACTTCGGCGTGGGCATGTCGCTGCCGTTCCTCGGTAAGAACGACGTCTCGCGTCGCCAGGTGATCAACACGATCGGCCCGATCTGGGATCTCAACGAGACCTGGGTCATCGTCGCGGGCGCTTGCCTGTTCGCGTCGTTCCCCGAGTGGTACGCGACGCTGTTCAGCGGGTTCTACCTTCCGCTGCTGCTGATCCTGCTCGCGCTGATCCTGCGAGGGGTGTCGTTCGAGTACCGGCATCAGCGCGAGTCGGCGAAGTGGAAGCGCGGCTTCGACCGGATGATCGTGATCGGCTCGGCCGTGCCGGCGCTGCTCTGGGGCGTCGCCTTCGGCAACATCGTGCAGGGGGTGGCGATCAACGAGAACCACATCTACGTGGGCGGTTTCTTCGCGCTGCTGAACCCGTATGCGCTGCTCGTCGGCGTCACCACGCTGCTGCTGTTCTTCCTGCACGGCGTGCTGTTCGTCTCGCTCAAGACCGATGGACAGGTGCACACTGATGCCCGTCGCCTGGTCAAGCTCGCTGCGGGCCCCACCGTGCTCGCCGCTGCCGGCACCGTGATCTGGACGATCGGCATCGCCTGGGATCGGGAGGCCCCTCTGCTGCTGATGGTCGTCGGATGCGGACTCGTCGCCGCGCTCGCCCTCATCGGCTCGGTCGTCTTCTCGATGCGTGGCCGCGACGGGCGGGCCTTCACGGCGGGCGCTGTGACCGTGGCATCCGCTGTCGTGATGCTGTTCGCGGCGCTGTTCCCCTACGTGATGCCGTCGACGATCGACCCGGCGTTCAGCCTCACGATCGAGAACGCATCGAGCACGCCGTATACGCTGACGATCATGAGTTGGACCGCCCTGATCGCCCTGCCGCTCGTGCTGGCGTACCAGACGTGGACCTACTGGATCTTCCGCAAGCGGGTCACCCGCAGCTCGATCGAGGGGGCTCCGGCGCACGCGTGAGCTCGCCCACATCGCACAACATGCCCCGGATCGCACACGTTCTCACCGATTCGGTGTGCAGACCGGGGCATCGTGTGTGCCCTGACTCGGGCGGAGTCGACGCATGAAGCCGGTCGACATCCGCCTGCTGCGCTACGCGAGCGCGGCCCGCGGATTCCTGCTGCTGTCGGGCGCGATCGGCGTCGTGCAGACCGCGGTGACCATCGCGTTCGCGTGGATGCTGACGGATGCCGTCACCGGCGCGCTCGCCGGGCGCGACGTCACGGCATCCCTGCTGTGGCTGCTCGGGCTCGCGGCGCTGCGTGGGGTGCTGATCGCCGCCTCGGATGCCGCCGGAACCCGTGCGGCAGCCAAGACGGGGATGCAGCTGCGCGCCGCGCTGATCGCCGCGGTCGGCCGCCTCGGACCGGGCTGGCTCGCGCAGCGCAACCAGGCGCAGCTCGCCGTCACTGCGGGCCACGGGCTCGAAGCTCTCGACGCGTACTTCGCCCGGTACATCCCGCAGCTCGTGCTGACGGTCATCGCGACGCCCGTGCTGGTCGCGGTGATGTGGTGGCAGGACTGGCCGAGCGGGCTCACCGCGCTGATCACCCTGCCGCTGATCCCGCTCTTCCTGATCCTGATCGGCATCGCCACCCGCACGGTGCAGCGCTCGCAGTGGCAGACGCTGCAGCGCCTCGCGGCGCGGTTCGCCGACACCGTGCAGGGGCTCTCGACGCTGCGTCTGTTCGGTCGCGAGCGTCGTGCCGCCGCTCAGATCGAGCACACCGCAGACGAGTATCGCCGCGAGACCATGAAGGTGCTGCGGTTCTCCTTCCTCTCCGGGTTCGCGATGGAGCTGCTCGCCTCGCTCGCCGTGGCGCTGATCGCGGTGGCCGTCGGATTCCGGCTGCTGTCCGGCGACCTGTCGCTCGAGGTCGGATTGTTCGTCCTGCTGCTCGCCCCCGAGGCCTTCCTGCCGATCCGCCAGGTGGGCGTGCAGTTCCACGCCGCGTCAGAGGGCGTCGCGGCGACGGAAGACGTGTTCGAGGTGCTGGATTCGGCCGAGGCTCGAGCGGTCTCGCTCCATAACTCCGGAGATCCGGCGACGGTCGGGCTGGATCCTGCTGATCCGGCCGGTTCTCCGGATGGATCTCCGGAGTTGTGGAGCACGAACCCGCGAGACCTGGTCGTCTCCGACCTGCGGGTGCGCGATCTGCCCCCGGTCTCGTTCACCGCGACCCCCGGAACCGTCACCCTGATCGAGGGACCGAGTGGCGCGGGCAAGTCGAGTCTGCTCGCGGCGCTGCGCGGTGCGGTCGAGTTCGAGGGGGCCGCCACTGTCGGCGACGTCGATGTGCGCGAGCTCGCGACGTCGGAGTGGCTGGCCTGGAGCGGACAGCGGCCCCAACTCAGCCGCGGCACGATCGCCGCGAACGTGGCGCTGGGCGATCCTGCCCCGGATGTGGACGGCATCCGCCGAGCGCTCGATGACGCGTGCGCGAACGATCTCGACCCGGAGCTCGAGCTGGGCGTGCAGGGGAGTGGGCTCTCTGGTGGCCAGGCGCAACGGGTCGCGGTCGCCCGAGCGCTTTATCGGCATTCCAGCCGCCGCGACGCCGTGCTGGCGCTCGACGAGCCGTCCAGTGCGCTCGACCCCGACACCGAAGAACGGCTCTGGGCATCGCTGCGCGCCCGGGCGGATGCCGGTGCCACCGTTCTCCTCGTCTCGCACCGCCGCTCGGCCAGGGCTATCGCCGACAGGGTGATCGAGCTGGGGGTGAGGGTATGAGCGCGAATTCCACCGCGGGCACCTCGGCGCGCATCCGCGGCATCCTCCGTCTGGCGCAGCCGCCTGTGCGGCGATTCCTCCCCGGGCTGATCTGGGGCTTCCTCTCGGCGGGGGCTGCGGTGAGCCTGCTCGCCGTGAGCGGCTGGCTGATCGTCAGCGCGTCGATCGTCGACTCGCTCGTGCCGCTGTCGATCGCTGTGGTGGGTGTGCGGTTCTTCGCCGTGTCACGCGCGGTGACGAGATACCTCGAGCGGCTGAGCGGACATGACGCGGCGCTGCGTCAGTTGGCCTCGACGCGTGCCGACATGGTGCGGCGGCTGACCCCGCTGTCGCCCGCCGGTCTCGGACGCACCGACCACGGCCGGGTGCTCTCGGCACTCGTCGACGACGTCGAGAACCTGCAGAACCTGCCGCTGCGCGTCGTGCAACCGCTCGCAGTCTCAGGGCTCGTCGCGCTCGGTGCGGTCGGGTTCCTGCTGTTCGTGTCGGTGCCTGCGGCACTGACCCTCGCGGTGTGCCTGGTGCTCGCCGCGGCCGCGGCCGTCGGCCTGGGGTGGGTGTTCGGCTCGCGTGCCGAGGCCGCCGTGTCACGCCGCCGGGGAGACCTCTCGGCCGCTCTGACCGACTACTTCGGCACGCTCGACGTGCTGCTCGCCTACGGGGCGGAACCACAGGCGCGCGAGCGCGTGCGGCAGGCGGATGCCGAACTGCGCCGCGCCGTGAGCACAGCATCCCTCGCCCAGGCGATCGCGGCAGGAGTCGTGTCGGCTGCGGCCGGTGTCGCTTCGGTGTGGGCGCTCGCTGTCGCGGCCCCGGGGCTGACCACCGGCGTGATCGACGGACCCTGGCTCGCGGTCGCCGTGCTGGTGCCCATGGTCGTGTTCGAGGTCTTCGGCGCAGTGCCGATCGCCGCGGCATCCTGGCGGAGCGTGCGGTCGAGCGCCGAGCGCATCGTCGAGGTGCTGCCCTCGCAGGTGCCGACCGAGCTGCGGTCGGACGAGGGTGATGATGCGGAGATCGTCGGCGTTCCGACTCTGCGGCTCAGGGGTGTGCGCGCATGGTGGCCGGGCGGATCGCCCGCTCTGCGGGGGGTCGACCTCGACCTGCATCCGGGTGAGCGCGTTCTGGTATCGGGTCCGAGCGGTGCGGGCAAGAGCTCGCTGGCCGCGGCGCTCGTCGGATTCCTGCGCGTCGAGGGTGAGTATTCCGTCGGCGGCATGGATGCTGCGGCACTGTCGGGCCCGGCGCTGCGCCGCACGATCGGACTGTGCGAGCAGAGCCCGCAGCTGTTCGACGAGGACATCCGGCAGAACCTGTTGTTCGCGAAGGACGACGCGACAGATGACGAGCTGCTCGCGGTGCTGCACCGCGTCGGGCTCGGAACCTGGGTGCGCGAGCGCGGTGGACTGGACGCGCGGGTCGGCGACCGTGGCGGACTGGTCTCGGGCGGTCAGGCGCAACGCATCGCCCTGGCGCGGGCGCTGCTGCGAGGATTCCCGGTGCTGGTGCTCGACGAGCCCACCGCCGGCGTCGATCCCGACGCCTCCGATGCGCTGCTGCGAGACCTGCTGCAGGCGGCAGGGGATCAGTCGGTGCTGCTGATCTCGCACGTGGCCCCGCCCGCGGGAACCGTCGACCGGGTCGTCCGGTTGGAAGACGGGCGCACGGTTTCGGCGTAGTCGGGCGACTGTACGGGGTCGGGGTGTCTTCGCCGGGCACCGTTTCGGATGCCGTGCCGGCGCTCCGTGGCATCCGTCGTTCCGTCCGGTGCGTCGAGTCTGGGCTCCGAAGCTGTGCCGGCGTCCGGGACGACGGGCCGGTCGCGGTGCCGACGGCCGTGTGCAGGACAGAAGCACGGATGTCGAGGCGGAACCCGGTTCCGGTCCTGCAGACGTGCCCCCGTCCTGCAGGTAGACGCCGGAGCGGCCGAATTCAGACGTTGAGGTCGGCCCGAGGCTCCATCACGATGCCCTGCGCTTCGAAGACGCGGCGGCGCTCTTCGATGCGGCGGTGCAGTTCGACCTGTGCGTCGTCGACGAGCTGGGGGTCGAGGTCGACGGTCGCGGGATGCGGGTCGCCGTGGTTCGCCTCGATGTAGGCGTCGAGCTCGGGGCCAGAGGTCCAGGACGTGATCAGCGCGTATCGCGGGGTGGTGCCGCGGTGCCAGACCGCGTGCCAGAAGCGCTGGGTGTCGACGATGATGCGCGACCCCTCACGCAGCGGCAGGCGGATCTCGGTCGCCGGATCGAAGCGGTCGGAGCGCAGGAGCAGCAGCGAGTCGGTGTCGTCCGAGAGGTTGTAGTAGCCGCGCACGACCCAGCCGGTGCCGTCTTCGTTGAGGCGGTTGTTGTCGTCCTGGTGCAGGTTGTAGACGGCATCCGCGTAGTCGTTGGGCTGCAGCTCGATGACTCGGCAGCGGCCGACTCCAGCGCCCGGCTCGAGCGCACGTCGCTGCAGGATCGGAGCGATCGCCACCTGCGACTCGACCCACACTCCGTCTTTGTCGGTGCGGGGCGGGGTCTGGTTCCAGAAGCCGTTGCACTCGATCTCGCCGGCGTAGCTGGCGAGCGGGGCGAAGCGGGTGACGCCCGACGAGCGCCAGCCGATGTACTCGAGGTCGAGCCACTCGGCGGGGTCGGATGCCTGGTCGTGGTCGTCGAGCACGACATAGCCGGTCTCTGCCAGCGCCTCCGACGTGATGAAGCCCATGTGCGTCCCCTCCGTGCCTCGACTCCGCGGCTCATCCGTGACGGATGCCTTAGGCCATCCTAACCAGCGGGCGCGACGGCCGACGGGGGCACCGCCGGAGAAAAGGGCCCCGCCGAGACTCGTCCGACTCGCTCGATTCGCGCCGTGGCGCGGGTTGTCGTAAGCTAGTCCGCGGTGACGTGTCCGAGCGGCCGAAGGTGCAACTCTCGAAAAGTTGTGTAGGGTAACCCCCTACCGTGGGTTCAAATCCCACCGTCACCGCCATGGAAACCCCCGAGAAATCGGGGGTTTTTCCGTATCCGGGGCGAGGGTGCTACTTCACCTGTCGCCTGGTCATCCACGCGATCGTCGCCATGAGGATGCCGAGGAACAGCCCGCCGCTGATGCCGAAGCCGACCCCGATGGGTGCGACGAACATCGCGACCACCGCCCCGACGAGCATTCCGACCACATCGATCGTCGGTGTAACACGCCATGCCCGCATTCGTCGCCCCTGGCTAGCTCATGCCCCCAAGTGCGCGCGGCCATTCCTCAGCGCACCAGGGTGCGGGAGGGGCCGCGGACGATGAAGTCCCGCGCTCAGCCGCAGGATTCGTACGGCGGTTCGTCGAGGGTCGTCGCCGTCACTGCCCAGATGATGTCGGTTCCGGCCGTGTAGGTCAGGAAGACGGAGCCGGTGCCGGGTTCGGATTCGATCGCGAGATACCGGCGATCGCCGACGCTCTCGATCTCGGCCGCGTCCGGGTATGCGGCCAGCGCCTCGTCCACCCGGGAACCGAGACCGATCCCCTCGGCTGTCACCGGGCCGACAGCCGGCCTGCCTTCGAGGTCGACGGGCGAGGCGGACACCTGCACGAGGTCGACCACCGCGGGGTCCTGCTCCGAGACTTCGGGGCGCTGGACGGTCAGCATGTATCCGTCGGCCTCGGCGGAGGCGAGCCATGGGCAGGCTTCCACCGGAGTCGCACCCGCAGCCGCCACGGCTTCGTCGAAGGGCGCGCCCAGTTCGACGTCTCCGATGCCCGTCGGGCTGGCGTCCGCCGCCGAGGCAGACGCGCTGGGTGACGGGCTCGGCGCGGGATCGGCGGGTGCTGTCACCCGTCTGCGTGACCGTGGGGGTCGGGGAGGCGGGGGCGGCGCACCCGGCCAGCAGCGCGCCTGTGACGGCGATCCCGACCAGGGGAGAGAGGACGCGTGCACGGCGAGCCCGGGGTCGTCTGGTGTCGATATCCATGCTTCGACGCTAACGGCGCGGCCGAGCGGTGCCCGTCGATTCTCACGCGATTCCCAGATGCCCCGGGAGTGCAGCGTGGAGCGACGAGAACTCGCAATCGAGACAGCTCGAGAGCAGCCTCAGCGCCCGGCATCCCATAAGGGGCCGAGCTCGGACGGATGGGTGAGCCGCCACCACTCCGTGGGCTGAGCGATGCTTCCCGAGATCATCACGGGAACGGTGACCGCGTTCGGGCCGGCCGTCCAGGTGACGCTTCCCACGACCGTGCCGTCGCGGTACGTGGGCGGGCTGTCGATGTCCATCGTCTGCTCGATCGGCGTGTCCGACCAGGTGAAGATCGACGCGCTCTCGGCGAGGACCAGCGTGGCGGTGGATCCCCAGGGCGTCGAGATCGATCCGACCTCCTGGCCTTCGGTCGCGACGGGCACCTCGTGGAAACCGGCGCGGATGCTTTCGAGCGCGGCGATCACCGTGGCGTTCACCGCCGCGTGCGAGGATCCCCCGAGGATGACGCCGGTGACCGCGAGCGGATCGGTCGTGCCCACGTCGAGTGTGGCCGTGTACAGCAGATTGTGCGTGCCCTCGCCCAGGTTCCCGGTCTTCAGCCCCGTGATCCCCGCGGTGCCGAGGAGGTCATTCGTGTTGTGGAGCGGGCCGGCGCCGGGGATCGAGATCGACGAGGTCGCGACGATGCGAGCGATCGCCGGGTGCGCGGCGGCGAGCTTGGCGATGGCGAGCAGGTCGGCGGGCGTGCTCGTGTTCCGCGGACTGAGGCCGGTGGGCTCCGCGACCGTCGTTCCGGTGAGCCCGTGGGATGCGAGCCAGTCGCGTGTCGCGTCGAGGAACGCGCTCTGCGATCCGAAGATCCGCGTCGACAGCGCCTCGGCGTAGTTGCTCGCAGAGGGGATGAGCATGACGGCCAGGGCATCGTGCAGTGACATCGAGGTGCCGGTGGGCATCGGAGCGATGGTCGCGCCCTGCACGTAGTACACGTCGTAGAGATCGTGGTCGGCCTTGCCGAACGTGATGGTCGGCCCGGGGTCATCCGCAGACGCTAGCGGCGACGCGTCGAGGATGACGAGAGCGGTGATGAGCTTGGTGATGCTCGCGATCGGGAGCGGTTCGGCCGTCCCTGTCGCCGACCAGGTCCCGCTCGCCGCCTCCCCGAGATAGGCATCGGCGCTGGCGACGCTGATCGCTGATGCCGCAGCCGTCGGGGTGACAGCGGCGAAGACATCGCCGACCGGGACCGGCGGTGTGCGAGTGGTCACCGCGGGCGGATTCACCGGCGCGGTGAGAGCCCACCCGACGTAACCTCCGCTCACGGCCAGCAGCAGGACGATGCAGACGGCCGTGATGAGGAGCCCTCGTCGCCTGCGTCTTCTACGCACCGCGGGATCGATCAGATCACCGCTGAACTCCTGCTCGTGCGCCATGAGCTCCGCGAAATCAGACAGCCCATCCACCGGCTGATTGGGCGCCGTCATCGATAGCCCCTCATCGCGCGCCACCTGTCGTCAGAAATCCTCAGAAAAGGCCATCCTCGCGTATGTCCGCAGCGTTGGGTATCGGCCGTTCGGGGGACAAGCGCGCGGCACGGGGATCGCGAGGCGACCGGGGCGTCGCCGCGCGCTGGCCGCAATGCTGCCGGAATTGGCGATGCCCAGCCGAAGGACGGAAGTCGCAACGCCGGGCATCTGCTCTCAGCTCTTTCACGATCGACGCGCACACCGTTGTGCACGCCGTACTTGAGAGGTGACCCCCACGATACGGCGGGCAGGGCTCCTCGTGAACCGGGGTGACTTTCGTCTCGCAGGCCCGTATGCTCCGCCCGTTGCACGAGAGGCGCGCATCTGCACACTCTTGACAATAAAACTGAGGCCACTCATAATAGAGTGCACTCGTTATGAGTGCGACGACCAAGGAGCAAGATCGATGAGAGCGTTCGTCCTCTCGAAGTACAAGACCGCCGTGCATGAAGCGGAGGTCCCCGAGCCGACCGTGGGAGAGCACGACGTGCTCGTGCGCGTGCAGGCGGCCGGGCTCAACCAGCTCGACGAGAAGATCCGGGCGGGCGAGTTCGCACTCATCCTCCCGTACACGCTGCCGGTCATCCTCGGTCACGACGTCGCGGGTACCGTGATCCGTGTCGGAGCCGGAGTGCGGGACTTCGTGCCTGGCGATGAGGTGTTCGCACGGCCGCGGGATCATCGCATCGGCACGTTCGCCGAGCGGATCGCGATCCACGAGAGCGACGTCGCCCGCAGGCCGTCGTCGATCACGATGGAGGAGGCGGGGGCGCTTCCGCTCGTGGCATTGACGGCGTGGCAGGCGCTGGTCGAGCTCGGAAACGTGGGCCCCGGGCAGAAGGTGCTCATCCACGCAGGTGCGGGCGGTGTCGGTTCGGTCGCCATCCAACTCGCGAAGCATCTCGGCGCCGAGGTCGCGACGACGGCTAGCGCGGGCAACGCCGAGTTCGTGCGGATGCTCGGCGCCGATCATGTCATCGACTACCGGAGTCAGGACTTCGAACAGCTTCTCAGCGGATACGACCTCGTGCTCGACAGCCTCGGCGGCGAGAACCTGGAGAAGTCGTTGCGTGTTCTGCGACCCGGCGGCACCGCGATCGGCATCTCTGGTCCTCCGACTCCCGAGTTCGCCCGCGAAGCGGGCCTCAATCCGATCGTTCGACTGGCCGTCACGGCGTTGAGTCGCAAGATCCGCTCGCAGGCGAAGCGGCTCGGAGTCGACTACCGGTTCCTGTTCATGCGCGCCAGCGGCGAGCAGCTCCGCGAGATCGCACAGCTGGTGGATGCCGGCGCGCTGCGTCCCATCGTCGGTCGGGTCTTCCCGTTCGACGATGCCGCAGCGGGCATCGAGGCGCTCGCGAAGGGCGGCATCCGAGGGAAGTCCGTGGTCAGCAACCCCTGACGCCTGCTCTGCGCGCGGCTGTTCTGCGCGCAGAGCGCGGTGCGTGCAGAGAAAGGCCCCGTCGACCGATCGCAGAGATCGATCCACGGGGCCTTCCTCTGCTCGCTCAGTCCTCGGTGGTGCGAGCGAGCTGAGGGTAGAGCGCCTCGAGGGGTGCACTGAGTGCCGATTTGAGCTGCACCGAGATGTCGTCTGCCAGCACCTCGTACTCGCCGGCCTCGGTCGCATCGAGAGCCTGGGTCACCAGGTCGGCCGGGTCGAGCTTGGGGTCGGTGACGTTCGCTGCCATCGCGGTGTCGACGTAGCCGACGTGCACACCGACGACGTGCACGCCCGCCGGGGCGAGCTCGACTCGCAGCGAGTTCGTCGCCGACCAGAGGGCCGCCTTCGTCGCGCTGTAGATGCCGGCGACGGCGTACCAGCTGAGCGCGGAGTGGATGTCGATGATCGCGGATCCGGGGGTCGCCGAGAGGATCGGAGCGAAGGCTCGCGCGAGGAACAGCGGGCCGAGGAAGTTCGTCTCGACGTTCGCGCGGATCTCGTCATCACTGTGCGAGAGGATGCCCGGCGTCGGCACCGAGGCGCCCGCGTTGTTGATGAGCACCGTCACATCGGGTGCCGCCGCAGCGGCGGCGGCGATCGAGGCGGAATCGGTCACGTCGAGCGCGAGCGGCACGATCCGCTCGTCATCCCACGTGCGGGGAGTGCGCGCGGTCGCATAGACCTTGGCGGCGCCGCGCGCGAGTGCTTCGTGCACGAAATGCGTGCCGATGCCGCCGTTCGCGCCGGTGATGAGGACGACTGCTCCAGTGAGGGAGGGCATATTCGAGGACTTTCTGTTGTGGGAGGGCCACGTGGGAGGATGAGGGCACCTTTCAGAGCCCGCAAATTAGTGACTATGATCACAACTGAGCAGGATCACTATTTGTTCCCGGAGGCACCATGACCGTCGACACCCGGCCCCTCGGTCGTCGCGAACGCAACAAGCTCGACAAGCTCGCGCGCATCACATCCGCCGCCGGTGAGCTCTTCGCCGAGCGGGGAGTCGACGACGTCACCACGCAGGAGATCGCCGATCGCGCCGATATCGGCACGGGCACCCTCTTCCTGTACGCCAAGACGAAGGGCGAGCTGCTTCTGCTCGTGCAGAACTCGATGTACGCGGAGGCGCTCGAGCGCAGCCGTGCGGCCGCCGCCGAGGCCGAAGCGGCGCACGACGGGGTGCTGGCCGTCATCCGGCCCGTCGTGGAGTGCAACCGCAAGCAGATCGACAACGGCCGCACCTATCTGCGAGAGATCGTATTCGGCGACCCTGAGGAGCCGCACCACCGTGAGGCGCTCGGTCTCACCGGACAGACCGAGCAGCTCGTCGTCGAGGTGCTCGCTCGAGTCGAGGGCTTGTCGGCCGATCGTGCGGCGGCGCTCGCTCGAGTCGTCTCGGCGGTGATGTTCCTCACGATGTCCGCCACCGTGAACGCAGAGAAGTCGATCGACGAGATCGTCGACGAGATCGCGGCGCAGCTCCGGGCGATCCTGCCTGCCTGAGCGGGCGCCAGTGTGTCTGACGGGCACCCTGTCAGTACACCCCTCGTCAGGGACTCCCACGTGCACCTGCCGAAGCGCACGATGGAACCATGCCTCCGATCTCGTCGACCTCCCCGAGTATCACCCGCCGGCTGCTGCCGTCAGTGCTCCTGCTGCTGACGGTGTTCGGCCCGATCTCCATGGACCTCTACCTGCCCGCACTGCCTGCGCTGACCGCAGAACTCGGAGCGGTCACCTCGGTCGCGCAGCTGACGGTGACCGCCTGCCTGATCGGACTCGCCGCGGGCCAGCTGATCGCGGGCCCGCTGTCTGACAGGTTCGGGCGCCGGGGAATCCTCCTGATCGGGATCGTGGCGTACATCCTCACCTCGGTGCTGTGCGCGCTCAGCCCGTCGATCGAGCTGCTGATCCTCGCACGCCTCGTGCAGGGCCTCGCCGGCGGCGTCGGGATCGTCATCGCCACCGCGGCCGGCCGTGACGTCTTCGAGGGCAAGGCCCTCATCCGCTTCTACGGGCGCCTCACCGTCGTCGGCGGGTTCGCGGCCATCGTCGGGCCGCTCCTCGGCGGTCTGCTGAACACCGTCACCGACTGGCGCGGTCTCTTCGTCTTCCTCGCCGTCATCGGAGTGGTGATCCTCGTGATCACCCTCCTGGTGTTCGGAGAGACGCTTCCGGACGAGCAGCGAACGCGCGGCGGGTTCGGGGAAACCCTGTACGCCTACCGCACCCTTCTGGGCGACCGGGTGTTCCTCGGCGCGGTGCTGAACCAGGGTTTCCTCTACGCGGCGCTGTTCGCCTACCTCGCGGGCTCGACCTTCGTGCTGCAGGACATCTACGGGCTCACGCCACAGTGGTACGCGGCCGCCTTCGGGCTCAACTCCGCAGGCCACATGGTCTGCGGCTACATCGCCGGGCGCACCGCAGAGCGCTGGAGCATCTCCGGCACGCTCGCGGTCGGCGTCGTCGTCACCGGGCTGGGAGCAATCGGGCTCCTCATCGCCGGGTTGACTCCGCTGCCGCTGTGGATCGTCATCGTCTCGCTGTTCGCGCTGTCGAGCGGTGTCGCGATCACCGCACCACCGGCCACCACCCTCGCTCTCTCCGACTACCCGCAGATGGCCGGAACCGCGTCGTCCCTGCTGGGCATGGTCCGATTCGGCTTCGGTGGGGTCGCGGCCCCGCTCGTCGGGGTCGCCGGTGCGCTCAGCATCCTGCCTCTCGGGATCGTCACCGTCGTGAGTGTGCTGCTCGCCGCGGCCGCCTGCCTCCTCCTGGTGCGCAGGCACCAGACTCCTGCACCAGCGACGCATGCGCATGCGACGCCGGAATCCACCCCCGTCGCCTGAGCGGAACGGAAGAGACTCATGGCATACAGACTCCCTGCGCTCGCCGCAGCCGTGCTGCTGGTATCGATGACCACCGCCTGTGCACCGGCATCAGACGCCTCGCCGGACGGCATACGCGCTTCCGCCGCCGCGAGCCCGACACCGCTCGCCACGACGCCCTCTCCGAGTGAGGCGTCGGAGGATGCCGAGACGGAGCAGATCGTCGGCACGATCGTCCGGTTCACCTCTGACCGCACCGACGTCGACGTCACCATCGGTGAAGACAGCCCGGGGGTGCGCGACTTCCTCTCCCTGCTGCCGATGGAGCTGGTCGTCGAAGAGTTCGCCGGTGCGGAGAAGATCGCCTACCTGCCCCGCGAGCTGAACTACTCGGGCTCGCCGGGCTCGGACCCGGAAGACGGCGACCTCATCTACTTCACGCCGTGGGGCAACCTCGGCTTCTACTACGACGCGACCGGCATCGGCTACTCCGATGCCACCCTGCACATCGGCACCTACACTGCGACCGAAGAGCAGTTGTCTCTTCTCGAAGGCGGCCCGGTGACGATCACGATCGTCAACTGACCCCCCGCGAGGGAGACGATCGCCTCCTTCGCATGCCCCTCACGAACGGAAACCGACAAGGAGAACACGCATGAGCCGCATCCTCATCACCGGATCCGCCGACGGACTCGGACGTCTCACCGCAGAGACTCTGCAGAGCCAAGGGCATGACGTCATCGTCCACGCGCGCAATGCCGAGCGCGCGGCGCACCTGCGGCCGTTGACCGACCACGGCGCGGGGCTGGTCGTCGGAGACTTCGCCGACCGCGACGCCGTGCGACGCATCGCCTCCGAGCTGCTCGAGCAGGCGCCGCTGGATGCCGTCGTGCACAACGCCGGGGTGTGGAGCGGCAAGCACGTCATGCCCGTCAACATCATCGCGCCGTACCTGCTGACAGCACTTCTGCCGCTGCCGTCGCGACTGATCTATCTCAGCAGCGGGTCTCACTTCGGCGGCGAGCCCCGCCTCGACGGCGTCGACTGGCTCGGGCGGAACGCGGGGTCGTACAGCGACAGCAAGCTGTACGTCAGCACCCTCGCCGCGGCGATCGCGCGTCTGCACCCCAGCGTCCTGTCGAACTCCGTCGACCCGGGCTGGGTCCCCACTCGCATGGGCGGTGCCGGAGCCCCCGACAGCCTCGAGCTGGGCCACCGGACGCAGGAGTGGCTCGCGGTCAGCGATGACTCTGAAGCCCGAACCAGCGGGTCGTACTGGCACCACCAGCAGAGACAGGAGCCTCACGCGTCGGTGAACGACACGGCGTTCCAAGATGCGCTTCTGGCTGCGCTCGCCGAGGAGACGGGCGTGCGCATCACCCGATGACCCACTCGTCGTGCGTCGGCGACTCAGTCGGCGTCGGCGGAGAAGACCGGGCTGAGGAAGCGTCGTTCGTAGCGGCGGATGCACTGCGTTCTGCGCGCCAGCTCGAACGCCGCGATGCACTCGGGGTCGGTCCTCGAGGCCGTCCGGTAGATCTCGTACTCAGCCAGGGAGGGGAAGGTGAACAGCGCGAACGCTTCATCGCTGTCGCCCTCGCTCGGCATGAAGTAGCCGTGGTGGGTTCCTCCGTGCTTCGCCACCAGCCGGATCCACGCGCGGCCGTACTCCGTGAAGTCGTCGAGCTTGTCGGGATCGATCTCGTAGCGCAGGTGAACGGTGATCATGTCGTTCATCCTCGCAGAGCCCGGGCGTGGGGTCGCCCGCTGGGGGTGAGCTCCAGGCTCCGCGACATCGGGTCCCACTTACGCTCGACCGCACAGGGCGAGAACGGCTCGCCGTACCGCAGGGAGTGGCGATGTCCGACGTACAGCGTTCTGTTCTTCCGATCCCCGATCTGGCATACACGGGAACGGTCACCTACGACGCGACCGACCCTGACACGTCCTTTCCGCCGATCACCCCGGTACGCCCGCCAGAGGGGGCTCCGAATGTTCTCGTGGTGCTCATCGATGACACCGGGTTCGGTGCATCCAGCGCATTCGGCGGGCCGGTGCAGACGCCGAACTTCGAGCGCGTCGCGGCAGCCGGCTTGAAGTACACCCGGTTTCACACGACGGCGCTGTGCTCGCCGACCAGGGCGGCACTGCTCAGCGGCCGCAACCACCACACGGTCGGCATGGGCGGGATCACCGAGATCGCCACCTCCGCCCCGGGTTACAGTTCGCTGCGGCCCAACAGCTGTGCCCCGTTGGCCGAGACGTTGAAACTCAACGGCTACAACACGTCGCAGTTCGGCAAATGCCACGAGGTGCCGGTGTGGCAGGCGAGCGCGATCGGTCCGTTCAGCGGGTGGCCGACCCCCGGCAACGGCTTCGAGTACTTCTACGGCTTCATCGGCGGTGAGACCAACCAGTGGTACCCGGCCCTCTACGAGAACACCACGCCGGTCGAGCCCTGGGGCACGCCCGAAGACGGCTACCACTTCATGGGCGACATGACCGACAAGGCGATCGCCTGGGTGCGCGAGCAGAAGTCGCTCGTCCCCGATGTGCCGTTCTTCACGTATTTCGCTCCGGGTGCGACGCACGCGCCGCATCACGTCCCTGCCGAATGGGCGGATCGGTACAAGGGGAAGTTCGACCAGGGCTGGGACGAGGTGCGCAAGGAGACCTTCGCGCGTCAGCGCGAGCTGGGCGTCATCCCTGCGGATGCGGTTCTCACCGAGCGAAGCCCCGGGATTCCCGCGTGGGACGAGATGAGCGAACTGATCAAGCCGGCTCTTGCGCGCCAGATGGAGGTGTATGCAGGATTTCTCGCCTATGCCGACCACCACGTCGGCCGTCTGCTCGACGCCTACGAAGAGCTCGGCATCCTCGACGACACCCTCGTCTACGTGATCATCGGCGACAACGGCGCGAGCGCCGAGGGATCGATGCACGGCACCACGAACGAAGGCTTCACGATCAATCACATGAACGAGATCGAGACCGAGCAGTACGTCGCCGATCACATCGATGACATAGGCACCCCGAGCTCGTACAACCACTACGCCGTCGGCTGGGCACATGCGATGGACACCCCGTACCAGTGGACCAAGCAGGTGGCGAGCCACTGGGGCGGCACCCGCAACGGCACGATCGTCAGCTGGCCGAACGGCGGGGTGCAGAAGGGCGGGATCCGCAACCAGTTCAGTCACGTGATCGATGTCGCACCCACCGTGCTCGCCGCCGCCGGCATCCCTGAACCGAGCGTCGTGAACGGGGTGACTCAGCGCCCGTATGAGGGGACAGCCATGAACTACACCTTCACGGATGCCGATGCCCCCGAGCAGCACGAGACGCAGTACTTCGAGATGCTCGGCAACCGCGCGATCTACCACAAGGGATGGACCGCCGTTGCGAAGCATAAGGATCCCTGGGCCGGGTCGTCGCACGGCCTCGACGATGACGTCTGGGAGCTGTACAACGTCGACGAGGATTGGACGCAGTCGAACGACCTCGCGGCAGCCGAGCCCGAACGCCTGGCGCATCTGCAGCGGCTGTTCCTCATCCAGGCCGCGCGGTTCAACGTGCTGCCCCTCGACATCCGCTCCGCCGAGCGGATGAATCCCGACATCGCCGGACGCCCGCAGCTCATCACCAGCGACTCGCAGAAGTTCTATCCCGGCATGAAGCGGCTGAGTGAGAACTCGACGATCAACATCAAGAACAAGTCGTGGACCGTCACCGCTCAGGTCTCGGTGCCGGATGCCGGCGCCGACGGCGTGCTCATCGCGCAGGGCGGTGCGTACGGCGGCTGGTCGTTCTATGCCAAGAGCGGAGTGCTCTCGTTCGCCTACAACCTGCTCGGCATCGACGTCGACATCGTCCGCTCAGACGGGCCCGTCGCGGCCGGTGATCAGGAGTTGCGAGCGCACTTCGCCTACGACGGGGGAGGAGTCGCCAAGGGTGGCACCGTGACCCTCTACGCCGGTGAGGAGAAGGTCGGTGAGGGGCGCGTCGAGAAGACGCTGCCCTTCCAGTTCACCTTCGACGAGACCGTCGACGTGGGCTGCGATCTGGCGTCGCCGGTGTCACACGAGTACGGCTCGGTCGGCAACGCGTTCTCGGGGAGGATCGACTGGGTGCGCATCGACCTCGGAGACGACGACCACTCGCATCTGATCGATGACGAGCACAAGCTCGCCGTCGCCATGCTCAAGCAGTGATCGAGCGGGGACTGCCTTCTCGACGATCACGGTTCCGCGCTCGGCCGTAACCGCGAAGGTACGCTGAGGCCATGGGTGATCAATCGCCGTTTCCCTCCCGCCCGCTCTGGGCGAGCGTGGCCGACGGCTTCTACGTGGGCAGCCGGGACGGCTCCTTCCTCGGCTACGTCGACCGTCAAGCCGACGGCGCCTGGCGCGCATTCGACGCTGCCTCACGCGCCATCGGCGACTTCGCCGACCACCATCGGGCGATGGCGGCTGTCACGACCACGGTGACCGTCGGGGCGCACTCCGACGAGATCGAGAGTCGGGGAGGGGATGCCGGATGACTGCGATCGACCCGCTCGTCTCGCTCGTCTACTGCAGCAGCGCCACGCATCCGTTCAGCGAGCAGGAGCTCGCCGAGCTGCTCGCAGTGAGCCGCGCGCGGAACAGCGCCCACGACATCACCGGCATGCTGCTCTACCGCGGCGGCGAGTTCGTGCAGATCCTGGAGGGCGCCAGGTCCGACGTCGAAGCGCTGATGGAGAAGATCGGCCGAGACCCACGACACAGGGACGTCCGGGTGCTGCTCGAAGAGCCGCTGCATGAGCGGAGGTTCGAGGAGTGGACGATGGGATATCAGTCCCTCGTCGCTGCGGAGCAGGGGATGAAGTCGGGCTATCGCGATTCTTTCGACGACCTCCGTATGGGTGACCACGACATGATCGGACGCGCGATCATGGAGCTCACCCTGTGGTTCCGCGTTCGGGAGTCCGCCGTCTGAGAGCCGGTCGGACAGCGGGAACGCGACAGCGGGTCGAGACCGAGGGAAGTAGCCGATTCCCCCGACACCGGTTCGACCCCCCGACCCCGACTCGCGTTCGACCTCCCCCCGATCGGGTGAGGCGGTCGTTGTCGGGGCGGGTGCACCGTGAGTAGCGTCAGACTGCTCGCGCCCGTGCTGGTGTTCAGAGCGTCCGGGCGGTCCGCTCGGACTTCGGCTGCAGCGGAGGGATGGACCGTGGGGATCGATGTGACGAAGCTGACCGGGCGCCTGGCAGCGGTCGAGATGGACGGGGAGCTGCCGACACGGTCTTCGATTCCGACGATCTTCGACGAGCTCGACTACCAGATGGCATGTCAGGCGTACCTCTGGGCGCTGCCGTTGGTCTCGTTCGCAGAGTGGCAGAGTCAGAGCCGCGAGGTCTTCGGCGCGACGCCCAACGACCTGGTCCGGTACCTCTCATACCGGGACCGGCTGGGCATCATCACGGCCAACGCGACGACCCCGTACATCCTGAGCTTCATCGATCTCAGCGAGACAGGTCCGCTGGTGATCGACTATCCGGCGGGACCCACGGCGGGCGGCATCGGCGACTTCTGGCAGCGCGAGATCGCAGCGTTCGGCGAGATGGGGCCTGACGAAGGAGCCGGTGGTACGTACCTCGTGCTCCCGCCCGGCTCGTCGGTCCCCGAGGACGTGCCGGAGGACTGGCGCACGGTGCAGTCCACCGGAGTCAACATCATGCTGGGCTTCCGCACGCTCGACCCTGACCCCGAGCGCGCCGCAGCGCTGGTGGCGGAAGTGCGGGTGCATCCGTTCAGCGAGCACGCCGCACCCCCGTCGACCCGAGTCATCTCGCCCGGTGGGAAGGCGTGGTCAGGCGATCAGCCTCGGGGCCTCGCGTACTGGAAGCGGCTGCACGCGATCTATCAGTCCGAACTCGTCGAGGAACGGGATCGCTTCTACCTGGCGATGCTGAAGCAGCTCGGCATCGAGAGGGGCAAGCCGTTCGAGCCGGATGCGCGACTGGTCGAGATCCTCGAGCAGGGTGCGGCCGCCGGAGAGTTGATGGCCCAGGCCAACACGTTCGCCAAGCGGTTCGACCAGGCCGGCTACTGGCCGGATCGCAAGTGGGAGATCGCCATCGTCCTGGACAATCCCACGCAGCGCGGCGACGATTACGACGAATTGCTGGAGCGCGCATCCTGGTTCTATGAGGCCGTCACCTTCTCTCTCGCCATGAAGAGCCAGACCCCGGGTGTGGGGCAGGCGTACCTCGGCTCCTACGTCGGCAGCGACGGGCAGTGGCTCGACGGGAGCCGGCACTACACCCTCCACGTTCCCGCTGACGTTCCCGCGAAGCTGTTCTGGTCTGCGACCGTGTACGACGTCGACACGCGCTGCCTGATCGACAACGATCAACAGCGCGGTGACCGCGGGTCTCGCGACTCCGAGCTGAGGGTGAACGACGACGGTTCCGTCGATCTGCATTTCGGGCCGACCGCTCCTGACATGGGCGAATCGAACTGGGTGCAGACCATCCCCGGGCGACACTGGTTCTCGTACTTCCGCTTCTACGGCCCGCTCGAGCGGTACTTCGACCGCAGCTGGAAGCTCGGCGACATCACGCCGGTCGACTGAAGGGGACAGTCCGCGGCGTGCGTTCGAGGGGGGTTCACCCGATCGGGGTGATGGTGCGGTGCGCCTCGTTCGGTGCGCGCTCACACTGACTGGAGATCATCTCCGACCTCAGAGCGCGAAGGGTGACATGAGCACGTCCATCCAGCGGCAGGTGCTGCCGATTCCCCACCGAAGCAGCGACTATCCGGCCACGTACGACGCGAAGGACCCCGACACGGCGTTTCCGCCGATCGAACCGCTGCTCCCTCCCGAGGGCGCGCCGAACGTGCTGATCGTGCTGATCGACGATTGCGGGTTCGGAGCGTCGAGCGCGTTCGGTGGCCCGGCGAACACACCGACGTTCGAGAAGCTCGCGGCACATGGCCTCAGGTACACGCGCTTCCACAACACCTCGTTGTGTTCCCCGTCGCGGGCGGCCCTGCTGTCAGGACGAAATCACCACACGGTCGGCATGGGCGGCATCACAGAGATCGCCACATCCGCGCCGGGATACAGCTCGGTTCGGCCCAACGACTGCGCTCCTCTAGCAGAGACTCTGAAGCTCAACGGGTATTCGACAGCACAGTTCGGCAAGTGCCATGAGGTGCCGGTGTGGCAGACGAGTCCGATGGGCCCCTTCGAAAGTTGGCCGTCGGGTGGCGGCGGGTTCGAGCACTTCTTCGGATTCATCGGCGGGGAGACCAATCAGTACGCGCCGGCGCTCTATCACAACACCACGCCTGTCGAGCCGTGGGGAACACCGGAGCAGGGGTACCACCTCACCGAGGACATCACGGATCGAGCGATCGACTGGGTGCGACAGCAGAAGGCGCTGATGCCCGAGAAGCCCTTCTTCACGTACTTCGCGCCAGGTGCCACTCACGCACCTCACCATGTGCCGACGGAGTGGTCGGACAAGTACAAAGGCGCGTTCGACGACGGATGGGATGTCGTGCGCGAGCAGACGTTCGCGCGGCAGAAGCAGCTCGGCGTGATCCCGGAGTCCGCTGAACTCACCGCCCGACACGAGCAGATCCCGGCGTGGGACGACATGCCTGAGGATCTCAAGCCGGTCCTCCGGCGGCAGATGGAGGTCTACGCCGGATTCCTCGAGCACACCGACCACCATGTCGGCCGTCTCCTCGATGCGCTGGACGATCTCGGGATACTCGACGACACACTCGTGTACGTCATCATCGGCGACAACGGTGCCTCAGCTGAGGGCGACGTGAACGGCTGTTTCAACGAGCTCATCAACCTCAACGGCGCCGGTGCGATGCAGACCCCGGAGTTCATGGCTGAGCGGATCGACGACTTCGGGACTCCGGCGGCATACAACCACTACGCCGTCGGCTGGGCGCACGCGATGAACACCCGGTATCAGTGGACGAAGCAGGTCGCCTCCCACTGGGGCGGCACGCGCACCGGGACGATCGTGCACTGGCCGAGCGGCATCCGCTCTGCGGGTGAGACCCGCGACCAGTTCCACCATGTGATCGACGTCGCCCCGACGGTGCTCGACGTGGCCGGCATCCCCGAACCCACGTTCGTGCACGGCGTGCAGCAGCATCCGTATGAGGGCGTGAGCATGACGTACACGTTCGACGACGAGCAGGCCGCGGACCGACGGCGGACGCAGTACTTCGAGATGTTCGTCAACAGGGGCATCTATCACCAGGGCTGGACGGCGGTCACCAGGCATTCGCTCCCCTGGGATCAGGGGAAGCCGTTGCCGCCGATCGACACGGATGTATGGGAGCTCTATGGTCCCGACGACTGGACGCAGGCCCACGACGTCGCGGCAGAGGACCCCGAGAAGCTGGCTCACCTGCAGCAGAAGTTCCTGCTCGAGGCGTCGAAATACAACGTCTTCCCGCTCGACGACCGGCGCATCGAGCGATTCAACTCCGACCTGGCTGGGCGTCCGACGTTGATTCGCGGCGATCAACAGGTGCTGTTCGGCGGCATGGGTCGGCTCACGGAGAACGTCGTCCTCAACGTCAAGAACAAGTCCCACGCGGTCACCGCCGATCTCACCGTGAGCGGCGAGGCGGCGTCCGGTGTGGTGATCGCCCAGGGCGGCGCTTTCGGAGGGTGGGCGCTGTACCTCCACGAGGGGCGTCCGACATACTGCTACAACCTGTTCGGGATGCGGCGCACCTATGTCCGCGCGGAAGACCCTCTGTCGAGTGGAGATCACCAGGTGCGGCTCGAGTTCGAGTACGACGGCGGCGGCCTGGGCAAGGGAGCCACCGCAGACCTCTATATCGACGGCGAGCAGGTGGCGACCGGACGCATCGACGCGACCGTGCCGCTGGCTTTCTCCGGCGACGAGACCATGGACGTCGGCTCCGACACCGGCACACCCGTCAGTGACGACTACGACACCCGCAGCAGTACCTTCGGCGGCCGGGTGCACCGGGTGCAGATCGACCTCGGCGAGGATGCAGGGGCGCACGACCACCTCATCCGCCCGGAGGACCGCATGCGCATCATCACCACGCGACAGTGAGACGAGGGCTCGCTCACGCCGGCCGGCACGTTGCGGGAGCGCCTCTCACCCGGCATCGCGTCAGTCGAGCTCCTGCAGTTCGGCGGTCATGTCGCCCCCGGTGTCGCCGGTGTTCACGGTGCCTTTCGGCTCGAACAGAATCGCCTGGACCTCGTCCGTCGCCTTCGGGCAGTGCTCGACGCCCCGCGGAACGACGAACACGTCGTTCGGGTTCAGGATGACGTCGCGATCGCGGAGCTGGATCGTCAGCTGACCGCTCACGACCATGAACAGCTCGTCGGTGTCGGGGTGGGTGTGCCACACGAACTCGCCCTGCAGCTTGACCACTTTGACGTCGTAGTCATTGACGCTGGTCAGTCGATGGGGCTGCCAATGCTCGTCGATCGCCGAGAGAGCTTCGAGCACGTTGCGAACGTCGTCTGCCATACGAACGAGGGTAGTGGGGTCGGGCGGAGAAGCGCGCTTGCGGCGGGCCTTCGCGCCACCACCCGGTGTCACCCCGTCAGGGTGAGGGCGTCCTGTCGGTCTCTTCGGGACCTTCCTACGCTGGCCTGATCCACGCAGGCTCAGGGGGGTCATCGACATGGAACGGCGACGACGGTTTCTCGCAGGACTCACCGTGCTCGCGCTCGCCGCGGCATCCTTGGTCTTCGGAGCGGCGCCGGCCTTCGCGGTCGCTGCGTTCTCGATTCAGAAGACCGCGGTCGAGGCGGGCCCGTTCGGGCCCGGCGACACGGTGACCTATCAGATCACCGTCAACTGCTCGTCGGTGAACGACCCCGGCTGCCTCAACACCGTCATCAGCGACGAGCTCCCGGATCCGCTCCTGTTCAACCCGGCGATCGCGAATCCGGTCACGGTGCAGATCAACCCGCCAGCCGGACAGCCGACCGGCGATTACGACCTCGACGTGGACACCGCGGGGAACAGCTTCGCCATCACCCCTGGGCTGGATCTCACCGCAGACCCGGTCATCTGGCCCGCGGGATACAGCATGACCGTGACCGTCAACGCGATCGTGGATCCGGCGACCGACGGCACCTGGGACGGCGCGACCGTGACGAACACGGCCACGGCGGTCGCCGACAACGCTCCTGCCACGCCGGCGACCGCGGACGTCGTGCTCGCCGTGGACACGACGCTCGAGTCGAGCATCGACAAGACGGTCGCGCCGACGAGCACCCTTCCGGCGGTCCCCGGTGAGGTGGTCGACTGGACGGTCACTCCCGGGAACGCCTCGAACCAGAACGTCGACACGATCGTCGTTCAAGACCCGATCGTTCCTCCCGGGGACTTCGGTGGGTACCTCGATGTGACGGGCTACGACGTCACACCGCCGGAGGGAACGGAGTCGACGACGACGGAGTACTTCGTCGGCGGAGCCTGGACGACGACAGCTCCCGACCCCATCAGCGATTCCGCCGGTATCCGGGTGACCTTCACAGGCACGTTCGCGCCGGGGGCGACCGGAGAGGTCGTCGTCCACACGGTCACGAACGATGCCGTCACGGCGATTCCGGATGACACCGACGTGACCGTCTCGAACGACGCGTCGTCGACCGTCGCGCGCGGCGGAGAGACCAGCGACCCCACGACGGACTCTGCAGCCGTCGTGATCGCACAGCGTCTGCCCGATGTGACGATCGAGAAGTCGTTCAGCGACAGCACCCTCGTCAGCGGTCAGAGCGCGACGGCCAGCATCACCGCCACCGTCGGATCGCAGAACGTCCAGACGCTCACCGTCACCGAGCCGACCGAGGGCACCGCGACCTTCTCCGAGCAGGGACTGCAGTTCGACGGTTTCGGCGATGTGGAATGGCCCGTCGCCGCGACCGCTGCCGAGATCACCTATCAGTACAGCGACTGCGCTGCCAGCACGGAGTCGACGACCACGCCCGATACGCTGCCCGAGCCCACCGACGGCTGCACGGTCGAGGGATTCACGATCGTGTACTCGGCCGAGGGCGATGAGATCGTCGCCGGATCGTATGCGGCGATTCCCATCGACATCACGGCGCTGTCGACCGACGAACAGGTCGCGAGCACGAACGCGGTCGACACCGCTGCCGAGAACAGCGCCGGCCAGATCGGCATCGATGACGCGTCGGCCCCGTTCACGATCGACCCTCTCACGCTCGACACCTCCGTGACCAAGTCCATCGCTCCGGACACGATCTGGGGAGTGCCGGGAACCGACGCGGATGTCACTCTGACGGGCAACGTCACACCCGACTCCACGACGGGGTCCGAGCGGCTCGTCATCTCGGACCCGGCGTTGCCGCAGGTCGACACGGCGTTCTGGGATGCCTTCACCGCCACCGAGATCACGAACACCGACATCCCGGCGTGCACGACCCTCACCGTCCGCTACTGGCAGGAACCGGACGGGCCGTGGACCGACTTCCCGGACGCGACGGAGGTGCCGGGGCCGGAGTCGCTGTGGTCGTACGAGATCCCCGCCGAGCTCCAGGACGACATCGGCGGCATCCAGCTCGAGTACCTGCCGATGGACATGGAGGGCTGCCCTGAACTGCTCCCGCCCGGGTTCACGGTGGCCACCCACATCGGTGTCGAGGTGACCGATGCGCAAGACGACGAGGCGACATTCAACAACACCGCGCAGTCGCTCGTCGACAACCCGGATGCCGGTGGAGAGAAGACCGCGGACGCATCCGACCAGGTCGACGTGCTGCCCATCGACGGCGGGGTCGGCCCGGACTTCCTCGACAAGCAGTGGCTGGAGGACGACGTCCCCGCACTGTCGGGCGAACGCCGCACCGCCCGGCTCCTCTGGTCGACCGAGGGGCTGAACGTCAGCAGCATGACCCTCACCGACATCTCCGAGACGGCGGACCCGGCCGCTACGGCGGGATCGGTCTACGACGCGTGGAACCTCGTCGCCATCGATCCGATCACGGCGACGACGGACCCGCTGATCGCGGGCGACGTCATCACCGAGGTCTCCCTGTACCTGGAGGGTGCGGGATGGACCGACATCACGGCGGAGGCATGCGCGGAGGGGTGCGACGGAGAGTTCGGCGGCTACACGCTGAGTGAGACCGAGAGCGCCGCTGCTCTCGCGGTCAGGATCGTGATCTCCGAGGGGAGCGACGGCGAAGGCGTCGGGTCATCGTATGAACGACGTCCCGTGGATCTGCAGTTCCAGGTGCGCGACACCCTGCGCAGCGTCCCCTCTCAATCGGTGCTGGGCAACTTCCACGAGTACACCTACAACACGGACGACGCCGGGCTCGTCGACAACACCGCCAGCGCCCGCGGTGTCAACGAGGCGACCGGGGTCGACAGCGTCGACGAGGCGAACGACACGATCCTGATCGTCGATCAGCCGATCAACGCCACCCTGACCAAGACCTTCGATCAAGACCAGCTGGGCCTCCCCGCCGTGGACCCGCCCGCGGACCCCTCCGACTACCCGCTGATCAGCGCGACGCTCGTGGCGACGAACATCTCTGCTGCTCGCGTGTCCGGCATGGTCATCGACGACCCGACCGCGGGGGATGCGCTGCCTGACACCGCGTTCGACACCCTCGATCTTCACGACATCGATGCGATCGAGGTTCCCGCGGGCATCACCGAAGCCCAGACCACGGTCACTCTCACGCGTGGCGCGATCGCCACGGAGTACTCCTATGCCGACGCCCTCGAGCTCGACGCCACCGACCTCGCCGACGTGACGGGACTGTCCGTCGCGTTCCGCTCGGACGACGGGACCCCGGCGATTCCGACCGGCGCGTCAGGCCGAGTCCTGCTGACCTGGCAGCTGCGCGACGTGCTGAGGTCGAATCCTGCCCAGCAGGTCGCCGTGACCCCGGCCGGCGAATCGATCGTCAACGACGCCCACGTGCAGCTCGAAAGCCCTGTGCTCGACGGCTGCGCCGACAACCAGTGCGGCACGGGCATCGCGGATGCCGCCGACGAGTTCGCGATCGTCGCAGCGAGCTATGCGATCGAGACCACCAAGACGATCAGTCCCGAATCCGTCTATGAAGACGAATCGACCACGTACGTCACCGAGCTCGGCGGACGCCCGAACGGAACCGCACGCACCACCTCGTTCGAGCTGACGGACACCACGCCGACCTTCTGGAACACGATGGACTTCGCGGGTGCGCAGATCGCCGTCCCCGCCCCGGTGAACGAGGTGGCCATGGACGTGCTCGTCGACGACGACGCGGCACGTGACGTCGAGTACGCCGAGGTCGCGGGCACTCTGATCGCGACCTGCAACGGTGCACCGGTGACGGACGCCTCGCCGTGCTGGGTGAGCGGAGACTGGGTCGCATCGCCGACCCCCTCGACGGTTCAGCTCGACCCGCCGACGGGTGTCGACGCGGACACGATCGTGGGCGTGCGCTTCAGCGCCCGTCAGGTCGACGCCGACGGCGACGTCCTGCAGTGGGAGCGTCCCTTCAACCCGCAGCTCACGTTCTCGCTCACCACCGAGCGACGCGAGTTCCTGCGCAGCGATCCCGACGTCTTCGTCTCGACCACGCGACCCGATCTGCAGCCCAACCCGGGCGAGGCCGAGCGGGGCGTCATCAGCGACGATGTGCAGTCGTACAGCACGGCGCAGTTCGGTCCGGATCAGGTCTTCGAGCAGGAGGGAGAGGCATCCGATTCCACCGTGGTGCTGCATCGACCGAACACGGTCGAGGTCACGAAGACCCGCGGCTCGTCTGCACTCGTCAGCGCCTCCGGCACGATTCCCTACGTCATCACCGTCGCCAACACCGGGCAGTGGGACATGACCGGTTTCGAGGTGGTCGATCAGATCGAGACGGATGCCGAGGGCTCACTGCTCGTCGAACCCACCCCGCCGGCGTACACCTTCGCGCTCAGCGGCTCCGGTGCCCCGACCGGGGACCCCGGCTTCAGCGCCGAGCTGGATGAGAGCACCGGTCTGCTCACCATCTCTGCTCCCGACGACTTCGTGTTCGAGGCCGGTTGGACGCTGACGGTGACCGCGCCGTTGCGGTTCCGCGACGACCTCACCCCGGACACGACCGTCGGCAACACGGTCACCGTGACCTCCGACCGCCTCTTCGAGACCTGCCAGGGCACGACGGTGATCGACGGCGCCGATCTCGCGCCGAAGACCCCCGAGTCGGGGGTCGCGACCTGCTCGGCCGACACCGAGGTCACTCCGCTGGCGAGTGCGGCGATCTCGGCGAAGAAGTACGTCAAGGGAACGGCGGCCGGCGACCCGGCCACAGTCGACGACGATCTCGGGGTGCTCAACGTCGAAGGCGACGCAGCGGCATGCGATCCGACGCTGCCTGGCGTAGTGGACGACGGCTATTACTCCTTCCCCTGCGCCCCTGTCACCCGCCCCGGAGGTGAGGAGTCCTGGCGCATCGACTTCACCAACAACGGCAACACCAGTGCGCGGGTGGTGGCGGCGGTCGACACCCTGCCCACCGTCGGCGATCAGGGGGTCATCGTCGCCGCGGATCGAGGATCCCAGTTCCCGGTGACGCTGTCGGGAACTCTCGCCGCCAACTTCGCATCCCTCCAGGACAGCGCGTATGCCACCTACGGCATCTACCTCTCGCCGGCTCAGCTCAGTCAGTCCTGCAACGACAACGCGATCAAGGTGTTCACGGAAGACGCCGCAGCAGACCCCGCCTGCGGCTTCGACTGGACCCTGGCGGATGACACGACACCGGCCGAGACGCTTGCTGCCGCTCGCAGCGTGCTTCTCGTGCTGGAGTACGACAACCCGGACGCCGTCTCGCCGGCTCCCGGCCTTCGTCCGGGAGAGACACTGCGCCTCACCTACGAGACCCAGACGCCCCTCGTGCTGCCCGCAGCGTCGGCCGTGCCCTCGGGTCTTCCCGTCGCCTACAACTCGTTCGCCACCGCGTCCCGCTCGAATGCCACGGTCTCGCAGCCCGAGCGGCCGTCGCTCGTCGTCGAACCGCAGAAGGTGGGCGTCGCCGCGGCCACCGGCCAGCTGCTCCTGGCCAAGGATGTCCAGGCGCCCGAGTTCGCCACCGATATCGACCTGCCCGCGAGCTATCCGCTTCTCGTCACCTGCACCTCGGGTGGCGAGGACGTCACCCTGCTGCGAGCCGACGGCAGCGATGCGAGCCGGCCGTCGGTCGATGCCGACGGCACCGTGCTCCAGTACAACAGCGAGACCGGGCCCGTGAATCTGCCCCTCTTCTCGACCTGCACCGTCGCCGAGGACCCCCTGATCCCGGGTGTGACCGTGACAGTGGATCCGGCAGACGGAGTGACCGCCGATCGCGACTGGAGCGAGGAGCCGTCGATCTGGGATCCCTACAGCGGCGACCCCGAGCAGTCGGCGATCACCGTCGTCAACGAGTACGCGGCCGGAGGTTTCTCGGTCGTGAAGGACGTCGACAACGGCGGCGCGTCCGACGAGAACGGCGATCCCGTCACCTACACGCGCTCGTACTCGTTCGAGGCGAGCTGCATCTACCTCGGGCAGGAGACGATCCCCGAAGCCGATCGCGAGTTCACCCTTCAAGACGGAGACACCCGGACCTTCTCCGATCTCCCCGCAGGGTCCGAATGCTCGGTCTCCGAGACCGACGCGGGTGGTGCGCCGCAGACCACCATCGTCATCACGGAAGACGGTGAAGCGGGCGACGAGGTCGTCGCCGACGAGACGTCGTTCACGGTTCTTCCCTATGACGAAGGGTCTTCAGCGGCGCTGACGGTCATCGCGGTCGAGAACGCGTTCACGACCGGCGCGGTCGAGGTCACGAAATTCATCGCAGGAGCCGGAGGAGACGAGTGGGGCGGCGCGACCTTCACCGTCGAGATGGTGTGCACCCTCGAGGGTGCGAGCCCGGATCCTGTGTACGCGGGTTCTGCGACCCTCAGTCGGGACGACCCCACGTGGCTGGTAGAGGATCTTCC
Organism: Microbacterium sp. NPDC088619; assembly: GCF_044752825.1. Classification (NCBI taxonomy): domain Bacteria; kingdom Bacillati; phylum Actinomycetota; class Actinomycetes; order Micrococcales; family Microbacteriaceae; genus Microbacterium; species Microbacterium sp. NPDC088619. The sequence goes on along the minus strand of NZ_JBIVLZ010000002.1, from coordinate 733,443 downwards.
GACCGGGGCCGAGTGCACGGTGACCGAGACCGGCAACGGCGGCGCCAACTCGAACACGGGTCCGGTGGTGGTGGTCGTCGGGGACGACCCGTCGACCCCCGTCGACGCCGACGTCACGAACACGTTCACCGTCGGCGCGCTCGAAGTGCAGAAGGAACTGACCGGGATACCGGCTGCGGAACTGGATCCCGCGACCCAGGACGACTACCAGGTCAGCCTCGCCTGCACGCGCGAGATCAACGGCGTGACGACCGATGTCGAGATCCCCGGCGGGCCGACTCGGACGATCGTCGGTGCCGGAAGCGCCCTCTACCAGGGGCTTCCGACGGGAGCCGCGTGCACGGTCTCGGAGCCAGACGCGGGTCACGCGACAGACACCACGATCAGCCCCGCACAGCCCGTGATCATCGGCGAAGGGATCACGCCCATCGAGGTGTCTGTCACGAACGAGTTCGACAACGGCTCGGTGTCGATCGAGAAGACCGTGGACGCCCCCGACGGGTTCCCTGTGCCGGCCGAGTACACGGCGACGGTGTCGTGCGACTGGTTCGGCGCCGAGGTGCCTCTGGCCGACGACGGGGTCGTCACGCTCGTTCCGGGAGCTGCCCCGGTCGTCATCCCCGACGTCCCGGTCGGCTCGGTGTGCACCGTCGTGGAAGACGACGCGGGCCAGACATCGACTGCGGTGACGCCCGACTCGATCACGGTGTCGCAGGCAGACGAGGTGTTCGCGCTCGCCGTCGAGAACTCGTACGAGTGGGCGGCGCTCGAGGTGGGCAAGATCGTCGAGTCGGACAGCCCGTTCGTGCCCACAGGTTTCGAGTTCGAGGTCGTGTGCACGTTCCGAGGAGAGACCGTCGTGGACGACACGTTCACGCTCGACGCCGGGCAGAGCGAAGTGATCTCGCCCATCCCCGCGCGATCGGAGTGCACGGTCACCGAGACCGACGACAGGGGAGCCGACGACACGATCACCTCGGCCGAGGTCACCGGCGCAGAGGGCGAGCTGGCGCCGCAGATCGATCAGGAGAGCCGGACGGTGGTGATCCCCGAGCTGCAGCCGGGCGCCGACACCACGGTCAACACCGTCACGTACACCAACCTCTACGACGCCACGGCGCTGCTTCTCGTGAAGGAGTTCGAGGGCGGCGGAGCCGAGCAGTTCGGCCTCGATCAGACCTTCGCATTCGACGTCGTCTGTCTGCTCGCCGGCGAGACGGTGCTGTCGACCTCGGTCGAGCTGAATGCGGCGAACGGATGGTCGACGCCGCTCACGGATGTGGTCCCCGGGTCCGAGTGCACCGTCACGGAGGACGATCTCAACGGGGCGGATGCCGTGGTGATCGAGCCCAACGACGGCGCGGACACCTCGGTCGGCATCGGTGTCGTCCCCGTGACCGGCGGCCTCGTCACGGTCACCGCGACGAATTGGTACCTCACCGGTTCGCTCGAGGTCACGAAGACCTTCGCGGGCGACGGGGCGAGCAAGTTCGGCACGGGGGAGTACGAGCTGCGACTCACGTGCGTCCGCGACGGCGAGAGCGTCGACATTCCCGGCGGTGACGTGCGCACGGTCAGCGCCGACTCGCCGACGGCGCTGTGGGAGGCGCTCCCGACCGCATCCGAATGCCGTCTGACCGAGGTCGACGACGGAGGGGCCAGCTCGACGGAGATCCTGAACGACGCAGGAGAAGTGGTCGCAGGCGATGGCGAGAGCTACGTCTTCACCGTGCAGACGGATCCGGCGATCCTGAGCGTCGATGATCAACCGCAACCCGGACTCGATGTGAGGAACACCTTCGACCTCGCGCAGGTCTCGGTCTCGAAGACGGTCGACGACGGCGGCGCGGTCGACGCAGACGGCGAACCGGTCGCCTACGGACCCTTCGAGGTCGCGCTCGAATGCGTGTGGGAGGAGCAGCAGGTGCAGGCACTGGAGCCCATGACCCGGACGATAGCCGACGGCGAGACGCTCATCTGGACCGAGCTCCCGCAGGGCGCCGAGTGCGCGGTCACGGAGACGGAGTCGGCCGACGCCGAGTACACGACCCTCGTCGTCACGGAGGGCGGGCAGGCGGGGGAGCCCACCACGGGCACGACCGCGGAGCTCGGACCGCTCCCGGCCACGGATTCGCCGGACCAGACGTCGGTGGCGATCACCAACGTGTTCACCACCGGGGTTCTCAGCATCGCGAAGATCGTCGACGGGTCGGGCGCAGACGGGGTCTCCCGGCTCTTCCCGGTGCGGGTGACCTGCGTGCTCGTCGACTCCTCGCATCCGGAACCGGGAGTCGTCGTCGTCGATGCGACGTACGAGATCGGCGGACCGAACCGATCGACGGCGCGGATCGAGGGCCTGCCGTCGGGCAGCGAATGCGTGGTCACCGAGACGGACACCGGCGGCGCGACGGCGACCACGGTGACGGTCGACGGCCAGGAGGCGCCCGGAGCCTCCGCCACGGTCGCGATCGCGGATCAGACGACCGGCATCGTCTTCACGAACACGTTCATCGCCCCTCTTCCCTCGACCGGAATCGACGCCCGCGGGGCGTGGCTCGCGGTCGGCGTCGGCATCGTCGTGCTCGGAGGAGGACTTCTGCTGCTCATTTGGGCCAGACGGCGCCGGCGCGGACTCCAGCTGGCCGGGTAGCAGTATCGGGACGCCGTACTCCCTAGTCCTGTCCACTGTCACTGACGATCGGGGCCCCACATGGTGGCTGAACTGCCGTCGACGCGCACTGATGAAGCGGCGATGCGGAACGCTGTGCTCTTCGACGGACCCGATCGAAGGCAGAGACTGAATCGCTTCTGGATTCTGCTCGTGTTGTCGGCACTGATCGCATCAGCAGGCGTGGCCGCAGATTCGACGGCCACGGTGATCGGAGCGATGATCGTCGCCCCGATGATGCTTCCGATCCAGGGCGCCATGCTCTCGACCGTCCTCGGCGATCGCACCAATCTTCTTCGCTCGGTGGCGCTGATCGTGTCGGGCGCCGCGGCCGCGATCGCGATCGGCTTCCTCGTAGGTTTCTGCATCCCGCTCGATGTGGTGGCGGCGAGCAACACGCAGGTGGCAAGCCGTGTGTCCCCGGGACTGCTCGACCTGCTGGCGGCGCTTGCGACAGGGGTGGTCGGGTCGATCGCGCTCGCACGGCGTGATATCTCCGACACTCTCCCCGGGGTCGCGATAGCGATCTCGCTGGTTCCGCCCCTGGCAGTGGCGGGACTCACGCTGGAGGCAGGAGCTTATGGGCAGGCGGTCGGCGCATTGTTGCTGTTCACCACCAATGTCGCTGCGATCTTGGCCACGGGGGTCGTGGTCATGGGCGTCTATCGGGTTACCAAGCCGGCCGTCGGGCCGGATGGGGCACCCGTACGGCGAGGGCGCGCAGTGGTCGTGATCGTTGTGATGCTCGTCATAGTGGGCATACCGCTCACGGCGTCCTCATGGACGTCGACGATGGCGGCAGTCGAAGAGAACACGATCTCGACCGTGGTCACCCAGTGGGCGAACGGACAGGGTTGGGAGTCGCTGGGGGTTACGTCGACGGGAGGCGAGTATGTCATCCGTCTATCGGGGCCCATGCCGGTTCCAGAGACCTCCGAGCTTGAGGCGGAGCTGCGCGCGGCGGGTGTCGATACATCGACGGTGACGGTGGAGTTCGTCCCCTCGTACTCGGTGCAGCTCGACTGAGGAAACCAGGCATGCCAGCCGAGGAGTGACGGGATGCCTCGCCCGAGGTGAATGACGCCGAAGCGAGGCATCCCGGGGGCTCCGGTGCCCGCCGGTGCCTCCGATCGCCAGACGACGCCCCCCGGCGTCGTGTGGCTCACCCAGGATCCACCCGAAGCCCGCACTGCGCCGGAAGAACTCACCTCCGAAGGGTGAGCCGCTGCTTGCCGTCATGACAATCGAGCCTGAGGCTGAGACACACGACCCCGCGCCATGACGCGAATGAGATATCAGGAGGCGACGATGGTGCAGAACGATGCGACGGCGGCGATCACGAAGCAGCAGGAGGCGCTGAAGGCGGCACTGCCGTTCGACGACACCCGTGACTTCGATGCGGCGGACCGCGGCTTCCTGGGCACCATCAGCCCTGCCGTGGTGCACGATGACGAGGGCAACGTGGTGTGGGATGCCGACAGCTACGACTTCATCACCGGCGACGCCCCCGACACCGTCAACCCGAGCCTGTGGCGTCAGTCGCGGCTCGTCTCGAAGCATGGCCTGTTCGAGGTCGTGGAGGGCCTCTATCAGGTGCGGGGGTTCGACCTGTCGAACGTGAGCTTCATCGAATCCGACACCGGGGTGATCGTGGTCGACCCATTGATCTCGAAGGAGACCGCGCAGGCGGCTCTGGCGTTGTACCGCGAGCATCGCGGTGAGCGGCCGGTCGTCGCGGTCATCTTCACGCACAGCCACATCGACCACTTCGGCGGGATCTTCGGCATCGTGTCGAATGACGACGTCGAGTCCGGCCGCGTGCAGATCATCGCGCCCGAGGGCACTGTCGCCGAAGCAGTCGCCGAGAACGTCTACGCGGGCACGGCGATGGGCCGACGGGCCGGGTACATGTACGGCGCTGCGCTCGAACGGAGTGCCAAGGGCGCGCTCGGCGCGGGCCTCGGGCAGACGACCTCCACCGGCCACGCCGGCATCATCCCGCCCACGATCGAGATCTCCCAGACCGGCGAGACGCACACGGTCGACGGCTTGGTCATCGAGTTCCAGATGGCGCCCGGCACCGAAGCTCCCGCGGAGATGCACTTCCTGTTCCCGAAGTACCGGGCGCTGTGCATGGCGGAGAACGCGACGCACACCCTCCACAACCTGCTGACCCTTCGAGGGGCGCTCGTTCGCGATCCTCACGTCTGGTCGCGCTATCTGACCGAGGCGATCGAACGCTACGGAGATCAGGCCGACGTCGTCTTCACCTCGCACCACTGGCCGACCTGGGGCAACGACGAGATCCTGGAGTTCCTCGGTCTGCAGCGCGACCTCTACTCCTACCTGCACGACCAGACCCTGCGCATGACGAATCAGGGCATGACGGGCACCGAGATCGCGGAAGAGATCCAGCTGCCTCCGATCCTGGAGAACTCCTGGCATGCCCGTGGTTACTACGGCAGCGTCAGCCACAACGTGAAGGCGATCTACCAGCGCTACATGGGCTGGTTCGACGGCAATCCCGCGCGCCTCTGGCCGCACCCGCCGAAGGCGCTCGGAGAGCGGTACGTCGCTCTGGCCGGCGGCATCGACCGCATCGTCGATGCGGCGCAGGCAGCGTACGACGAGGGCGATTTCCGGTGGGCGGCTACGCTGCTCGATCACGCGATCTTCACCGAACCGGAGAACCCCTCGGTCAGAGAGCTCTATGCGGCCACCCTCGAGCAGCTCGCCTACGGGGCCGAGAACGGCACCTGGCGGAACTTCTACATGTCGGGGGCGACGGAGCTGCGCACCGGCAACTTCGGCACTCCGACGACCACGAACGCCCCCGAGATCGTCGCCCAGCTCACCGCCGAGCAGCTGTTCGACTCGGTCGCCATCTCGGTCGACGGACCGCGTGCGTGGGACCTCGACGTCGTGCTCGACTTCACCCTCACCGACGAAGGGCGCAACTTCAGAGTCACGCTCCGCAACGGTGTGCTGGTCTACGTCGAGAAGGCCGCAGATGCCGCGACCGCACAGGCGACGCTGGCCCTGACGAAACCGCGGCTGCTGGCGCTCGTGGGTGGAGACACCGAGAACCCCGGCGTGGAGATCACCGGTGATCGCTCGGCTCTCGAGACCCTCACGTCCGTCCTCACCGCGGGCGACCCCTCGTTCAACATCGTCACTCCATGAGTCGAGTCCGCGCTCGCCGCGTCGCAGCGGGTGGGTGATGCCGGCGGGATGAACCACTATGGGTATAGTGGTTTGCACCATCTACCCGAAGGACCCATGCGAAACCTCACGTACTACATCTCGCTCTCGATCGACGGCTTCATCGCCGGCCCCGACGACGAAGTCGACTTCTTTCCCGGCTCTGACGATTACATGGCCTGGATGGTCGGCGACTACGGTGACGCCCTGCCCACTCACGCGCGAGCGCACCTCGGCATCGCGGACGCCCCGCTCACGCGCTTCGACACCATCGTGATGGGGCGCCGCACCTACGAACCGGGGTTGCAGCTCGGCATCCCCTCGCCGTACGCGCACCTGCGCCAGTTCGTGGTCTCGGCGACGCTGGAACAGCTCGACCCCGCCGTCACCATGATCGCCGGAGATCCCGTCGCCGCGGTGCGTGCGCTGAAGCAGGAGGACTCACCGCTCGACATCTACCTCGCCGGCGGCGGCGTCTTGGCGGGTCAGCTGCTCGATGAGATCGACCGGCTCGTCATCAAGCGCTACCCGGTGGTCGCTGGTGCTGGGAGAACCGCCTTCGGTCCCGAGTTCAGCCCGTCGGTGTTCGCGCTCGACGAGGTGCGGTCGTTCGAGGGCGGGAACGTCGTCGAGTGGTACTCCCGAAGCCGGACGGACGCCGCACCGGCTGCGGCAGAGACCGACGCATGAGCATCGCCGTCGAGATCCGCCACCTCGTCGGCCCGCACGAGGTCGAGCTGTTCAACAGCCTCCCGTATGCGCTGAACGACGAGATCGCCGATGATCTCGCCCAGGGGCGCCGACGTGTCGAGTGGACCTGGCTCGCTCTCGACGAGAGGCGGGTGCTCGGTCGACTCGCGCTCTGGAGCCCCGCCGGGGCGACGGATGCCACTCAGCTCGATGTGTTCGACCTCGACGACGCGCTCTCCGACGACGAACAGCAGGCGATCGGAGCGGCTCTCCTCGACGCCGCGCAGCGCCAGGTGATCGCAGATCAGGCGACCCCGCCCGAGTTCGCCCGCTACCTGCCGGCTGACTGGCGCGAGCGGCCGGCCGAGCGTCGCGCGACCGAGACGGTCATGGCGGTGCTCGACGCGTCGGGTGCCCGATTCGTGGTCGAGCGGCTGCGCCTCGAGTGGCAGCCCGAGGCGGGAGTCCCCACGCAGGACCCACGCCTGACCTTCCGCGCCTTCGAGGGCGATGAGGAGGTGCTCGAACTGACGACACGTGCTCTCGGCGGGACGCTCGATGCGCACAGCCGTGGCGAACTCGCGCACGCGTCACCGAGCGAGGTCGCTCGCGCCCAGTTCGCCGAGGAGTTCGCGCAATACACGACGCCGCAGGAGTGGTGGCGGGTGGCCGTCAACGAGGAAGATGAGGCCGTCGGCTTCGTCTTCCCCGCTCGCAACTCGTACCACCACATCGTCGCGTACCTCGGCGTGGTGCCCGAGCATCGAGGGAACGGCTACATCGACGGCATCCTCGCTGAGGGCACACGCGTTCTCGCGGCCGCGGGAGCACCGCGCATCCGTGCCTCGACCGACGTCGGAAACGTCCCCATGGCGAATGCGTTCGAACGTAAGGGATACCGGACGTTCCAGCGGCTCATCAATATGGCCTGGGACTGACCGCGACACCGGATCGCTGAGCGAGCGGGCCCGCCGTCGGCATGCCGACCGGACGGACCCGCTCGCCTCGCGATCCCGGCGGGGGAGCTTCAGATCAGTGCGTGCCCAGGTCGTGGATGAGCTCCTTCTCGTCCTCCTCCGACAGGGACGTCTGGACGACAGTGCCGTTGTACGGTGCGAGTGCTGCGGCGAACTTGTCTTCTGTGAGCTTGGTCGCGTAGATGACGACCGCGGACTTGCCTGCCGTGACGGTGGACTTGACGCGGTCGCGGAACTCGGCATCGAGCCCGGTCTTGTCCAAGCCTGCGAACAGTGCGCCGAACAGCCCGCCGAAGACCAGGCCGGCGAAGGGCACGAAGAAGAGGATCCCGATCAGAGCGCCGAACAGAGCGCCCCCTGCTGCCCCTGCACCGATCTTGCCGGTGGTCCCGGGGTACTCGACCTTGGTCTTGCCGTCTCCGTCGACCTTGACGAGAGCGAGTCCTGAGAGCTCGACGACGAGGTCGCTCTGAAGCTCCTGCACTCGGTTGTAGGCGGCTTCGGCATCCGCTTCGGAGTCGTACGCGATGACGATGAGATCAGCCATGGGAATCCTTCTTTCGGTCAGCCGTCGACGAGGTGCGAACCTCGACGCGGCACGGAAGTGAGTGATTCCAGTGTCATCGGCACGCGAGTCGGGGCCGACGACCTGTCACCCCGAACGGGTGACCCGGTGGCGAGGGTCGCCCATCTTCCCAGACTCGTTCCGGGGTGTCCACCACTGCCGCCGCGCGCTGTTCGTTGCAAGACTCGGCGCATGGTGTTCATCGGTTTTCATGCGTCGCACGAGCAGATCGCACCGAGCGCACTGCTCGACGCGGTGATCGCAGCGGAGCGCGCGGGGTTCGACGGGGCGATGTGCTCCGATCATCTCGCGCCGTGGACCAGGGCCCAGGGCGAGTCGGGTTTCGCGCTGAGCTGGATCGCGGCCGCGCTCGCCCGAACGCGCTTCTCGATCGGCATGGTCAACGCCCCCGGCCAGCGCTATCACCCGGTGATGATCGCCCAGGCTTTCGCGACTCTCGAGGAGATGTTCCCCGGCCGCTTCTGGGCCGCGATGGGCAGCGGCGAAGCGGTCAACGAGCATGTAACGGGCGAAGGATGGCCCGACAAGAGCATCCGCAACGAGCGACTGCGCGAGAGCGTCGACGTGATCCGTCGACTGATCGAGGGCGAAGAGGTCGACCACGATGGCCTGGTGCGCGTCCACCGAGCGCGCGTGTGGAGCAGGCCGGCCGAACCGCCGCCGCTGTTCGCGACCGCGGTGAGCGCCGAGACTGCGGAGTGGGCAGCCTCATGGGCGCAGGGTCTGGCGACGGTAGCCCAGGAGCCGGCCGCGCTGCGGCGGGTCGTCGACGCCTACCGCGGTGCAGGAGGCACGGGCCCCTGCATCCTGCAGGTGCATCTCAGCCTCGCGGAGAGCGACGACGCGGCATTCGCGATCGCCCGCGAGCAGTGGACCAACGGTCTGCTCTCGCCTCCGGTCACGTGGGATCTCGAGCAGCCGGAGGATTTCGAGGCGGCGGTGGCAGAGCTCGACGAGAACGAGCTGCGGAAGGCCGTGCTGGTGGACCACGACGCCACGGCGCTGGCCGGCCGCATCGCCGAACTCGTGGACATCGGATTCGATCGCGTCTACCTGCACCATGTCGGCACCGAGCAATCGCGATACCTCGACGCCGCAGCATCCGAACTGATCCCCGCACTGAAGGAGCGACTGTGAAGATCACCGATACGAGCGACCTGTGGTGGAAGACCGCGGTGATCTACTGCCTCGATGTCGAGACGTTCCTCGACTCGAACGGCGACGGGGTCGGTGACCTGCAGGGTCTCGCCCAGCGGATCGACTACCTGTCGCAGCTCGGGGTCACCTGCCTGTGGCTGATGCCCTTCTATCCCACGCCCGACCGAGACGACGGCTACGACGTCAGCGACTTCTACGGCATCGACTCGAGACTCGGCACTCATGGCGACTTCGTCGAAGTGATCCGCACGGCGCGGGACCGGGGGATGCGGGTGATCGTCGACCTGGTCATCAACCACACGTCCGATCGGCATCCGTGGTTCCTCGCCGCCAAGCGCAGCATCGACTCGCCCTACCGGGACTACTACGTCTGGCGCGACGACGCGCCTCCGAAGGGGCAGAAGAACGCCGTCTTCCCCGGTCAGGCGAACGGCATCTGGGGCAAGGACGAGAAATCGGGGCAGTGGTACCAGCACAGCTTCTACGAGCACCAGCCCGACCTGAACATCGCCAATCCTCGCGTGCGCGACGAGATCGCGAAGGTCATCGGATTCTGGCTGCAGCTCGGCATCTCGGGTTTCCGTGTCGACGCGGTGCCGTTCCTTCTCGAGATCCCCGAGGGCGCCGGCATCCCCGAGCCGCACGATCTGCTGCGCGACATCCGTCGATTCCTGCAACGGCGTTCGAACGAGGCGATCCTGCTCGGCGAGGTCAACCTGCCCTACGAAGAGCAGGTGCAGTATTTCGGGGGCGAGAACGGCGACGAGCTCACGATGCAGTTCGATTTCGTCGGGATGCAGTCGCTCTACCTGTCGTTCGCGCGCAAAGATCCTGCTCCGCTGATCGAGGCGCTGCAGGCGCGCCCGGTGCTGGGCAGCGAGGTGCAGTGGGCGAACTTCCTGCGCAACCACGACGAGCTGACCCTCGACAAGCTCAGCGACAGCGAACGGAACGAGGTGTTCGAGGCGTTCGCCCCCGACGAGCGCCAGCGCGTGTTCGGGCGAGGCATCACCCGTCGCCTCCCGACGATGCTCGAGGGCGACCCGCGCCGCATCCGCATGGCCTACAGCCTGCTCTTCACGCTGCCCGGCACTCCGGTGCTGTTCTACGGCGAGGAGATCGGCATGGGGGAGAATATCGAGATTCCCGGAAGGGAAGCCGTGCGGACGCCGATGCAGTGGTCTGCCGATCGCAACGGAGGATTCTCGGACGCCATGCCCAGCAGGCTCGTCGCTCGTCCGCCGTCCGACGGCTACGCGCCCGACCACGTGAACGTCGCCGCCCAGCTCGGCGACCGCGACTCCCTGCTGTACTTCATCCGTGCTCTGACCTCGTGCTACCGCATCTCCCCGGAACTCGGATGGGGAACGTTCGAGGTGATCGACCAGCCCGCCGAATCGCTTCTCGTGCACTCGCTCACCGCGGACGTCGGCCGCATGATCGCCCTCCACAACTTCGCCGAGGTGCCGGTGACCACCTCTTTCCGGCTGGCTGAAGAGCCGGAGGGGACCACGCTGGTCGACCTGCTCGAAGCGTCGCGCCTGGAACTCGACCCGAAGGGCGGGGTCGAGTTGGAGGTGCCGGCCTACGGCTACCGCTGGCTCAGGGTCTCGCGACCCGGCGACGGCCGAGTGACCTGAGTCTCGATCGCCCGCGGGCGGGTGGCGCGGTAGATCGCCGCGTCAACCCCCGGCGGCCCGATCGCGTTGCGCGTCGAGTACCGCGGCGGGAAGCTCGGCGGCGAGTTCCCGAGCGAGAAAACCGAGACCCATGCGCTCGGACAGACGGTCTCCCGCTCGGGCGTGAACCCAGGCTCCCCAGACGGCGGCGCGCTCCGGCGCGAGTCCTCGGGCTGCGAGGCCGGTGATCGCGCCGGCGGCCACGTCACCAGAACCCGCGGTTCCGAGTCCGGCTCCGCCGACATCGAGCGTCCACACCGCACCCGAGGGCGAGGCGACGACGGAGTAGCAGTGGATCACGGCGTCGAGTTCCCGTGCGAGCCCCGGCAGGTCGGCGCTGAGATCATCCACGGGCCTGCCGAGCAGCAGCGCAGCCTCATCGAGGTTGGCGTTGACGATCAGGGAGCCGGGCAGCTCGTCGCGCGGTAAGTCTCGGAGCACTCCCACGGCGAAGGCGTCGACCACGAGGCAGGCGACGTCGAGGCCCGCCAAGCGGCGGAGCCACTCGCGCGCATTCTCGGGGTCGTCGAGGCCGGGTCCGACGAGCACGGCATCCGAACTCTCGCAGGAGGCGGTCCAGGCGTCGGTCGCGGCTTCGCCGGCGCGCGGCGATTCATACAACCCGGCTTCGGGAAGGGCGATGCGCACGACATCGGCGACACCCGCATCAGTGGTCACCCCGACCTTCCCCGCGCCGACGCGCAGCGCCGCCTCGCCTGCCAGTACGACGGCCCCGGGTGACAGGCCGGAGCCGCCGATGATCATCGCCGTGCCCCGGGAGTTCTTGGAATCACCCGGCTCGGGGAGTCCCCACTCTCGCAGCAGCTGAGGGGTGACGGTCGTCGGCTCACTCGGGGCGGACATCGGGACTCCCGGGGTGCACGGTGATCTCGGCACCCAGCTGCTCGAGGTGGCGCACGTCCGAGAAGTCGAGGAGGTGCCACTGCTGACCGTCGAACCGCAGCCGCGTGACGGACGCGTTGAGGACCGTGTTCGTGGACGCGAACTGCATGAGACGCCTCTCATCCATCCCGGTCAGCACCGCCATCAGCAGCATGACGACGGCATCGTGCGCGACCACCAATCCCACACGAGCATCCGCATCGAGGGCATCGTGCAGGAACGATCGCAGACGCAGGGCCACATCCGCCCACGACTCACCACCGGGTGGCCGGTGGTAGTACTTGCCCAGGCGTGCCCGCCGGTCGGCCTCTTCGGGATGCCGCGCCGCGACGCCCCATCGTGTCAGCAGGTCGAGGATGCCGAGTTCCCGGTCGCGCAGTCGCTCGTCGGTGAGCACCCGCTCGATGACCGGGGAGTTCTCCATGCTGAGCGCGAATGTCTGCTGGGCGCGCACATACGGCGAGACCCAGGCGACCTGCGGTGCGACGGCACCTCCATGCAGCACGGCTGACAGCGCTCTCGCCTGTTCTGCGCCAGTCTCGGACAGCGGCACATCGGCGTCCCGTGTCGCGAGCGTGATCATCTCGGCGCCTTCTGCCTCCGCCGCGGTCGCGGCGACGTTGCCCACGCTCTCCCCGTGCCTGACGAGCCACAGCTCCTGCACGTCACAGCTCCCATTCGTCGAACGGGAGCTCCCACGGTCTCTGGTCCGGCTCCACGTGCTCGGCCTTCTCGACCGAGATCACCACCCGAGTGGTCGAGCGGATCAGCACGTTGACGCTCTGCCCCACCGCCGACAGGGTGACGAAAGTAGGCGACGAGGATGCGGCCGCTTCGATCTCGGACATGATCTGGTCCACCGGCTGATCGTCCTGCAGCGCGAACCCTCTGCCGTCGATCTCAATGTGAGTCCCCACGGTTCTCCCCTTCCGGTCGTGGGCGACGTTAGGCGAGACGGCCGAGTGCGCAGAGGGCCTTGCGCCGGAGGCCCGCAATGGTTAGCGGTCGCCGCACTCTCTACGATGGGGTGATGCAGGTTGTGGACACTCTCGCTCTGGTCGGTGAGGTGCTTTCCTGGGTGGGGCTCGGCGTCGGTCTTCCTCTGCTCCTGCTGGGTCTCCTCATCCGCACGGTCGAGGGGGCGTGGCTGCCCATCGAGATCGCGGTCATCGAGCGCGACGGTTCGCTGATCGGACGCTGGTTCGCGGGTGGCGACTTCCACGAGAGACCGCTGAAAGGCCACGAGACAGCCACTGCCGAGGACGGCTGGGCCGACGGAGTGGTCAGCGCGAACAACCCCGCCCATGCACGGGTGGGCGAACCGCCTCACACGCGGCGCGTCATCATGACTCTCGGGATCGTGTTCGCCGGCGTCGGGTTCGTGGGCCTCGTGGTGTCGCTGCTTCCGCTGCTGCTGTCTTAGCTCGATAGTGTGACGCTCATGCAGGACTCCGCCGACATCCCCGCATCCACACCGATGGACGACTGGTTCGACGCATTGAGTCGTCCGACGGGCTCTCCCGGAGGAGGTGCCGCGTCTGGTGTGATGCTGGCGATCGCCGCCTCGCTGATGAGCATGGTCGGCGGGTACTCCGATGGCGACGCGCGAGCGTCGGAGTGCGTCGACCGGCTCGCGCGCACGCGGGCGGAGGCGCTCCAGGCCGTCGAGGCGGATGGCATCGTGTCAGCGAGTTTCGGTGCGGCCCTGGCGCTGGCGACCGACGACCCCTCCCGCGATGAGCGCGTGCGTGACGCCGCCGTCGAGGCGGCCCGGTCGGCGGCGCGGGTCGGGCTGATCGGTGTGGGGATGCTGCAGGAGGTGCGCGTGCTCGTCGAGGCGGGCAACCCCCACATCGTGGTCGATCTCGCGGTGGCGACGGAGGCGCTGCTCGCCGGACTGTCAGGGGCGTCTCTGAACGTGCGCGCGAACCTGCAGATCGCACGTCGTCACGGATCGCCGACAGCGGAGGTCGCTGACCTCGAAGCCGTGATCGACCGCGTGACGGTCGCCAGGCGAGAGGTCGGTCAGATCATCGACGAGCTCTCCTCGCGGATCGACTGACGTCGCGTCAGTCAATCCGGGAGAGCTTCTCCAGCCCTACGCCCGAAACCGGGCGGCTCCGGCCTGTGCGGAGGCAGGCAGATTGTCCTTCGCAAGAGATCGGGCGTCGGTGAGGGCGCTCATCCAGGTCTGGGTCGACGCCACAGCGGCGAAGTTCGAGTGCAGCACGGCCATCAAGGTCTCATGCACGGTTCGTGCGTCGACCTCGCCCGCGCCGTTCGAGATGCTGATGGCGCCGGTGGCGTCCGAGAGGACCTCGACGGCGATGCCGTGCGTCTCAGCCTCAGCTGCAGACGCGATGACGCAGTTGTTGGTCATGTAGCCGACGAGCGTGACGGTGTCGACGCCACGAGTGTGCAGGTGCTCTGCCAGGCCGGTGTCGGCGAAGACCGATCCGAAGCGCTTCGTCACCGAAGTCCAATCGCTCGAGCGGCGGGACTCGATATCCGGATGCAACGCGAATCCGCTGGTGGTGGGATTGAAGATGGGCGCCTGATCTCCCGCCGTGTGCTGCACGACGATGACGGGAATCCCTGCTGAAGTCGCCGCATCGACCGCCGCGGTGATCTGCCCCAACGACGTGCGGACCGGCGGATGCTGGACCTTCAACGGTCCGTCGAAGTACTCCTGCTGGACGTCGATGAGTACCAGGGCGCGATTCGGAGAGGTCAAGGGTGCTCCTTCTGTGGGGGGTGAGGGTCGTGTCCTCAGTCTCGGGGTCTCCCGCCACTCTCACCATTGGCACGAGTGCATCTATACGATGGATTCAGGCCAACGAGGGGAGCGTCGTGAAGATAGCGATCTATGCGTTCGATGGCGTAACCCTGTTCCACCTGTCCGTGCCGCAGATGGTCTTCGATGAGGTGGCTCGACAGAATCTGGGCGACTGGAAGGCAGTTCTCTTCTCCGACCGTGCCGGCGCGGTGCAGACCGCCGAGGGCTACGAGATCGGTGGCGTGAGCGGACTCTCTGCCAGTGCGGATGCCGATCTCATCGTCCTGCCGTCTTGGACAGAGGGCGGCAGGGAGCTCGGTCCCGGTCTGCGCCAGGCGCTCGGGCGTGCCCACGCCCGAGGTGCGGTCATCGCCGGTCTCTGTCTGGGGGCCATCGCGGTGGCAGATCTCGGGTTGCTCCGGGGCCGAAGCGCCGCGACGCACTGGAACGCGGTCGAGGCGCTGGAGCGCAGGCATCCCGATGTCGTTGTCGATTCGACGGTGCTCTACATCGATCATGGCGATGTGCTGACCTCCGCGGGCACGGCGTCCGGACTCGACGCGTGCCTTCATGTCGTGCGATCGCGGCTGGGCGCGGAGGCCGCCAACCAGGTCGCGCGCAGCCTGGTCGTCGCACCGCACCGCGAGGGTGGACAAGCGCAGTACATTCAGCGCCCTGTTCCCCGCCAAGCCGCGCATGACGGGGTGGGAGCGGCAGCGGACTGGGCGCTGCAGAACCTGGGGGAGGACCTCGGTGTCGATCGGCTCGCGCGGGCAGCGCACATGAGTCGTCGTTCCTTCGTGCGTTCGTTTCGCGATTCGATGGGATCGACCCCCGCAGCATGGGTCAGATCCCGCCGCCTCGACGAGGCTCGTCGTCTGCTCGAGACGACGAGCCTTTCAGTCGATCAGGTCGCTGCGGCATGCGGCTTCGGCACTCCCGTCACGCTCCGCCAGAATTTCCGCGCTGCGTTCGGAAGCACTCCCTCGAGTTATCGACGGAGATTCGATGCCCGACCCTGAGCACGCTCAGGCGGGCTGGCCCCAGAATGCGTCCTCGCTCGCGGCATCCTCCGAGAAGAGGTGCACCTCGACGATCTTCCCGTCACGAACCGTGAGGAGGTCGACGCCGTCCATGTCCATCGAGCGGTCGGAGCGGCGGCCGGAGAACCGGACGGGGAGGGCGACCATGTCGCCGTTCGACATGGCGGGCCCTGTGACGGCGAGCACGAAGGTGCCCTCGGACCTCTCCATCATTCCGCCGAGCAGCGCGCCGACGCTGTCGATTCCGGAATGGAGTCCTGAGAACCGGTGCGACCCCGGCTGGTGCCAGACCACGTCGGGATCGAACTGCGCCATGACGGTGGGGATGTCGCCGCGCTCCAGCGCGTCGAAGTACGTTGCGGCAACGGTGGCGGGGCTGAGTTCGGTCATGATCTCTCCTGTGATTCGATGATGTGCCCCCATGGTTACATTCGGTAACCTGTTACCTCAACGTAACCAAAGAAGAGGTGCTGATGAGCGATCCGGTGTGGAACGTCATGCTTCCCACGTGTCCGTCCCGCACCTCGCTGGCACGTGTGGCGAACAAGTGGACTGCGATGATCGTCATCACCCTCAGCGACGGACCGGCGCGTTTCGGAGCGATCAGGGAGCGGGTCGGGGGCATCAGTGGAAAGGTGCTCTCGGAGACGCTTCGCGACCTGGAGCGCGACGGGCTGGTCACGCGCACCGCCTATGACGAGATGCCCCCCAGGGTCGAGTACGACCTCACACTGCTGGGGCGCACGCTTCGTGAGCCGTTAACCGCCCTCGGCCGCTGGGCGGAGGGTCATATCGAAGAGGTCCTCGTGGCGCGCGAGGAATACGACCGTCGATAGCCGTCGCCGTGGGGTTCGACCGCCCCGCCTTCGATGAAGCTGTCTATCCAGCCTCGCATCGGCCACTCGCCCCAGCGCTCGGCGAACAGGGCGCCGTTGCGCAGGATGTCGTCGAGGTGGCGCCACGGCGGAGAACCGGCCGGATGCCACTGGTGGTAGGCATGCGCGCCGCCGACCCATTGCACTCGCATGCCGAGCGACCGAGCCCGTCGGCCGAGGTCCGTGTCTTCGGCGCCGTACCCCTCGTACGCCTCGTCGAAGCCTTCGAGACGTGTCCACGCCTCCGCGGTCACCGCGAACGACAGCGACCAGAACAGGTCGAACTCGTCGTCCGTCGCCGCCACGATGCTCCCTTCGGCGGGCAGGGGGCGAGCCGGATGCGGTCGGGTCAGGGCGCTGAGTTCGAGCATCGTGGAGGGGCGCTGCACGCTGTGCAGGTAGGTCACCGGTCCGCAGAGCAGGTCGTGCGGGTGCGCCCGCGCGGCGCTGACGTATCTCTCGAGCAGGTCCGGCCCTGGCAGGCAGTCCACATCGAGGAACACCAGCAGGTCGGCACCGTGAGCGAGCGCGAGAGCGGCCGCGGCGTTGCGCGCCGCACCCACGCGCATGCCGTCGCGGCCGGGCGGCACATGGACGAAGAGGGGTGACGACCCTGCGGGGGGTGCGTCGATGTCGAGGCACGCCTCGACGCGCACGACGTCGATCCCCGGCGTGCGCACCTCGTCGAGGAATCGGCGCTGGCGCTGCAGATGGTCGAGACGGTTCACCGATGCCGGAGTGATGACGGCGACGCGGATGGTCATCGGGCCAGCTCCTCGATCGCGGCCGCTGCGCGGGCGGCGGCGCCAGACACCTGCCACGCATCCCAGCGAGGTTCGGCGTCGGCCGCGCGTCGGATGCCGTCGAACACGTCGGCAGGCGACGGGTCGGCCGAGACGATCTGGGCCAGGCCGCGCGCGCTGAGCGTCCGGGCCATGTCCTTCTGTTCGTCGAAGGGTCGCTCCTGGGCGATGACGACCGCTCGCGCATCTGCTGCCGCGAGGTCGGCGATGCTGTTCTGACCCGCGGCGCTCACGACGACGGTGGCGCGGCACAGCTGCGGCCACACGTCGTCGACGCGATCGTCTTCGCTCGTTCCCGCGTTCTCGACTGCCCAGCCGGCTTCGGTGAGCAGCTCGATCGTCTGCGCGAGTGTCAGCGGGTCGAGAGCGTGGCCGAGGAACAGCACGCGACGCACGTCGTCGTCTGCGGTGGGGTGGGCTCTGTCGTCATAGCGCGAGATCGCGCCCACCGCTCGCACGCGATCCTCGCGACCGACGAGGGCTTTCGCGGGGATCGTGCCCGGAGCCCAGGGAGCCAGGATGCGGTCCGCGAGGTCGTATCCGAGACGGTGCGGCGCGTCGGTGCGATCGCCGGGCTGTGCGACGGCGATCGTCGGCACCCCCAGCAGACGAACGAGGGTGGTGACCTCGACGCTGACGTCGACGACGAACACGGAGGTCGGGTGGATGGCCACCCAGTCGGCGATGGCGGCGAGACGAGCCTGGTGCCCGGGGTGCCCCAGCGGCGCCCAGTGCAGGGTGCCTCGGGCGGTGACATCGCCGAGCTCCCGCGCCTCGCGGCGCACTCCGTCGGCACCGGTGACCGCGTCGGAGTCGGAGGGCAGCTGCACCCAGATCGTCCTCGGGGCCAACGACTCGGGTTCGGGAAGGCTCGAGAACACGGTCACGTCGTCTGCGAGGTGCGGGCGGATCGCCTGCATCCGGGTCACGTGGCCCCACCCGTGATGATGCACGTACCAGCCGATCATGCCCCGACCGCCTCTACGAGATCGTGGGCCGGCACCGCACTCTGAGCGGCGACCGAGAGAACCCGCTCGATCTCGCGATGCCTGTGGTCGAGCGAGTGGCGGGCGGAGGCGGCGTCGCGCACGACCTGACGAGACAATCCGAGCCGCGACTGCTCGACGAGCGCCGTCGCGGCGTGGGCGAGGGCGTCGGTGTCGGCGGAGGGCACGATGGCGGTGCCGGGGATGCCGGCCAGCACCTCGCTGGTCCCACCGGAGTCGAATGCGGCGACGGGCGTGCCGGTCATGAGCGCTTCGGCCATCACCAGCCCGAAGGGCTCTGACCATACCGGGGTCACGAGAGCGACCGATGCAGCCCCGACGAGGGCCGAGAGCTCGGGCTGTCGCAGTGCGCCGACATAGTCGATGCCGCCCCCGAGGAGCGGTCGGACCTCCCGGTCGAAGTACGCGGCGTCGCCCACGCGCCCCGCGAGCTTCAGGCGCGCGCCCGCGCGTCGGGCGGCGATGATGGCGAGGTGTGGCGCCTTCTCGGGCACGATCCGTCCGAACCACACCCAGTCGCCTCGACCCATCCCCAGGCTCCACTGCGCCGCATCGACGCCGTTGGTGAAGACGAACGCCTCCACGCCCTCAGCCGACCACGCGCGCGCGGTGTACTGGCTGACCGCGAGGAACCTGTGCGGCGACGAGACGGTGAGCGCGTTCGAGGCGATCACCATGTCGGCGAGGGGCGGTGTGTGCAGTGTCGTGACGACCGGCACGCCGATGTCACGGCTCCAGAGGATCGGATCCCCGTGGAGGCTGTGGTTGTCGACGACATCGACGCTCGTCGCGGGGGAGTCGAGCCGATCCCGCACCCGCGCGAAGGCGTCGGTCATGAGACGGCGGTGCCCCTCGGGGAAGTCGGTGTCGGACGCATCCCGTGTCTGATGCCACCGAGGGCTCGGCAGATGCAGGGCGGTATCGTCACCGAGGAAGTCCGACCCTTCCGCGGCGCAGAGCTGCACGTCGTGACCGCGGCTGCGCAGCCAGCGCACGCGGTTCCACACCACGGCCTCGAGGCCGCCGGCGTGCGGCTGGCGAAGGGCGTGACGCTCGGGGGCGACGACCAGCACCCGCAACCGCTCGCGGACGATCACGCGCGTGCCCCCGTCGAGATCTCGGCGCATGCGGTGGCGTAGAGCGCGGCGTGCGCGTCGCGCACGGCCTCCCGTTCGACCACTCTCTCGGATCGTCGTCGATCGACCACCGCCGCTCGGGGCGATGAGGCGCGTGCGTCGGAGGCTCGCGCCACCGCCTCTACCAGCGTCTGCGGGTCGTCGAGATCGATGAGGAAGAAATCGTCCGGATGCTGCGACCCGATGTGCCCGATGTTCGTCCCGGCCACGGGGACCCCCAGGTCGTAGCAGAGCTCGACCCACCCCGAGTGCGTGCCGTGCAGGTAGGGCAGCACGAAGAGGTCGAGTCCGCCGATCCAGGCATCGATGCCCGCGTCGCTCAGCCGCGGAGTGCGGCGCACGCGCACCGCAGAGTGCTCGTCAGCGGCCGCGGTCACGAGGCCGGCGGCCGCGTCATCCCGGACGCGCTCATGCATCAGCACCTCGAACTCGACGGTTCGTCCGGTCTGCGCGAGCAGCGCGGCAGCGTCGACGGCCGCGCGGACCACGCGCTCTGCCGCGATGTTGGGACGCAGGTCTCGCAGGTGGATTCCGATCCTCAGGGTCTCGTCGACCGCGCGCTCTGCCACCGCGGCGCTGTCGAGCAGCGTGGGGTGAGCCAGCACCCGACTGCTGCGGTGCCAGCGCCGTTCGATCTCCTCCGCGGCCGTGGAGGTGAGCGTGATGAGGTGATCGGCCGACGGGATGATCACGTCGAGCAGGTCGCGATACGGCCGCTGATCGACCAGCTGCGGGTTCTCCAGGTCGTGCACGGTGTAGACGACCGGGCGGCCGAGCCGATGCGCGGTCTCGAGAGCCCCGCGCAGTTCGTCTGGGGAGAACGACTCGAGGCCGAAGTGCACGTGCAGCACGTCGAAGTCCGCGCCGTGTGATTCGAGCCACTGCGAGGTGAGCGCCACCGGCGGCCACCACACGTCGGCGGGCGCGCCCGGAACCGCGGGGTCGGGCAGCACACGCACACGGTGAGTGTCGGTGATGGCACGCACATAGGGGTGGGCGGCCGGAATCGAGGCGACGCGAATGAGGGCGGGTTCGGTGACGATGTGGTTCTCCGTTGGCGGGCTGAGCACCCGACGTGCGTGTATCGCGATGACGGAGGACCGTGGAGCAATGGGGACGCAAGACTGATGAGATCGAGGGGGTACGTTCGAATCATGAGCCATGATCCCGAACTACGCACGGCCGTTGCGCCGGCTGGCTCCCTGGTGCTAGCGCGTCGCCAACACTACTCGGAGTTCTACGGGCTGGCCCCGCTTCCCGAGAGATTCGGCGTCGTGCTCGGCAATTGCCAGGCCGAATCGCTGCGCATGGTGATCGATGCTCCTGAGCATCGCTTCGTGCGCGTTCCCGCCGTGCACGAGATGACCGCCGCCGATGCCGCGCGGCTGCACGAGATCGTGCGCACGGCCGACACCGTCGTGAGCCAGCCCATCCGCGACGACTATCGCGATCTGCCGTTGGGCACGCGCCAGATCGCCGCGGCGACGGACGCCCGGGTGCTGACCGTGCCCCCGGTGCGCTTCGCAGGCCTGCACCCCTTCCAGGCCGCGATCCGCGTGCCCGGAGTCGAGGGCGACCCGCCTGTCGTGGCCTATCACGACATCCGCACGCTCGCCGCCGCCGCCAGCATCCCGGTCGTCGCCGCGCTGGCACCCGACCAGGTGCGCGGCGTGGGGCGGTCCTCGATCGACACGCTGCGCGTACGCGAGCAGACAGCGGATGTGCCGGTCTCCGACCTGTTCGACTCGGTCACGGCCGATCACGCGCGCACCGTCAATCACCCGGGTGACGCGGTGTGGATGCCGCTGGGGGCTCGGCTGCTCGAGTCGCTCGGCCACTCGGGCGGGCCGACCGACCCCGGCCGGCCGCTCCTGAATTCGGTGCGGGCGCCGCTGCACCCCGAGGTCATCGAGGCCTGGGCGCTGCCCGACGAACCGCGCGCGCACTGGATCGTCGACGGCGCACCGATCGACGACGCCGAGGTGCGGGCCGCCCACCTCGAGTGGTACGCCGCCCATCCCGAGTTCGTCGACGCCGCCCTGACTCGTCTCTCTGCACTGCTCGACGTGTGGCGGGCTCGGTGAACGCCGCCCCGCTGCTGCTCGTGCACCCGGGCAGCCACGGCGTCGCGATGTACGGGCGGGAGATGGCCTCGGCCGTGCGGGCGCTCGACCCGTCGATCCTGACGATCGACGCAGCGGATCTGGATGCGGCATCGACCGATGACGCGCTGCACGTGCACTTCACCGATCGGCTGTGGGGTGATTCTCCCGAGCAGGCGTCGCTGGCGTTCGGCGCGCTCGCCGCTCGTCGCGCGGTCAGCGTCACGCTGCACGATGTGCCCCAGGCGTCGGACGGCGAGAGGAATCTGCCCCGCCGGCGAGCGGCGTACGCGGCGGTGGCCGCGGCGGCGCGAGGGGTGGCGGTCAACAGCGAGCACGAGCACGCGCTGCTGCGCGAGGAGCGAGTGTGGACCGGCCCCGCGGTGAGCATCCCGCTTCCGGTCGCGCTCGATGCCGACGTGCAGCGGATGCCGTCTGACGGATCCGTCGGTGTGCTCGGCTACTTCTACCCGGGCAAGGGGCATGATGAGGCGGCCCGCGCGGCGGCGCGTGCGGGCATCGGCAGGATGACGGTCCTCGGACGCGCCTCGGAGGGCCACACGGCCGAACTCGACGACTTCGTCCGCCGAGCCGGTGCCCTCGGGGTCGAGGTCGAGGTGACGGGCTGGCTCGACGACGCGGAGATCGCGAGACGGGGCCGCGCCGTGGCGGTGCCGGTCATCGCACATCGACATGTGTCGGCATCCGGCTCCCTGGCGTCCTGGATCGGCTGGGGCCGGCGGCCCGTCGCGGTGCGCAACCGCTACATGGACGAGATGGCGACGCTGCGCCCCGGAACGCTGCAGACGGTCGACGAAGCCGATCTCGCGGTCGCGGTGCGGCGGGCCTTCGAGCACCGGGAATCGACCTGGCACGGCCTGACGGCGCTGCCGATGTCGTGGCCGGAGGCCGCAGAGGCATACGTGCGCTGGTGGCGAGGGCTGGCGCGGTGACTCAGCGTCCGTGGGTCGTCGGAAACAGGTGGGACGCGCTCGACGGCGTGAACCCCGAGACCCTGCCGACGGTGTCGGTGATCGTCGCCCACTACGAGCAGCCGGCTGAGCTCGCCCGGACGCTGTTCGCCCTGTCGATGCAGGATTATCCTCCCGAGCTTCTCGAGATCGTCGTCACCGACGACGGCTCCGCCGGCGACGTCCGCGTGCCGGACGGGGTGATCCTCGTGCGGCAGGAGGACCGGGGCTTCCGCCTGGCGGCCGCACGCAATCTCGGTGTGCGGGCGAGCAGCGGCGAGGTGCTCTGCTTCCTCGATGCCGACACGGTCCCTGAGCCCGGGTACGTGCGTGCTCTCACCCGTCTGCCGGCGTTGCTTCCCGAGGCTGTCACCGTAGGGCGTCGTCGGCACGCGGATTTCTCGGGCATCGCCGGTGAGGTGCCCGTGCTCGAGGCGGTGACCGGTCGCGACCTCCCCGAGCCGGCGTGGCTCGCGCAGGAGTACGCCCGGAGCCGTGATCTGCTCGACGCCGACGATCGGTCGTACCGGTTCGTCATCGGCGCGGTGATCGCGTGCTCGCGGCGCATGTTCGACGAGACCGGCGGTTTCGACGAGTCCTTCTCGACATACGGCGGGGAGGACTGGGAGTGGGCGCATCGGATGTGGCAGGCGGGCGCGGTGCTGGCTCACGTGCCGGCAGCCGTCGCGTGGCACGACGGACCCGAGTGGGCTGAGCGCAGCGGTTCGGGGCTCGAACGTGCGAACGCGCAGTCCATGAGACTCGTCTCGTCGATCTCGGTGAGCGGTTCAGCCCCGCGAGGTCTGCTGTCGGACGTGCCCGACCTCGTGATCAGACTGCGCGGAACGCACACCGCGGAAGCGCTGTTCATCGCGGTGGATTCGATGCTCGCCGCGTTCCCCCTGGCGCGGGTAGTGGTCGATTCGGCGATCACTCCGTTCGGGGGAGATCCGCGCGTCGTGGTCGGCGGCGACGGGGTCGACGCGCGGGTGGTCTGGGAACTCGATCGACCCGTCGTGATCCTCGACGCCGCCTGGATCGCAGAGCGCGTCGCGGGTCTCGGCGTCGGCGCCGTCGGCGCCGTCGATCTCCTCGATGCCGAGGGCTCGTCGCTGGGAGTGCTGCGCTCGCGGCGAGCGATGCGCCGAGCCGTGCGGTGGGGCACGACGGAGACCTTCGAGTCCCGCCGGGCCGCCGCGGACGGCGTCTTCCTGCTGCGCACGGATCCGCGGGTGGAGGCGTGGGTCGGCGGATGGGGCACGCGCGATCAGTTCTGCTGAGCGTACAGTTCTCGTATGGGGAAACTTGAGTACAACAGCTCCCGGCCCGCGATCGAGATCGAGGACGCGACCTTGGCGCACGTCAAGATCGTGATCGGCACGAAGCTGCGCCGCAACGAGAGCTTCATGATGACCTGGCTGTCGAAGCCCGAGGGCGCAGCGGGTCGTCTGACCATCTGGGTGCACCCCGCCATTCCGCTCGTGTTCGAGTTCGATCTTCCGACCGTGCAGGCGATCGACCCCGCGCGGGTCGCTCACATGATGGATCAGCTGAACTCGCGGGGCGAACTCGTGCTCGACCAGCTCTGAGCCGTCACGGCCCGTCAGCGCGGATCAGAGCAGGTCGTAGTGCCCGCCGAAGGGGAAGTCGACGTCTCCTGTATCGCGGGCGTCGAAGAGCACCGTCGACTTGTTGACGGACACCTGTGAGCGGGGAGTGATCAGAAGACTCACCTCGCGGTTGCCGACGACGACGAACTCGACGAACGTGCCGGCCGTGGTGACCGCCTCTTCGATGCGCCGTTTGAGCTCGCCGAGGTCCTGGTCCTGAGCGAGTCGGTAGGTGATCCCGTCGGCCAGGATCTCCGTCTGCACCATCGTCTGCTGTTCTGCCATGCACTCCACATTACGAGGCATGCGGCCTGTTTCGGCAAATCGCTATCAGGCGCACCGGGTCGGGGCAAGGGGCGGGGTGAACCGCGGGAACTGCTCTAGAACGGAACCATGCAGACGATCATCTACGGCGGCGACGCCTATCTGACGGGGAATGAGATCGCGGATGCGCTGCTGGCATACGGACGTGCGCTGGGCCAAGAGGAACGCGCCGAGCTCGTCGAGATCCCGGTGCGCGAGCCCGACGGCGGAGTGGTCATGGCGAAGTTCCTGATCGGTCCTGCCAGCCAGATCGTGGCCAAGGAAGTGCCCGGCAAGGGGCCCGAACTCGAAGACCCCGAGCTGGTCGAACGCCTGCGCACACTCACCCGCGGAGTCGAATCGCCCACGGCCGCTCCGGTGGACATGTCCGACGACGACGCCTACGACCTCGGCTAGAGCCACGGCTGTCGCGGTGGGAGCGCTGCTCGGAACCCGAGCGGTCACTGATGTTCGGGGAGGATCGGGCTGGACCACCCGGGATCGCGGCCCATCTGCGCAGCACGCGAGACCGACGTCGTGCCGAAACGGTCGCGCAGCGTGTCGAGCACCGCGTCGAGCCGCTCTTCGTCGCCCCAGTCGATCGGCAGCTCGGGCTGCACCCGGTCGGCCTGATCGAGGTGAGACAGCGACAGCCCGATCAGGGTGATGCCGCGGTCGGCGATCTCGGGACGCGCTGCGGCGAGCAGCGTTCGGGCGACAGTGAGCAGAATCGCCGTGCGGTCGGTGGCCGAGCCGAGCGTGCGCGATCGGGTCGCCTTCGCGAAATCACCGAAGCGCAGCCGCAGCACCACCGACCGGCAGACGCGGTCGCCGTCGCGCAGCCGCCGCGCGAGCCGGTCGACGATCTGCGTCAGGATCAGGTCGAGTTCCTCAGCTGAGCGCGGGTTGCTGCCCAATGCGCGCTGCGATCCGATCGATCCGCGGCGGCGGGTCGTGTCGACCGGGCGCGGATCCCGCAGCCGGGCGAGGGCGTGCAGATGCGCGCCGACTGCCCTGCCCAGCATCCGCTCAGCGGTGGCGGCCTCGAGTTCAGCCAGCTGGCCGACGGTACGGATGCCGTAGCGCTGCAGCTTCTCGGCGGTGACCGCGCCCACGCCCCACAGCCGCTCGACCGGCAGCGGAAGCAGGAACTCCTCTTCGCGTTCGGGTTCGACCACGAGCAGTCCGTCGGGCTTGCTGACGGCGCTCGCGACCTTGGCGAGGAACTTCGTGCGCGCGACGCCGACCGAGATCGCCAGTCCGACCTCGGTGCGCACTCGCTCGCGCAGCCGCATCGCGACCTCTTCGGGGGTGCCGACGATGCGGCGCAGTCCGCCGACCTCGAGGAACGCCTCGTCGATCGAGAGTCCTTCGACGAGCGGCGTCGTGTCGCGGAAGATCGCGAAGACGTCTCTGCTCGCGGCCGAGTAGGCGTCCATGCGCGGCGGCACGACGACGGCATCCGGGCAGAGTCGCAGTGCCTGTCGTCCGCCCATCGCGGTGCGCACTCCTCGGGCCTTGGCCTCGTAGCTCGCCGCCAGCACGACGCCGCCGCCCACGATGACCGGCCTGCCGCGCAGCGCCGGCGCGTCACGCTGTTCGACCGAGGCGTAGAACGCGTCGAGGTCGGCGTGCAGCACGGTGGCTTCGCCCCGCATCCCGTCCTCCCGTCGACGTGCAGATCGTCGCACGGGCCGCGGACATCGGCGCGGGTCGGGGCGCGACCTCTCGGCAGGGCCTAGGTCCCGAGGCCCACGCGATCGACCTTGCGGTGGTACCGCATACCGGTGATGCCGCCGAGCACAGCACCCACGAGGGTCACGACGGCGGCGCCGACTGCCGTGAGGATGCCGGTGATGGTCGCCGTCTCGGCGGTGACCGGAATGCGGGGGAAGCCCTGCAGGTTGCCGAGGATGTCCCACTGCGAGCCGGCGATCGCGGCGAAGACGGCAATGACGATCGCGATCGCGATCGCCCAGATCCAGACCGCGACGCCCTGTTTGGCTCCACTGAAACGAGCCATGCGGCCGGCGACGTATCCGCCGGCGAAGTAGGCGACGAGCAGCACCGCGCCGATGACGATCGCGGCGATGATGGCACCGCCGCCTACCGCGGCCTCCGCCGCCTCATCGGCAGTGACATCGCCGCCGAGGCCGAGGGCTGCGCCGATCGCCGAGACGAGAGCGGTCAGCAGCACCGTGGCTCCCATCGCGGTCAGCCAGCCGAAGAACGCGGATCCGAACTTGAAGCCGCCGAACTCGGCCTTCTCGCGATCATGGACCTCGCTGCGGTTGATGACATCGCGATCGGCGGGTGCGACGCGATCGACGGGCACGACGTCGCGATCCGCGGGCACGACGACGTGCTCGGAGCCCGGGGCGGTGACCGGGGTGCCGACCTCGCGGGGCGGACGGGAATCTGGCGTGCTGTCGGATGCGCTCATGCTGCGACAGTAGGGATCCGTCGCCCGTCGAAGAAGGCGCTTGTTCGCAGGGCGACATGCGCGTATAAGGGCGCGACTTACGGCGTAAGCCCACGCGGTTTACACCGTAAGTCTGATGTGCGCAAGGGACGTGGTGAGATGCGATGAGGAGGTTTAGAAAGGGCCGACCGATCGCATCCGATCGGACCGCGAAAGGAGCCACCATGTCGGACAACCTTGAGACGACGAGCCCCCGAGGCTCGGGCGTGCAACCCACGAATCCGTCAGGCAAGGTCGATGCTGCCAAGCACGAGGCCGCTGACCTGAAGGACACCGCTTCGACCCAGGCGCAGGACGTCCTCGGCACGGCCAAGGACGGAGCAGCCAGCGTCATCGGCGAGGCGAAGACCCAAGCCAAAGACCTCTACGCGCAGACCCAGCGCGAGCTGACGGAACAGGCGAACACCCAGCAGCAGCGTCTGGCCGGCGGTCTCCGCTCGGTCAGTGACGAGCTCGGGTCGATGGCCTCGAACTCGACCGGCGGCGGAATCGCCGGCGATCTGGTGCAGCAGGTCTCGGGTCGCCTGTCGGCCTTCTCGACGTGGCTCGGCGACCGCGACCCGAGCTCGGTCCTCACCGAGGTCAAGGGCTACGCCCGCCGCAAGCCGGGAACCTTCATCCTGGCTGCAGCGATCGTCGGCGTCGTCGCGGGTCGGTTGACTCGAGCACTCGCCGCGAACGTCTCGGACGACAAGGGCGCCTCCCCGGCATCCACGTCGGTGCCTGCGCCCGCACCGGTGCAGATGCACCCGGATCCGTCCGTCCCTGTCCCGGTCGCGACGACCGCTGAAGCGCCTGGCGCGACCCCGCTCTACGCGCAGACCGCGTCAGAACGACCGGACATCCTCGGGGAGGCCGGTCATGACCGACCCCACGCCCTCTGAAGCCAAAGCCGCGTCGACCTCGCTCGGCGATCTGCTCGGAGAGGTGACCCGTGACATCTCGACGCTCATGCGCCAGGAGGTCACGCTCGCCAAGGCCGAGCTGAAGGACTCCGCTGCCAAGTCCGCCAAGGGAGCAGGGCTCATGGGTGCTGCCGGCTACGGCGCGCTGATGGCCGTGTTCTTCCTGTCCGTCGCCCTGTGGTGGGCGCTGGGCACGCTCATCGGCGGTGGTTGGTCAGGCGTAGTGGTCGCAGTGATCTGGGCGATCATCGCCGCGATCCTGTTCTTCGTTGGCCGCGGCCAGTTCTCGCAGGTCGAGGGTGCCCCCCAGACGGTGGACACCCTGAAAGAGATACCCGAAACGTTGAGAAGGAATGAGGAGAACCGATGAGTGATTCACCCGATGCTATCCGCGCCGACATCGAGCGCACCCGTGAAGACCTGGGCCTGGACGTCGACGCCCTCGCCGACAAGGTCTCGCCGTCGAAGATGGTCGACCGCCAGATGGACCGTGTTCGCGGCGTCTTCGGATCCGTCCGCGAGCGCGTGATGGGTGCCGCAGACGACGCCGGCTCTTCGCTCACCGGTGCGGGGTCGCACATGGGAGATGTGAAGGACCGCGCGGTCGCCAAGGCCGAGGGCAACCCGATGGCGGTCGGCCTGATCGCCTTCGGGGCCGGCCTGCTGCTCGCCTCACTGTTCCCCGCGTCGTCGAAGGAGAAGGACCTCGCCGCCGACGTCAAGGATCGGACGCAGCCCCTGGTCGACGAAGTCACGGATGCCGCGAAGGAGGTCGGCGAGCACCTCAAGGAGCCCGTCAAGACGTCGGTCGCCTCGGTGCAGGAGTCGGCGCAGGATTCGGTCGCCGCCGTCAAGGATGAGGCTCAGACCGCCGCACACGAAGTGAAGGACCAGGCGCAGCACTCCCGCGAGAACCTCGCGAACAGCTGACCCGCACGGACCAGGCGGACCCGCCTCGCGGCGGGTCCGCCGTCACGATGGAGGATCCTCGATGAACAGCACCACGCGCCGTCACGACCGCACTGCCCCGGACCCTGAGGTGGCGGACAAGCCCGACTCTCCCGACGATCTGCACAAGCGCTCATGGAAGTACGTCCTGCAGAAGACGATCCGCGAGTTCTCCTCCGATCAGTGCACCGACATCGCCGCGGCACTGACGTACTTCGCGGTGCTCTCGATCTTCCCCGGCCTCATCGCGGTCTTCTCGCTGCTCGGGGTGTTCGGGCAGGGACAGGCCGCCAGCGACGCAGTGCTCGAGATCGTCGAACAGGTCGCTCCGGGTGACACGGCAGACGCGATCCGCGGACCCGTCGAGCAGATCGCGGGTTCCGCGGCCGCCGGATTCGCTCTGGTGACCGGCATCCTGTTGGCGATCTGGTCTGCCTCCGGGTATATCGGGGCGTTCAGCCGGGCCATGAACCGCATCTATGAGATCGAAGAGGGTCGGCCCTTCTGGAAGCTCAAGCCGACCCAGCTGCTCGTCACGATCATCACGATCGTGCTTCTCGTGGTCGCTGCGGTGATTCTCGTCGTCTCAGGCCCCGTCACCGATGCGGTGGGAGACGCGCTGGGCCTCGGCGACGTGCCGAAGACGATCTGGTCCATCGTCAAGTGGCCGGTGCTCGCCCTTCTCGTCGTGCTGATCGTCGCGATCCTCTACTACGCCACCCCGAACGCCAAGCAGCCGAAGTTCCGCTGGATCAGCATCGGTGCTCTCCTGGCGATCATCGTCCTGGGCCTGGCCACCCTCGGCTTCGGGTTCTATGTGGCGAACTTCTCCAACTACGACCGCACCTACGGCTCTCTCGCCGGGATCATCGTCTTCCTGCTCTGGCTGTGGATCGCCAACCTCGCTCTGCTGTTCGGTGCGGAGTTCGACGCCGAGCTCGAGCGCGGGCGCCAACTGCAGGCCGGGATCGCGGCCGAAGAGGACATCCAGCTCCCTCCCCGCGATACGCGCAAAAGCGACAAAGCAGCCGAGAAGGAGCAGAAGGACATCGACGAGGGGCGGAGGATCCGCACGGAAGCCGGCGCGGACGACTGATCCGAGCGCGCTACTGCGTGAGCCGGAGATTCAGGCGATCGAGGAGGGCTTCGAGCGAGATGTCGAATTCCTCGTCGCTCCGCTCCTCACTCAGCAGCGGACGGAGACGCACGACCTCGGGCGCATTGGCCAGATCCTTCTGCCCGTCGTGCTCGGGGATGTCCGCTCCGCCCTCGTCCAGCGGCTCGGATGCGGGCCCGGTGTCTGCTCCGCGCACGGCGGACTCCAGAAGCAGGTGGCCCAGGAGCAGACTGGTGAACGAGCGATACGCGTCGACGGCCTGCTCGTCCGTGAACCCGTAGCCGATCAGCGCGCTCAGGAAGGTGTCGACCACCTCGACGCTCCGCAGGGGTGGTCGCAGCCACGGTGCCGCGGGGTGGCGCGTGGCTACGAGCGGGAACGCTCTCGGGTGGGCGATCGCGATGCTGCGGACCTCATGCGCGACGGCCTGAAGAAAACCCTGCCAGTGCTCGGTGAGGGTCGGATCGAGGTTCGCGTTCAGGTTGCCCATGAGCCGGGCGACGACGCCCTCGAGCAGATCTTCGCGCCCGTTGACGTACCGGTAGAGCGACATCGCCTCGACACCGAGCTGCTGCGCCAGCGATCGCATCGACAGGGCCTGTGGGCCGATGGTGTCGATCTGCGCCAGAGCGGTGCCGATGATCAGCTCTCGGCTCAGACCCGGAGGTGCGGGGCGAGCCGGCTTCGGCTGCGAACGTTTCGGCATGCCCCCACGGTACTCGGCTCAGGCGGCGACGAGGCGAGAAGAGAAGGTGCGGATGCGGTGGACGAGCGCGTCGAACGTGGCGTCGAAGGCGGCGGCTGTGCCGATCCTGGCGGGGTCGCGGACCGACCAGTGCAGGTCGTCGCTGTCGCGGAGTCGTTCGTGGGCGTCGTCGCACACTGTGATCACCAGGTCGCCGTCGGTGCGCACGTCGTCGAGGTGGCGGGGATGATGATCGCTGTCGATGGCGAGCCCGTGTCGGGCGGCCGCCGCGGTGGCCTCAGGGTTCACCGCCTCGGCTGGTCTGGTGCCTGCCGAGGCGACGGCCACCGGGCTCACGTCGCGCCAGATGACCTCGGCGAGCTGCGATCGCGCGGAGTTCGCCGTGCAGACGAACAGCACCCGCCGCGGGGGAGTGAAGCTGGGCGGCGCGAGCGTGTCGAAGACCTCGGGGCGCAGGCCGATGTAGCTGCGTCTGCGGTCGAACTCGGAGCGGGCGCGGGTGATGATCTGCGCCGACTCGAGCACGCCGAGATGGTGGGCGATCAGGTTCGAGCGCAGATCGAGCGTCGTCCCGATCTCGGAGGAGGAGAGGTCGCCCAGGGTGAGCAGGTCGACGATGCGCAGGCGCGTCTGATCGGCGAGTGCGGCGAAGATGCCGGCGCGGCGTTCGAGATCGGTCATCGTCTCCATCCATATCACGCGGCGGAGGGTGTGTCCATGGCCATTGACTCAATCTGCATTGACCCTATTCTGGTCGTCGCGAGTCCGCGAACGCGGGCTCGGAGAGGAATGGACATATGGGTATCGGAAGCGGCATCGCGCTCTTCGTCATCGGAGCGATCCTCGTCTTCGCACTCAACATCGACACCGGCGGCTACGTCGATCTCGACCTGATCGGCTACATCCTCATGGGCGCAGGAGTCGTCGTGTTCCTGATCAGCCTCATCCTCGTGATGCGCAGTCGGCGCACCGAGACCGTCGACCGCACCGCCGTCGACCCCGCGACCGGCGAGCGTGTCACCCGCCGCAGCATCCGCGACAACGAGCCCCTCGCCTGATCCCGGCATGACCGAGGCGCAGCGCGGCACCGGCGCGATCGTCGTCGGTGCCGCAGCGACCCTCGCGTTCGTCGTGCTTCGGGCCGCAGTGGCCCTCGGCGGTCATCAGCCGCTCGCCATCGACATCTGGTGGCACGACCTCATGGTGGCGTTGAGCAGCGACGCCTGGCTCGTCGTCGCCTGGGTGCCTGCCGTCATCGGCGGCACGATCGGCATGATCGTGGTCGGCGCGCTGCTGATCGCCGCCTTCCTCTGGCGCGGTCGGCGGTGGGATGCGGCGACGCTGGCGATCGCGATGGTCACCGTGGTCGCGATCGGCGCGACCATGGCTGCGGTGATCGGCCGCACGCGTCCGATCGACTCGCTGGCAGAGAGCGTGGCGACCTCGTTCCCGTCCGGGCACACCGCGGTCGCCACGACGGTCGTGGTGATCCTCGGACTCGTGCTGCGTCGCGGATGGGTCTGGGTCGTCGGTGTCGCGTGGGTCGCGCTCATGATGTGGAGCCGCACCTACCTCCACGCCCATTGGCTCAGCGATGTGGTCGCGGGAATGCTCGAGGGCGTCGCCGTCGCCACGTTCGTCTGGGCCTGTGTCTCGGCGATGCGCGCGCGCCGCCTCGCTCGGGACCGCAGCATGTCAGACACCTCCGAAGAACCGATCGAAAGCACAGTGAACCCATGAACACTCGCGACTCGGCCGCCTCCACCGCGAGGGCCGCTCAGGACTCGACCGCCTTCCGCGTCCTCGCCCGCGTCGGCTATGTCGTGCTCGGCATCCTGCACATCCTCATCGGCGGGATCGCGATCTCGATCGCCACGGGCGGCGGCGGCGAGAACGCCGACCAGGGCGGCGCCATGCAGCAGATCCAGGAGTCGCCCGCGGGCGTGTTCCTGCTCTGGCTGATCGTGCTCGGGCTGCTCGCACTCGCGATCTGGCAGATCGCCGAGGCCGTCGTCGAGCGTGATCCCGATGCGAAGAAGATGTGGGCGCACCGGGCGAAGTTCGTGGGCACTGCCGTCGCCTACCTGGCGATCGGCGCGACGGCTCTGGTCTATGCGCTCGGCGGCCAGTCGCAGTCGTCCGAGTCGTCGCAGTCGTTCAGCGCGAAGCTGCTGGCGGTGCCCGCGGGCGTCGTGCTGCTCGTGCTGGTGGGACTCGGGGTGGTCGCGGTCGGAATCGCGTTCATCGTTCGTGGGATCACTCGCGCGTTCATGGAGCACCTCTCCGTCCCATCGGCGAAGGCCCGCTCGGGGATCGCCGCGTTCGGAGTGGCGGGCTACGTCGCCAAGGGCATCGCGGTCGGTGTGGCCGGCGTGCTCTTCGTCATCGCGGCGCTCACCCACGACCCCGAGACCGCCGGTGGCCTCGACTCGGCGCTGCGCGCTCTGGCAGGGCTCCCCTTCGGCGCAGTCATCCTGTGGGTCGTCGGCGCCGGCCTCGCCCTCTACGGCCTGTTCTGCTTCGCCCGCGCGCGCTACGCCCGGATGTGAGTCGACGGCCGCCCGTCGTACTCCGCGTCGGTGATGTGCTCTTTCCAGATGGTCGTCGTCGCGGGGTCGTCGCCGCTCTCCAGCATCGCGATGTGCTCCATGAACGTGCCCTCCGCCGACGCGTGCCAGTGATCCTGGCCCGGTGGGGTGTAGAGCGTCTGCCCCGGGTGCACTTCGATGATCTCGCCGTCGCGGGTGCCGAAGCGGGCGATGCCCTGGGTCACACGCAGGTACTGTCCTCGCGCGTGCGAGTGCCAGGCCGTGCGGGCACCCGGTGCGAACTTCACGATCGCGACCGACATGCGCTGGTCGCTCTCATGCGGCACGGCGATCATGTCGACCCAGACGTCACCGGCGAACTGCTCCGGCGGGTTCTTGGCGGTCGGCTGGACGGGTTCGAGGTTCATTGCTCCACTCCTTCTCTGTGCGGCGGGCGATGTCTGCGACGGGAGGGCCGTGGTCGACGACCCTCCCGCACGCAGGACGGGTTCAGTCGGTGGTGAGCAGCACCTTGGTGGCGCGACGCTCGTCCATGGCCTCGTATCCCTCGGCCGCCTGCTCGATGGGCAGCGTCAGGTCGAAGACGATGCCCGGATCGATCTGGTCGGTCATGATGAGGTCGATCAGCTCGGGGAGGAAGCGGCGCACGGGCGCAGGGCCGCCCAGCAGGCTGACGGTCGAGAAGAACAGGTCGAGTCCGTCGAGCTCGACGCCGTGGCTGACGCCGACGTAGCCGACGTGACCGCCCGGACGCGTGGCGTGGATCGCCTGCATCATCGACTCCTGCGTGCCGACGGCCTCGACCGTGGAGTGCGCGCCGTAGCCGCCGGTGAGCTCCTTGATCTTCGCGACGCCGGCATCGCCGCGCTCCTCGACGATGTCGGTCGCCCCGAACTTCGTCGCGAGAGCCTGGCGATCGGCGTGACGTGACATCGCGATGATGCGCTCGGCACCGAGCTGCTTGGCGGCGAGGATGGCGAGCAGTCCGACGGCCCCGTCTCCGACGACCGCCACGGTCTTGCCCGGCCCCGCCTCGGCGGCGACGGCGGCGAACCAGCCCGTGCCGAGCACATCGGATGCCGCCAGCAGGCTGCGGGTCTGCGCCGGGGTCGGATCGCCCTCGACCGTGACGAGCGTGCCGTCGGCGAGGGGGATGCGCGCGTAGTCGGACTGCGTGCCGACGCCACCCATCATGACCTGGTGGATGCACCGCGACTGGAAGCCGGCCTGGCAGATCTCGCACGTGTTGTCGGAGGCGACGAACGACCCCACGACGAAGTCGCCGACCTTGATGTCGTGGACCTCGTCGCCGATCTGCTCGACGATCCCGATGTACTCGTGGCCCATCGGCGTGGGGCTGTTCACCGGCTCGATGCCGCGGTACGGCCAGAGGTCCGATCCGCAGATGCAGGCGGCAGTGACCCGGATGATCGCGTCCGTGGGCTCGACGATGGTGGGCCTGGCGATCTGGTCGACGCGGACGTCTCCGGGGGCGTGCATGATGACGGCGCGCATGGTGTCTGTGCTCATGGTGTCCAGCCTGCACCTCTCGCAGCGCGAGAGGGAGTCCCTGTTGAGGGGTGTACTGCGAGTGCCTCCCTCAACGCGTCGGTGCGGGGTAGCGTCCTGAGCATGGACAACAGATCCGAGGTCCGCGAGTTCCTCATGACCCGCCGTGCGCGCGTCGCGCCGGAGTCGGTCGGCATCGCCCCCGGCACGAACCGACGCGTCGAGGGATTGCGACGCAGCGAGGCGGCGGCTCTCGCCGGCGTCAGCGTGGAGTACTACGCCAAGCTCGAGCGGGGTGCGATCGCGGGAGCCTCGGCGGCCGTGCTCGACTCCCTGGCGTCGGCTCTTCAGCTCGATGAGGCCGAACGGGCGCACCTTCTCGACCTCGCCCGTGCGGCCGACGGCATCCCTTCGAGTGGCCGGTCTCGGCGGCGCACGTCGAAGCCCGGTGCCACCCGCCCCAGCCTGGAGTGGGCGCTGGCG
Organism: Microbacterium sp. NPDC088619; assembly: GCF_044752825.1. NCBI lineage: Bacteria > Bacillati > Actinomycetota > Actinomycetes > Micrococcales > Microbacteriaceae > Microbacterium > Microbacterium sp. NPDC088619. The sequence goes on along the minus strand of NZ_JBIVLZ010000002.1, from coordinate 698,256 downwards.
TCGATCACCGACGCGATCGCGTTCGTCCGCGACCCCCGTCAGAACCTGGTCGCCACGAACGACCTCGCCCGCGCGTTCTACTCGCCGGTGATCGGCGACGGCGGGCGCACCCCGAATCTCGCCCGCTTCCAGTTCCTCGACCCGGCGGCGCGGGAGTTCTATCCGGATTGGGATCTCTTCGCCGAGATGTGCGTCGCGATCATGCGCGCCGAAGCCGGGCGCGATCCGCACGACAAGGGCCTGCAGGATCTCGTGGGCGAGCTGTCGACCCGCAGCGAGACGTTCCGGCGGCTGTGGGCGGCGCACGATGTGCGTATCCACGGCGCCGGCACGAAGCGGTTCCACCATCCGCTCGTCGGAGAACTGACGCTCGCGTACGAAGAGCTCGCCATCACGGCCGAACCGGGCAACGTGCTGCTGGTCTATTCGGCCGAACCGGGCTCGCCCTCGGCCGAGCGCCTCGCGCTGCTCGCCTCATGGTCGACGCGGCAGCGCAGCGCCGAGCCCGCGAGCGACGCGACCCGAGGCTGACGTCCCCTCCCGTCCCAGATGGTTGCTTCCGGTCTACAGTTGCACTTTCGCAACCAATAGGCGTATAGTTGACTCTTATCAACTTTCTACACAGGAGCTCTCCACTGTGACCAACATCTCTCACACCTCTTCAGCCGAGGCGCCACGCTCGCCTCGCGAGGTCTTCACCGCGATCTCCGGCCTCGTCGTCGGCATGTTCGTCGCCGTGCTCTCGGGCACCGTGGTGTCGACCTCGATGCCCGTCATCATCGCCGACCTCGGCGGCACCCAGTCGCAGTACACCTGGGTCATCACGGCCAGCCTTCTGGCGACCGCCGTCTCGACGCCCATCTGGGGCAAGCTCGCCGACCTCGTCGATCGCAAGATCCTCGTGCAGCTGTCTCTCATCATCTTCACCGTCGGCACCGTGATCGCAGGCTTCTCGACCGACACGAACATGCTCATCGCCGTGCGCGTGATCCAGGGCATCGGCGTGGGCGGACTGATGTCGCTCGTCATGATCGCGGTCGCCCTCATCATCTCGCCGCGCGAGCGCGGCAAGTACATGGGTGTGGTCGGCGGCATCATGGCCCTCGGCACGATCGGCGGCCCGCTGCTCGGCGGGCTCCTCACCGACGTGTGGGGCTGGCGCTCCAACTTCTTCGTCGGCGTGCCCTTCGCGATCCTGGCCCTCGTGCTGCTGCAGTTCACGCTGCACCTGCCCAAGCCGCAGCGCGACCGCAAGGTCTCGATCGACTACTTCGGCATCGTCCTGCTCGCCGTCGGCGTCTCGACCCTGCTCATCTGGGTCTCGATGGGGGGCAGCGAGTTCGATTGGGATTCGTCGACCAGCATCATCCTCGCCGTCATCGCCGGTGTCGCGATCGCCGGCTTCATCGCCGTCGAGTTCTTCGTCAAGGAACCGATCGTTCCGATGTCGCTGTTCCGCAACCGCACCTTCACGCTGTCGGTCATCGCCTCCATCGCCATCGGCGTCTCGATGTTCGCGACCTCGGTGTTCCTCGCCCAGTACTTCCAGCTCGCGCGCGGTGCCACACCCACCGAGTCCGGACTCATGACGATCCCGATGATCATCGGCCAGATGGGTGCGTCGATCATCATCGGCCAGCTCGTCAGCCGGTTCGGCAAGTGGAAGGGCTGGATGCTCACGGGCTCCGTGCTGACCACGGTCGGCGTCAGCCTGATGTCGACGCTGCGCTACGACACGCCGTTCCCGCTGGTCGCGGTCTACATGTTCGTGCTCGGCGCAGGCCTCGGCATGGTCATGCAGAACCTCACCCTCATCGTGCAGAACGACACCGCTCCGCAGCAGCTGGGTGCAGCCTCGTCGAACGTCAACTTCTTCCGCACGATCGCGGGCACCATCGGCGTGACCGTCATGGGCGCGACCCTCTCGACGAGCGTCGCGAACTACATCACCGATGCGCTCGACGGCTTCGCGCCGACGACGCCCGAGGAGGTCGACGCGCTGAAGCACCTCGCCTCGGGTGACGTGCCGAAGGTCACGCAGCTCCCCGACACGATCCGCACGATCGTCGAGGGCGCCTACGGCCACGGCATCGCCGACGCGTTCATCATCGCCATCCCGCTCGCGGTGATCGCCATCCTCGCGATCGCGTTCATCAAGAACAAGCCGCTGTCGACGAAGAACGCCGCCGAGCAGCTGCGCGAGCAGGCGGAGGAGTCCGTTCTCGAGGTCTCCGAAGCCGAGGTCGGCGCCACGATGTCGACCGGAGCGATCCGACTCTCGGGCGTCGACTCCGCCTCGCCGTCCACCGGATCGGTGACCGTGCTCGAGCGAGACGACCAGGAGCCGAGGCGCTGACATGGCCACCCCCGTGGCGGTCGAGTCCGCCGACGTCGACACCGCGCTCGGCGACCTGCAGACGCATCTGAACCTCATCTTCGCGAGGACCAGGACGCTCTGGAAGGAGTCGGCGGCGCGCATCGACCCCGAGCTGCAGGTGGGCGGGTACAAGCTGCTGACCTTCATCGAACGGGCTGAGTCGGCGAACGCGCACGAGCTGGCCGAACGCTTCGAGATGGACAAGTCGGTCATCAGCCGCCAGGTGCGGATGCTCGAGGAGCTCGGACTGATCGAGTCCCGGCCCGACCAGCGAGACGGCCGTCTGCGCGTGCTGACGCCGACACCGGCCGCCTGCGCCGCGCTCGTCGAGCTGCGGCGAGACCACGCCTCGCGGCTGCGGACCGTCGTGGCCGAGCTCACACCGGACGAGATCCAGGCGGCATCCAAGGTCTTCCGTCTGCTGGCCGAGGTCTGATCCGGGTCCGAGAATGCGCATCGATCGAAGCCCCGCCGTCTCTGAGACGGCGGGGCTTCGCCGTAAGCTGGCGACCATGAGTGCCTCGCCCGACGAACCCGCCCGAGAGGGCGCGCCCGCCGCTGATCCCGCAGGTGCCGAGCCCCTCGATCCGGCCGAGCTCGACCACGCGATCTCGAGGGTCGAGCACGAACTGGGGCGACTCTTCGCCCGCATCCGAGTGAGCTGGCGCGAGGCGGCGACGACCGTGCACCCCGACCTTCAACCCCTCGGATACCAGGTGCTGACCTCGATCGCCACGGGCAAGGCGACTTCTGCCGGTGCCATCATCGAGCGCCTGCAGACCGACAAGTCGGCCGTGAGCCGGCACGTGCGACAGCTCGAGCAGCTCGGTCTGGTCGAGAGCGTTCCGGATCCTGACGATCGCCGGGCGCGGGTGCTCGTCGCGACCGAGCTCGCGCAGGAACGGGTCGCCCTGGCTCGCTCGCGCTATGAGGAACGGCTCGGGGAGCGGCTGCGCCGCTGGTCGGCCGAGGACCTCGATCACTTCGCCGAGCTGCTCGCCGCGTTCGGCGACTGACCGACGTCGAGGGCGCTCTCGCCGCGGAAGGGCTGGACTCGGCGACCACACCCGGACGAGACTGATTCCACCACTACGGGAATGAGGAACAGTCATGGCATACAGGGTCGGATACTTCGTCGGAAGCCTCTCGTCCACCTCGATCAACCGCATCCTCGCGACGGCGCTGATCAAGCTCGCTCCGTCTGATCTCGAGTTCTTCGAGATCCCGATCCGAGACCTCCCTCTCTACAGTCAGGACTACGACTCCGACTACCCCGCGGTGGCGGTGGATCTCAAGGAGTCGATCGCCTCGGCGGATGCCGTGCTCTTCGTCACCCCGGAGTACAACCGCTCGATCCCCGGCGGCCTCAAGAACGCGATCGACTGGGCCTCTCGGCCATGGGGCCAGAACTCTTTCGACCACATCCCCGCCGCGGTGATCGGAGCATCGGTCGGTGCGATCGGCACGGCGGTCGCCCAGCAGAGCCTGCGTGGCGTCCTCAGCTTCTGCAACGCCCGCCAGATGACCGCCCCCGAGGCCTACATCCAGTTCTCGCCCGACACCTTCTCGGATGACGGCACGGTCACGAACGAGGGCACGGCGAAGTTCCTTCGCGACTACCTGGTCGAGTTCCGCGACCACATCGAGCGCGTACTCACCGTGCTGCCGCGCGACACGGATTCGTGAATCGGCCGCGTCGCAGGTCGTCGCGGCCGCTGCGCCACCGTATCCGCGTAGCCTGAAGGACATGACGCTCACGAAAGCCCGCACCGCCGTCGAGGTCGTCGACTGGAGGCGTCGGGTCTTCGCCCTCTACGACGCGGTGCGACGCGCGGACTCCGCCGAAGAGGCGCACGAGCTGTGGCGCATCGAGCGCGACGACCTGATGCTGCATCACGCGGCGACCCCGCTGCTGGCTGACGACCGCCCGCTCTTCGAGGGGCTGCCGGTCGCCTCCTACGACCCGCAGTGGCGATTCGAGCTGCCCATCCTGCCCGCGGAGCCGGGAGGCTTCGACTTCGCGACCGGCACCGACGGCGTCGTGCCGTTCGAGCGAATCGGCAGGGTGGAGGTCCCCGACACCGGGTCCCTCGACGTGTGGCGGCTGACGACCTACGGCGGCGGGATCTTCGTCCCGGTGCGCGACGCGCTCGCCGGTCGCCCCGGCGGCACGTACGGGGGAGGCCGCTACCTGATCGACACGATCAAGGGTGCGGACCTCGGATCGGATGCCGAGCGCGGCACCATCGTGCTCGACTTCAACTTCGCCTACAACCCGTCCTGCGCGTACGACCCCGCATGGGCGTGCCCGCTCGCCCAGCCCGGCAACGTGCTGCCGGTGGCGGTTCCCGTGGGCGAGATGTACGGCGGCGCAGCAGGCTGAGCATCCGGCTTGCATATCGCGGCGGGGGAATACCGCACCCCTCGCGCGCCTTACCCCTGAGCGTGACTCTCTTCGAACCGGCCGTCTTCGGCGCCCTCCAGTTGTCCAACCGCGTCGTCATGGCGCCTCTCACCCGCACGCGTGCAGATGATGACGGCGTGCCGACCGAGACGATGGTCGAGTACTACCGCCAGCGGGCGGGTCAGGGCCTCATCATCTCGGAGGGGACGTGGCCGGCGGCCGAGGGCAAGTCGTACTCCGGACAGCCCGGCATCGTCACGACCGAGCAGATCGCCGGCTGGCGGCCCGTCGCCGACGCCGTGCACGAAGCGGGCGGCGCCATCGTCATGCAGCTGATGCACGGCGGGCGCGTCTCGCATCCTGCGATCTCGGGTGAGCCGCGCGTCGTCGCCCCGAGCGCACTCGCCGCTCCCGGCCAGACCCACACTCCTGAGGGCAAGGTCGACATGCCTGTCGCCCACGCCCTGACCCTCGACGAGATCCCGATGGTCGTCGAGCAGTTCGCGCAGGCCGCGCGCAACGCGATCGCCGCGGGCTTCGACGGCGTCGAGGTGCACGGAGCCAACGGCTACCTCGTGCAGGAGTTCCTCTCCCCGGTGTCGAACATCCGCGACGACCGGTACGGCGGTTCGCCCGAGAATCGCGCCCGCTTCGCGATCGAGGTCACCACTGCGGTCGTCGAGGCCGTCGGCGCCGACCGCACCGGAATCCGTCTGTCGCCGCAGCACAACATCCAGGGCGTCCTCGAAGAGGACGACGACGATGCACTCGCCACCTACCTCGCCGTCGCCGAAGGGCTCGCGCCCCTCGGTCTCGCCTTCGTCGACATCCTCAACGCCGCTCCGACGAGCGAACTCGTGCAGCGCATCCGCCGCACCTTCGGCGCGCCCCTCATCATCAACTCCGGTTTCGCTTCGGTGACGACCCGTGACGAGGCCGAGACCCTCGTCGCCGAAGAGTGGGCGGATGCCGTGGCGGTCGGCCGCCCCGCCATCGCCAACCCCGACCTGGTCGAGCGGTGGCGTCAGGACACCGAGCTCAACGAGCCGCGCCCCGCGCTGTTCTACGGCCGCACCGCCGAGGGATACACCGACTATCCGTCGCTGGAGTCCGTGCGCACCGACGCCTGAGTTCGGGTGCTTCTCGGGCGCATGATGTGCCCCTGTCGGGGTGGGATCACGGAGCGTACAGTGACCGCATGATCACCGACGATCCCACCCTGACCAATCCCGACCATTACCGGACGCTCTGGGAGAACGACTTCGTCCGCGTGCTCGAGTACACCGACGAGCCGGGCGACCGGACCACGCCCCATGATCACCCCAACAGCGTCATGGTCACTCTGAGCGACTTCTCGCGTCGGCTCTCAGCCGGAGACCGTGTGTTCGACACATCGCTGTCCGCGGGGCAGGCCGTGTGGCTTCCTGCGCAGAGGCATTTCGGGGAGAACACCGGAAGCACGCCGACTCACACGATCCTCGTCGAGTTGAAGGGCGATGCCGCCGGGGAGATGAATCCGGCCGCGCTCGGACCGCGCACCTGAGGGGCCGACCCGTCGGTCAGCGACTCAGCGCCGAACGACCCGCGCCCGCGTCTTCGCGACGCTGCTGAGGGTCGCGCGCACCGGCGTGCCCAGATACAGGCCCAGCGATGCTCCCGAGGCCAGCGCGATGCCGATGACGACGGCGTCGACGAGGGACCCTCCGATGCCCACGACGCCTGATGCCGACCCGGCCGAGTGGATCATCTCGAGGAGCCCCTGGAACACCGCGACACCGGGCACGAGCGGCACGATGGCCGCCGTCGTGACGGCGACGGACGGCACGTGCAGCTTCACCGCGATCAGCATCCCGATGAAGCTCGCGAGCAGTGCGCCGATCGCGCTCGCCGCGGCCGGATGCAGGTTCAGCCCGACCATGGTGGAGTATCCGGCGATGGTCACGGCGCTGAGCAGCGCGCTCACGAGGATGATGCGGACGCCGGCGCCGTTGAAGACGGCGACGGCGATGGCGATGATGATCGCCCCGAGGAACTGGTTCAGCAGCGGACCGAACGGGGCGGGGTCGTCGGGCAGGCCCATCGTGAATCCGAGCACGCTGCCGACCTCGAGGCCGACGAGGATGCCGATCACGACGCCCAGCGTCTGCATCGTCAGGTCGAGGATGCGCCCGCCCGCGGTGAGCGCGAAGCCGTCGATCGCGTCCTGCGCGGCGCCGACGACGGTGAGCCCGGCGAGCATGAGCACGATGCCCGAGGCCACGATGATCGACGGGCGGATGCCGACGAACGGCTCGATCCCCGCGGAGCCCAGCGCCGAGACGGCGACAGCGACCACCGTGGTGACGAAGCCTCCGGCGATCTGGCTGAAGAACAGCGGGACCCTGGCGCGGGCGAGACCCGCTTGGGTCAGCGCCGCGCACAGCGCCGCGACGAAGGTGAGTCCGACGATGAGCGCCGAGGCTCCGAGCATGATGCTGACGCCGACCGCCAGCAGCGCCCTGGCGACGATGACGACCGGCTGCTGGTAGCGGAACGGCACGCGGCGCAGCACGCGGAAGGCGGTGCGGGCCGATTCGAGGTCGAGGCCGTCGTCGATGTCGGCGACCAGGGCCTGCACGCGCTGCAGCTTGGCGTGGTCGGGCGCCGCCACCCGCACGACCCGCACGAGCGTCTCCGGCCAGACCTCACCGCTCAGGTGGAATGAGACGGTGATCGAGTTGTAGGTCACATCGACCTGCACATCTCGCATGCCGTACGCAGCGCAGACCCGGGTGATGGCCAGCGTCACCTCGTGAGCGGAGGCGCCGACACCGAACATCGATTCGCCGATGCGGGTCGCGAGATCGAGGACCCGCGGAACAGTGCGTTCGTCGATGACGGGCATCGCCTCGGTGTGGGCGACGGTGGAGGGATCGGTGTGCAGGATGCGCTGCACGGAGGCGAGCAGTCGCCGCGGGGGGTTCGGGGACACCTCCCCATTCTCCCCTTCGTCAGGCGTGCGCGGGAACGTCGAGACGCTCAGCCGGCGGTGCGGCGCCCTCTGCGGGCTCGGGCACGAGGTAGAGGCCGCTCGGCGCACTGGCCGTGAACGCGAGCGCTTCGATCCAGGCACGGTTGATCGAGGGCTGACGGCTGCCGCTGTATTTGAAGACGAGCGAGCTTCCGGCATGCACCCAGACGGTCGTGCGGCCGCCGCCGACGCTCATGTCCTCGCGCCAGGTGAAGCTGAAGGGCTCCCCTCGACGCAGCTTGGCCGTGATGACGAGCTGCAGGTGGGTGAGCGCGCGGTCTTCGATATCGGCCTTGACGCTGCCCTCATAGATGAGCTTTCCCACGAAGACCTCCTCAGTTGGCCACGAACCCGTGTGATCGGGCGCGATCGGATGATCGACGGTGGTGCCACAAGCATCCCATATATCGTGGGCCGGCGGCCGCGCATCCGCGCATCCGCCGGCCCACAGGCGGTCTCTCAGGACATACGCCCGAAGGTGGCGTCGATGTCGGCCATCTCCATCGCGGCGGTCGCCTCGATCAGTGCGCGCAGCTCCTTGTCGGCACCCGGAGAGAACTCCTCGAGCCGCTCGGGAGAGATCGTCATCGGCACGCCGACGGGCGCCTGCTCGCTGGCGTCCAGGGTGGTGCCGTCGTTCGACGGCGAGGCGCCCTGGAAGATCTTGCCCGCTTCGGACTGGGCGGTCAGATCGAACGAGTAGTTCTTGCTCTGCAGACCGAGGTCGAGAAGCTTCTTGACCTCGGGGAACTGCTCGGCGTTGGTCTTGGGGATCGGCAGCGACGTGCGCCAGTTGACGCCGAGGGTCTCGAGCGCCTTCGCATAGGCGTTCTCATGCGCCTGATCGCGGACGATCAGGTACGAGATCGTGCTGCGGGCGGTCTTGTTGTCGGTCATCTCGTACAGTCGGCACTTCTGCAGGCGGCCCGTCGACTCGAGCATGAGGTTGTAGAGCAGGTCGAGCACGAGGTTGCCCGAGTTGTAGACGTAGCTTCCCGACCACGGGTTGCCGACGGCATCGACAGGGAGAGCGCCCTGAGCCCCGACCAGGTAGTGGTGGATGTTGCTCGTGTCGAGCGCGATGTTCAGGGGCGTCGCGCCGCCCGCCCCGGGCTTGTCGACGGGATCGGTCGGCTTTCCCTGATACTGCGGCGATCCGTCGAGCAGGCGCGAGATCGTCGTGCCGATGAGCTCGACGTGGCTGATCTCCTCGGTGCCGATCCCCTGGATGAGGTCCTTGTACGGCTTGCCGTCGGGTCCCCTGAAGTTGATGCTCTGGAACAGGTACTGCATCATCGTGCGCATCTCGCCGAACTGTCCGCCGAGGCCTTCCTGCAGCGCGTTCGCCGCCGCGGGATCCGGCTCGTCCTGAGCGATCTCGTTGATGAACTCCTGAACGTGGAAATACATGTCGGCCTCCGTCGGTCGGTGCTGGGGTGTGGGGCCACTGTGCGCCTCCGCAGCGGATCGACCCCCTCCCTCGACGTGGCGGCCCGATGGACGTACCATGCGTCGCCGCGGAGGTGGACGGGATCCATGCCGCCCGGGTTCCCGCTCGGCGTGCCGTCCGCCTGACGCGCCCGTCTGTCAACCCTCTGTCGGATCGCCTCTCACGGGTGGAGGGTGGCCGTTCGACACGCAACGAGGAGGATGACGATGAAGGCACTCACCTGGCAGGGCACGCGCAACGTGACGGTCGAGGAGGTGCCCGACCCGGTCATCGAGCACGCGACGGATGCGATCGTCCGGATCACCTCCTCGGCGATCTGCGGCTCCGACCTGCACCTGTACGAACTGCTCGGCCCCTTCCTCGACAAGGGCGACATCCTCGGCCACGAACCGATGGGCGTCGTCGTCGAGGTGGGCGATGCGGTGCGAGATCTGGCGGTCGGCGATCGGGTCGTCGTGCCGTTCAACATCTCGTGCGGCCATTGCTTCTTCTGTCTGCGGGGCCTGCAGTCCCAGTGCGAGACGACGCAGGTGAAGGAGTACGGCAGCGGCGCCTCGCTGTTCGGCTACACGAAGCTCTACGGGCAGGTCCCCGGCGGTCAGGCCGAGTACCTCCGGGTTCCGCTGGCGGACTACAACCACATCAACGTCGCCTCCGATCTCCCCGACGAGCGCTATCTCTTCTTGAGCGACATCCTGCCGACCGCCTGGCAGGGCGTCGAGTATGCGAACGTGCCAGACGGCGGAACGCTCGCCGTGATGGGACTGGGGCCGGTCGGCCAGTTCGTCGCCCGCGTGGGCGCCCACCGCGGTTACCGGGTGCTCGCGGTGGACCCTGTCGCCGAGCGACGCGAGATGGCAGCCCGACACGGTGCGGAGGTCTTCGACCTGACCGACGATGTCGTCGCGGAGCTGCGCGACCTCACGGACGGACGAGGGGCGGATGCCGTCGTCGACGCGGTCGGCATGGAGGCGCACGGCAACCCCGGGATCAAGCTGGTGCAGCGCGCTGTCGGCCTGCTGCCCGACCCCGCTGCCAGGCAGGTCTTCGACAAGGCGGGCATCGACCGCCTCGCCGCGCTGTACGCCTCGATCGACGTCGTGCGCCGTGGCGGCACGGTGTCGCTCAGCGGCGTCTATGCGGGCGACGCCGACATCCTGCCCATGAAGACGCTGTTCGACAAGCAGGTCAGCATCCGCATGGGCCAGTGCAACGTCAAGCGCTGGATCGACGACCTGATGCCTCTGGTCGAGGACCTCAGCGACCCGCTGGGCGTGATGGATCTCACGACCCATACCGCACCGCTCGAAGACGCCCCGGGGCTCTACGAGACCTTCCAGCGCAAGGAGGACGGCTGCATCAAGGTCGTGCTGCAACCTTCCGCGGTGTGAGGGGAAAGGCGTGTGAGCGTCAGCGCGTCGCGTCGAACTGTGCGGCGGGCGCGCTCGGCTGAACTCGACCGCGGATGAAGAACAGCAGGACGATGCCCACGATGATCACGGCGGGGTTGCCGAGACCCGCAAGAGCGCCGAGTCCGCCTTCGACCGGGTACGCGGTGTACAGGAAGATGCTCGGGTCGGTGCTGGCGTGCAGCAGGATCGGGGCGATGATCGTGCCGGTCACCCGCATCGCGAGGTACATGCAGACGCCGAACCCGAACGTGTAGACCAGCTGGATGGCCGTGGCCAACAGCGACTGCCCGGTGAGCAGGTTGCCCGCATGCAGGAGGGCGAACAGCGCGGAGGAGATCGCGGCGACGGCGATCTCGCGCTGCCCCGCCTTGCGGAGCAGGTTGACCACGAGACCTCGGGTCAGCACCTCCTCGGCGAATCCGATGAACACGCCGGCGAGCAGCCATGTCGCCACGACCTCGAACCCGGCAGCGCCGTAGTCGACCGAGAGGAAGTGGAGCACGTTGAACAGAAGCACGACGACGATGGCGATCCACATCCAGCCACGACCACGGATCGGCTGAGGGGCGAAGACCTCTTTCAGCCAGCCGAGGGATGCCGCGAACGCGACCAGCAGCAGGCTTCCGACCAGGATCGGGATGACGTAGAACACGAGGATCCCGGCGGCGCTCTGCGGGTCTTCGATCTGCGAGGCGATCGGGGCCAACAGCAGCGACAGGCCGTTGTACAGGACGAAGTACACGACGACGAGGACGAGTGCACGCCACCAGCCGCCCTGTTCCCAGAACCGTCGCCAGCCGGACTGCGTCACATCGGTCATCGCGCTTCCCTCCGCATCCGCGAGGGTCGCGGCTCATAACCAATATATGGGTGGGCCTACGTCAGGTGAGCGCGCCCCTCGGCGAGGTATCCCAACCGGTGCAGTGTCTCTGAGTTGCGCCAGCGCAGCAGGGGAGTGGTCAGCACGCTGGGCACGAGGGTGGCCGGCCCGCGGACCGGTTCTTCGTCGATGCGCACCATCGTGCCCCCGTCATACGAGCGGACCCGCAGGGTGACGCGGGCTTCGCCGATCGGCCAGCCCTTCGCACGCATGACCATGCGATGCGGCGGATCCCATTCCTCGACCACGGTCGTGTCGTCGAGCAGCGCGGGCCAGACGCCCACCGAGTGGTGCAGTTCGGCCCCCGGCTGCGGCCAGGACTCGTCGACGTCGCGCATGCGCGAGGCGCCGACGACCCACGCCGGGTAGAGCCAGCCGTCGGCCAGTACCCGGAACACGTCGTCGGGGTGGCAGTTCATCGTGCGGACATTCTTCGCCATGGCGGCTCCTTCTTCTCGCGCGTCTCTGCATGATCGTTCCATCGTCGCCGTCTCCCCAGGGGGTTGACGGGGCGGGAAGCCGAGGTGCTAGCACACGCCTGGCATCCGCGCCTCCCCCTGGAGCGGAACGCTCGTCTCTGCGAACGTCGAGTCATGGCACTCATCGACCTCCCCGTTCGCGCCGCCCGCCGACTCGGCGCTCTGGCGCACGACGACGCACCCGCTCTGCTCACCCGCGGCTACGGCTTCGGCCCCCGGATCTGGCGCAGAGTGCGACCTGGCGCGCGGTCGGCCCCGATGCGTCTGCTGGGCGATGACACCGTGTTCGTGCGCGGAGTCGAGGGTGTCGAGCTCTTCTACGACGAGACCCGCATCGCGCGCTCCGGGGCCATGCCGGCCATCGTGCAGGAGAGCCTGTTCGGCCACGGCTCCGTGCACAGCCTCGACGGCGCGGCGCACAGGCATCGCAAGGCCACCTTCGTGGAGGTCGCGTATGAAGACGAGCAGGTCGAGCGACTGACGCCCTGGCTCGAGCGCGAGTGGCAGAGCGAGCGTCAGGCGTGGCTCGACGGTGGCACCCGCAGCGCCTACGACGCGGCGGTCGGCGCGCTGGGGCGGGCGATCATGGGCTGGGCCGGTGTGCCAGGCACGCCCGCGGCCAAGACGCGGTGGGCGGCGAGACTGGCACAGATCGTCGACGGATTCGGGTCGCCCTACTCGCCGGAGTACCTCGCCGCCCTGGCGAATCGGTGGTGGTCCGACCGCCATTCGGCCCGCCTCATCGAGGCCGTGCGCCACGGCGCACTCAGCGCCGAACCGGGCACGGCGCTCGAGCAGTGGGCGCATCACCGTGACCAGGACGGCGAGCTGCTGCCCGCCCGCGTCGCGGGGGTCGAGCTGCAGAACAGCATCCGCCCGATGATCGCTGTGGCGCGCTTCGTCGCGTTCGCCGCAAAAGAGCTGCAGGAGCGCCCGGACTGGCGCGAGCGCATCGCCGCCGAGGCTGCCGAGCGGGGTTCTCTCGTCGGCGGCCCGCTGTCGATCATGTTCGCGCAGGAGATCAGGCGCACGTCCCCGTTCGTGCCGATGCTCCCCGGCTGGGCCATCGCAGACATCGAGATCGACGGACAGCGGGTGGATGCCGGAGGACGCGTCGTGCTCGACATCCTCGGCACCGACACCGACGACCGTTTCTGGGCCCGGCCGCAGAAGTTCGACCCGGAGCGCTTCCGCGACGTCGACGACTACGAGGCGCTCGCCGCATTCATTCCGCACGGCGGGGCGGACGTCGCGACCGGTCATCGATGCCCCGGCGAGAAGCTCGCCATCGCCGGCCTCGCCGCGGCCATCGCGGTGCTCAGCGATCCCGGTCTGCGGATCCTCGACGACGGCCTCGATGTCAACCGGCGTCGGCTGCCCACCAAGCCCCGCTCGGGCGGCAAGGTGCGGTCGGCGACAGCACCCGAGTCGAGTGGGTGCCCCTTCCATCGATAGAGGTCGTCACTCCCGTCCGGAGGTGTCGGCCCCGTCCGGGATGCGGTCGCAGGGGACGATCACGATCTCCTGCACCTTCCAGTCGAGGTCGGTGATGCGCTCCGACAGATCGGTCGTCTGCCGCAGCGACACCTTCCCCTTATGGGGCACGACGAAGGCCTCGATGTGGAAGACCTGGCCCTGATCCCGCATCCGGACCCCCGCCTCCTTCACCCACGGACGCGAGCGCATGGTCGAGAGCACATCCCCGGCGAGCGGATGCGGGTGCTTGCTGTCATAGGTCCTGGCGCGCTGGTCCATCAGGTCGATCACCGCGGTCTTGGTGTTGCGCCATCCGTCCCAGATGATGCCGAGCGAGATCACCAGAGCGGCTGCACCGTCGAGCCACCACACGCCCACGCCGACGCCGAGCACTCCGACGATCGAGGCGACCGTCGTCTGCCAGTCGGCTTTCGCCATGTCGGCGTCGGCGTAGAGCAGCTTGTTGTGCAGCACCGGCGCCAGCTTCGATTTGGCAGGTCCGTAGAAGAACACCGGCCCGACGATGACGACGGCCATGACGGCGACCATGAGCCAGCCGAGCCAGATCGTCTGCCCGAAGAGCTGCACGGTGCCGATGGTCGGATGCTCACCGGCGATCAGCCCGGTGACGGCTTCGATCGCCAGGTTGAGCCCGACGGCCAGGAGCGCGACCCCTGCCACGAGGTGTCCGATGCCCATCACCCGATGCAGCCCGTAGGGGTGCTTCACGGTCGGACGCCGACGCACGAACAACAGGGCGAGGAGGAACGCGAACTGAGGGATCAGCGACAGCATGTCCTCGATCCACGCCGTGCGCATCGCCTGCGAGTTGCCGACGACGAGCGCGATCACGGCGATCGTGACCGACGTGTAGGCGATCGTGAACCACTCCCACCGGATGGCTCGACGAAGAGCATCACGCTGCTCGTCGGGGAGTTCCGTCCGTCCGATCCTCGTCGGTGTCGTCACGACCCCACCTCCTCGTCGAGGTACCGCTCGAGTTCGCTCAGGAACTCGTTCTCGCCCAGGGGAACGAGCATCACGATCTCGCGGCCGTCCGCCCCGTCGATCCCGGGGTAGCCGCGGGTGACTCCCGCCTTGTCGACCCACGGGGTGTCTGCCGTGAAACCTCCGATCACGAGGTCGAGGTCACCGCGCTCGAGCATCCCGACCAGTGTCTCCTCCGAGCCCTGGGTCCAGTCGATGCTCGCGTCGATGCTGTCGGCGAAGCCGCTCGCGAGGTCGGGGAGACTGCCGGTCGGGGTCTCGCGGTCGGTGTCTGCGAGGCCGGGGTCGGCCGACACACCGACCCGCAGCTCGGATCCGGTCACGGATTCCAGAGTGCCGTCGGGGTCGGCGGGGATCGTCAGGCCGCAGCCCGACAGGCCGATCGCGAGCAGGAGCGCGGCCCCCGATGCGATGGCCCGACGAAGTGCCGGTGTCGATGCGTTCACGACGACATGATGCACTTCGCGCCGACGGCGCAGAATGCGGTTGACGCTCGCGTCAGCGGAGAGTATGCGGCTGTCGGGCGGTTCGTCGCCCGCCGCCGACCGGTACGGTAGGGCACATGTCACAGGCCCTCCGGACCTTCGGGCGCATCCTCGCGCGGCACTGGCCCGCGCTCATGGCCTGGTATCTCGGGGGTGAGGCTCTGCATCGCGTGCTCATCGAGTTCGCCGGGTTCGTCGGCGGTCACACCACGCTCGGCGGCCTGCTGCTGCTGCCGCTGGCGGTCGCCGCTCGTCTCGTCTCGTACGTCGCGATGTATCTCACGGTGCGGTCATCGCTGCCGCACAGCCGGAGGGAGGATGCGGGTGGCATCCGCGAATTCGGCTCAGCCACGCTCGCGGCGATCCTGCCGTTCTTCGCGTTCTACACCGCATGGGGCCTGCTCGACGCCGATCAGATCGAGTTCTTCCAGATCGCGCTCGCCGTCGCGCTGTCTAAATCCGGGAACGATGCCACCCAGATCGGTGACCGCGGCGGACTGATCTCGATCGGTGTGCTGCCCGTGACGGTGCTCGTGATCGCCTTGGTCGCTCGAGTGCTCCTGACCCGGTTCGCCCACCGACTGCCGCGCTGGACCATCATCCTCGCCACCTATGCCGAGGTGCTGTGGACATTCATGCTCTTCACGCTCGTCGCACGGTGGTGGACGAGCGTCCTCGACTGGTTCGCCGAGCGACAGGCGGTCGACTGGCTACGAGGGTTCGGCGACTGGTTCGCCGTGAACCTCCAGCCCGTCGCCGCGGTTTGGGAGGGCGGGACCTGGGTGTTCGGCATCCTGGTCGCCGCGCTCATCGTCCCCGCTGCCTGGCTCACGGTGGCCGGCGTGATCTTCGGCACGACCTTCGACTCGACTCCGGCGTTCTCGCGGTTCGGCGGGGGAGCGGCCCGCGGCGCCGCGATGAGCGTCGCGCGCACTCTCGTGATGCGACTCGAGGGCCTCTGGGCGGCCGTCACGGTGATCTGGCGGGGCGGGCCGCTGCTCTTCGGCGTCTACGCCGTCGCTTATGCGGCGTGGGGATTCGCCGAGCAGGCGGGAACCCGCGGGGTGCTGCTGCTCGTCGGCGGCCATGAATCGTCGTTCTGGGCCGGGGTCTTCCCGCTCATCACCGTCGCGATCGCGGCAGTGGCCGAGCCGCTGAGGGTGGCGATCGTCGCGACGGCGTACGACGGCGTCATCGGTCGCCCCCGCTCGGGCCTCGACACCCGCCCGTCAGGGGTCGATGCGGAAGCGGGCGAGGTCTTTGTCGCTCCCCTCGATGTCGAGGAGGAAGGGGCCGTCGGCGTCTTCGGGAAGCAGGAAAGTCAGCAGGATGCGGTACGACGCCGGCTCGGGAAGGCATGAGTTCTCGCCCTCGTCGGAGGGTACGACGAGGCCTTTGCGAGAGCTGAGCCAGGTCCGAGCCGAATCGATCTCGGTGAGTGTGGTCCGCCCGCAGAGTGAGGCATCTGACCCGCCGCTCGACGCCAGCCGGATGCTGAGGGTCTGGGATCCCTCCGGGGTCTCGAACTCGCCCCACTCGGTGGGGCCGAGCGTGAGCGTCTGCCCCGCGAGGTCGACGGTCGAGTCGGCCTCGATCACGCGATCGGTAGGCCGGACGCTGGGCAGGATGTCGAGCCACACAGTGGCACCGAGCATGGCCACGGCGGCGACCGCGAGCGCGATCAGCGCCCGGCGCTGCCTCCGCCACCAGCTCACTGAGTGCTCAGCTCAGGGTCGTCGAGCTCGACGCTCGGAGTGCGGGGCAGACCATGGAGCTCGAGCGGGATGGCGATCAGGTCGTCTAGCTCGGCAGTGACATACGAGGAGGTGAGACGCAGCTCGGCCCGTCCGGATGTGACATCGGGCGGCAGCTCGAAGGCCAGGGTGCCGACCGTGTCGACGCCTAGCCGCAGCGGACTCGACCTCAACGTCGCCTTCGGTCGCTCACTCGTCTGGAACACGCGGTCGCCGACGGCCAGCGTCGCCAGATTGATGGCCGCGTCGACCTCCGTGTGCGCGGCCGACGCGATGACCGTCACGACGAGCCAGTTGCCCTCGGCGCTCCAGTCAGCACCCGGCACCGCGACCTCATCAGTGAACGTCGCATCGGTCGCCGCCGCGATCAGAGTGCGTGACTCGACGGCATCGCCGAAGGATCCGTGCACCTCGGTCGGCCCGATCACGTCTTCGTCGGTGGGGGTGATGGCGGTCACGGCACCGGCGGCTAGCACCAGCACGGCACCGAGCAGCCAGGGCGTCGCGCGTCTCATGGTGCCTCCTGCGCGGTGACGGTGATGCGTGCGCTGAGCGAGGCAGGGTTCCAGGTGATGACGCGCGATGAGATGACCACCCTTCCGCGACTCACCTCCACCTCGTGGACGTCGAGCGACACCGCACCGTCGGGGAACGCATCCTCGGGAACCGTCCAGGCGAAGGTGACCTGGCTGGGGACTCCCGGTTGCAAGATCACGACACCAGACGAGCCGTCGGCGCGCCACACGTCGACCGAGTCGGTCGCGGTGACGCCCTTCAGCTCGAGGAGGGGAGTGTCGGTGTTGACGAGTCCGGCGCTGACCCGGTCCGCGCCGGTGGTGCCCACCGGGATCGGCACATCCGAGAGGTTCTCCATCCGGGTGCTCATCACGAGGAACTTCTCGCCGGGATCCGCCTCGAGATACTCCGATTCGATCTCGGTGGTGAACTCGGCGTCGAGCACGGTGATGGCATACATCGAGGTGCGCGCCTCGTCGTCCGCACCGAGCAGGGTCGGAGACTCCTCTGCCCGGCTGAGCCCGCCCGCCGCAGCGACGATGATCACCAGGGCGACCAGCGCGGCAGCCGCAAGCCAGATCCAGCGGGGGAGCTTGGCGACGGCGTGCGCCCAGCGCGAGACGGCTGCGCGAACGACGGTTCGGGCACGCACTGCGGCAGGCAGGGCGGATGGCGCACCGGAGGGTGCGCCGTCGTGATCCCCCGTCTCGCTCACGAGGTCAGCCTACCCAGGGGGTCGCCCGGAGGGGATCAGGAGCATGTCTCGAACACGTACTCCTGGTGCCCCGGCGTGACCAGGTCGCGATCCCGCAGCACCATCGATGCGGGCGCCTCGTCGTCGGCGCACATCTCGGCGAACGGCCGGGGCAGCCCGTCGGCATACTCGATGTCGATCACGGCGTCGCCATAGACGTCGGTGAAGGCTCCGCACTCCTCGTAGACGGAGCACTCCTCGACGACGGCGAAATCGAACCCGGCGCGCTCGCGCAGCAGGGGTGCAACCTCGGCGGCGTTCTTCTGCCCGGCGGCGAGCCCGGAGTCGTGCGCGACGTCGACGAGCAGCGTCGCAAGGGCGAGATTGTCGTCGAGTGCGAGCGCACCGTCGGAGCGGGTGTACGAGTCGAGGTTGTCGAATTCCACCGCATCGAATCCCGATTCGGCGCACCCCTCGATCCACGGACCGACGATCTCGGTGATGCGCTCGCGGCGGCCGTCGGTCGAGGTGTCGAGCAGCGCCTCATCCGGCCAGTCGGGGTCGAACACAGGCTCGCCGCCGCTCTGCAGCACGAGATCGTCGGGCCAGGTGCCGAGCTCGCCCGGCTGGGTCTGGAATCCGTTCACGTAGCAGATCGAGTACAGCCCCTCGGCGGGGTCGTCGGAGCGGTCGCGACCGACGATGCCGACTCCGTCGGTGGGGTCGTACGCCCCGCCGAGCTGGTAATCGGGTGTTGCTCCCGCTGGTGGAGGCGTGAAGGGCGCAGGCGGGTCGGAGATGGTCGTGACGCAACCCGAGAGGGCGAGGACCAGCGCGGCGATGGCGGTCACCGCGACCGTCGCGCGCCTCAGCTGCCGGCTCCGTACAGTGCGGCGATCTCTTTCGAACCCATCCCTTGATCGTATGTGCCGTGCTGGGGCCAGCCGGACGGGGAGTCCTCCCACTCCTCCTGCCGACCGTAGGGGAGGAGATCGACGAGACCCTGCAGCTGGCTCATGCGCTCGGTGCCGCGTCCGTTCGTGTGCCAGGTGCGGTACACGGTGTCGCCGTCGCGGAGGAACACGTTCACGCCGAAGCCCTCGTTCGGACCGGCGTCCATGTCGGTGCCGAACGTGCTGTCGGAGCTCGAGTACCAGGTCATGCGATTGCCCACCCGCTCGCGGTAGGCCAGCGCCTCGTCGATCGGGCCGTTCGTGACGATCACGAAGCGCGCGTCGTAGTACCGCTCGAGAAAGTCGAGCCGCGTGAACTGCGAGGTGAAGCCGGTGCACCCTGGGCACTGCCAGTCGTTGCCGTCGGTCCACATGTGGTTGTAGACGATGAGCTGGGGGTGCTCGCCGAAGATCTCGGCAAGCCGCACCGGCCCGTCGGCGCCGACGAGCGTGTACTCGGGCAGTTCGACCATCGGCAGTCGCCTTCGCTGCGCCGCGATCGCATCGAGCTCTCGCGTCGCCGCCTTCTCCCGCACGCGCAGCGCATCGAGCTCGCGACGCCACGTGTCGGCGTCGACGACGGGCGGAAGGGGCGTCTGGGTCGTGCTCACGGTGGACCTCCGGGTGCTCGGGACGACGGTGCACCCAGTGTGCGCCCGCCCACCGACATCGTCAACCGATCGGCGAAGGGGTGCCGTCGACCGCCGGCGTCTCGACCTCATCGGCGGGATTGCGCCGGATGCCGATCCACGACACGACGCCACCGAGCACGAGCAGCACGGCCGTGAACCAGGCCGCGTTGTGGAAGCCGGCGAGATCGAGCGTGCCGCCGATGATGGTCGACAGCATCGCGACGACGAGCAGTCCGGCGACGCGCGAGACGGCGTTGTTGACGGCCGAGGCGATGCCCGAGCGCGACTCGTCGATGGCGCCGAGGATCGCCGAGGTGAGCGGCGCCACGGTGAGCGAGAGGCCGAGGCCGAGCACGATCATCGCCGGCAGCACCTGCCACCAGTAGTCGAAGTCCTCGCCGACGAGCAGCAGCATGAGGGCGCCGACGGCCATGATGAGCGGGCCCACGGTCATGAAGATGCGGGGACCGAACCGTCCGGCCCATGAGCCTGCCCGCGAGCTGACCAGGATCATCAGGATCGTCATCGGCAGGCTCGCGAGGCCGGCCGCCGTGGCGGTGAGACCGGCGCCCTGCTGCAGGTAGACGCCCACGACGAAGCCGTTCAGCGACAGGGCGGCGTAGACGAAGAGGGTGGCGAGGTTGCCCCACGCGAAGTCGCGCACGCGGAACAGCGAGAGCGGCATGAGTGGCGACTCAGAGCGCTGCTGGCGCACGAGGAACCAGGCGAAGAGGGCGGCTCCGATCACGCCGGGCAGCCAGATGGCGGGGGACTGCCACCCGAGGTTCGGCTGCTCGATCAGCGCGAACACGACCGCGCCGAGACCGATCGCGCACAGGGCGCCGCTGAGCCAGTCGACGCGCACCCCGCTCGGGTGCTCCTGCAGCTTCAGGCGCGAGAGCAGCACGAGGGTGACGGCGATCGGCACGACGTTGATGAGGAAGACGAATCGCCACGACAGGAAGTCGACGAAGAGTCCGCCGAGCAGCGGGCCGACCAGCTGCGCGGCGGTGGTGAACGCCGTCCACACGCCGATCGCCCGTGACTGCACGTCGGCGCGCATGGTCGCCGTGATCAGCGCGAGCGAGCTCGGCACCAGCAGAGCACCGGCCGCTCCCTGCGCCGCTCGCGCGATGATCAGGATGAGGGGATCGGGTGCCGCGGCGACCGCGACCGATGCGACTCCGAAGGCGATGAGGCCGATGCGCATCACGAGCACCCGGCCGTAGGCGTCCGACAGCGACCCCGCGAGCAGGATGAGCGCGCTGAGGGTGATGAGGTACGCGTCGACCACCCACTGCTGAGTGGTGATGCCGCCGCCGAGTTCCTCACTGATCGCAGGAAGGGCGACGGTCACGACGGTGCCGTCGAGGAAGGTCACGAACGACGCCAGGACGGCGACGGAGATCACGAGCCGCTGCAGCGGCGCGAAGCGAGAGGATGCCACAGGCCGACACTACTGCCGCCCGGGGACGTGCGGGCGATCAGGTGATCGTCGTGCTCGCGCGATACAGCTCGCGCAGACCCGCCGTGCCGCGCTCGGCATACGCCCTGCGCTGTCGCTCGGCCCCTGTGCCGTCGGCGCGGAGGCGGGCGATTCCCTCCGTGACGAAGTCCTCGTCGCCGAGCTGGCCGAGTGTCGGACGCAGCCGTTCGAGGAGTCCCTCGGCGATCGTCCATGCCGACTCGACCGCTCCGGTCACCGGGTCGACCAGCCGTGCATCCGTCCCATACCTCGCGGCGGTCCAGAGGGACGCATCGATCGCATCGGCACCGACGCCGTGGCAGTCGTCGAGGGCGTCGCTCACGAGCAGGGCACGGGTGAGGGCCACCGCGAGCAGCGTGTCGTCGACGGTCAGCTGCGCGTCGAAGACGCGAACCTCGACGGTGGGGAACCTCTCAGAGAGACGAACGGTCCACGACAGCGAGCTGGCCTCGGCGATCGCGCCCATCGAGACGAGCTGCTCGACGTGCGAGCGATAGTCGGTGAGATCGCGGAAGAGCGGGGGGCTCCATGAGGCGGGCAGGCGACGGATCAGGATGCTGCGCCAGCTCGCGAACCCCGAGTCCCGCCCATGGGCGAACGGGGCGTTGCCGGTGATGGCGAGCAGCGGAGGCAACCACGCGCGCACCCGGTTGACGACGCGGACGCGCTCTTCCTCCTCCGGCACCTCGACGTGGATGTGCAGTCCGTTGACCTCGTGCTCGCGGGTGATCTCGACCAGTTGGGCCGACACCGCGTCGTAGTGCGCCGAAGATGAGACCACGAGGCGGTTGGGTGAGATGAACGGGGTCCCCGTCGCGGCGACGATCGAACCCTGATCCGCGGCGACGTCGCCCAGCAGCCCTCTCGTATGACGTAGCTGCGACTCGGCATCCGCTCGCGTGAGGCACGGCTCGGTGGCCGACTCGAGCTGGCAGGTCAGATACTCCGGGGTGACCCCGGCGCCGGCCTCGCTCAGGATCCGCTCTCGCGTCTCGGTGCTCATGGCCGAGGGGACGAGTGTCTGCTCGTCGAGGAGGACGAACTCCTCCTCGACGCCGAACCGGGCCATCTACGCGGAGCCCTAATGCTCGCGCAGTGCCGAGATGAGCTCGGCCTTGCGCTTGCGGCTGTAACCGGTGAGGCCGATCTCCTTCGCGCGCGTGCGCAGCTCTTCGACGGTCCAGTCCTCGTAGTCGCCGTGTTCGCCGCCCCGTCGCCCGACCGTGCTGCGTCCGTCGCGCGCGGCGGCATTCGAGATGCGGGCGGCCTTCTCCTTCGAGGCACCGTCGTCGCGGAGCTCTTCGTAGAGCTCCGGATCCTTCAGTGAGTTGTTCCTGCGTCCTGGCATGTCGTCTGCTCCTCTCGCACGGCGGGAAGGCCCGAGTCAAGGCCCTCGGGGCATGAGAATTAGCGGTCTAGGTTGGGTGACCGTAGATGGGCGCCTCCCCCGCGCCCCGAGAAGGGAAGACCGATGAACATCCTGCTGATCATCATCATCGTCGTCGCCATCATTCTGGCGATCACCGGCGGGCTCGTGCAGTCCCTGCAGTTCCTCCTGTGGGTCGGCCTGGTGCTGCTGGCCATCGCGGTCATCGCCTGGTTGATCCGAGCGATCTCCGGCAACCGCACCCGCTGATCCGCGCAGTGAGGCCCGCCCAGGCGGGCCTCACTCCGTTCGCGATCAGTCCCTGGAGCTGTCGCGCAGGTTGTCGCCGACGTTCTTGGCGGCGTCCTTCACGTTCTCGCCGGCCTGCTTGGCGGAGGCCTTCGCCTGGTCGCCGCGGCCCTCGGCTTCGAGCTTCTCGTTGTCGGTCGCCTTTCCGACGCCCTCCTTGATCTTTCCGCCGGCCTTCTCCGCTGCGTTCTTGATGTCGTCTGCTCCACTCATGGGGCTCTTCCTTTCATCAGTCGATCAATGTCCCTCCACCGTCGCACGGGCGGAGAATCCTGCACACGGGATTGACAACGACGAACACTCGTGACAGCGTCCGCGAGGCATCGACGTGGATGCCGCACACGACTAACCTGGCCCCAGGCGGGTGGTCCTGCCCGCTCTCACCTCGGCTGCGGTCGACGAAGGAAGCGGTAGAACATGGACTCGATGATGATGGGCGCCATGCGCTCGAACATGATGTCGATGCCCGACATGGCGATGATGGACATGTCCGTCATGCAGGCCTGTATGGATGCGTGTTCGGCCTGCGAGCAGGCGTGCACGGTGTGCTCGACGCAGATGATGGACTGCTCGCCCGCCTGCATGAACTGCGCCGACATGTGCAACACCATGATGCGGTCGATGATGCGGATGCAGGGCATGACCCCCGCGTCGATGATGGCGATGCTCGACGCCTGCATCGCGATGTGCCAGACCTGCATGGACGAGTGCATGCAGCACGCCGACAGCAGCGAGGTCTGCAAGATGTGCGCTCAGGCCTGCAAGGACTGCATGGACGCGTGCATGGCCGTCAAGGACATGATGATGGCGACCGCCTGAGCGCTCACCGTCAGGGGCGCTCAGGCGAGCGCGACGTTGAACTGCGTGCGGCCGACGGCCAGCACGCCGTAACGCACGTGCAGGGCGACCGGCGTGCCCTCCGGGGCCTCGAGTGCTGCACCCGAGGCGTTCCACAGCGTGTGCGCGGCGCCGTCGAGGGCGCGCACAGTGAGTTCGCCCGTGGTCGAGTCGGCGTGCGCGACGATCGCGTCGGCCCATTCGCTCGGCGTGGCCGAGGCGATGCGCGCCTGGATGAGGTGCAGCGCGTGGCCGGCTGCGAACGAGGAGCAGGCGAAGCCGTGCCGGCACATGCACGCAGAACGCTCACGCACCGAGAGGGGCGAAAGGTGGTTCAGCGGCGTGGACACGGTGGTCTCCTTCATGAGCGGACGTTCCGGCAAGAGTAGGTCGGCCTCGCGAGAGACGGAACCCGCGCCGACACGGTGTGAAACAAACGGGCGTAGACTCGCCGGGTGCTGTTGTCGAAGAGTGCTCTCCGGATTCCGGATAGAGCGCAGATGGGAGCCGTGGGCGCGCTCAGCGCCACGGACAGAGGCTGACGATCGGCCGGAGGCGGAACATCCCGTCCCCGGAACCGCGTCGTACCCGGCATCCGTCGTGATGCCGCCCTCCATTCCTCTTCCGCCGCCCTCTGCGGCCCACACGAAAGCACCGACCCATGCGTCCCATCGACGAGCGCACCCTGCGCGCCTCCTTCATCAACGCCTCCCGCAAGGAGGGCTCTGACATCTCTCTGCCGGCGGGCTTCGCCGACCTCGATTTCGAGAAGCTCGACTACTTCGGCTGGGTCGACCCCAAGCTCCCTCGGCGCTCGTACGTCGTCGCGTGGGTCGATGACGTGATCACCGGGGTGATCCTGCAGCGCGCCGAGCAGCGCGTGATCTCGCGCGCCCAGTGCTCGTGGTGCGAGGACGTCACCCTGCGCAACGACGTGCAGCTGTATGTCGCCCGCAAAGCGGGCGCTGCCGGTCGCAAGGGTGACACCATCGGCACCCTCGTGTGCACGGAGTTCGGCTGCTCGACGAACGTCCGGGTGCTGCCGCCCCTGGCCTACGACGGGTACGACCGCGAGCTCGCGCGCGAGCTGCGCATCCTCAAGCTGCAGGATCACGTCGCCGCGTTCATCACCTCCGTGAAGGGTTGACGCCCAGGGGCGGGTGACTGCAGGGCGCTCCGTGCAGGCACCCGCCCCTGAGCATCGCCTGATGTCGCATGCCGTCCGTACGATGAGCGGGTGAAGCTCCTTCTCCTCTCGCTCAATCCCGGCGCGCTGCGCTCGTTCCTCGACCCGGCGTCGTCGGCTGCGGCGCTCCGGATCGCCTTTATCTGCGATGCCCAGGTCGCATATGCGGACGCGCCCTTCGTTCAAGCCGAACGCCGCGCCATCGAGGTCCTCGGTCACGAGCTCGTCGACATCACGGCCCGGCACACGACGCCATCCGACTTCGAATCGATGCTCGACGGCGTCGACGCGGTCTACGTGGCGGGCGGAAGCACCTTCGCCCTGCTCGAATCGCTCAGAGTCACGGGCAACGACGAGGTGCTCGTCAGCCGCGTGCGCGACGGGCTGCCGTACATCGGCCTGAGCGCAGGCGCGATCATCGCAGGCCCCGACATCGCACCGGCCTCTCTCATGGATGATCCTGCGGACGGTCCGTCCCTGACCGAGTTCACGGGCCTGGGCCTGATGGACCGCACGGTGATTCCGCACGCCGACGGGATGCTGGCGCCCTACCCGCCCGCGCTCATCGCCGAGACGGTCGCCAAGTACGGCTCGACCCACCAGCTGCTGCTGCTCCGGGACGATCAGGCGCTGCTGATCGAGGGTGATCGCGAAATGATGATCGACTCAGCACCGGCGGCGGGCGAGTCGGCAGAGAGCTGACCCTTCACACGATCTCGAGCCGCGCCACGGTCTCCTCGTCGTCGCAGGCGCTTCCGACCCACAGGCGAATCGCGCCCGGTTCGACCCGCTTCACGCCGTCGAGCCCCGTGAAGGCGAGCCGGTCGATCGGCACGTCGAACTCGACGAGAGCCTCGGCACCGGCCGCGAGGGCGACCCGTCGGAAGTCCAGCAGCTGCGCGAGCGGGCGGGTCACGCTCGCGACCTCGTCGTGCGCATACAGCTGCACGACGTCCGTCGCAGCGACGTCACCGGTGTTGCGCACGCGCACCGTCGCCCGGAAGGTCTCGCCGGGTGCGACCGACGCGGGGGCGACGAGCTCGTCATGGGCGAAGGTCGTGTAGCTCAGGCCGAAGCCGAAGGGCCGCACCGGGGTGGAGTCGGCGCTGGTGACATCGGTGCGTCCGCCGAGCACAGGGTGCAGGTACGAATACGGCTGCGCTCCGGCCGACCGCGGCAGCGACACCGGCAGTCGCCCGGACGGCGCGACGCGACCGCTGAGCAGCCGGGCGAGTGCGGGGCCGCCCTCCTCGCCGGGGAAGAACGTCTGCAGCACCGCCGCGGGGATCCCCGCAGACATCGCGTTCGTGGAAGCCGAGGCATCGACCGCTCCGAGCCCGGTCATGGTCCCGGCGGCGCCCGCGCGAGCCGGCAGCGCCCAGTCGAGCACGTAGGGCCGGCCGGTCATCGCGATCAGGATCACCGGAGTGCCGGTGGCGACGACGGCCTCCACCAGCTCACGCTGCACGCCGGGGAGTTCGAGGTCGTCGACGTCGTTGCCCTCGCCGACCGTGCCTCGTCCGAAGAGTCCGGCGCGGTCACCCACGACGATGATCGCTACATCGGCGGCTGAGGCGGCCTCGACGGCGAAGGGGATGCCCGAGCGGTCGGAGCCCTCGACCTCGCATCCGATGGTCGAGGTGATCTCGGCCGCCGGGAACTCGTCTCGCAGCGAATCGGCGACTGTCGGCAGGTCGATGCCCGCCGGAGTCCCGGGGTGATGGGCGAGCACGTGGTTGACGAACGAGTAGCAGCCCATCAGTGCTTCGGCGCTGTCGGCATTGGGGCCGATCACCGCGATCCGCGAGGTCGTCGTCGGCGTGAGGGGGAGCGCACCGTCATTGCTGAGCAGCACGATCGACTCCTCGGCGAGGCGCCGAGCGAGCGTTCGATGCGCGGCCGGGTCGAGGTCGATCGCGGTCGGAGGGGTGTCGAAGTCGGCATCCAGAAGTCCGAGTTCCTCCTTCTGCGCGAGCACGCGGCCCACGGCCCTGTCGAGGATCTCCGAAGAGAGTCGGCCGTCGCGCACCTGCTCGGCGAGCGTGACGAAGGCGTCGGGCGACGGCAGCTCCACGTCGATTCCCGCGGTGAGCGCGAGCCTGGCCGCATCGGCAGAATCGACAGCCGCCCGGTGCATGCTGTGCAGGAAGTCGACCGCGAAGTAGTCAGACACGACCACTCCGTCGAAGCCCCAGCGATCGCGCAGGATGCCGGTGAGATAGCGCGCGTCTGCGGTGACTGGCACGCCGTCGATGTCGACGTAGGAGTTCATCACACTGCGGGCGCCACCCTCGTGGATCGCCATCTCGAACGGCGGGAGCAGCACGTCCTCGATCTCGCGCAGGCCGGCGCTCACGGGAGCGTGATTGCGTCCGGCCTTCGAGGCGGAGTATCCGATGAAGTGCTTCAGCGTCGCGTGCACTCCCTCGGACTGCAGGCCGCGGACATACGCCGTGCCCACCCGGCCGACGACGAGCGGATCCTCGGCGATGCACTCGTCGACCCGGCCCCAGCGGGGGTCGCGGATGACGTCGAGCACCGGAGCGAGGCCCTGATGGATCCCGAGCGAACGCATCGATGAGCCGACCGCCCGGCCGACCTCCTCGACGAGCTCGGGGTCGAAGGACGCGCCCCACGCGAGCGGTGTCGGGAAGGTCGCCGCCTTCCACGCGGCGAGCCCGGTCAGGCACTCCTCGTGAACGATGGCCGGGATGCCGAGTCTGGTCTCCTTCTGCAGTCGGCGCTGCTCGGCCCACAGCCACGCCGCCCGTTCAACCGGGTCGACGGGGCGGGTTCCGTACACGCGGGTGAGGTGGCCGATCCCGTGCGCAGACGCATCCTCGTAGCGCGTCGAGCTCTTCTTCTCGCCCGACATCGGGGCGACCACTTCGACGCCCTGGTCGACCCAGAAGCCGACGAGCTGCGCCTGCTTCTCGTCGAGCGTCATGCGAGCCAGGAGGGCCTCGACGCGGGGCGAATGGGCGGCTGAGCCGGGGGACTGCGACATCGTGTTCTCTTTCTCGTTCTCGTCGGCGTGGGGTGTCGCGACGGCGACCGCATCAGCCCTTGACAGCACCGGTCAGCCCTCCCACGATGCGCCGCTCGAACAGGCTGAAGAAGATCAGCGCCGGGATCATCGACAGCGAGGTGAAGGCCAGCACTTTCGCGGTGTCGACCGAGTACTGCGAGGCGAAGGACTGCACCCCGAGTGGCAGCGTGAACGCGGAGGCGTCGTTGAGGATGAACAGCGGCAGCAGGTATCCGTTCCAGCTGCCGATGAACGCCAGGATGCCGGTCGTGATCACTCCCGGCAGGGAGAGCGGCAGCACCATCCGCCAGAAGAATCCGATGCGACTGCATCCGTCGATGAATGCGGCCTCTTCGATCTCGTCGGGAATCGCCCGGAGGAACGGCACGAGGATGATGATGGTCGTCGGCAGGGCGAAGGCGATCTGCGGCAGGATCACTCCGCCGAGGGAGTTCATCAGCCCGAGACTGCGCACCACGATGTACAGCGGCGTGATCGCCACGGTCAGCGGAAACATCAGGCCGGCGGCGAAGAAGGCGTACAGCACGCCGCGGCCTGCGAAGCGGTATCGAGCGAGGACGTATGCCGCCATCAGCGCGAGAGCGACGGTGCCCACGGTGGTCGCGAGGGCGACGATGGTCGAGTTGCCCACGAGCCGCCAGAACACGTCTCCGGTGAGGACGTCGAGGTAGTTCGACACCACCCAGGGAGACGGGAACCCCGACGGGTCCGTCGTGATCTGCGCGTTCGTGCGGAACCCGCCGGTGATGATGTACGCGATGGGCGCGAGCATCAGTCCGACGGCGATCAGCGCGACGAAGTACACGGTCGGATGCGCCCACGGGAGCTTCGGCTTGGCGGTTCGACCCGGGCGTCCGAGACGTGCGGGTCGCTGGGTGACGAGCACCGAGGTGGCGGTCATCGGACGTACTCCTTCTGTATGGCGTCTGCATCGGGGCCGGCGTCTGCGCCAGCATCCTGCGGGACGGCATCCTGCGACGCGCGCGACCGGGAGCCGCGCTTGCGACCCGAGGCGCCGGTGAGGGCGCCGTCGGTGTCCTTGCGCAGCACCGCACGCTGATAGATGAGGGCGACCACGAGCGAGATGAGGAACAGGACGACCGCGACCGCGTTGCCGTAGCCGTAGTTGCCGGCATTGCGGCCTTCGGAGACCATGTAGGTCGCCATGGTCGACGTGCCCGCGGTGGACGCGATGTACTGGCCCCAGATGATGTAGACGAGGTCGAACAGCTGCAGTGAGCCGATGATCGACAGGAACGCCCAGATGCGCAGGGTCGGCGCCAGGAGCGGCAGAGTGATGCGCCACTGGATCTGCCAGTAGGACGCGCCGTCGATCGCCGCGGCCTCGTGCAGCTCCTCCGGGATTCCCTGGAGGCCCGCGAGGAACAGGATGACCGCGAAGCCGATGTACTTCCACGTGATGATGGCCATCAGCGTCCAGATCGCGATGCCGGGATCCGACAGCCAGTCGGTGGCGAGGAATCCGAGGCCCATGTTCGTCAGCATCGCGTTGATCGCGCCGTTGGTCTGCAGCATCAGGCTCCAGCCGGTGCCGACGACGACCTCGGAGATCACGTACGGGACGAAGATCAGCACGCGGATCAGCGACTGGCCGCGCATCTTGCGGTTGAGCAGCAGCGCCAGCACGATGGCGATCGGGCCCTGGAGCACGAGGGAGAACACCAGGATGAAGCCGTTGTGCGCGAGCGCATCATGGAACAGCGGATCCTGGAGGATCGTGAGGTAGTTCTTCAGCCCGACGAAGTCGGTGGGAGGACCGTAGCCCTGCCAGC
Organism: Microbacterium sp. NPDC088619; assembly: GCF_044752825.1. NCBI lineage: Bacteria > Bacillati > Actinomycetota > Actinomycetes > Micrococcales > Microbacteriaceae > Microbacterium > Microbacterium sp. NPDC088619. The sequence continues at coordinate 668,700 of NZ_JBIVLZ010000002.1, read as the reverse complement.
TGAAGAACCCGTAGTACGCCGCCATCAGCACCGGGAAGATGACGAAGGCGAGGAACACGAGCAGGGCGGGCCCGGCCAGAAGGATCACTTCCAGCCGGGCACGCATGTCACGCTTTCGCTGCGGCATCCTGCACAGCCTTGACGAGGTCTTCCGCGCTGCTGTTGCCGGCGAGGAGGTCGACCACGGCGACGTTCAGCGCGTTGCCCACGTTCTGGCCGTAGACCGTGTCGAGCCACTGCGTCGCATACGGAGCGGCGTTGTACGCCTCGAGGATCGTCTGCAGGTAGGGCTCGGTGACGGCCTCCTGTGCGACGGTGTTGACCGGCGGCGCGTTGAAGGCCTTGTAGTACGCGGTCTGCACATCCGAGGTCCCGATGTAGTTCAGGAAGTCGACGCAGGCGTCCGGTGCATCCACCGAGCACGAGTAGCCGTCTACGCCACCCATCATCGAGCCGGGTTCTCCGTCTCCGCCCTCGACCTCGGGGAACGGGAACCAGCTCAGGTCGGCCAGCGGCTTCTGGTCAGGGGTGAGCGAGCCGATGACTCCGGGGTTCCATGCGCCCATGAGCTCCATGGCGGCCTGGTGGTTCGCGATGAGCCCGGCCGAGCTGCCCGCGCCCTGCTGTGCGGGAGTCGTGAGGAATCCGGAGTTGAAGGGCTCGGTCTCGGCGAACGACTTCAGGTCCTCGCCGGCGCGCACCCAGCACTCGTCGCTGAAGTCCATCTCGTCCGCGGCCTTGGCGAGCGTGTCCGAGCTGCACTCGCGCAGAGCCAGCCAGTAGTACCAGTGCGCTGCAGGCCAGGCGTCCTTGGCGCCGAGTGCGATCGGATCGATCCCTTCCGCCTTCAGCGCCTCGGTGGCGACCTCGAGCTCGTCGAGGGTCGTCGGGTTCTCGGTGATGCCGGCCTGGTCGAAGAGGTCCTGGCTGTAGAAGAGGCCGCCGGGGAGCACGGCGACGGGCATGGCGTAGATCTTGCCGTCGAGGCTGTTCGCCTTGTACGAGGCATCGGGGATCTCTTCTGCGGCGGGGCCCGAGATCGCGTCGGTGAGGTCCTTCAGCTGGCCGGCCTTGACCATGGCGGCCATCTTGCCGCCACCGCGCTGCAGGAAGATGTCGGGGGCGTCTCCTGAGTTGAGGGCGGTCTGCAGCTTGCCGTCGAGATCCTCGTTCTGGATCGATTGGATGTCGATCGTGACGCCGGGATTGTCCTTCTCGAAATCTGCGACCGTCTGTTCCCAGAACTCCACTCCCGGGCCGGTGGTGGAGTTGTGCCAGAGGGTCATGCTGGTGTCGCCGCCATCGCCGGTGCCGGACGAGTCTGCTGTGCAGCCCGAGAGCGCGAGCGCTCCGACGGCCATCGCTGCGACCGCGGAGGCGAGGGGGAGCCTTCTGCTGTTCATGTGATCGTTCTCCTCATCGAGTTGCGCGCCGCGTCACTGCGGGGCGCCTGCGGACGCTCAGGTGAGACCGCAGTGGCATGAGTCTCCGGCGGACGCGCCCGATCGTCAAACGTTTTCGAAAACAGTTTCCATCGCATTCCGCGAGAGGCTACGCTGGCGTCTCATGGGGGCACGCACGACGATCCATGACGTCGCCAAGGCGGCAGGAGTGTCTGTGTCGACCGTCTCGAAGGCAGTGAACGGCCGGTACGGGATCGCGGACGCCACGGTGCAGCGGGTGCTCGACGCGGTGAAGGAGCTCGGCTACGAGTCGAGCCTCGTGGCGAGCAGCATGCGCGCACGGCGCACCGGTGTGATCGGCGTGCTGCTGGCGGACTTCGAGCCCTTCAGCGCCGAGATCCTGAAAGGCGTCGGCTCTGCCGTGCACGACACGGCGTTCGATCTGCTCGCGTACAGCGGCTCCAACCTCGGCGCGGGCGACGGATGGGAGCGCCGATCCCTGAGCAGGCTCTCCGGCACGTTGATCGATGCGGCGATCATGGTCACCCCCACGGTCGTCAGCGCCGGCACCGAGATCCCCGTCGTCGCGATCGATCCCCACACGGGTCGGGCTGATCTGCCCACAGTCGAATCCGACAGCTTCGGGGGCGCGCTCGCCGCGACCAGGCATCTGATCGAACTCGGCCACCGCCGCATCGGGTTCCTCGCGGGCCGCCCCGACCTCAGATCCGCCGGGCTCCGAGATGCCGGCTACCGCAGGGCCCTGTGCGACGCGGGCATCCCGGTGGATCCCTCACTCGTCGGCGTAGGCCGTTACGAGCTCGACGCGACCAGGGAGTCCGCCCGGATCATGTTGAGCGGTGAATCCCGGCCGACGGCGATCTTCGCCGCGAACGACCTCTCGGCGATCGCGGTGATCGACGTCGCGCACGAGCTCGGTCTGCGCGTGCCCGACGATCTCTCGGTGATCGGGTTCGACGACGTGCCGGAGGCCACGAGAAGGGCGCTCCCGCTCACGACGATCCAGCAGCCGATGCGCAGGCTCGGGGCTGTCGCGGCCGACATGGTGTTCACGCTGCTCTCGGGGCAGGAGATCGACGAGATGCATGTGATCCTGCCGACGCGGCTGGTGGTGCGGGCTACGACCGCGCCGCCGCGGTGACCTGGGCCGAGGCGGTGTGCGTCGAGGTGACATCGCGCACGCGCTGCCACGCGGCATCCGATACCTCTGTCGACAGCCTCAGGAACTCCGCGACGCTCCGCCTGCCCGGCCAGTCCGCCGGCAGCATCGAGGGCGGCAGACCCGGATCGATGTAGGGCAGCACGCGCCAGCGGTCGATCAGCTGCACGTAGGCGGCGAACGGCGCGGAGGGAAGCGTCGCGAGCGAGGACTGGAACTCGAGGTGCTCGGTGCGCAAGGTGTCGAGGTCCCACCAGTCGGCGGCCGCCTGCGGCAGTGTGCGCGAGGTCGTCGGGGCGCCGGCCTGGAACAGCGTGACCCACTCGCTGGCGTCGAGGTCGTCGACGATCTCGAGAACCTCGTCCTGCAGATGCCCGGGGCAGATCCACAGCGCGGGAGACACGACGCCCGCCCCGATCCACTGCAGGCGGCGGCGAAGCTGGTGCCTCGTGGCGCGGGCGGTCTCGGGCATCGAGAACGAGATGAGGCACCACGTGTCGGCATCCGTCATCTCGCGCATCTCGAAGATGCGCCGATCGCCCCGCTCCAGCATCGTGACGGCATCGGGATTCAGTCGATACCCGACTGCGTTCCTGCGTTCGGCGAGCAGCAGGCCCTTCTGCTTGAGGCGGGTAACGCCGGTCCGTGCCTGCGCCGGAGGAATCCCGAGATCGCCCGCGAGCGCGACCAGGTCGGCCGCCGAGATCCAGCCGCCGAGCGGTCGCAGATACAACCCCACCAGAGTGCGCAGCATCGATGCCGTGCTTCCCGGTCGCGCATCGATGTCGTCGAGCACGGGGCCTGCGGGCGCCTGCTCAGCGGGGTCAGCGGTCATGCGACTCCAGGGCGTCGCGCACGGCGAGGACGCCGGTGAGCGTCTCGACGTACGAGGTGCTCAGCGGTGAGAGCCCCAGGCGGATGCCATCGGGAAAGCGGAAGTCGGGGATGATGCCGTCGGCCCACAGGCGCTGCGTCACGGCCCGGAAGTCAGGGTGGCCGATCGTCACGTGGCTGCCGCGCAGTGCAGCATCTCGCGTGCTCAGCAGCCGCACGCCGAGGGGCGCCAGCACCTCGTCATACGCACGCACGGCGAAGTCGGTGAGTGCCAGTGACTTCTCGCGGACGGCCTCGATCGACGCCTGCTCGATGAGGTCGAGCATCCCCTGCATGGCGAGCATCGAGGTCACGGGCGGGGTTCCGCTCAGCAGCTGCCGGATGTCGCCGGCCGGCACGTACTCCGGTCCCATCGCGAAGATGTCGGCGGCGCTCCACCAGCCCTGGATCGGCTGGCGCAGCACGCCCTGATGCTCGCGTCGCAGGTAGGCGAACGCGGGGGAGCCGGGGCCGCCGTTGAGGTACTTGTAGGTGCACCCGACCGCCATGTCGACGCCCCAGGCGTCGAGCTGCATCGGGATCACTCCGGCCGAATGGCAGAGGTCCCACATCATCAGCGCGCCGACCTCGTGCACGGCGTCGGTGATGCCGGGCATGTCGGCGAGGGCACCGGAGCGGTAGTCGACGTGGCTGAGCGAGACGAGGGCTGTGCGTTCGGAGATGGCGGCGACGACATCGGCGATCTGCACCCCGAGCATCGGGTCGGGCTCGATCCAGTGCACCGTCATGCCGGTCTCGGCGGCGACGCCCTCGGCCATGAACCGGTCGGTGGGGAAGTTGCCCGCCTCGATCACGAGCTCGGTGCGCGACGCGTCGGCGGTCGCGGCGGCGCGCATCAGCTTGTAGATCAGCACGCTCGTCGAGTCGGCCACGACCGTCTGTCCAGGCGCGGCGCCGAGAGTGAGGCTGCCGATGCGGTCGCCGAGCTCCATGGGCAGCGCCATCCACTGCTCGTCCCACGAGCGGATCAGTCGGGTGCCCCAGTCGTCGCGCACGAACGCGGCGAGCCTCTCGGGCGTCTCCTTCAGCGGGCGTCCGAGCGAGTTGCCGTCGAGGTAGGCGCCGACGCCCGGAGCCTCGGCGAACGCGTCGAGGTGGACATGCAGCGGATCGGCGGCGTCGAGGGCGCCGGCGAGGTCGAGAAGCGAGCGTTCGATGGTCGCGGCGTCGCGGATGTCGGTCATGTCAAGCCTTCAGATCGGCGCTGGTCAGCGGTCGGGCGAGTGTCGGGTCGGCGTCGATGCCGGGGAGTGCGAGGAGCAGTGCAGCGGGGTCGAGGGGGTTCTGCGGGGCGAGCGTGCGGAGCAGGTCGATGCCTTCGATGCCGGCGTCGCGCAGGGAGGTGAGCTCGGCGGGGTTCAGACCGATGGGCGTCGGGCCGTTGCCCATGTCGGTGGCGTAGAGCACGGTGCCGCCGGCGGCGTGGAAGCGACGGACATTGTCGACTGCGGTGACTCGCTCCGCGCTGTCGGCGTCGTGGATCGCGAGAGTCGATACCCAGGCGACGGATGCGGCTTGTGCGACGATCTCGTCATCGTCGAGCCGCTCGGTGAACGGGGCGTGTGCGAGGCGGGTGGCACCGAGTCGAGCGGCGCGCTGCGCTTCTCCGGTGCCTTCGGCATGCGCGACGACCGGGAGCCCGCGTGCGGCGGCGGCCCCGACGATCGCGCGGAACAGTTGGTCGCTGAAAACAGGGCCGGCGGTGGCGTTGCTCGCGACCTTGATGCAGGATGCGCCGGCATCCGCCAGCTCGGCCACAGCGCGTTCGGCGGCTGCGGTGTCTGCGATCTCGCGGAAGGACCCCTCCGGCGCCCAGTCCCGGTCGCTCGGGTAGCCGCCAACCGGAGTGAGGAATGCGCCGGCGAACTCGACCGAGACGGGGTGCGTAGTCGGGTGCGGGGCCGTCCCGTGCGGGGTCGTCGACCCGTGCGGGGCCGTCGACCCGTGCGGGGTCGTCGTCCCGTGCGGGGTCAATAACGCACCGGAGAACGTCGATTCGGATGCGTTTTTGGCCCCGCAGGGATCAGCGGATGCGTTTCTGGCCCCGCCCGAGGTCGCGCACGTGTTCTCGGCCCCGCGCATCTTCGCCGAGAGGGCGGCGACGACGGCCGGCTTCGCGCCCAGATCTGTGACGCGACCCAGCGCCGACGCGTGCAGCAGCGTGTGGTCCACGAGCTGCAGGTGCACGTGGTGGTCGGTGAAGCCGCCGACGATCACGCCGTCGAGCCTCGGCAGACCGGAAGAGCGCAGATCGGATGCCGGCGACTCGTCGCGCAGCAGCATCCGTCCGTCGATGATCTCGATGATGCCGTCGCGCCATTCCTCGCCATCGAAGAAGGTCGCTGCGTTCATCAGCTGCCGATCTCGGTGCGCACGGTGTACAGCTCGGGGAAGAACGTCAGGTCGAGCGCGCGCTGCAGGAAGCCCACGCCGCTCGAGCCGCCGGTGCCGACCTTCATGCCGATCGTGCGGGCGACGGTCTTGAGGTGGCGGAAGCGCCAGAACTGGAAGTTGTCCTCGAGGTCGACCAGGTCTTCGCAGGCTTCGTAGAGGTCCCAGTGCTGCTGGTGGTTCTGGTAGATCTCACGGATCGCGGGCACCAGTTCGGGGGTCTCGCGGTAGGGGAGGCGCACGTCGCGGTCGAGGATCTCGGCAGGGATCGGCAGGCCACGCCGCGAGGCGTAGCGGAGGAACTCGTCGTAGAGCGTGGGCTTGTGCCACTCGGCGGTGAGCAGCGCGAGGTTGGCGGGGTGGTCGCTGAAGACGCTGAGCATCTTCTCGTTCTTGTTGCCGAGGGCGAACTCGACCGCGCGGTACTGCACCGACTGGAAGCCCGAGGAGTTGCCGAGCGCTCCGCGGAACTGCGCATACTCGGTGGGGGTGAGGGTCGCGAGGATCGCCCACTGCTGCGTCATCACGTCTTGGATGCGCTTGACCCGGGCCACCCGCTTCAGTGCCTCGCGCAGGTCATCGCTCGCGAGCAGTTCGCGGGCGGATGACAGCTCATGCAGCAGCTGCTTCAGCCAGAGCTCGGTGGTCTGGTGCTGGATGATGAACAGCAGCTCATCGTGGTGCTCTGGAACGCTGACCGGATTCTGCGCGGTGAGCAGCTGGTCGAGCGAGAGGTAGGACCCGTAGGTCATCCGCCCGGACAGATCGGTGACGATGCCGGCCTCGAGCTCGCGCTCGTTGTTCTCGGAGGTCATGGGTCGCTTCCTGTCGTGACGGACAGGGTAAACATATAACAATCGTGTCGAGCGTCACAATAGTGAAATGTCTTGCGTGCGGCGATGCGCAGTCAGAGCCTCGGCGTCCTCGGTGGTGGCGTGCGGCGCTCACCCGGTGCGCCGATCGCCTCGAACGCGGCGGCGAGACGCAGCAGGGACGCGTCGTCATAGGCGCGCCCGGCGAACGTGAGACCGATCGGCATGGCGATGTCGGCCATGAGTCCCATCGGCACTGTCACGGTCGGGATGCCGAGGTGACGCACGGTCAGGTTGCCGTTCGCGATCCAGGTGCCGTTGCGCCAGCCGAGGTCGGCGGATGCCTCGTTCACATCCATGTCGGCGGGGCCCACATCGGCGACGGCCGGGAAGACGACGGCATCGAGCTCGTGCTCGTCCATCCATTCCTCGAGGTCGATGCGACGCGTCTCCTCCAGGCCGCGCAGGCCGTCGGCGAGCTCCGGCATGTCCTCGAACCCGATGCCCTGGTTTGCGCGCACCCAGTCGGGGTATTCGGCGATGTCGTCGTCAAACCCCGTGTAGCGGTCGGGGAGTGCGCCCTCCGGGTGCGGGAAGATCGTCGCTCCGTCGACCTCCCCGAGCGAGTGCAGTCGCGGGTCTCCGTTCGCCTGAAGGAAGTCCTCCCACCCCCACGCAGACAGGTCGACGATCTCGCGGCGCAGATACTCGGGCGTCACCAGACCGCGCGTCGAGATGGTCGGTGCGCCTGGCCGGTCGCCCTCATAGTTCGACACCACGGGGAAGCCGACCTCGACGACGGTCGCGCCGGCACCCTCGAGGTCGCGTCGTGCGGATTCCCAGCGCGCGATCACCGAGGGGCGCGTCTCGATGCGCTGCCCCGTGGGGCCGCCGATGCCGGGGTCAGCGGCGGTGCCGGCAGCCGGGTCCGCATTGATGTACATGCGGGGGATGCCGATGCGGACGCCGCGCAGAGCCGTCGCCGCCTCGGCGGCCAAGGCGCCATACGACTCCGGTCGCACCTCGGAAGACAGCGGCAGCGTCACCCAGGGCTGCGCGCGCCAGAAGTCGCCGCGCGTCTCCGCATCGTCGGCGACGATCACGTCGAGCACCTCCAGCAGGTCGGCCATCGAGCGAGCGTGCGGCACGACGACGTCCATGGTCGGCACGAGCGGCCAGTTGCCGCGCGTCGAGATCACGCCGCGCGAGGGCGTGTAGGCGCAGAGCGCGTTGTTCGTGGCAGGCCCGCGGCCGCTCGACCACGTCTCCTCGCCCAGGCCGAAGGCTCCGAAGCTCGCCGCCGTCGCGGTGCCGGAGCCGTTGGAAGACCCTGAGGCGAAAGGTGCGGTGAGGAAGCCGGCGTTGTACGGATTCTCAGCCCGGCCGTAGACGCCTCGCTGCATGCCGCCGTTCGCCATCGGCGGCATGTTCGTGAGTCCGAGGCAGATCGCGCCACCCGCCCGCAGACGTTCGATCGTGAACGCATCGCGCTGCGCGACGAGCTCGGCGAAAGCGGGGCTGCCGGCGGCGGCGGTCAGCCCGCGCACCAGGTAGCTGTCCTTCGCCGTGTACGGGATGCCGTCGAGCGGGCCGAGCGCCTCGCCGCGTGACCGTCGAGCATCGGATGCGGCTGCCTCTGCGCGGGCATCGGGGTTGCGGACCACGACCGCGTTCAGGGCCGTGTCGGTCTCGGGGCCGTCGTAGGCATCGATGCGGGCGAGATAGGCGTCGACCAGCTCGACGGCGGTCGCCTCGCCGGCCTCGAGCGCTCGCCGCAGTCGGGCGATGGAGGCCTCGACCACGTCGATCATGCGGGCGCCCCCACGCTCGGCTGCTGCTGGGTGATGCAGTGGATGCCGCCGCCGCGGTCGAACAGCGGGCGCGCATCGACGGTCACGACCCGGCGCCCGGGGTAGACGTCGGCGAGGATCGCCCGTGCCGCGGCATCCGCCTGGTCATCGCCGAAACCGCACGCGACCACCCCGTCGTTCGTGACCAGGTGGTTGACGTAGCTCCAGTCGACGAACCCCTCGTGGTCGCGCAGGGTCGCAGGCGCCGGCAGGTCGACGATCTCGAACCGGCGACCGGCGGCATCCGTCTGCTGAGCGAGGTGCGCGCGCAGCTCGCGGGTCACCTCGTGGTCGGGATGCCCGGGGTTCTGCTGCTCGTGCAGCAGCAGTCGGCCGGGGGAGACGATCGTTGCGACGATGTCGACGTGCCCGTTCGTGCCGAAGTCGTCGTAGTCGCGGGTGAGGCCGCGAGGCAACCACACGGCCTTCGTGGCGCCGAGTGTGCGTGCCATCTCGGCCTCGACACGTGCCTTGTCTGCGTATGGGTTGCGCCGGGGGTCGAGCTGCACGGTGTCGGTGAGCAGCACCGTGCCCTCGCCGTCGACGTGGATTCCACCGCCCTCGTTCACGAGGGTCGAGCTCACGAGCTCGGCGCCGACGGCCCCCGCGATGATGCGCGCGTGCTGCGCAGCCTTCTGCCACTGCGCCCATGCCGGCGCGCCCCAGCCGTTGAAGATCCAGTCGACCGCGCCGAGCACGCCCGGCCGCTCGGGGTCGATCACGAAGGTCGGGCCGGAGTCGCGCATCCAGAACTCGTCGACCGGCGCCTCGACGATGTCGATGCCCCCGCTGAGCATCCGTCGTGCTCGAGCGACCTCAGCAGGGTCGACGATCATCGTGACCGGCTCGAACTCGGCGACCGCGTGGGCGACGGCGGTCCATGTCGCGTAGCCCTCGTCACGCTCGGCAGAGGTCTCGCCCAGCGTGGGTCCCTCGGCGGGGAATGCCATCCAGGTGCGGTCGTGCGGTGCGGTCTCGGCGGGCATGTGCCAGGCCATGATTGTCTCCCTCGCTGCTGATCGCGACCTCGGGCGTGAGGAGCCGTGACGCCTATTGAACACGTGATCAACGAGTGATACGGTATCCCGTGATGAAGACAACGTCAAGAGCCGACGCGCCTCGCCGTCTGCCGCCTGAGGAGCGCGAACGCTCGATCGTCGACGGTGCCGTGGCCTTGGCGGCGGAGAGCGGACTCGAGGCCCTCACCGTGCGTGCCGTCGCCGCCAGGGTGGGCGTCACACCGGCCCTCGTCGCGCACTACCGGCCGGTGATGGAGTCGTTCGTCGCCGAGGTGTTCACCACGATCGTCGCGGCCGAACGGGACGAGGTCATCGCCTCGTACGACCCGAGCGTCGACCTGCGCACCAACCTGCTGCGGCTCATCGAGACGCTGCTCGACGACTCGCGCGACGACGTCGCGATGGTGTGGGTGCAGTCGTGGGCACTCGGTGCCCGCAACGAGGCGCTCGGCACCAGGGTGCGCGCTGAGATGGACCTCTGGCACAGCGCCCTCGAAGACCTCATCGCCCGCGCGATCGTCGAAGACCCGGTGCTGAGAGATGACCCGGTGCTGAGAGAAAACCCGGTGCTGAGAGATAACCCGGTGCTGAGAGAAAAGCCGGGGCAAGTCGACCCCGCCTCGTCTGCATGGATGCTGCTCGCCATGGTCGACGGCATGAGCGCCCACTCGCTCGTGCATTGGGCGCCCCGCGATCGAGCCGATCTCGCTCGCCGCACCCTCTCCGCGGTGCTCGATGTTCCGGCGGCCGATCTACCGGTACGCGTCCGCGAACACCCCGCAGAACACCCCACACAGCCCGCAGAAACCCTCAGGTAAGGACAGCTCATGGGAGCAGAACGCATGCACGCGGCCTCGGCCGAATCGACGGCGATCGTCGACGCGGTGCTCGACTACTCGCGCCGGCGGATGCTGGCGGCCGATGTGCCTCTCGACAAGCCCCAGTCGCCGGCCGAGCTCGATCGTCTGGTCGGCACGACGATCACCGATGCCGGGCTCGGCTCGCAGCGAGCGCTCAGCGTGTTCGAGCACATCCTCGCTCCGGCCTGTCTGACGACGAGCCACCCGTCGTATCTGTCGTTCATCCCGACCGCGCCCACGATCGCATCGATCGCCTTCGACCTCGTCGTCTCGGCATCCGGCCTCTACGGAGGCAGCTGGCTCGAAGGCGCGGGAGCCGTGCACGCCGAGAACGAGGTGCTGTCGTTCCTGGCCTCCGAGTTCGGCCTCCCCGACACCGCAGGCGGAGTGTTCGTGCAGGGCGGCACGATCGGCAACCTGTCGGCGCTCGTCGCCGCACGCGAGGCGGCGAAGGCGACGCTGCTCGAGGCGGGCAAGGAGCTCCCTCGCCGCTGGAAGATCGTCTGCAGCGTCGAGGCGCACTCCTCGAACAAGTCGGCTGCGAAGGTCATGGACGCCGACGTGCTGCTCGTGCCCGCGGGCGACGACGGCAAGCTGAGAGCGGATGCCGTGCGTGAGGCGCTCGCGGAGCATGGCGACGAGATCTGCGCGGTGGTCGCCACCGGCGGCTCGACCAACTTCGGCATCGTCGACGACATCGCCGGCATCGCCGCGCTGAAGGACGAGTTCGATTTCTGGCTGCACATCGACGGCGCCTACGGGCTCACCGCGATGCTGGCCCCCGAGGCTCGTGGCGTCTTCGCGGGAGTGGAGCGCGCCGACTCGGTGATCGTCGATCCGCACAAGTGGCTGTTCGCTCCGTTCGACTGCTGCGCGCTGATCTACCGCGACCCCGACGCGGGACGCCGAGCGCACACGCAGCACGCCGAGTACCTCGACACCCTCACCGACGCCGGCGACTTCAGCCCGTCGGACTACTCGATCCAGCTCACTCGCCGCCCTCGGGGGCTGCCACTGTGGTTCTCGCTCGCGACCTACGGCGTGACCGCCTATCGCGAGGCTGTGAGCGCGACGCTCGCTCTGACACAGAGGGTCGCCGCCGAGATCGCCGCCCGCCCCGAGCTCAGACTCGTGCGCGACCCGCAGCTCTCGGTCGTCGTGTTCGAACGCGAGGGCTGGGAGCGTGCGGACTACGACCGCTGGTCGGACGAGCTCCTCGACTCGCAGCGCGCGTTCGTGGTGCCCAGCTCGCACGCGGGGCGCCCGAACACCCGGTTCGCGATCCTCAACCCGCTCACGACGTTCGACGACCTCGTCGGCATCCTCGACACGATGAAGTAGATCGGCGACCGATCTGCACACGATGTCCCGATTCGCGGACCCATCTCGGGACATCTGTTGCGGAACGGGGCACCCTGTGCGGAATGGGGCAAGGCTTCCTCACCGCGTGGTGTGGGCGTCGAGGAAATCGATCGTCTGCTGCAGCGCCGTGCGTGCGTCGGGCATGTCGAGGTGGAACTGATACTCGTGCGGCAGTGCAGGCTCGTGTGACGCCGGCCAGAACAGGGTCGTCACGTCGACGCCGAGCGCGTCCAGCCGCTTCGCCATCGGGATCGACTGCAGCCAGGTGAGCCCGTCGCCGTTCCCGCCCGAGATGTACGTCGTCGGGAAGTCCTCGGTCACCCAGTCGATCGTCGACATCGTGGAGCCGGTCGGGCCCTCTGCCCAGGTCTTGGTTCCGGCATACGCCCACATCGACGTCTTGAGGCCCCAGCCGACGACGCCGTCGAGGGCCGCGAGTGCCGCGAGGTCGTACACGCCGCAGTTCAGCACGGTCGCCACGACCTGCTCGGCCTTCAGCGCCGGGGTGATGTCCATGATCTCGGCGTATTCGGGGCTCGTGATCAGCGTCGCCATCTGACTGGCCAGCTGACCTCCGGCGGAGTCGCCGGCGAGCACGATCTGGTTCGGATCGACGTTCAGTTCCTCGGCGTGCTCGTCGATGTAGGCGAGCGCGTCGTTGAGCTGGTGCACCGCGAGCGGATACTCGCCTTCGGGGCCGATCGTGTAGTTCACCGCGATGGTGGTGTAACCCTCGGCCGCGAGGATGCGCATATACGGATCCACGTTCTCCTTCGACCCCGAGATCCAAGCACCGCCGTGGATCCAGACGACCGCAGGCAGCGGCGCGGTGGCGGATGCCGGCGTGAAGACGTCCATCGTGGTGTCCGCACCGCCGTCGGCGTACGCGACGTCGAGCTGCTCGGTGAGCTTCGTGTCGGGCACGTGCTTGTCCATCTCGGCGGCGGTCTCATCGCCGCCCTTCGTGAACACCGAGCGGATGAGCATGGCGGAGGGCCAGGGCGTGAGTGCGCCGATGATCGCCACCACAGCGGCGACGAGGAGGACCAGTCCCACCGCCACCTTCGTGCGGTGCCACGGGCGTCGAGCCCTCTTCGGGCGGACGGATTCGTCTTCGTGCGCGCTCGTGGTCATGGAAACCCCTCTCCGCGCATCATCTTGGCAGTATTCCGGTCGATCTCGGCGCACCCGCACTGGCAGCGGCAGCGGCACCGCCATCAGTGCCGGCGTATCGGCTTCCGCTCACCGGCGCGTGCTCAATGGGCGGTCAGCCCGGCGATGATCCGACCCATCGCATAGTCGAACGCCTCGTCGACGTCGCCTCCCAGACGGAACATGCCGGCGAGCTCCATCTGCAGGAACCCGGTCGCCCAGGCGGTGAAGAGCCGGGCGGCGTCGAGCGCATGTTCTGTCCCCACGAGGTCGGCGCACGAGCGCAGCACCGGAGCGGACGTCCGGTGGAGGGCGTCTTCGGGCGCGGACGCGGTGAACAGCAGGCGGAACGCCTCGGGGTGTTCGTGCGCGAAGGCGCGGTAGGCAGCGGCGAGGAGGGGGAGTTCGTCGCCCGCGGTGTCGAGGCGGTTCGTCAGCGCATCGGCGGAGGCCTCCGCGACCGCGGACATCAGCGCGTCACGATCTCGGATCCGCTTGTAGAGCGATGGTGCCCGCACACCCACGCGCTCGGCGACCGCCTGCATCGTGAGGCCGGCCGGTCCGGCGGATTCGAGGATGTCGCGGCCGGCGTCGACCATGGCCGCCAACGAGGTGCGTTCGGGGGTCGGCATCAGGGCTCCTTCATGGCTATTGACAATAGCTATGATAGCTACGTACTGTAGCCATCATAGACCACCGCGAAAGGGACGACCATGAAGCTCGCACCGCGCCTGCATCGACTCGGCAATGACGTCGTCGCCTCATATCTGGTCGATCTGCCCGAGGGGATCACTCTCGTGGATGCGGGTCTGCCCGGCCACTGGAACGACCTGCAGCGAAAGCTGGCCGAACTCGGCCGGCCGCTCTCCGACATCCGCGGCCTGGTGCTCACGCATGGCGACAGCGACCACATCGGCTTCGCCGAGCGACTGCGTAGCGAAGCGGGCGTGCCGGTCTTCGTGCACAGCGCCGATGCGCATCGAGTGCGCACGGGGGAGAAGCCGAAGACCGCGATGGGGCCCGCCCGCATCGGTCCGACGCTCGGGTTCTTCGCCTACAGCGTGAGCAAGAACGCGCTGCGCACGAAGCACGTGTCCGAGGTCGTGACCGTCGTCGACGGCCAGGTGCTCGATCTCCCCGGAGCACCGGTGGTCATCGGGATGCCGGGTCACTCGCCCGGGAGCATCGCGGTGCATATTCCCGGTGCGGACGCGGTCTTCGTGGGCGATGCGCTGACCACGCGCCACGTGCTGACGGGGCGCGTGGGTCCGCAGCCCGCCCCGTTCACCGACGAGCCCGAAGAGGCCGCCGCGTCTCTCGACCGACTGGCCGCCGTGTCCGCGTCCTGGGTGCTTCCCGGGCACGGGGCACCATGGCGGGGGTCGCCCGCCGAGATCGCCGCGGCCGTGCGCGCTGCGGGCTAGCGCTCCGCCAGCACTGCCGCCGTGTCGCTGACCGTGATCTGCGGCGGATACAGACCCATGATCCGGATCGCGGCGGCGTGGTTCTCGGCCGTCGATCCGGCGCAGGCGTCGGCGGCGATCGTGACGTGCGCCCCGGCATCCGCTGCGGCCAGCGCCGTCGAGATGACGCAGCAGTCGGTCGAGACTCCCGCCAGCACGACGTGCGCGCCACGGCCGACGATCTCCTCGATCACAGAGCCCCACTTGCCGAACGTCGGCAGATCGAGGGTCGGATGCGGCGACAGGCCGACCGCGTCGGGAACCAGGTCGAACAGCGGATCGCCGGACGGCTGGTCTGCGAACGGCCACGCGGCGAAGTAGGCGCCCCATGACGTCGAGCGGTCGGCGGTCGGCATCCAGCGCGTCACGATCACACGATCGCCGAACGACTCGGCGAGTTCGCGGATGCGGGGCATCACGTCGCCGAAGAACGGAGACGCCCAGGCCGAGTCGGGCGAGGCGAAGATCGCCTGCGGGTCGATCACGACCAGCCAGGAATCCCTGCTCACGCAGCTGCCTCCTGGGCGCGGATCCGTCCGGCGCGAGCGAACCAGGTGAAGACGAACGACAGCACGAGGGCGAAGAAGACCCCGAGGTTCGCATACGCCCAGTCGCCGTCGACCCCGCCGACGAGGCCGAGCAGGTAGCCCTGCCAGTTGTTCCACGGGGCGGCATCGGCGAAGCCGTTGAGCACGAAGCCCCAGCCGATGACGCTGGCGACGACCATGGTGCCGATCGAGATCCAGTCCCAGGCGCCGTATCGGCCGCGGCTGTCGAACAGCGCCTCGTCGTCGTAGTCCTTCTTGCGCCGGAGGATGTCGGCGATCAGGATGCCGGCCCAGGAGGCCAGAGGCACGCCGAGCGTGATGAGGAAGCTCTGGAACGGGCCGAGGAAGTCGGTCGCGAAGAACACCACGTAGATCGTTCCGAGGGTGAGGATCACGCCGTCGATCGCCGCGGCCGACGGACGGGGGATGCGGATGCCGAGGCTCAGCAGAGTCAGCCCGGAGGAGTAGATGCCCAGCACGGCGCCGGAGACGAGCGCGAGCACGGCGGTGAGCAGGAACGGCACGAGCACCCAGAGGGGCAGCAGCGTGGCCAGGGCACCGATCGGGTCGGCGGCGATCGCGGCGCTGAGGTCGTCGTCGGATCCCGCGAGCAGCAGCCCGAAGACGACGAGGATCACGGGCGCGACCGAGCCGCCGATCGTGTTCCAGGCGACGATCGCCCCATCGGATGCCGTGCGCTTCTGATACCGCGACCAGTCGGCTGCGATGTTGATCCAGCCGAGTCCGAAGCCGGTCATCACCATCACGAGCGCGCCGATGACCTGGCCGAGTCCGCCGTCCGGGCGGGCCAGCACGGCGGCGAGGTCGATGCTGGGCGCGGCGAGGATGATGTAGAGGATCGTCACGGCGCCGGTGACCCAGGTGAGCACCGACTGCAGCTTCATGATCGTGTGATATCCGAGCACGGAGGCCACGACGATCAGAGCGGCGACGATGACGGTGGCGGTGATCTTCAGCGCGACGCTGTCGCCGTCACCGCCGAGCTGCGTGATGACGGTGGCCGTGGCGAGCACGGCCATGATCGCGAGGAAGGTCTCCCAGCCGATGGAGGTCAGCCACGAGACGATCCCGGGCACCTTCTGTCCCTGCACGCCGAAGGCGGCGCGCGAGAGCACCATGGTCGGCGCCGAACCGCGTTTGCCGGCGATCGCGATGAGTCCGCACAGCAGGAACGACACCACGATGCCGATGACCGACACGAGAGTCGCCTGCCAGAACGAGATCCCGAAGCCCAGCACGAACGATCCGTACGACATGCCGAACACCGACACGTTGGCCGCGAACCACGGCCAGAACAGGTCGCGAGGCTTGGCCGTGCGCTCGGATTCGGGGATGATCTCGATGCCCGCGCGCTCGATGAGAGCAGGCTTGATGTCCGTCATGCCATCATCCTGGCACTGCGCAGGCCCAGCGAGGGCGCTGCACGGCTCAGCCGGTGAAGAAAGCTCCCGCGACGCGTGTGAGGTCGTGCAGATCCGAGACCCCGGCGAGCTCGCGAGCCGAGTGCATCGACAGGATCGGGATGCCGACGTCGACCGTGCGGATGCCGAGGCGTGTCGCCGTGATCGGGCCGATCGTCGACCCGCAGCGCACGTTGTTGTTCGACACGAACTCCTGCGTGGTCACGTCGGCGGTGTCGCACCAGTCGCGCCAGGCGGCGGAGCCGATGGCATCCGTCGCGTACCGCTGGTTGGCATTGATCTTGAGGATCGGTCCGGAGCCGAGCACCGGCTGCACCACCGGGTCGTGCTTGTGCACGTAGTTGGGGTGCACCGAGTGGCCGACGTCGCTCGACAGGCACCACGACGAGGAGAAGGCGCGGCGGCGCTCGGAGGCGTCGGCGCCGAGCGCGTCGTACACGCGTCCGAGGATGTCCTCGAGGAACGGGCCAGCCGCGCCGGAGCGCGAGTTCGAGCCGAGCTCCTCATGGTCGAACGCCGCCAGGATCGCGATCGGTCCGGACGCCGCGGTGTCGATCGACTCGAGTGCGACCACGCCGGCATGCACCGAGGCGAGGTCGTCGAGACGACCTGAGGCGAAGAACGCGCGATCCTTGCCGAACACCGCTCCGCGTGCCGTGTCGGCGATCACGACGTCGTAGCCGCGGATGTCGGATGCCGAGACTCCGGCGGACTCGGCGAGCTCGGCCAGGATGTCCTCCTGCGTCGGGTCGCCGAGACCCCACACGGGCTGCGTCTGGAACTGCTTGTCGAGTGCAAGGCTCGTGTTCGCCTCGCGGTCGAGGTGGATCGCGAGCTGGGGGAGGCGCAGCAGCGCGCCTGTGTCGGCGAGCACGACGCGTCCGTCGGCGAGGGCGAGTCGGCCTGCGAGACGCAGTTCGCGGTCGAGCCAGGAGGTCAGCAGCGGCCCGCCGTAGACCTCGACGGCGACCTGCAGCCAGCCCTTCGAACCGGTGGTCGGCTGCGGCTTGAGCTTGAAGCCGGGGGAGTCGGTGTGGGCGCCGAGAATATGCGCAGGTGTGGTCGTGGTGGCATCCGCCGGCACCGTCCATGCGATGGCGGCGCCGTCCCGGACGACGACGTAGCGACCGCCGGGGGTCACCTCCCAGGCCTGGTCCTCTTCGAGGCGCGCGAACCCGGCATCCTCGAGTCGCCTCGCCACCTCAGCGGCGGCGTGATAGCTCGAGGGCGAGGCGGCGACGAAGTCGGCGAGATCCTCGGCGTGGGCGAGAGCGTCCGGGGTGACGGGCATGGGAGACCTTCCTGCAGGGGCGGTCCTTCGATCGTAATCGCCGGGCGCACCGCGACGATTCCGTCGGCTGGAAGGACGAGGTCGTTCACCCGCCGGACACCTGCGTCTCTTATCGTCGCTCTCGATAGCGCCTAGGGTTCCGGGGTTCGTCCCGTCTGGTCCGAGCGGCGCCACGGTGCTCCTCCGCAGGGGTGCCGTCATCTGACAGGACAAAAGCCCGGAGGACCCTGTTCGTCGCGCCCGCGATGAACGGAAGGGTCTCTGTTGTCCGCTCTCGCCTTCGCTCTCGTCATCGCCGCAGCCATCACGCACGCCGCGTGGAACATCGTCGCCCATGGCGTGAGTCGGGCGGGGATGCCGTTCCTGTGGTGGGGTGCCGTCGGAGGCACCGTCGTCTGGATCGGCGTCGTCCCCTTCACCGGCGGGCTCGGCACTGACGATGTGCTCGCGTTCCTGTGGGGCGTCGGAGTCTCCGGGGTGCTGCACGTCGTCTACATGGCCGTGCTGCAGCGCGGATACCGCGAGGGCAATCTCTCCACCGTCTACGCGACGGCGAGGGGCACCGGGCCGTTCCTCTCGGTGATCATCGCGGTGCTGGTTCTCGGAGAGCGGCCGTCGGCCCTGGCTCTCGTGGGCGTCGCGGCGATCATCATCGGAGTCGTCGCGATCGGTCTCGTCGACCGCGGAGGCGCCGATCGATCACGACGTCTCGACCCGGGGCTCATGTTCGGTCTGCTCACCGGTGTCGCGATCGCCGTCTACACGATCTGGGATGCCAACGCGGTGCGCACCTGGAACCTCTCGCCCGTCGCCTTCATGGTCGGAACGATGCTGCTCGAGATCCCGTTCTACTCCCTCGGCGTGCGCGGCAGATGGGCGGCGGTCCGCATGCTCGGACGCACACAATGGCGACGTATCGTGGCGTTCAGCATCCTGTCGCCGCTGTCGTACATCCTGGTGCTCACAGCCATCCAGATCGCTCCGGTCGCCCTGGTCGCACCACTGCGGGAAGTCAGCGTCGTGCTGGTGAGTCTCTTCGGAGTCTTCGCACTCAAGGAGAGCAGGCCGGGATGGCGCCTGGGTGCGTCAGCGGTCGTCGCGGGGGGAATCGTGCTGCTCGCTCTGTAGCTGTGCGGTCTGTGGCTGCGGAGGGGGCATGGATGCTGCGCGGTGCTAGTGGTGCGGATGCTGTGCGCGGTGGGTGCCGGTCTGAGAGTGCTGCTCCTGATGGTTGTATGGATGCTGTGTCAGCGGGATGGAGTCTTCGAGCGAGCAGCCCTTCGGATGCCGTCTGGATGGCGGAGCTGAGAGCGGTCGTGATGCGACCTGATCTCGAGCGACTCGGGCGATATGACCGGGTGCGCGTGCGGCAGCGCTTCCTCGACGCGTTCGTTCCCGAGAACACGTGCGTGATCGTCGTCGACGGCGAAGACGTCGGCCTCGTGGCGGTAAGGCGTGAACCGGACGCCCGCTGGATCGAGCATTTCTATCTCGCGCCGCGATCGCAGGGCCGCGGGATCGGGGCAGCCGTGCTGGCCCATCTGCTCGCAGACACCGATGGCGCGCGGCCTTTCCGGCTCAACGTGCTGCAGGCCAGCGCGGCACGTCGGCTTTACGAGCGTCACGGCTTCGTTCTCGAGAGTGAGGACGCTGTCGATGTGTTCATGAAGGCAGAGCCCTCCCTCGGGTGATGCCTCCCGCGGGCGATGCTTCCGCGTTCTCGTCGTCTCGTTCTCTCGTTGTCCTTCTCCGTGCCCCGTCCTCTTGCTCTCTCGTCGTTTTCGCGACCGTGGTTCATCCGCAGTGATGCGCTGTATCGGGAGATTGGAATACGGCTTTGAACTGGGGTAAATGAGGGTGGTTTCGGGCGTCGAATGTCGGTGGTGGCGGGTTGACTGGGGGTATGAACAGCACCGCAGAGCTTCTGGATCGGGTCATCGCCGACCTCGATTCGGTGCTGTCCGATGACGCGCTGGCGGGGTTGTGTGACACGGAACGTGTCACTGTTC
Organism: Microbacterium sp. NPDC088619; assembly: GCF_044752825.1. Lineage (NCBI taxonomy): Bacteria > Bacillati > Actinomycetota > Actinomycetes > Micrococcales > Microbacteriaceae > Microbacterium > Microbacterium sp. NPDC088619. The sequence goes on along the minus strand of NZ_JBIVLZ010000002.1, from coordinate 649,024 downwards.
TGGTGGCCGCGGGGGCGGCGTTTCGGCGGGTGGAGGCAGTGGTCGTCGAGACCGTCGCGACGGGCGAGATGGGTGGCTTCTCCCATGCCGCAGGCTGTCGCGGTGAGAACGAGCTGCTGCAGCGGACGGTGCTCGTCGATGCGCGAGGTGCAGCGCGGGTGGGGAAGGTCATCGACCGTGTCCGGCGCGATGTGAGTCTCGTGTCGGGGGAGCGGCTTCCTGCCCGGTGGCCGGAGTTGCGGACGGCTTTGCTGGACGGGGTTGTCGGGGTGGATGGGTTTCTTGCCGCGACCGGTCCGATCGAGCGGGTGTGGGAGCGCCTCACGGTCGATCAGCGGTTGGCAGCGGATGTCGCGTTGGCCGGGTGCGCACGCGGGCACGGCCTCGAGATCGATCTCGACCCGGACACGGACCCGGCCCTTGACCCGGACGTGCCTGGTCCGTCGCCGACGACGGAGGATCTGCGAGCTCTCGCTGAGGATCTCGCGTCGATGTTCGACCCCGACGGGGAAGAACCCAAAGACGACGACGCGAAACGGCGCCGGGGCATCACTATCGGCCGGCTCAAGGACGGTGTGCATGCGATCCGCGGGTATCTGACCCCGGATGTCGCGGCGCAGTTCCAGCTCATCATGGACGCGCTCCTCAACCCCAAAGGCGACGGTCCACCCGTGCCCGGGGTGTTCTTCACCCCCAGCGGTGGCACGGACTCTGGTGCTGACGCGGGCGCGCACGGCTTCGCTGAGGCTTTCGGCGCGGATGCCGAGTCGGATGATGGCGCGGACGCGGACGCTGACACGGATGCTCGTACAGGCGGGGATGCGGGAGAGGATCCGTTCAACTCGGATGAGCGGAGCGTGCTCGATGACCGCACCGCGGCGCAGAAGCGTCATGATGCTCTCGCGGCGGCGCTGGCGATCGCGGCCCGACATAAGGACATGCCCACGTTGGGTGGCGCCTCACCGGTCCTCGTCGTCACCGTCGACGTGAAGGATCTCGCGCACGGGACAGTCTTCCGCGTCGGCGTCGGCGCAGGTGGCGCCGCCGGCAACGGCGGGTGGGCGACGATCGCCGGTTCCGGTGCACACGTCCCCGTCTCGGTCGCGGCGCAGGCCGCGTGCAGTGGGGTGATCCAACGGGTTCTGTTCGACGAGGGCAGGATCATCGGGATCACGACCACCGACAGGGTGTTCACCGTGCACCAGCGACGGGCGATCATCGCCCGCGACAAGGAATGCCTGATCCCCGGATGCCATGTGCCGGCGTCCTGGTGTGAGATCCACCACGTCACCGAACACGCACAGGGCGGGCCGACCCACACGGACAACGGTGTGCCGTTGTGCTGGTGGCATCACCGATCCCTCGGCATGTCCGCGTGGGAGATCCGCATGAACGAGGGCCTCCCACAGGTGCGCGGACCGGAGTGGTGGGACCCCGCCCAACACTGGCGCACCCCAAAACTCAGCCTCCCCGCCGACCTGCGCCCTACATCCCTCGCCCGAACGGGTTGAAGCGCTGTCTGGTCGTCGGCCGTCGCGTGCCCTCGCGTCCGGTCGGACTTCAGTGACGCCCGATCTCAGCGCAGCCCGACCAGCGAAGCTCGACCAGTGACGCCGATCTCAGCGAAACCTGATCTCAGCGGAAGTCGACGAGGCCGGCGTGCGCTGCCGTCACCAGGATCTGCACGCGATCGCGCACGTGCCACTTCGACATGATGCGGCCGAGGTGCGCTTTCACGGTTCCCTCCGACACGATCAGCGTGCGAGCGATCTCAGCATTCGACATCCCCTGGGCGAGACGCTGCAGCACCTCCTGCTCGCGATCGGTGAGCGCCTCGAGCGAATCGTCCCCGCCCACCGGCTCCGTGTCGCGCACGTGCTTGATCAGCAGCGAGGCGATGCGCGGTGACAGTGAGCTGGCTCCGCTGTACACCTCTCGCACGCCCTCGAGAATGCTCGCCGCGCTGGAGTCCTTCAGCAGATATCCCGAAGCGCCGGCACTCAGCATCGGAAGCACGGTGTCGCTGCCGTCGAGCGTCGTGACCGCCAAGATCTTGACCTCGGGCCACCGTTCGCTGATGACGGCGGTCGCTTCGATGCCATTCATCTCGGGCATCTGCACGTCCATCATCACGACATCAGGATGCTCGCGTTCGACTGCTTCGATGCCCTCCAACCCCGTCTCTGCCTCGGCGACAACGTTGATTTCGGGGTCGCGCGAGACGAAGTGCGACAGTGCTGAGCGCACCAGTGGGTCGTCATCGACGATGAGAACGCGGATTTCCGGCATGTGGGAAGCCTAACGGGGGTGGATGTACGGTGTGCGGGCCTAGACCTTTGGCTAGAGAGGTCTAGCCCTGAGACAGATGTGCGAGCTGCAGATCACCGAGAAGATGTAGTCATCACTAAACAAAAGACCAACTCAGGAGGTGAATTAATATGACTTTTTGGCAGGGTGTCAGCAAGTTCTTTGGCTTTACTCGCTAATCTACCTGGCGAATAGGAGATACTGAAGCATGGCTTTAGGTCTGAGAAGCGATCTCGAATCCCACGTGACGCGTCTCGGCAAAGGCGAACGACTGGTCGCGATCGAGCGGATCTTCGTTCTCGTGATCATCGGAACGATCCTGGTGGTCGACGTCGTCGGTCTCTTCTTCCCCTCAGATGTGAGTCTGTTCGCCGCCGTGATCGGTATCGCATCCACGGCCGTGATCGCCCTCTATCTCTGGTCGCCGCTCTACGCGACATGCGCCCTCGCGCTCGTGTTCGCACTTTCATTCCTCGCAGGTACCGAGGCTTACGTCCTGACCGCCGCCGCTTTCGCGGCCGGTCTGATCGTGCGGTTGGGGTGGAATGCCCTGATCCTCTCGTATGCCGGTGGGTTCCTCCTCGCGACTGCTCTCGTCGCATGGCTGGACACGCAGGCACCGATCAACATCGCCATCTATCTCGTCACAGCCGCGGTCTCCGGGGCGGTCGGCTTCGCACTGCGCTTGGCCTTCGCCCGAGGGAGCAGGCTCGAGAAGCAGCTGGCCGAGAAGGCCGAGCAGGAACGCCAGGCCGTACTCGCTGAGCGACGTTGGATCGCCGGCGAGTTGCACGACAGCATCGCGCACCACCTCACCGTGGTGGCGCTGCACGTGCAGATGCTCGACGACGATCGCACCAGCAGTGAATCGCAGGAGGCGATCCGCATCGCCGCACGCAAGGCGATGACCGACCTCCGCTTCGTGATCGATCTCGCAGACGACGGGCCCCGATCCGCGGGCATGCCCTCGGGCGATCTGGCGGCCTCCGTCGACGAAGCCCAGCAGGAGTTCGAATCCGCAGGTCATGCCGTGATCGTCGACGGCGACCCCGCCGACGAGCGCATCCCCCGCGCAGCCGAGATCATCCTGGCGCGCATCCTGCGCGAGTCTGCCACCAACGTCCTCAAATACGCGGGCAAGGGCGAGGTCGCGATCCGATTCGACATCGACGACGACGCCGCGAAGCTGACGGTGAGCAGCCCCCTGTCGACGACGCCGCGTCGCGAGCTCTCGTCGAGCCGCACCGGAGTCGGGCGCATGGCGGAGCGCGTCCTCGGTGCCAGTGGCGAGTTCAGCGCCGGGGAAGTGGACGGACGCTGGGTCGTGTCCGCGCTTCTGCCGATCGTCTGATCGAACCAATATTCCAGCATCTCGGCGACGAGATTCGGCCCAAATCGTCAACCGGCATTCCGGTACTTTAGAAGCAAAACCGCGGAATTCCGCGGGTTTTGGCCCAAGGAGTAGACGAAAGTCCAGGGTATGTCTCGACTATAGACCGTGTTCCATGGTGTAGCCGGGAGCATACATTGGGCATACCCCAGAAATAGCGCATCCCCAGCGCTGTGATCGCGAGCGCGGTCTTTGGAATCTGATCCCCAACGCGCTCGCGATCGGCTTCTTCTCAAGGATCGACCGACGTCGACCGGCAGGCTCCTAGCCGCCCACTGCACGCATGTAGTGTCCGTCCGTCGATATCCCGGACGCCGCGACCGTGAATCGCACAACCTCGCTGAGGTAGCGGTCCTCGGATGCCTCGAAGATCCGCCCGCTCGCATCGCGTGAGATGCGGCTGAGTCGAAGGATCGGCGTTCCCATGGGCACGCGCAGCAGGGCAGCATCCTGTTCATCTGCCGCGACCGCGTCGATCTGGTGTTCGAGCCCGACGATGGGGTGTCCGACCGACCCCAGGTACTCGGTGATCGAGATCGCATCGGTGTCGACGTCGAGCAGTCGTCGTCCGACAGCCTCGGTATAGAAGAGGCGCTCGAGCATCGTCGGCCGGCCGTCGAGCAGCCGGAGTCGCACGACGCTGACGATCGTGTCATCGGGGGAGACTCCGAGGAGCTCGGCGCGATCGCCGGCCCTTCGGAGGCTCAGCTCCTGCGTCTGCGCACCGGGAGTCACACCGAGATCTCGGGCCCAGCGCGTGAAAGGCACCGACACATCGACGGCCTGGCTCGCCTTGCGGGAGACGACCCGTGCGGGACGGCCCCGGCCCGTCTCGATCAGGCCCTCGCTGCGCAGAGCGGCCAGGGCATTTCGGATCGGGCCGCGAGACGTGTGCCAGCGCTCGGCGAGCTCAGACTCGGTGGGCACATCATCGCCGGGGCGCAGGGTGCCTGTCGCGATCTGCGCGCGCAGGTCGTCCGCGATCTGGGTGTATACAGCTTCAGCCACATAGGCATACTACTTGGCGGCACGCGGAAAGAGGTCGGCGTTCTGTCGACGTTCATCCGGGGAAAATCGGGGTGAACGAACCTTGAACTCTTCCGAGTTAGGTATATATCTCGATCGCAGCCCTGTCACAGTTGCTCATGGATCACCCCTCCCACTCTGAAAGGTCCTCATGAAGCTCCGCGCTCTCCCCGTACTCGCCGGTGCCGCGATCCTCGCGCTCGGCCTCGCCGCCTGTTCCGGCTCCGCAGAGGCCACCGGTGCGTCCGGTGCCGACGCATCGTCTGCCGCCGGCGGCTTCGCGGTCGACGAGAACACGCTCGTCTTCGGCGTCGTGCCCGACTCGGTCGACACCGAGACGAACTACCAGCCGCTCATGGACTACATCGCCGAGATCACCGGCAAGTCGGTCGAGTATCACGAGTCCACCGACTACGCCGCCCTCATCGAGGCCGCGGTCGCGGGCAAGGTCGACGTCGCCTCGTTCTCGGGCTTCACCTACGTCACCGCGACCAACAACGGCGCCAAGCTCACCCCGATCTCGTCGATCGTCACGGAAGAGGGCCAGGAGCCGGGCTACTTCTCGCAGGCGATCGTGCCGGCCGACAGCGACATCTCGAGCATCGAGGACTTCAAGGGCAAGAAGGTCTGCTTCGTCGACCCGTCCTCCACATCCGGATACCTGTTCCCCTCGTACAACCTGATCGAGGCGGGCATCGACCCCAAGACCGACATCACCCCCGTCTTCGCAGGCAAGCATGACGTGAGCGTGCAGAAGACCGGTGAAGGCGTCGAGTGCGAGGTCGGCTTCGCCGAGGACTCCGAGGTGGAGAAGTCGGATGCCGTGAAGGTCATCGACGAGACCATGGTGCCCGGTGCCCCGCTCGTCTACTCGTCGACCCTGCCCGACGACGTCGCCCAGAAGCTCATCGACGGCCTCTCGGAGATCACGATCGACGACATCATCGCCGCCGGCATCGACAGCGCCGACACCGACTCGTTCCGCAGCGTCTTCTTCGCCACGAAGCCGGTCGACGACGCGTACTACGACCTGATCCGCGACATCTGCAAGGAGACCGAAGCGGAGCAGTGCCAGGGCTGACACCCCGTCGCTGACCCCGGTCAGCCGAGCGCCCTTCGTCTCATCGCCTCGCTCCAGGCGAGAACCGAGACGAGGGGCGCTCACCCGCAGACAGCGCACCGGACAAACCCCGAGCACGACACATCCCCGAGCACGACCAGCCCCGAGCACGACGCGAAGACACTGGAGAACTGACATGAACACGGCATCGGATGCCCTCATCCGCCTGAACGGTGTGACGAAGACCTTCGGCTCGACGACGGCGCTGAAGAACGCGTCGCTGCAGGTGTCTCGCGGCGAGATCGTCGTGCTGCTGGGGCTCTCGGGCTCGGGCAAGTCGACGCTTCTGCGGCACCTCGACGGACTCGAAGTGCCGACATCCGGCGACATCGAAGTGCTCGGATCCCCGGTGCCGACCCTCAAGGGCAAGGCGCTGCGCAGGCTCCGCAGTCGCGTCGGGTTCATCTTCCAGCAGTTCGAGCTCGTGCCTTCGCTCACGGTGCTCGAGAACGTGCTCACCGGATCGCTGTCGGAGGTCCGCGGACCCAGACTCGGCCTCTGGGGGTATTCGAAGGCCGCGAAGCTGCGCGCCCTCGAGCACCTCGACCGGGTCGGACTCCTCGACCGCGCCTACCAGCGCAGCGACACCCTCTCCGGCGGCCAGCAGCAGCGCGTCGCCATCGCCCGCGCTCTGATGCAGAAGCCCGACATCCTGCTCGCCGATGAGCCCGTCGCCTCGCTCGATCCCGAGTCGAGCGACCAGGTCATGGCGCTGATCCGTGAGATCGCCGCCGACGAGGGACTCACCGTCGTCTGCAGCCTGCACCAGGTCGACCTCGCGATCTCATGGGCCGACCGCATCGTCGGTCTGCGCCACGGCGAGATCGTGCTGGACACCCCGACCGGCGACCTCACCAAGGCCGAGGTCATGGAGATCTACGGGCGCGTCGCCACGACCACTGCAGAGATCCGCGCCGTCCGTGATGAGCTCGTCGAGATCACGGTCGATGTCGCCGACATCGACAAGGCCCGGGTCTCATGACCGTGCTCTCGGACGCGCCCGCTGCGCCCGCACGCTCCACCGTCTCCGATCGCGCCCCCCGGCGCCCGATCTCGGCCGAGCGCATCGCTGCCGGGCTCACCCTGGTCTCGCTCCTGGTGCTGGGAGTCCTCGCGGTCGACGAGGTCGGCATCTCGATCCCGGCGATGGTGCAGAGCTGGGGCAACGCCGAGAACTTCATGGCCCGCGTCGGCGGACTCTCGTTCCCCGAGCCCGCCGACCTCGCCTGGTTGATCGCCCTCACCGTGGGGCTCGTGCTCGTCGGCACGCTCCTCGCCGCCGTGCTCTCGGTGCCGATCGCCTACCTCGCCGCCTCCAACACGACACCGGGCAACGGGTGGCGGGCCGCGGCCCGATTCGTGGGTGTCCTGACGCGCGCGCTGCCCGATGTCGTGCTCGCCATGGCGTTCGTGCTCATGTTCTCGCTCGGCACCCTGCCCGGAATTCTCGCGATCGGCATCCATTCGATCGGCATGATCTCGAAGATGTTCGCCGACGCGATCGAGCAGATCGACGAAGGCCCCAGGCTCGCGATCCGCGCCGCCGGCGGATCGAAGATGCAGGAGTTCGCCTCCGGCATCCTTCCCCAGGTGCTGCCGAGCTGGGTCGCGACGGTGCTGCACCGCAACGACATCAACCTGCGGGGCAGCGTCGTGCTCGGCTACGTCGGCGTGGCGGGCCTCGGACTCGAGATGTCCTATGCGTTCAAGTCGTTGAACTACGGCAGGGGTCTCGGCATCGCGCTGGTCATCTTCATCCTGTGCGTCGCGATGGAGATCGTGTCGAGTCTGGTGCGCGGGGCGATGCTCGGCCAGCAGAGGCAGACCCGCTCGTGGATCGACCGCATCATCCACCCGCGGCTGCGTGACGCGACGACAACGGCGGTCGCGGGTCCGCCTGCGTGGGCGGCCAGCCCTCAGACGGCGGTGCGTCGCCCGTGGACGGCAGAGCGTGTGCGCAACACGAGCGGCATCATCGTCGCCGTGCTCGTGGTGATCGGCAGCGTCGTGGTCAGCCAGATCAACTGGCTCGACTTCTTCACCTTCTGGGCCAAGCTCCCCGAGGTCGCGGCCAGGTTCTGGCCGCCGTCGTTCGGCAGCTACGAGGCCTCCGCGATGATCGCCGCCATGCGCGACACGGTCGCGATCGCACTCGCCGCGACCGTGCTCACCCTGCTGCCGTCGCTCATCCTCGGCTCACTCGCGGCGAGCAACGTCGCACCCAGCCCTGGTGCACGAGGCGTCGCGCGGTTCCTGCTCGTCGGCATCCGCGGCATCCCCGAGCTGATCCTCGCGATCGTGCTCGTCGTGATCACCGGCCTCGGTGCGCAGGCCGGAGTCATCGCGCTCGCCATCGGCGGCATCGGGCTGCTCGGCAAGCTGATCGCCGACTCTCTCGAAGAGGTCGACCGTGGCCCCGAGCGTGCGCTCCGCGCGGTCGGCGCCACGCGTCTGCAGACCTACGCGTCAGCGACCGTGCCGCAGGGGATGCAGGCGCTCATCGGGCACAGCTTCTACATGCTCGACACGAACATCCGCGCGGCGACCATCCTCGGCATCGTCGGCGGTGGCGGGGTCGGCTACTACCTGCTCAATGCCAGTCAGGGCTCGCGTTACGAGACCGTCACTGCGATCGTGCTGATGATCCTCGTCACGGTGCTCGTCGTCGAAGGACTCGCGATGTGGATGCGCAAGGTGTTCCGATGAGCGGCACGCAGCGCGGTGGAGACCGTGAACACGCAGATGTCGTCGTCGTGGGCTCCGGCATCATCGGCCTCGGCGCAGCCTACGCGGCAGTCAGACGCGGTCTGACGGTGATCGTGATCGACAGAGCGGATGCGCCGGTCGGGGCGACCATCCGCAACTTCGGCCATCTCTGCATCGGTGCGCAGACCGGCGAGGCGCGCCGGTACGCCGATGTCTCCCGGGACCTCTGGCTGCGTCTCGCGCACGATGCGGGCTTCTGGATCCGCGAGTCAGGCACGCTGGTCGCCGCGCGCCACGCAGATGAGATCGCCGTGCTCGAGCACGCAGCGGCAGACGGCGGCATCCGGATGCTGGAGACTGACGAGCTGCTGCGTCTCGCCCCGCTCCGCGCGGAGGCGCTCGTCGGCGGAGCGCACATCGAGACCGACCTGCAGACCGATCCGCGCACCGCCGCGGCGGCGATCGTCCGGCACCTCGCCGTGCACGGGGTCGACTTCCGCTTCCGCACTGCGGTGACCTCGGTCGCCGGACGACGCGTCGAGACGACGAGGGGTGCCATCACGGCCGGCGCCGTGGTCGTCGCGGCCAATCATGACATCGACCAGCTGCTTCCGGAGGTGGCCGAGCGCGCCGGTGTCGAGCGGTGCGCGCTCGACATGATGCGAGCGGCGGTCACGGTGCAGCATCCGCTCGCGGCTCCGCTGCTCACCGGCTGGTCGCTCGTGCGCTACGGACGCTTCGACGGCGGTGCGGCCTCCGCCGCTCTCCGCGAACGCCTGCACGCCGAGCGCCCCGACCTCGCGGCACTCGATCTCAACCAGATGTACACGCAGCTGCCCGACGGCACGCTGATCATCGGCGACTCGCACGCCACGTCGACGGCGCCAGCGCCGTTCCAGCCCGAGGCGGCCTTCGCCGCATTCCTCGCCGAGGCGGAGGCGCTGTTCGACATGCCGGTGCCGCGAGTGCTGGAGCGCTGGCAGGGCGTCTACGCCAAGGCGCGGCACGACTTCCTCATCGACCGAGTCGAGGAGGGGGTGCTGGTGCTCGCCGCGACCACCGGCATCGGAATGACCACGGGTCTGGGGCTCGCAGAAGAGAATCTCACCGCCGCCTTCGGGTGGGCACCCGCAATGGAAGGAACCTCATGACCACTCAACTCCCCACAGGTCCGGCGAGTCCCGCACTCGAGCTCGTCGTGCTCGACATGGCCGGCACCACGGTGCTCGATGACGGGGTCGTCGAGACGGCATTCCAGCGCGCCGCGGAGCGCACCGGAGTCGCAGATCGGATGCCGTGGGACGACGCGCTCGCCCACGTGCGCGCGACCATGGGGCAGTCCAAGATCGACGTCTTCACTCATCTTGCCGGTGGCGACCGGGCTGCGGCCGAGCGGGCGACGGCGGCGTTCGAGGGCGCCTACGCCGAGATCGTGGCCGAGCAGGGGGTCACGGAGATCCCCGGGGCCGCGGATGCGATCCAGGGCCTGAAGGATGCCGGTCTGACGGTCGTGCTCACGACCGGATTCGCGCCGGTCACCCGCGAGGCGCTGATCGACGGCCTCGGGTGGCACGGCCTCGTCGACCTGGCGCTCTCGCCGGTCGACGCGGGGCGGGGCCGCCCGGCACCCGACCTCGTGCTCACGGCGCTGATCCGCACGCACGCATCGTCGGTCGCGGCGGTCGCCGTCGCGGGAGACACCGTCAGCGACGTCGAGTCGGGTCGCCGCGCCGGCGCCGGCTTCGTGGCCGGTGTGCTCACGGGCGCACACGACTCGAGCGCCCTCGAGCTCGCCGGCGCCGACGTCGTGCTCTCGGACGTCACACGTCTTCGCGGTGCGTTCGCCGAGCGCGGGCTGCTCCCGCTCGTCCGCAGCGCCTGAGGGGCTGACATGGGAACTCTGCTGATCCGACCTCCCGGCCATCGCCGCGACGTCGCCCTGCGTCCCGCTGCCACAGCCATGGTCTGGATCGGCGAGGGCCACCCGCACGAGACGATCGCGGTGCCCGGTGTCGCTCTCGGCGACAACGACGTGCTGGTCGCGGTCGAGATGTCGACCGTCTGCGGGTCCGACGTGCACACCGTGCAGGGGCGACGATCGGCTCCGGTGCCCCTGGTGCTCGGCCACGAGAGCGTCGGACGCGTGATCGCCATGGGCGACGCCGGAGCGGTCGCGGTCGACGGCACCCCGGTGCGCATCGGCGACCGGGTGGTCTGGTCGGTCACCATCTCATGCGGCACCTGCGACCGGTGCACTCGGGGCATGCCGCAGAAGTGCCGCACGCTGGGCAAGTACGGCCACGACCGGATAGGCGTGCACGGCGATCTCTCCGGCGCCTTCGGCACGCACGTCCAGGTGCGATCCGGAACCGCGATCGTGCGGGTGCCCGAGTCGCTGCAGGCGTCCGTGCTCGCGCCGGCATCGTGCGCGACCGCGACCGCCTGGGCCGCTGTCGCCAGAGCAGCACGCGACCACGACCTCGAGGGCGCAGCCGTGCGCATCCACGGAGCGGGACTCGTCGGGCTCTCGGCAGCCGCGATCGCCGCGGAGCAGGGCGCGACGGTCGAGGTGCTCGACCCCGTACCGGGACGAGTCGCGCTGGCCGCGCGTTTCGGCGCCGGCCGGCTCGATCGCGATCCGGACATCGTGATCGAGGCGTCGGGTCATGCCGTGTCCGAAGCGATCGCCGGCGTCGGCATCGGCGGGACGGTCGTGCTCGTCGGAAGCGTCTTCCCCGCCGAGCCGGTGCCGCTCGATGCCGAGAGCATCGTGCGTCGGCTGGTGACCGTGACCGGCGTGCACAACTACACCGGGGCCGAACTGGGCGAAGCAGTCGGATTCCTCGCCGGACGAGGACGCGCCTACCCGTTCGCGGAGGCGGTGGGAGAGGTGCGGCAGCTCTCGGCCATCGATGAGGCGATCGCCGCGGCATCCGCTCCGGGTGCGCCCCTGCGCATCGGACTCGTGCCGGGGCGCTGAACTCGGAGGGACCCAGCGGAGCCGGGATCCATCGGAGGCGGGGATCCTGCGGAGCCGGGATCTCGGGAGAGGTCCTGGCTGAGAGAGGTGGAAGGCTGAGAGCGGAGTGCTCTCAGCCCGCTGTCTCGTCCGGCGCGGTCGACGCGGATCCCGAGCGCCTGGGGCCGGCGGGCCGGATCCCCTCGGCGTGGAAGGCGAGCAGCCGCAGCGCGGTGTCGACCGTCTCGTCGAGGACCTCCTGCGGATCGCCGGTGAGCGCCAGCATCCGATGACCGACTCCGTCGCCGGTGGCCCATCCGACGAAGACGGTGCCCGGATCATGTCCGCCCTCGGGCTCGGGGCCTCCGACGCCTGTGGTCGAGATGCAGACGTCGGCGTCGAAGAGCCGTCGAGCGCTCTCGGCGAGATGCTCGGCGCACTCGGCTGAGCACGGATCGGTTCCCGGCGTGAGACCGAGCAGGGTCTCCTTGACGTCGGTGAGGTACGCCACGATGCCGCCGGCGAACCAGTCGCCCGCGTTCTCGCCCGCGCCGATCGTGCTCGCCAGACGGCCCGACGTCAGTGACTCGACGACGCAGATACGCAACCCGCGCTCAGTAGCGACCTCGCTGAGGCGATCCAACGACAGGTGCTCTGCTGTCACTTCTCCTCAGCGGAGTCGGCGTGGGTCGGAGCATCCGATTCGATGCTCGCCTCGTCGGAGTAGTCGGGGCGCTCCGGCTGCAGCGGCTGATCGGAGTACTCGCCACCGAGACGCCCGCCATAGGGGCGACCGTGGTCGGCGAACTCGTCGCGGGCGTAGACCAGCTCCCACTCTCCGACGGTGAACCGCGCACCCGTCCGCAGCGTCTGCGACCTGTCGCCGGGGTGGGTCGCGGTGGCCTCGGGGTTGCTGTTCATCTCGCCCGCGCCGTGCAGCTCCAGCACGTACTCGTCGCGGTCGTCGTGCGTGATCGTCGCATGCACGGGGTCGGCGCCGTCGAGCCGCAGCTCGTTGTCGGCGGCCGAGCCGATGCGAACCACGTCGACCTCGAGGGCGAACTCCGCTCGCTCGCCGTCGCGGGTGACCCGCAGGCGGGGGTTGCCCTCGCCGAACTCGGCGTGAGTGGTCGTGGGGGTGTAGCCCTCGTCGGAACGGTCGTCGATGTGTCGTGCGTTCATGGTGGGTCTCCTCGCAGTCCCTGACAGGATATGCGGCGAAGGAATCCGAGCGCAGGGGGTTGACTTCGGTCAGCTGCGCACCCGTCTGGGCGGCTGGTCCATCGCGGACCGCGAGGTCTCCACATCGGCGGTTTCGCGCCGCTTCGGTCGACGTGGCGACGGCTCGGATTCCCATAAACTTCAAGGCGAAGACCCGTACACCTGAGGAGACGCCGCATGGGCAAGTTCATCTACGAGGGCAGCGTGAAGACCGAGATCGAGGATCGCGCCCTCACCCACCTGCAGCTCGTGATGACCGCCAAGCTGCGCCGCGCCGAGCCGTTCCCGTTCAGCTGGCGCGAGGACACGAGCGTCGGCGGCGGCCGCACGACGGTGTGGGTGCAGCCGGGCAGCTCCCTCGTCTTCAAGTACTTCGGCAGTCGACAGCCGTCGATCAACCGCGCCTGGGTCGAAGCCCTCGCATTCACGGCCAACGCTCCGAGCGGTCTGTATCTGGTGCCCGAGCCTCAGGAGGCTTCCGGTCCCGTCGTCGACGACGGGCCCGCCGCGCCCGCGTCCTGAGTCGGGTCCAGACCCTCGCTTCGCGCTCGGCGCCCCGCTCCTCGACCGGGGCGCCGATTGTCAACCCCCTGCCGAGGGCGTCGAGAGGCCGCGAGTCTCGATTGACGCCCGACCTGCGCCACGAACGGTGGTCGCGAGTCGCGAGGTAGAGGAGACACCATGGCAGACAGCACGCCCGACCCCCGCAGCCAGCACCGCCAGGAGGAGTTCCCCGGTCAGCAGCAGGACCAGCCGGGGCTGACCGACCAGATGCGTCCGGTTCCCGATCACGGCGAGAAGTCGTATGTCGGGCACGCGCGTCTCGAGGGTCGTCGAGCCCTGATCACCGGCGGCGACTCCGGAATCGGCCGGGCCGTCGCGATCGCCTTCGCCCGTGAGGGAGCCGACGTGGCGATCGTGCACATGCCGGAGGAGCAGTCGGATGCCGACGAGACGATCGAGCTCATCCGTGCAGAGGGGAGGCAGGGGCTCAGCCTCGCCGGAGACCTGCGCGACGAGGCCTTCGCGACCGAGGTCGTCTCCGAGACGAGGAGCGCGCTCGGCGGCCTGGACATCCTGGTGCTGAACGCCGCCTACCAGCATGACATCGACGGCTTCGAGAACCTCGAGACGGACCGCCTTCGCCGCGTGTTCGAGACCAATCTCTACGGACTGCTCTACTCGGCCAGGGCCGCCTACCCGCATCTGGAACCGGGGTCGAGCATCATCGTGACCTCGTCGGTGCAGGCCTTCGAGCCGTCGCCGAACCTCATCGACTACGCGATGACCAAGGCGGCGCAGGTCGCTTTCGTCAAGGCACTCGCCGAAGAGGCAGGAGAGCGAGGCATCCGCGTGAACGCGGTCGCCCCCGGACCCATCTGGACGCCGCTCATCCCGGCCACCGGATGGAGCGACGAGCGGGTGAAGACCTTCGGCTCCGACACGCCTCTCGGCCGGGCAGGACAGCCGGCCGAGCTCGCCGGCGCGTACGTGTACCTCGCCTCCGCCGAGTCGTCGTACACCTCGGGTGCCGTGCTCGCGGTCACCGGGGGTAAGCACCTCTGACCGCCGGAGTTCGTCGGCACCTCCCTGCGCCGTAGGCTTGCGGGGTGAAGCAGTCCGCGTCGTCCCGTCCGCTCGTGGGAGTCGTACTCGTCGTCTGCTCCTGCCTGTCGCTGCCGTTCGGGGCCGCGGTCGCGGCGCAGCTGTTCCCGGTGCTCGGCCCCTGGGGCGTGACCTCGCTGCGGGTGGCGATCGCCGCGCTGCTGCTGGTCGTCATCGTGCGCCCACAGCCACTGCGTTGGACGAGGGCGCAGTGGCTCGCGGCCGTGCTGTTCGGAGTGTCGCTCGCGGCGATGAACGGCTTCTTCTACGCGGCGATCGACCGCATCCCGCTCGGTCCCGCTGTCGCCATCGAGTTCCTCGGGCCGCTCGTGCTCGCGGCCGTGCTGACCCGGCGTCTCGCCGATGCCGCGTGGGTGGGTGTCGCGCTGCTCGGAATGGTGCTGCTCGGCGTCGACGGTCTGATCGGCGCCGAGCCGCTCGATCCGCTGGGCGTCGTGTTCATCCTGATCGCTGCGGTGTTCTGGGCGATGTACATCCGCATGAGCGCCCGGGTCGGTGCGATCATCCCCGGCAGCAGCGGGCTCGCGGTCGGACTCGTCGTCGCCGCAGTGCTGCTGATCCCGGTGGGAGTGCCCGCCGCGGTCACCGTCGCCGGCGACATGCAACTGCTGTTGCTCGCCTCGGTCACGGCTGTGCTGTCGTCGGTGATCCCCTACAGCTTCGAGCTCGCGGCGCTCCGTCGGCTGCCGCAACGGGTTTTCGGCGTGCTGCTGAGTCTCGAACCCGCCTTCGCGACCCTTGCGGGGTGGCTGATCCTCGGTCAGTCCGCGACTCCGCTCAGGATGCTCGCGATCGCGCTGGTCGTCGCCGCGAGCGTCGGCACCACGCTCGGCGTGCGGCGTCAGCGCCGCCGCGCCGATGCCGCTGCGCGAGACGACGACACCGGCACGGACGACCGCGGCGACGAGACCGGGCCGTTCACGGCGCCGATCCCGCTTCCCGAGTGACCGCCGAGACTCAGGCGCTGACCCCGGAAGGCACGGGCAGGGGGTAGCGACGACGCAGCAGCATGCGCTGCACCAGCGTCCAGACGACGGTCACGGTGAGATAGAGCGCGGCCGCGAGTGGCACGAACACGGCGAACACGGCCGTCAGATAGTGCAGCGCGCTCGTCACCCTCAGCATCGTCGGCGAGTTCAGAGGCGAATCGCCCTCGACCGGCGTCGGCCGGAAGACCCGCCGCGTGATCTCGGCCACCACGATCATCACCACGATCAGCGCGCCGAACACGAGCAGCGTCGCAGGCGTCGCGGTGCCGCCGAAGACCGCCGAGACGAGGCTCGTTCCCAGCGGAGCGCCGAACAGGTCGTGCGTGAGCAGGTCGTTCGGGTGCCCGGCGATCTCGGGGTGGATGAACAGCGTGTACAGGATGCCGACCACCGGCGCCTGGGCGAGGACCGGCAGCATGCCCGCGAACGGGGACGTGTTCTCGGAGCGGTAGAGCTCGAGCATCTCCTTCTGGAGGCGTTCCGGGTTCTTCTTGTGTCGGCGCTGCAGCTCGCGCAGCCGGGGCGCGAGGCGGGCCCTGGTCTGTTCGGCCTTCGCCTGCGAGATGCCGACGGGAATCAGCAGGGCTCGCACGAGAAGCGTCACGAGCACCACGGCGAGGGCTGCGGCAGATGCTCCGGCGAGGGGCTCGAGCAGAGCGGAGAGCCCGGCGAGCGCGCCGTACGCCGCATCGAGCAGAAAGGTCAGGGGTGGGAAGGCGAAGATGTCCATGGAAGTCCGTTCGTGTGTCGGGAAGGGTCGGCGAAGCCGCGCAGTCCCGTACGAGGACGGACTACGCGGGAACGGCGACTCCCGGCGCACGAGGGCGCGGGTGACCGGCGGCGTCAGGATCGCTCTGGGCGAGCAGAGTCGAGACGTCGATCGCCCGGAGCGGGTGCACAGCGGTGCTCGGCGAGGGCGGTGCGAGGCTCAGCGCGACGACGATCGTGAGCGTCGTGAGGGCGATCACGGCGATCGCGAGACCGAGCGCTGCGGCATCAGGCATCGCGATGATCCCGAGCGCGGACGCGATGAAGCCGAGCATCTGCCCGAACCACTCGCTCATGCGCGCCTCCTGATCCCTCCCGCCGAGGTTATCACCGGCATCCGAGCGCGGGATCGGTCGCGCGGCTCGCCGCGAGGCGGGGGAGCGGAGATAGCCTCGAGACATGACTGATCTGCGTGCGCTGCTCGGCATCGAACACCCCATCCTCCTCGGTCCGTTCGGCGGACTCTCGTCGGTCGCGCTCACCGCGGCCGTCAGCGACGCGGGGGGACTGGGCGGCTACGGGCTGTACGGCTACGACGGCGACCGCATCCGTGCGACGGTCGCGTCCCTGCGGGAGGCGACCTCGCGACCGTTCGCCGTGAACATCTGGCTGCCGACCGGCGACGAGGTCGAGCCGAACCCGCAGCACACCGTGTTCGCGCAGGCGCTGCAGCCGTTCTACGACGCCGTCGGCCTCGAGGTGCCTGCGCGCCCCGAGCGGTACCTGCCACCGCTCGAGGAGCAGCTCGATGCGATCTGGGAGGCCGCGCCACCCGTGCTCAGCACGGTCTTCGGGGTTCCGTCCGGGGCCGTCGTCGACGAGGCGCACCGCCGCGGCATCCGTGTCGTGGGAACCGCGACGACCGTGGCCGAAGCCGTCGCGCTCGCGGACGCAGGGGTGGATGCCGTCGTCGCGACCGGCTTCGAGGCCGGCGGCCACCGGGTGTCGTTCCTCCGTCCGGCCGAGGAGTCGCTCGTCGGGACCTTCGCGCTCGTGCCGCAGGTCGTCGATGCCGTGGATATCCCGGTCATCGCGGCCGGCGGCATCGCCGACAGACGCGGGGTCGCCGCCGCGTTCGCGCTCGGGGCCTCGGCCGTGCAGGTCGGCACAGCCTTCCTCGCGACCGCGGAGTCGGCGGCGAACCAGGCGCATCGCGACGCCATCCGCGCCACGCCTGCCGACGGCACCGTGCTCACGAAGGCGATGAGCGGGCGCCTCGCCAGGGGTGCCCGAAACCGGGTCGTCCGTGCGATCGAGGCCGGCGGCATGATCGCCCCGTTCCCGATGCAGAACTGGCTCACCGGCCGATTCCGCGCGGCAGCGGGCGAGCAGAACCTCGGTGAGCTGCAGTCGCTGTGGATGGGCCAGGGGGCACCGCTCGCCGACTATCCGACGGCGGCCGAGGCCTTCGCCGAGATGCTCGCCGGGGCGCCGCAGAAGCCCTGACTCAGAGGATGACGGTCGAGCGGCCGTGCACGATCACGCGGTCCTCGGCATGCCACTGCACGGCCCGCGCGAGCACCAGGCGCTCGACGTCGGCGCCGCGGCTCTGCAGATCGGCCGCCGACTCGGAGTGCGTGACGCGGGTCACGTCCTGCTCGATGATCGGACCCTCGTCGAGGTCGGCCGTCGCATAGTGCGCGGTCGCGCCGATCAGCTTCACGCCGCGGTCCTTCGCGCGGGCATACGGGTTTGCCCCGATGAACGCCGGCAGGAAGGAGTGGTGGATGTTGATCACCGGAGCGTCGAGGCCGGTGATGAAGTCATCGGTCAGGATCTGCATGTACCGGGCGAGCACGACGAGATCGACGTTCCCGCGGAGGAGCTCGAGCTGACGCTGCTCCATCGCCTGCTTGTCCCCCGAGGGGATGTGCACGAACGGCACGCCGAACGAGCGCACCGACTCCGCCAGATCCGGATGATTCGAGACGACCATCGTGATGTCGATGTCGAGCTGGCCGCGCTGGGTGCGCCACAGCAGCTCCATCAGGCAGTGGTCGTACTTCGACACGAAGATCGCGACACGCTTGCGTCGTGCGGTGTCGTGCAGCGACCACTCCATGCCGAACCGGTCGCCGACCTGCGCGAGATCGGCTTCGAGAACGATGCGGGCGGCCGACAGGCCGGGCAGGTGGATCACGGTGCGCTGGAAGAACCGACCGCCCTCGGAGTCGGTCGAATGCTGGTCGAGCGAGATGATGTTCGCGCCGTGCGCTGCGAGCACTCCGGCGACCGCGGCGACGATGCCGGGCTGGTCGTCGCAGGCGATGAGCAGGCGGGCGGTGTCGGGCTGAGACATGGGGGCTCCTCGGGGGTGTGCATCGATTCTGCCGTGGATGCGACCACCGGGCGAATCGCGGGCGCACTCTCGCTACTCTGAGACTGTGAACGCGGGCGATCTCGGACTGGTGCTCATCCCGCTGCTCGCCGTGGCAGCGCCGCTGCTGGCGCGCGGCATCCGCCCCGTCATCCGCGTGCCGATCATCGTGTTCGAGCTCGTGCTCGGGATTCTCGCAGGGCCGGCCGTGCTCGGCTGGGTCGAGCCGACGCCCATTCTCGAGAAGCTCAGCGACTTCGGTCTCGCGATGCTCTTCTTCATCGCGGGGTCCGAGATCGACTTCCGGGCCGTCTCGGGGCGACCGCTCGTGCGGGCCTCGACCGGCTGGGGCATCAGCGTCGTGCTCGGGATCGCGATCGGGTTCTTCCTCGCACCGGGTGAGGGGATGGTCGTGATCGCCATCGCCCTCAGCTCCACGGCACTCGGCACGCTGATGCCGATCCTCAGGGATGCGAAAGAGACGGACACCCCGTTCGGTCGTGCCGTCACCGTGATCGGAGCCGTCGGCGAGTTCCTCCCGCTGATCGCGATCTCGCTCTTCCTCAGCACGCGCACGACGCCGATCGCCGCGGCGGTGCTGCTCACGTTCGTGGTGCTCGCCGGCCTCGCCGTGCTGATGGCTCATCGGATGCCGCACGGGCGGCTGCACTCGTTCGTACGCGCGACGCTGCACACCTCCGACCAGTTCGGCGTGCGCTTCGTGCTGCTGCTCATCGCGGCGCTGGTCGGCCTCAGCGTGATGCTCGATCTCGACATGCTCCTCGGCGCATTCGTCGCGGGAGCCGTGTGGCGGATCATCATGGCCCGTGCGCCGAAGAAGGACGCCGAGGCGATGGAGACCAAGCTCGAGGCCATCGCGTTCGGGCTGCTCGTGCCGATCTTCTTCCTCTACACCGGCGTGAACTTCGACCTGCAGGCGCTCACCGGTTCGTCGTCGGCGATGCTGATGCTGCCCCTGTTCCTCGTCGCGCTGCTGGTGCTCCGCGGCACCACCGCGCAGCTCTCGGCTCCTGCCGGTGCGAGCGTCAGGGACCGCACGGCGCTGGGGCTGCTGGCCGCCACGGGCCTGCCGATCATCGTCGCCGTGACGGCGATCGGTGTGGACCAGAAGATGATCGACACCGGCACGGCCGCGGCGCTCGTCGGCGCCGGGATGCTGTCGGTGCTGCTCTTCCCGCTGATCGGCATGCTGATCCGTGGAGATGCGGCGCGTCTGGTCGATCCCCGGCTCGTTCGCGCGACACCCCAGGGAGAGCTGTGACGACGGCAACCGCGCTCGTCGCCGACACCGTGCGCGCGCTCTCAGGCCAGCCCCGGGAGGGACTCGGCGAAGAGCGGGACTCACGGTGGCGCGGGCGCCGCATCGTGCGGGTGGGCGAGGCATGGCACCTCGGAGTGCTGCTGCTCACCGAGACGCATGCTCTGGCGACTGCCGAGGTGCTGCGCGCTGCCGACCCCGGCCGCCGCGGCTACACGGCCGAGTCCGCGCGCGAGCGCGCCGAGCGACGAGCGCTGGCGCTGCGGGGCGGATTCGACGAGGGCGACGTCGTGCACGTCGGGTGGTCGGTGATCGACCTCGCCGCCGTGGATTCGGGTGGCGCATCAGGCCCGCTCGCGACGATCGACTCCGTGCCGTCGGTGCGGTGGAGCAGCGCCGGCGGATGGATGCCGCTCGAGGCATACCTTCGTGAACGCGTGGACCTGCTGCGCGGCTGATGCCCGACGGCACGCCTGCGCGCGTGAGGCCGCGGTGTCAGGCTGCGGTGTCAGGCTGCTCTGTCAGGCCGCGGCGAACGTCTGCGCGAAGCGGCGCAGCAGGGCCGCGCCCTCCGTCACCGATGCCGACAGCACCTGCCCCTGCACGACGTCGAACTCGTCGGGGTCGAAGTATCCCGTCGTGCGGTAGAACGTCATCCGGTCGGCGAAGTCCCTGGGCGTGGGCTCGGGGTGGAACTGCGCCGTGTAGAGATGCGTGCCGACCCGGTAGGCCTGCACCGGGCAGGTGTCGTTCGTGGCGAGCAGCACCGCACCCTGCGGCAGAGCTGCGGCGCTCTCCTTGTGGGCGGTGAAGACCGTGAGAGCGGGGGAGCTCGGACCGAACACCGGATCCGCCGCGCCGGCCTCGGTCGTCTCGATCACGGTGGCGCTGGCCGACTCCGGGGTGTCCGACGTGACCTCGCCGCCCAGCATCCGCGTCACCACGCCGATGCTGAAGCAGGTGAAGAACGCCGCGATCCTGCGTTCGATCGCCAGCCGGGCGATGTGCTCGAGATCGGCTTCGACGCGGAGCTGCACCGAAGACTTCTCGGCGTCGCTCACGTTGAAGGGCGAGCCCCCGACGACGACGCCGCTGTATCGCGAGAGGCGGGCGGGGTCGAGCGGTTCGGTGAGCAGGTCGAGGCGGTCGACGACGTCGACGCCGAGCGCCCGTCGGAACGAAGCGTGCTCGGCGTCGGCCGCCCCGAGCTCGGGGCGCACACAGACGTAGAGAAGCGAGACCACCACGAGAGTCTAACGACGACAGGAGGGGGTCGCCGTCACCGCCGTCATCGAGAGGTCACGCTCGAGTCATCGTGACGAGTTGGATGTGCGACCGCGCACGATTCCGATGAACGTCTCGACATCGGGGGTCGTGTGGTCGCGGCGCCAGGCCAGGGCGACCGTCGACGTCGGTCCGTCGACCAGGCGGCGGTGGTCGACGTCCTTGCGGTGGTGCAGACGCGCGAGAGACATGGGGACGACCATGATCCCGGTTCCGGCGGCAGCAGTCGCGATCCCCTCCGAGACCGGCATCGGTGCGAAAGCGGGGACGAGGGCACCGGGGATGTCGATCGGACCCAGAGGATCGTCGGTGGGGGTCATCACGATCTCGCCCGCGAGGTCTGCGATGCTCAGCTCGTCCGCGGCGAGCAGGTGAGAGTCGATGGAGGCGACCACGACGGGCACTTCGTCATAGAGCGTGATGACGTGCAGGTTCTCGTCGGTCAGCGGCAGGCGCACCAGCGCGGCGTCGAGATCATCGAGCGCCGCGTTCTGATCGGCGACCTGCACGGGCACGAGTTCGACGGGCACGTGCGGCATCCGCTGCTTCCAGGCGTCGATCCACCTGCCGGGCGTGGCTCCGGGCACGACGCCCAGCCGGAACGTGCGCGGCTCCTCGGACTCGGCCTCCGGCGCATCGAACACGACCTTGGCGGTCTTCTTCGGGGGCTTCGGTGCAGGGAAACGCTGCGCCGGTGCCGCCCTGTTGCGTCGCACGGGCGAGCCTTTGCCGGCACGCCCTGCCGGTCGTCGTCCCTGAGTCGCCATGTGCTCCAGGGTACCCGGAGGATGCGGTGAGGCGGCCGGAGGCCGGGTCGCTGATCAGGCCGCGAGCCACAGCCCCTTGGGGTCGGTGGCGACCGTCAGCCCTGCGGCGACCGTCTCGTCGTCACCGATGCGAGCACCGCGCACGATGCGAGCACCTGCCCCGACTTCGGTGCGGACGCCGATGTGCGCGCCGTCGCCGACGGCGGCGCCCTGGCCGATGTGCGCGTGCGCGTCGACGTGCGCACCCTCGCCGATCACGGCATCCGGTTCGATCCATGCGCCGCGGGCGATGGTCGCCCCGGCGCCGATGCGCGCACCGGGTTCGATGTAGGCGCCCGCTTCGATGTGCGCCTTCGGATGGACCTTCGCGCCGTGCGCGACGAGACCGCGACCGTTGGCGTGCTTGCGGTATCGCAGCGTGGCGCCCTGGTCGTTCTCGATGTCGACGTAGTTCTTACCCACGATTCCTCCCCGTGCTCCGGAGTTCTCCGGATATATCAATAACCACGGGGGTGCGTGATTCATTCCCGAGCATGGATGCGGGTCATCGCTGACACACGGGGCACCAGAAGGTGATGCGCTCGCGGGTCGGATCCGCGCCCAGCTCGCCGCGTTCTATGAGCGTTCCACAGCGGCGGCAGGGCTTGCCGGAGCGGCCGTAGACCCATGTTCCCTGACCGGGCCGATCGACTCCGGTGAAGGTGCGGTGGCGGCGATCGCGGTTGGTTCGGATCGTGCGCACACCGAGGTCCAGCAGCGCAGGCACGTCGACCTCCGGCGCGGGGGTGGTCGGCAGGATCCCGCGCAGGAACAGGAGTTCGGCGGCGTACTCGTTGCCGAACCCCGCGACGTTGCGCTGATCGAGCAGGGCGACGTGGATGCTGCGGACGTCGGCGCCGACGCGTCTGGCGGCCTCTGCGGCGTCCCAGTCGGGGCCGAGGGGATCCGGCCCGAGGTATCCGACGAGCTCGTCTTCATCGCGGGTCGGCACCACCTCGATCTCGGCCAGGTCGATGCCCACCGCCTCGCGCTGTGCGGTGCCGACGATCGCGCGCACCTTGAACGCCGGATGCCGCCATCTCTCACCTGCCCGATAGACCAGCCAGGCGCCGTCCATGCGCAGATGGGAATGCAGTGTGCTGTCGCCGATGCGCAGCAGCAGGTGCTTGCCTCGGGCGATCGAGGCGATGATCGGCTGACCCGTGAGATCAAGGGTCGCGAAGCGCGGCACGCGGAGGTCGAAGCGCGTCACCTCGGCGCCGACCAGCGCCTCGTCGAGACGTCTGGCCGCGCGGAAGACGGTGTCGCCCTCGGGCATCAGACGCGCCCGGATCCGGCGGGTGGTGGCAGGGGCGCGGAGACGCTGCCGGGAGCGGGCGGCGCGGGCGGCGCGGGATGCGCGGGATGCAGCGGATCCGGCTGCATCGGCGTGTGCTGCGGCAGCGGCGTGCGCTCCAGCATGGTGCGGGCGAGAGTCGTGGCGCCTGCGACGGCGGCGGGCATCACGGCGACGGCGCCACCGGGGATCAGGAAGCACAGCTGCGTCGCCACGCCGAATCCGAGCACTCGTGCCCGGCTGCCGCGGAACAGCACGGCACGGTCTGCGGGGGTGAGATCGCGGGCGTCGAAGGCCCGCGCCGTGAGCTCGCGTGCGAGCATCCGCCCCGACAGCACGACGCCGCCGACCGCCGCGAGGACTCCGCCTACGAGGGGGATGAGGCCGAGCAGCAGCACGAGGATCGCGATCAGGATGCCGAGGAGCACCAGCCGCAGGCCCTCGCCGACCGCCATCCAGAATCCACCGCCGTCGGATGGCGGCGCATCGCCGAGGTCGGCCTCGACGGCCCGCCAGATGCGCTGGTAGAACGGGTCGCCGATCGCCAGGGCGAGTGCGCTGAACACTGCGCTCGCGAGAGCGAGGGCGGCGACGAAGATCACGATGCCGACAGCAGCTCTGAAGGCGGATCGCCAGGCGGGGATCCAACCGTCGGCGAAGGGCGTCAGGGCGTCGGAGATCGGCGCGAGCGACAGCGCGAGCGGAACGAGACCGGCGAGCAGCACGAGCGCCGCGATGAGGCCGGGCAGGAGTCCGAGGGCCATCAGGCCGGGGCGACGTCGCCAGGTGCCGAAGCCGCGCAACAGAGTGCGGATGCCGTAGACGAATTCCCCGATCATGGATCCAGCCTAGGAGGAGAGATCATGGCGTCGCTCAGATCGCCTTGCGCAGGGTGTAGCCGCGCGGCGTCGCGACGAACCCGGCGTCTTGCAGGGCCAGGGCGAGCTCGGTGCCGTAGACGCCTTCGCCGTTGACCTTCTCGACCGTGAGGGTGTCGAGTCGGCGCGCACGGGCCGTCGCGGCGAGGTCGGATGCCGCGGCTCGCAGCACCTCGGAGTCGTCGGTGAAACACAGCACCGTGCGTCCACCCCGTTCGAGGTAGAGCACGAGCGAACCGTCGACGATCACCACCAGGCCGCCGGCCTTGCGTCCAGGGCGATGCGAGACCTCATCGCGCTTGGGCCAGCCGAGAGCCGCGCCATAGGGGTTGGCGGGGTCGGTCGCGGCGAGCGTGACGGCGTTGCGCGGAGGCGGATCGGCGAGCCCGGCGAACGTGCGCAGGCGATCGACGGTGGCGGATGCCGCGAACTGCGCCGCTCCGAGTCGTTCGATCACGTAGCCGCGGCGGCAGTGCCCCGCCTCTTCGAATCCGGCGAGCACCCGGTAGGTCTGGGCGAAGCCGCCTGGCACGCCCTCGGCCTGCACCGCGCCTCGTGTGACGACGCCGTAGCGGTCGAGGAGCAGCCCCGCGGTGACGGTCGCGCGTCGAGCGGCATCCGTGTCGACCGAGGGGAGCAGCGACCAGCGTCCGCCGATCGACGAGGGGCGAGGCGCCGTGCGGGCGAGCGACATGCCCCGGTAGGTGCGCGTGCGCGGGGCGCGTCGGGTCACGCGGTGGGCCTGCGATCCTCCGGCCAGCAGCGATCGGATCGGCGCGAATGTGTCGTTCGTCACTCGCCCTGCCCAGGTCAGCGACCACAGCGCCTCGAGCACCGACTGCTCGTTGTCGGCACCGGCCATGTCTTTCAGCTGGCCCGCGAAATAGGCTCCGCCTGCGTCGAGTGCCGCCAGAACGCGTGCCTCGAGAGAGTCGGCGGCGATCTCTTCGTCGGGCTCTGGGAGGGTGAAGGGCGCGAGATCCGCGGGGTGCAGCGACACCCAGCCGTCACGACCGGGCAGCGTGCCGTGACCGGACCAGATGACCTCTCCCGCGGCCGTCAGCTCGTCGAGCAGGGCGGGGGAGTAGTCGCGCACGCGGGAGGGAAGCACCAGCGACTCCCAGGCGCTGGCGGGAATCGGCACGCCGGCGAACTGCTCGATCACGGCGAGCACGCCGTCGAGTCCTTCGAGGGGACGGCCGAGGTGCTGCCAGTCGGGGAGGAACCGCGCGTACGCCTCGGGAGACACCGGCTCGACGCTGCCTCGGATCGCGGCGAGCGACCGCATCCGCAGGCGACGCAGCACCTCGGTGTCGCACCATTCGGTCTCGTTGCCGGAGCCGGAGGCCTCCGGCAGGAAGTAGCCGCTGGTCAGCCTGCCCGAGTGCTCCAGCCGCTGCAGCGTGTGTCGGGCGACGGCCGCGCCCAGACCGAAGCGCGTCGCGATGGCATCCGTCGTGAAGGGTCCGTGCGTGCGGGCATATCGCGCGACGAGGTCGCCGAGGGGATCAGCCAGGGGTTCGAGGAACGCGACGGGGATGCCGGTGGGCAGCGCAGCGCCGAGCGCATCGCGCAGACGGCCGGCGTCCTCGATCGCCGCGATGCGCGTGGTGCCGGCGACGGTGACGGGGATCGCTCGGCGGGCGGCGATCAGCGCATCGAGGTGCTCGGACGCCGAGCCCGTCTCGGGATCGAGTCGCGCGTCGATCTCGGCGGCATCCATCGGACCGAGCATGCGCAGCAGGTCGGCGACGCCCTCGAGGCCCCGCGCGCGTCGTTCGGGGTCGAGTCGCTGCGCCTCGCGCTCGAACTGGGTGATGACGTCGGGATCGAGGAGCTCGCGGAGCTCGACCGTGCCGAGCAGCTCGCCGAGCAGCGCGGGGTCGACGGAGAGGGCGGCCGTCCGGCGCTCGGCAAGGGGCGAATCGCCCTCGTACATGAACGCACCCACGTAGCCGAAGAGCAGATCACGTGCGAACGGCGAGGGCTGGGACGGCTGCGTCTCGACGAGTCGGATGCGTCGGTCGGCGATCGACACGGCCAGCTTGCGCAGCGACGGCAGGTCGTACACGTCCTGCAGAACCTCGCGCAGGGTCTCCAGGATCACCGGGAACGTCGGATGCCGACGCGCGACTTCGAGCAGCTGCGCAGAGCGCTGGCGCTGCTGCCACAGCGGGGTGCGCTTGTTCGGGTTCATCCGCGGCATCAGCAGCGCGCGGGCAGCGCACTCGCGGAAGCGGGAGGCGAACAGCGCCGATCCGCCGACCTCCTGCGTGACGAGCTGCTCGAGCTCGTCGGGGTCGAACACGAAGAGCTCGGCGCCGGGAGGCTCGGCCTCGGCATCCGGGATGCGCACGATGATGCCGTCGTCGCTCGCGACCGCCGAGCCCTCGACGCCGAGGCGCTCGCGGATGCGGGCGTTGATGGCCAGGGCCCACGGCGCGTGCACCTTCATGCCGTAAGGGGAATGAAGGATGACCCGCCAGTCGCCGACCTCGTCGCGCCCGCGCTCGACCGTGAGGGTGCGGTCGGTGGGCAGGGTGCCCGTCGCCTCCCGCTGCTCGGTGAGATGCGCCATCAGATTCATCCGGGCCTGCTCGTCGAGTCCCGCCTCGATGAGTCTCTGAGCAGCCTTCTCGGGCGTCGCAGCCGATACCTCTCGCGAGAACTTGCCGAGCGCTTCGCCGAGTTCGAACGGGCGGCCGATTCCGTCGCCGTGCCAGAACGGCACCTTGCCCGGCTGGCCGTACGCGGGGATGACGTTGACCCGGTCATGCGTGATCTCGGCGATGCGCCAGCTCGTCGTGCCGAGCGTGAACACGTCGCCGACGCGCGACTCGTAGACCATCTCCTCGTCGAGCTCGCCGACGCGGGCACCTGTCGACTCCCCGGCGACGAACACGCCGAAGAGCCCGCGGTCGGGGATCGTGCCGCCGCTGGTGACGGCGATGCGCTGGGCGCCGGGGCGACCGGTCAGCGTGCCGGCGTCTCTGTCCCACACCAGACGAGGGCGCAGTTCGGCGAACTCGTCGGAGGGATAGCGTCCGGCGAGCAGATCGAGGGTCGCCTCGTAGGCCGACCGGGGGAGCGACTGGAACGGCGCGGACCGGCGCACGGTCTCGAACCACTCCTCGACGCTGATCTCACCGAGGGCACTGGCGGCGACCGTCTGCTGAGCGAGGATGTCGAGCGGATTGCGAGGGACCTGGATCGCCTCGATCTTGCCCGCCAGCATCCGCTCGGTGACGATCGCGGTGTGCAGCACGTCGCCGCGGTGCTTGGGGAACAGCGCCGCGCGGCTGATCTCGCCGACCTGGTGGCCGGCTCGACCCACGCGCTGCAGACCCGAGGCCGCCGAGGGCGGCGCCTCGACCTGGATCACCAGGTCGACCGCTCCCATGTCGATGCCGAGTTCGAGGCTGCTCGTCGCGACGACGCACCGCAGGACGCCGGACTTGAGCTCCTCCTCGACCTGGGCGCGCTGCTCCTTCGAGACCGACCCGTGGTGCGCCTTGGCGAGCACGGGGTCTGCTCCGGCGGTGGCACCCGCCTGCGCCATCATGGCTGCCGGTACGGACGCCTCGGGCAGCGCGACGCCGATGCGCTCGGAGTAGATCTCGTTGAGTCGCCCGGTGAGGCGCTCGGCGAGGCGACGCGAGTTGGAGAACACGATGGTCGACTTGTTCTGCAGGATGCGATCGACGATCGCCTCCTCGACGTGGGGCCACACGGAGCCGGTGACCTCGGTGTACTCCGCATCCGTGGCATCGCCGGCGTCTTTCGGGGCGCCTGGCGGCGGAGGCGGGTTGGTCATGTCATCCATCGGGACGACGACGCCGAGCTCGAATGTCTTCGATGCGGGCGGCGCGACGATCTCGACCGGAGCCGCGCCGCCGAGGAACCGCGCGACCTCGTCGATCGGACGCACGGTCGCCGACAGGCCGATGCGCTGCGCCGGCTCGTCGTGGCCGTGCGTGCGTCGCAGGGCGTCGAGACGCTCGAGGCTCACCGCAAGATGGGCGCCGCGTTTGGTCGCGGCGACCGCGTGCACCTCGTCGATGATGACGGTGTGCACATCGCGCAGGGTCTCACCGGCGCGACTGGTGAGCATCAGATAGAGCGACTCGGGGGTCGTGATGAGGATGTCGGGCGGATCGGAGACCAGCTTGCGGCGGTCGCTCGAGGTGGTGTCTCCCGAGCGCACGCCGACCGTCACGGAGGGGGCCTCGACGCCGAGGCGCCTGGCCGACTGTCCGATGCCGATGAGAGGGGAGCGCAGGTTGCGCTCGACGTCGACGCCCAGTGCCTTCAACGGCGAGATGTAGAGAATGCGCGTGCGCGAGGAGTCCGCGGCCTTCGCGGGCGGGGTGGGCTGCGCGGAGCGCTCGCGGAACACGCTGTCGATCGCCCAGAGGAATGCGGACAGGGTCTTGCCCGACCCTGTCGGCGCGACGACGAGGGCGTGTTTGCCGGCTGAGATCGCATTCCACGCGCCGGCCTGCGCGGGTGTGGGTTCGGGAAAGGCACCCCGGAACCAGTCTTGCGTGGCAGGGGTGAAGCGGTCGAGCACGTCGCTCATCCCTCCATCATCACCCGAGCCACCGACATCGGGGTCGGCATTGTCCGACGGTGAGGGCATGCTGTAGGCATGGCGACGCACACCACGAACTACCTGAGCACCTTCATCGAGGTCGCCGAGGACTGCCCTGTCGACCATGCCGAAGAGCCGCCGACGGGTGAGGAGCCCACGATCGCGGCTCTGCACTACCGGCTGATCGCCGAAGATCCGTATGCGCGCACCTCGGACGACGTGATCTTCGAGACCTACGCGCTGCGCAGCGGGATCGCCCCTCACGACACCGCCGCACGCGAGTCGTTCTTCTCGAAAGGGCAGCCGTGCCTGCGCTCATCGCCTCTGGGCAAGCGCTACGGGTGGGGCATCGTGCACGACGGCGAGGGGAGGGTCGCGCTCGTGCCTCGCGAGTCGGAGGACTACGCGCTGCTCGCCGCCGACCCCGCGATCACCCACACTCGGGCGATGCGGAGCCGACGGGCCTGAGCGCGGGTGCCCGAAGACACCCGCGCCCCTCACATCGCTGCGAGCGAGCCATCCGGCTGGATCTCGAGAGTGAGATCCAGATCGAGTCGCGCGAGGAACGCGTCGTCGTGGCTCACGATGAGCACCGCCCCGCGGTAGGCGCGCAACGCCTCGACGAGCTGGTCGACGGTGTCGATGTCGAGGTTGTTGGTGGGCTCGTCGAGCACCACGAGGTGCGGCGCGGGGTCGGAGAGCAGCAGTTTCGCCAGCGCCACCCGGAAGCGCTCGCCGCCTGACAGAGCTGCGACCGGACGCTCGGCGGTGGCTCCTCGGATCAGGAACCTCGCCAGGCGATTCCGCAGCTCCTTCTCGGGCACCTGCGGCGCGGCATCCGCGATGTTCTCGTATACCGACCGCTTCTCGTCGAGCCCGTCGACCCGCTGCGGCAGGTAGCCGATGCGGTCGGTGAGCGCCGTCGCCGCGAGTTGCGCTCCATGACTCCGGAGATCCTCCCCGACGGCGCGTGCAGTGGGACGTTCGGCTCCGCCCGATGCCGAATCTCCGGAGTTGTGGAGCGATCCGCCGGCGGCATCCGCCACGAGCCGTTCGAGCAGCGTCGTCTTGCCGGCGCCGTTGCGCCCGATCAGCGCGACGCGATCCGGGCCCTGGATGATCCACGAGCTCTCACCGTCGCCGATCATCGCTATGCGCCGGGAGCGTGACACCTGCGGATCCGGAAGCTCGATCTTCATCGACGCCTCCGAGCGCAGCCGCCTGCCGGCCTCGTCGAGCGCAGTGCGAGCGGCATCCTCCTTCGCGCCGACCTCCGTGCGCAGCCTGCCCGCCGACACCTCGGCCGCCATCTTGCGCCCGTGCGCCACGATCTTCGGCACGCGCTTCTCGATCTCGGCCTTCTTCGCCGTGCGAGCTCGGTGCGCGAGCTTCACCTCGGCCTCGATGCGCTGACGCTTCTCCTTCCTGAACTCCTGCTTCGCGGTGACCTCGGCCTGCCGGGCGGCCTCCTGCTCGGCGTCGAGCCACGCTCGCCATTCGGAATACGGGCCGCCGAACACACTCAGCGTCTGCGCGTACAGCTCGGCGGTGTCGTCCATCAGCTCGAGCAGAGAGAGGTCGTGGCTGACCACGATGAGTGTGTCCTTCCACGCCCCGACCATCGCCGCCAGCTTCGCGCGGGCGTCACGGTCGAGGTTGTTGGTCGGCTCGTCGAGCAACGTGATCGGCGCGCGCCGCAGACGGATGCCGGCGATCGCGACGAGCACCGCCTCGCCGCCCGACAGCTCGCCGACCGTGCGGTCGAGGAACTCGGGGGCGAGGCCGGCCTCGCCCAAGGACATCTCGGCGCGTGCCTCGATGTCCCAGTCGTCGCCGACCGCATCGAAGTGCGCCTGATCGACGTCTCCGGCACCGATCGCTCTGACCGCGTCCAGGGGAACGGCGACTCCGAGGAGATCCGCGACCCTGCGATCGACGTCGAGAGTGAGCTGCTGCGGCAGATAGGCGACCTCGCCGGTCGCCGTGACGAACCCCGAGGTAGGGGTCAGCTCGCCCGCCATCAGCCGCAGCAGCGTGGACTTGCCTGCGCCGTTGCGGCCGACGAGTCCGGTGCGGCCGGAACCGAAGGAACCCGAGACCGCATCGAGCGCGGTCGTGCCGTCCGGCCAGGTGAAGGTGAGTCGGTCGAGAGTGACCGAGGAGTGAAGAGTGGGGACTGACATGGTGTCTCCTGTCGAGTGCGAGGGTGCACTGACACCGGTCGCCCGAGGGCCCCGTCTGAGCGGGGCGCTGTCGGAGGACAGCGGGCGTGGTCTGCCGTGGAGTCGGCGATCGTCGGGTCAGCGCGCGGATGGATGAGCGCGGAGGCGACGGATCAGATCAAAGGACTTCCAGACACGGCGGACAGGACTCCACGACGATACCCGGGCGTGTCGGAACTTCGCAACCCCGGGCGTGTCGGGCTCGGGCGTCATGGTCAGGCCTTGGCGGCGCGCTCCAGCCACTTCGTGAGGAAGACGTGCACGTCGCGAAGCTCTTCCTCCGAGATGCTGTGCGTGAGTCCGGTGTAGACGCGCCCGGACAGCTCGGAATGCGCGGGCAGCCACTCTGCGGTGTGCGCGACCAGTGCCTCGGGGATCACCTCGTCGTTCGTGCCTCTGCCCCAGAACACGTGCGGTCGCGCCACGGTCAGCGCCTCATCACCCGGCAGGTCGCCTGCGGCGGCATAGCCGCTGAGCGCCACCACGGTGTCGATGCTCTGCGGGGCGAGACGCATGGCCTGCAGGGCGACGGCGGCCCCCTGCGAGAAGCCGAGCAGAGCCACCGCAGGAGCATCCGCACGTGCGTCGTCGAGCCAGCGCAGGAATGCCTCTGCCGCCAGCGTCACCGATGCGGCACTGCGGCCGTCGAGGCCCTCGATCGCATACCAGGACCGCCCGGGCATCGGCCACGGGGGTGCGAGCGGGGCGGCGACGGATGCCACGGCGATGCCGTCGGGCAGATACGGGACGAGCCCGAACAGGTCGTGCTCGTCGGCGCCGTATCCGTGCAGCAGCACCAGCAGCGGCATCCCCGCGCGGTCTTCGGTCGACCAGCGCGTGAGGAGCCCGTCGATCATCAGTTCTTCGCTCACCCGTCCATCCTGCCAGCGCCCTCCGACACGCGCAGGCGTCGATCGTCGGATCGTATCCCGGTCGTGGCCGCAAGTCGGTGTTCGGGCGAGGACGCTGCTGGTAGAAAGGAGACATGTCCGTCCGCACACCTGATCCCGATCCCGAGCCCGACGACGGCCTCGAGGGCTTCGGCTCCGCACAGCCCTCGCGCGACTCCAATCCGGGGTGGTTGAGCGAATTCGAGCTCGCAGAGGCGAGACGCCACCTGCCGATGCTCTACGTCGAGGCGATCCCGGTGCGCACCGACGGCTCAGGGCAGGTGACCGAGATCGGCATCCTGCTGCGGTCCACGCCCATGGGCGAGATGACGCGCACCATCGTCTCGGGCCGAGTCCGGTTCGGCGAGACGATCCGCGATGCGCTGTTCCGCCACGTCGAGAACGACCTCGGCCCGATGGCGTTCCCGCTGCTCCCGCCCCAGCCGCTGCCCTTCACCGTCGCCGAGTACTTCCCGATGCCCGGGGTCAGCGCCTACCACGACGACCGTCAGCACGCCGTCTCGCTCGCGTTCGTGGTGCCGGTCACCGGCACGTGCGAGCCGCGACAGGACGCGCTAGAGGTCACCTGGTTCTCGCCGGAGGCTGCGGCGTCAGACACCGTCGCCGCCGAGATGGAGGGCGGGCGCGGCACGCTCATCCGTCTGGCGCTCGCCAACCTCGGTCTGCTCCGCTAGCGGCGCAGTCACCGCATACGCGAGAGACCCACCGTCACGACTTCTGATGGTGGGTCTCTCTCGTCGGTCGCGGGCGCCGCGACCGGATTCTCAGCGCGTGGTGAGGCGCGCGAGCTCTGCGACGAACTCGTCGACGTCGGACTCCTCGGTGTCGAAGCCGCACATCCAGCGGACCTCGTTACGCGCGGCATCCCAGTCGTAGAAGCGGAACTTCTCACGGAGCTGGTCGGCGATGCCGTCCGGCAACTGCGCGAAGACGCCGTTCGCCTGGGTCGGCTGTGTGAACGAGACTCCGGCGATCTCGCCGGCAGCGATGCCGGCCTCGATCGCACCGCGCAGCCGCTGGGCCATCGCGTTCGCATGCTGGGCGTTGCGCAGCCACAGGTCGCCCTCGAGCAGAGCGATGAGCTGCGCAGAGACGAAGCGCATCTTCGATGAGAGCTGCATGTTGAACTTGCGGGAGTACTGCAGGCCTGTCGACGCCTCAGGGTTCAGCACCACGATGGCCTCTCCGAGCATGGCGCCGTTCTTCGTGCCGCCGAAGCTGAGCACGTCGACACCGGCGTCGCGGGTGAAAGCGCGCAACGGCACGTCGAGGGCAGCGGCGGCGTTCGAGATGCGTGCTCCGTCGAGGTGCAGCATCATGCCGCGTTCGTGCGCGTGGTCGGCGAGCGCGCGGATCTCATCGACGGAATACAGGGTGCCGAGCTCGGTCGACTGCGTGATCGAGACCACGAGCGGCTGCGCGCGGTGCTCGTCGCCCCAGCCCCAGGCCTCGCGGTCGACGAGGTCGGGGGTGAGCTTGCCGTCGTCCGTCGGCACGGCGAGGATCTTGAACCCGCCGATCCGCTCGGGGGCGCCGCCCTCGTCGACGTTGATGTGGGCGCTCGACGCCGCGATCACGGCACCCCAGCGCGGCAGCATGGACTGCAGGCCGGTGACGTTCGCGCCGGTGCCGTTGAACACGGGGAAGGCCTCGACGCCCTCTCCGAAGTGCGAGCGGAACACCTCCTGCAGACGCGCCGTGTAGGCGTCCTCGCCGTAGGCGACCTGGTGGCCGCCGTTCGCCGCTGCGATGGCCGCGAGGACCTCGGGGTGGACGCCGGAATAGTTGTCGCTGGCGAAGCCCCGGACGGCGGGGTCATGCTGAATACTCACCGCACAAGCCTATTGCCGGATGCCGACCCCAGATGCCGCGCTGAGGAACCCGCTCTACCGAATGTCCGAGGCCGCGCCTACCCTCTAAGCATGGAGCGCACCGCAGCGAAGACGGCCTTCGCGAACGTCCTCGTCAACACGCTCATCGCGAACGTGACGACGAGCTTCCTGTGGTTCGCGCTGACGTTCTGGGTGTACATCGAGACGCAGTCGGTGCTCGCGACCGGCATCATCGGCGGCGCCTACATGCTGTTCGTCGCCTTCTTCGCGATGATCTTCGGCACGATCGTCGATCGCAACCGCAAGCACACGGTCATGCTGCTCTCGAGCGTCATCTCGGCGGTGGCGTTCCTGATCGCGGGGGCGCTGTACGTCTGGCAGCCCGAATCGGCGCTGCTCGACCTCGGCGGTCCGTGGTTCTGGCTGTTCTCGGCGATCATCCTGTTCGGCGGGGTCATCGAGCAGCTGCGCAACATCGCGCTCTCGACGACGGTCACGCTGCTGGTGCCCGAAGACCGGCGGGCCAACGCCAACGGTCTGGTCGGCACGGTTCAGGGGCTGGCCTTCCTCGTGACGAGCGTGTTCTCGGGGCTCTCGATCGGCTTCCTCGGCATGGGGTGGACTCTGGCGATCGCGATCGGCGCGATGGCGCTGACCTTCGTGCATCTGCTCTTCATCCGCATCCCCGAGGGGACGCCGCAGCCCGACCCCGATGCCAAGAGCGCACTCGACTTCCGCGGCAGCGTGGCGGCCATCAGGCTGGCGCCCGGACTGTTCGCGCTGATCATCTTCTCGACCTTCAACAACCTCATCGGCGGCGTCTACATGGCGCTGATGGACCCCTACGGTCTCACCCTCTTC
Organism: Microbacterium sp. NPDC088619; assembly: GCF_044752825.1. Lineage (NCBI taxonomy): Bacteria > Bacillati > Actinomycetota > Actinomycetes > Micrococcales > Microbacteriaceae > Microbacterium > Microbacterium sp. NPDC088619. The sequence continues at coordinate 614,634 of NZ_JBIVLZ010000002.1, read as the reverse complement.
GACGCGCAGACGTGGGGGTTCGCTCTCGCGTTCGCGTCGACCGGCTTCCTCATCGGCGGTGGGCTGGTGGCGAAGTTCGGCCTCGGCCCGAAGCCGATGCGCACGCTGCTGCTCGTCGTGATCGCGATGGGCATCCTCGGCTCGGTCTTCATGCTGCGCGAGTGGTGGCCGCTCTACGTGATCGGCATGTGGATCTACATGGCTCTCGTGCCTCCCGTCGAGGCGGCAGAGCAGACGATCATCCAGAAGGTGGTGCGCTACGACAGGCAGGGGCGGGTGTTCGGTGTCGCCGCCGCGATGGAAGCTGCCGCCGCTCCGATCACGGCATTCCTGATCGCGCCGATCGCGGAGTTCCTGATCATCCCCTACATGAAGACCGCCGAGGGGCAGCAGCAGTGGGACTGGCTGCTCGGCGAGGGCGAGGCTCGGGGCATCGCGCTGATCTGCCTGTTCGCGGGCATCATCATGGTGATCGCTGCGACCCTGGCGTTCTTCACGAAGTCGTATCGCAAGCTCACCGAGCTCTACGCCAACGCGCCGGAGCAGGATCCGAGCGCTGAGGAAGCGGTGGGCGGATCCGCGACAGATGCACCGGCGCCTGTGCGGGGCCTGCCCCCAGAGGTCCCGGAAGCGCGGCGCTGAATCGGCCGCAGCGGCCAGATCAGTCGAGCGTGATGATCTGGTCGTTGAGGTCTACGGCGTCGGCGTCCCACAGGGCGAGGACTCGCGCCACGAGGGATGCCGGATCGAGAGCCTTCGCACGGAAGACGACGGATGCCGCACGCAGCGGCACATCGGCATCCCGCGCGGCCTTCGCGAAGCCCTGCGCGACCGCGCGCGTCCACGCCTCGCTCGCCCCCTTCACCGCCGCATAGTTCGCCCCGCCCGCGAGAGGGCGACCGACCGCAGTCGACGAGACGATCGCGAATCGGCCGGCACTCGAGGCGCGCAGCGCGCTGTCGAACGCGCGGCTCGTCGCGCGCACCGCGTCGAGGGCGGGAAGCAGCGCGGCGAAGTCGGCATCCGATTGGCCTGCGAGTCCGCCGCCGCCGCGCCATCCGCCGACCAGCGGGATCACGGCGTCGACGGCGCCCAGCCGCGCGGCCAGATCCGTCATCGACTCGAGGGAGGTGGCATCCGCCACCTCGACCTCGGCGCCGAGTGCTCGCAGCGGTTCCAGGCGTTCGGCCGTGCGGCCCGTCGCGATGACCCGCGCACCCGCCTCGACGAGTGCGCGTGAGAGGGCGAGGCCCGAGCCACTGGTGGCTCCGGCGAGGACGATCGTTCGATCTGTGACGCTCATGTGCTCAACTCTCGTGAAGAAACAGTTCTGCGGCCACCCCGGGCAGGAATGGCCGCAGACGCTGCGTCCGGTCGCACCACACGACCGAACCCCAGAAATGCGCGATTCGAGTCAGTCGTCGGTGCCCCGAATGCCGACGGTCGACTCGATGACCGTCTTCATCTTCTTGTCGAGGGTCTCGAAGAACATCGACAGCGGGAACTCGTCGTCCATCACGGCATCCGTATACCCCTTCGGCGCCCCGGCGAGGATCTCGTCGGACAGACCGCGGGCCCACTGCGATGCCGGGTGCGGCGTGAGTGTTCCGCGCACGAGCTCATACGCGGCAAGCCAGTGAGCGACCTTGGGGCGGTCGATCGAGTGCCAGTACAGGTCGTCGATCGCATCGCCCAGAGCCACGACGGCATCCGGCACGTTGTCCCAGTCGAATGCGAGAGCGGTGTCTGTCCAGTGCAGGACCCCGCGCTGGTGCAGCCAGGCGAACAGCAGCTGTCCGCCGACGGCGTCGTAGTTGCGCGTGCGGGTGCCGGTGATCGAGAAGCGGAAGATCCGGTCGAAGATCACCGCGTACTGCACGAGGTGCGCGTAGTCGTGCATCTCCTGTTCGGTCTCGGTGAGCCGTTCACCCGCGGCGATGCGGGCCGCGAGCGCGCGCTCGATGGTCACCGACTCGCGGAACGCCGTCATGTCGCAGCGCATCTCCTCGAGCGAGTAGAGGAAGAACGGCATCCGCTGCTTGATCATGAACGGGTCGAAGGGCAGGTCGCCGCGCATGTGGGTGCGGTCGTGGATGATGTCCCACATGACGAAGGTCTTCTCCGCCATCTGCTGGTCGTCGAGCATCGCGCTCGCCCGCTCCGGCAGGTCGAGGTTGGTGATCGCGGCGGCGGCGCGGGTGACCCGGCGGTACCTGGCGGCCTCGCGATCCTGGAAGATCGCGCCCCACGTGAACGTCGGGATCTCGCGCATCGCGACCGTCTCGGGGAACAGCACGGCCGAGTTCGTGTCGTAGCCGGGCGTGAAGTCGACCAGACGCAGCGAGACGAACAGCTTGTTTCCGTAGTCGCCGGCCTCGAGGGCGGCGATGAACTCCGGCCAGATCGTCTCCACGATGAGCGCCTCCACGAGGCGGTCGCTCGACCCGTTCTGCGTGTACATCGGGAAGACGACGAGGTGGCGGATGCCGTCGATCCGGTGCTGCTGCGGCTGGAACGCCATCAGCGAATCGAGGAAGTCCGGCACGCCGAAGCCTTCGGCTACCCAGCGGTCGAAGTCGACGATCGACGCGGCGAGGTACTCGGCGTCGTGCGGGAAGGCGGGGGCGAGAGCGCGAATGCCGGCGGTGATCGCGGCGACGAGCTCACGAGCGGCGGCGTGGTGCGCGGCATCCGGGATCGATCCGTCCTTGATCTGCATCTCGCGGATCGCGATCGCGGCGTCCTTGAGCTGGGCCCACGCTGCGGAGGATTCGGCGGTCGCTGCGTCCTCGACGACCTCGGGTTCGCCGACGATGGCCTGTACAGCGGAGCTGTTGGCGGAAATGATGGACATCGGGACCTCCGATCGGAGAGTTTGACGGAAAGATTCCTGCATATACGGAATCCTGACGATAATCTTACATCCATGGATGATTCTGTCGACCGCGCGATCCTGGCTGCCATCTCTCGAGACGGACGGGCGACGCTGTCCCAGCTGTCGGATGCCGTGGGGCTGTCGGTGTCGGCCGTGCAGTCGCGACTGCGTCGCCTCGAGACGCGCGGGATCATCACCGGCTACCGCGCGATCCTCGACCCTGAACTCGTCGGCACGCCGCTCTCGGCGTTCATCGAGATCACCCCTCTCGATCCGGCCCAGCCCGATAACGCCCCCGAGCTGCTCGAGCACCTCGACGCGATCGAGGCGTGCCACTCGATCGCCGGTGACGCGAGCTACATGCTCTTCGTGCGGGTCGCCTCGCCCCGCGCTCTGGAAGAGCTCGTGCGTGACATCCGCCTGGCGGCGAACGTCAGCACCCGCACCACTGTCGTGCTGCAGACGTATTACGAGCACCGGCCGATCATCTCGGTCGCCCCCGAAGACGAATAGAGAGCGCCGCGGGGATCACAGCTCCGCGGGGATCACAGCGCCGCGCCGATCATCGCCTCGCCGAGGGGTGTGCGCAGGTGCAGCATCCTCGCGCCGTCGCGTTCGCTCGAGACCAGACCGGCGTCGCGCAGCACGGTGAGGTGATGGGATGCCGTCGACACGGCGATCCCCGCATCCTGAGCCACCTCGGAGGTCGTGCGAGCGATGCCCGCTTCGAGCAGGATCGTCGCGCGAGCCGGGCCGAGGAGCGCGCCGAGCGACGTCGCGATCTCGCTCGCGTCGCGGGACCAGCCGGCCGTCACGCCACGCGCGGGATAGAAGAGAGTCGGCTGAGCCGGTGGTTCGGTGAGCACCATGCATCCCCACGACGACATCACCGACGGCACGAGCACCAGTCCGCTGCCGTGGCAGTCGACGACCTCGCTGTGACGGCGCAGCGAGACGCGCACGGCCCCGTCGCCCCAGGTCACCTTCGGATGGAGACCCCCGGCCATCTCTCTGATCCCCGAGGTGGCGATCACCCGCGATCGGACCGCGACGTCTGATCGCAGCAGGCGTTCGAGCTGCGGCCAGACGGGAGTGAGTGCGGCATCCCATACGTCCGACCACGCGTCCGCGATCATCGCCCGCGCGCGCTCCGGATGCTGTCGCATCTCGTGCAGTGCTCGTCGGCGTGCCCCCGTCGAACGCAGCACCATCTTGCCGAAATCGACCCGCATCGGCTCCAGCGGTGTGATGCGCAGGGCCGCGAGCTCCGCCTCCGGCGTCATGTCCCACCCCGGCGCTGCCGTGAGGAAGTCGGGCATGTAGCCGTCGTCGCCGATCACCGCGGCGAGCAGGCGGAAGCTCTCGCGAGGCAGTCGATCGCGTACGGCGCGTAGCCATCCCCACTGCAGCGGATGCTGTGCGGGGCGCAACAGCACCCGCACGGCGTGGGCGAGCTCATGCCCGGGGGAGATGCCGAACCGCACCGCCTGGATGTCGCCGGGGCTCAGATGGAACTCCACGCGGTGGTCGGGATGCTCGACGCCCTCGCGTGGCGAGCCGGCACCTGCACCAACGGAGTTTCGATCCACATCGAAACTCTAGGACGCGGGTCCGGGCCTGTCGAGACTGGGCTCATGAACACCACGTCATCCGCTCTCGAAGCCGTCGCCGCCGCGGACATCCGCATCGGCACCGGGCGCAGTCGCAGGTTCGTCGGTGCAGATCACGGTGCGGGGATCTCGTACTTCTACGTCGAGAACCAGCCCGGCGACGGCCCAGGCCTGCACTGGCATCCCTACCCCGAGACCTGGGTGGTGCTCGAGGGCACGGCGCGGATCACGGTCGGCGATGCCACGATCGTCGCCTCGGCAGGCGACACCGCCACAGGCCCGGCCTTCGTGCCACACTGCTTCACGAACGTCGGCGAGGGGATGCTGCGCATCATCGGCATCCATGCGTCGGCGACGATCATCCAGACTTTCCTCTCCGACGACTGAACCACCACACACAGGAGCATCCATGTCCTTCCAGGCGTACCTCGACAAGGTCGAGACCCAGACAGGCCTCACCCCTCGCCAGTTCATCGAACTCGCCAAGGAGCAGGGGTTCGACGAGACGACCAAGTCGACGGTCGTGCTCAACTGGCTCAAGCAGGACTACAGCCTCGGGCACGGCCATGCCCAGGCGATGGTCCACGTGATCCTCAAAGGGCCGAAGATCAGCGACAAGCACGTCGGCAAGGGCGGCGCGCATGGCGATGCGTCCGACACGCTCTGGCTCGACGGCAAAGACAGCAACCCGAACGCCTGACCCGAACACCTGATCGCATCACCCGGCAGCTGTAGAAGAGAGAGCATCATGGCAGTCCGCGTCGATCTCAACGTCTCCCTCGACGGATTCGCGACCACCACCGATCAGACACCCGAGAAGCCGTTCGGTGACGACTGGCCGCGTCTGGTCGCGGCGTATGCGGCCACGCGCACATTCCGCACCCGCGTGCTGGGCGACGACTCCGGCGCGGGCACGACGGGCGTCGATGAGAAGTACGCCCACGCCTACTTCGAAGGCATCGGCGCCGAGATCATGGGGGCAGGCATGTTCGGTCTGCACCAGAATCCGGATGACCCGGAGTGGCGCGGATGGTGGGGCGACGAGCCCCCCTTCCATGTGCCGGTCTTCGTGCTCACGCACACCCGTCGCGACCCGATCGAGTTCGCGAACGGCACGGTCTTCCACTTCGTCGATGCGGCGCCGGAAGAGATCCTGCCGCGCGCGATCGACGCGGCCGGCAGCGACGACGTGCGCATCGGCGGCGGCATCGACGTCGTGAGGCAGTTCCTCCGCGCGGGGCTGGTCGACCGGGTGCACCTGGCCGTCGCTCCGCTCGTGCTGGGCAGCGGCGAGCGCATCTGGGACGGCCTTCGCGGCATCGAGAACGGCTACGACGTCGAGTCGGAGGTCGCCGAGTCGGGTGTCACGCACCTGACCTTCCGCCGCGACTGACGTCGCGCCCCGCAGGCGTCCATCGGCGCCCCCAGTAGGATTCCCTGCGTGGCAGCATCCTCGAAGCGCAAGAAGAATCAGACCCGTGTCAGCGGCAACCCCGCGAAGCGGGCGAGCGGCAATCCGGCCAGTCAGGCCGTCATCGACGCAGGCCCGGTGACGCTCGGCGACTGGATCGGCGCCGCTCGTCTGCGCACCCTCCCACTCGCCGTCGCCCCGGTCGTGATCGGCACCGGCGCCGCACGCAGCACCGGCCCGGAGTTCCACTGGGTGATCGCGCTGGCATGCCTCGCGGTCGCCGTGCTGCTGCAGATCGGCGTCAACTTCGCGAACGACTACAGCGACGGCATCCGCGGCACCGATGCCGTGCGAGTCGGACCGGCCCGCCTCACGGCATCCGGTCGTGTGAAGCCGCGCACCGTGCTCGTCGCCGCGCTGGTGTTCTTCGCGCTCGCAGCGGCGGTCGGGCTCGCGATCGTGATCCGCACCGAGCAGTGGTGGATGCTGGCGATCGGCGCGGCGTGCATCGTCGCCGCCTGGTTCTACACCGGCGGCAAGCGGCCCTATGGCTACAACGCTCTCGGCGAGGTCTTCGTCTTCATCTTCTTCGGACTCGTCGCGACGCTCGGCACCACGTGGGTGCAGGTCTTCGAGCTGCCGCAGCAGGCCTGGCTCGGTGCCATCGCCGCCGGCCTCTTCGCCTGTGCGGTGCTGCTCGCCAACAACCTGCGCGACATCGACCAGGATCGCCTGGTCGGCAAGCGCACCCTGACGGTGCTGATCGGCAAGCGCGCGACACAGGTGCTGTTCACCCTGTTCGTGATCGTGCCCTTCGGCATCCTCGCGTTCATCGCACTGCTGTACCCGATCGCGTGGATCGGACTGCTCGCGCTGCTCGCCGGGCTTCCGGCCATCCTGATCGTCTGGACCTACCGCCAGGCGAAGGAGCTGGTCACCGCTCTCGCTCTGACGTCGCTGACCGCGCTGCTCTACGCCGGTGCGTTCTTCTGGGCGCTCGCCGGCTGAACCGGCACCCGACCTGACAGCGGGGCCGGGATCCGGTCAGTCTCGCGGCGCCGGCTTCGGGGCGCCGGTCTCGCCGGCGATCGCCTCGTCCTCGGCATCCGCATCGGCCTGTTCGGCCGAGCTGCGACCCCCGCGACGCTCGACGATCCGCGCCGAAGCGTCGGTGAGAGGTCGGCGCAGGAACAGCATCGAGATGCTCATGCCGATGAGGGCGGCGAAGATCGCGGCGAGCCACCAGTACTCACGGAAGATCGGGAAGAAGAACCACATGATCGCGAGCGGCACGAGGAAAGCCAGCAGGCGCAGCACGGTGTAGACGAGGAAAGGTGCACGGTTCTTCACCCGGACAGTCTACGTTCGCGAGCTGAGGCGTCTGCTGTCAGTCGTCGAGGCCGAGCACCTGGAACGGGATGCCGCGCACGACGCGCTTCCAGGGGTGCTCGCCGAGCGACCACAGCAGCTTCGCGTCCAGGTCGAGGGCGAGATCCTCGCAGCCGACGGGAAGCGGCACCCGATCGCGCACCAGGGCATCGCGGCCGCCGGTCCACAGGGCGCCGGGGCGCATCCCGTCGGACTGCGAGACGAAGTGCCGGTCGCCCCACCGCGCCGCCCCCTGCATCTGCGTGATGCCGGGGGTGAAGCGGCTCTCTTCGCGGAATCCGTCGTCCTCGGAGTCGGGCACCGTGAACTCCGCGATCCGCCCCTTGTCGTCCTTCGTGTACTCGCCGATCAGCACTCGACGCAGGGGCGCGCCGTCGTCATCGAACACGCGGCCGAGATACGAGCAGCGCAGCTCGATCGGATGCACGCGGGTGCGCACCGCGACGAGAGCGGTGGCGCGCAGTCCCCGCCCGCGTGCACCGGCGACGCGTCGCGCCTCGGCGCCCCGCACGCGGCGGATGTCGGCGAGGTCGAACTCCCAGATGCCTCGACCCGTCGCCGCGACGAACAGCCGATCGTCGAACCACGCGAGGCCGCCGGCGTGGATGGGGGCGGGCTGCAGCTCGCCGTGCTCTTCGAACGCGAGCAGCACGTCGAGATGGCGAGAGCGTTCGAGGTCGACGAACGCGACCCGAGACGCCAGGTGATGACCGTCGAGCTGTTGACGGAACCAGCTCACGGCGAGTGTCCGGCGACCGTGCCACAGACCGAGGTCGATGCCCTGCGGATACCAGCGGCGGGTCCAGGTGCGGGCGCTCAGCCACCGCAGGTCGACCGTGGTGCGGCGCTTCTGGCGCACCGGGCGCCAGGTGGTTCCGAACGGCCAGAGCATGCACCCATCGTCGCCGATCGCAGGGCGAGGTGCGAATCGGCCACGGGCGCCGGTGCGGCGGCGGATATCGCGTCACCCCGTGTTCACCCGCTGGCCCCCGATCGGCAACGAGCGCCTGAGAGCATTCCGAGACCGTCGACCCGGGGGAGTTCTGTGCGCACACCGCTCGTCACCGTCATCCTGCCCGCCAAGGACGCAGGCGCCTACATCGGCACGACGCTCGAGACGCTGACACGGCAGTTCGACGACCCCGCCTCGCTCAAGCTCGTGGCGATCGACGACGGGTCGCGCGACGACACCGGCACGCTGATGCGGCGATACGCCGAGCGGTTCCCGCACGCCGAGGTCATCGTCAACCCGCGGCCGAAAGGGCTCGCGAGTGCCCGCAACCAGGGGCTCGAGCATGTCGAGGGCGACGCGTTCTGCTTCCTCGACGGAGACGACTGGATGCAGCCGCAACGGCTCTCGGTGCTGGCCCGGCGGCTGAGCGAGCTCCGCTGCGATCTCCTGCGCACCGACCACGTCACCGTGAAGGCAGGCGTGCGCACCCTCGTGCCTGCGCCGTACCCCTGGCGTGAAGCGGTCGGCTCACCCCGGGACGCGATCCTGCCCGACAACGAGCCCACCATGGTCGACTACCCGTTCGCGTGGGCCGGGATCCTGCACCGCCGCCTGATCGACGACGGCCTCGCGCAGTTCACACCCGGCCTCTTCACCGCCGAGGATCGTCCGTGGATCTGGCGCCTGCACCTGCAGGCCCGATCGTTCGCGGTGGTCGACGCCCCTGCGCTGCTCTACCGCCGGGGGGTGTCGACATCGCTCACGCAGGTGCGCGACCGGCGACAGCTCGATTTCGTGCGTGCGATGGACGAGGTCCTCGACATCGTGGGCGCGGATGCCGAGTCCGACAGGTTCCTGCCGAAGGCGGTGTGGAGTGTGATGGCGCTCACCTCCCGGCATCTCGTGCGGTCGAGGAGGATGACCCCGTCGCTGCGCAGGGAGATGCGCACAGGCCTGCGCGGATTGCTCGCCCGTCTGCCGGAGGGGGAGGCATCGGCCGTGCTGTCGCGTCTCGACGGACCCCGCCGCCGCGTGCTCGCTCCCCTGCTGCGCACTGTCGGGGTTGTGGCATGACGCAGCTCTTCGCGGTGCACAGCGCCTACGGGCTGGCCACCGCGGCCGGTGCGCTCGACGGCGGGCTGCTCGGCGATCACGGCGAGCGCATCCTCGTCCCGTTCGTGTCATCGCGAGTGCCCGAGACATCGGTGAGCATCGCCGCAGACCCCGCGCTGGTGAGCCTCCGCGACAGGTTCGACCGCATCGAAGATCTCGACGCGCTGCTCGGCCCCCTGCATCCGAGCTCGTGGAAACCCCAGGCCGCCGATCTGCCGCTGCTGCGCCGGCTGCTGATCCGAGCGTGGGGGATCGATCCGGGCGACCTCGAACTGCTCGTGCAGAGCCCTCAGGTCGCCCCGGCGCGCACCCTGATGCAGCTCTTCCCTCACGCGCGGCTCACGATCATCGGCGACGGGCTGATGACGTATTCGCCGATGCGGGTGCGGATGCCGCACACGGTGACCGCTCGGATCGGCCGCGTCGTGCACGCCGACGTGGTGCCGGGACTGACGCCGTTGGTGGGTTCGCCCACCGCGACGCCCGTGCCGGTCTCACCCGACCTGTTCCACGCCGTGCTCGCCGAGACCGCGGCTGCGGTGGATGACACCGCAGACCTCGAGAGCGCTCTCGACGGCGAGTCGACGGTGCTCGTGCTCGGGCAGTACCTGTCGGCGCTCGGACTGGTCAGCGAGGGCGAGGAGATCGCCCTGCAGAAGGAGATGATCGACCGCGCGGCGACCCGGCGACCGCAGCACATCGTCTTCAAGCCGCACCCCGCCGCACCGCCTCGGCTGAGCGACGCGCTGCGCGACAGGGCACAGATGCACGGCATCGACTTCCGCGAGTACCGCGGCGCGCTCGCCGCGGAGGTGCTCGCCGAACGACTCGATGCGACAGCCGTCATCGCGGGGTTCTCCACCGCCCTGCCGACCGTGCAGGCGCTCTACGGTCGTGAGATCGATGCGGTCGGGGCCGACACCGTGCTCGCGCGGCTGACTCCGTATGAGAACAGCAATCGAGTGCCGGCGACGATCGTCGATGCGCTCACGCGCGCAGACTCCCCGTATCGCGATCCCGAGCGCCTGCAGCTGCTGATCGACGCGGTCGGGTATGCCATGCAGCCCGTGGTCGCCGGGCACCTGCGCGGTCGAGCCGAGCAGCTGCTGACCGGCATCCGTCCCGCTGATCGAGACCGGTACTTCGCACCCGAGAGGCTGGCGGAGCTGCGGCTGCCAGGGGCGCCGCGCGAGACGGTCGTGCGACGTGCGCTGCGCCCGGTGGGCGGGATCGGCCGGGTGGAGCAGGCCAGGCTCACGGTGCTCGCGGCGCGACGCAGACTCGCACGCGCGTGGCGCGTGCTCAGGGGACGATGACGACGATGACGACGATGACGGGCGATGACGGCGACGACGGCGATGGGACGAGAGACATGACCGCAGAACAGCACTCGACGGATGTCGGCAGGGTCGTCGCGATCATCCCGGCACGGGGTGGATCGAAGGGCGTGCCGCGCAAGAACCTGCGCCGTGTCGGCGGTGTGCCTCTCGTCGAACGCGCGGTGCGCACCGCGCGCGAGACCGATGGCATCGACCTCGTGGTCGTCTCGACCGATGACGACGAGATCGCTGCGGTGAGCGAGGCGGCCGGTGCGAGAGTCGTGCGGCGACCGGCAGAGATCTCCGGCGACACGGCCTCGTCGGAGTCTGCGATCCTGCACGCGTTGGACGTGCTCGATGCCGAAGGAGAGCCCGCCGACGTGGTGGCGTTCCTGCAGGCGACATCGCCGTTCATCCCGCGGGGCGCCCTGTCCGGTGCTGTCCGCGAGGTGCGCGAGGGAACCGCTGACAGCATGTTCGCCGCCCACGAGACCTACGGATTCCTGTGGTCGCACGGCGGCGCAGCACGGCTTGGCCGAGCAGGACAGACGGATGCCGGCGCGGCCGTCGCACTCAACCACGATGCCGCGCATCGCCCCCGGCGTCAGGACCGCGAGCCGCACTTCCTCGAGACGGGCGCGTTCTACGTGTTCCGAGCAGACGGCTTCCGCGAGGCGGAGCACCGCTTCTTCGGTCGCATCCGCATCGCCGAAGTGCCGGAATGGACCGCGATCGAGATCGACGACGAGCAGCAGCTCCGCATCGCCCGCGCGCTCGCAGCCCTTCATGAGAGCCCGGAGCGGGTGCCGGTGCGAGCGATCGTCACCGACTTCGACGGCGTGCACACCGACGACACCGCGACGGTCGACGCCGACGGCATAGAACGGGTGCGGGTGAGCCGCGAGGACGGCATGGGGGTGTCGCTGCTGCGGCGTGCCGGGATCCCGATGCTCATCCTCTCGACCGAGGTCAACGCCGTCGTGCGGGCTCGGGCCGACAAGCTCCGCGTGCCCGTTCTGCACGGCATCGAAGACAAGGAGTCGGCTCTGCGCGGCTGGGCGGAGGAGGTCGGCATCCCGCTCGCCGACATCGCCTACCTGGGCAACGACGTCAACGATCTGCCTGCCCTGCGAATCGTCGGCTGGCCCGTCGCGGTGGCCGATGCGCATCCGCTCGTGCTCGAAGCGGCCCGCGTCGTGCTCAGCCGCAGCGGCGGTCACGGTGCCGTCCGAGAGCTGATCGAACGAGTGTTGCCCGCCTGACCGGTGCCGGTAACCCTCCTGACGTGTGGCGTTCACCATCGGCGCGTACTCAGGAGAGAAGGCCATTTCGACGACCGGAGGAACCATGACTGTCAGCATCGGCTCACGCGTGATCGGCGGCGGCCACCCCGCCTATGTCATCGCGGAGATCGGCCTAAACCACAACGGCGACGTCGACATCGCCAAGCGCCTGATCGACGTGGCGGCGAAGGCGGGGGCCGACGCCGTGAAGTTCCAGAAGCGCACCCCCGAGATCTCCACCCCCGAGCACATGCGTGATGTTCCGCGGGAGACGCCGTGGGGCACCATGAGCTACCTCGACTACCGCCGCCGTGTGGAATTCGGCCGCGACGAGTACATCGCCATCGGCGACCACGCCACGATGCTCGGACTCGACTGGTTCGCGTCGCCGTGGGACGTGCCCAGCGTCGGCTTCCTCGAAGACCTCAACGTCGTGGCGCACAAGGTCGCCTCGGCGAGCCTGACCGACACCGAGCTGCTCGTCGCCCTGCGCGAGACGGGCAAGCCGATCATCCTCTCGACGGGCATGTCGACGATCGAGCAGATCGACCGGGCCCTCGCCACACTCGGCACCGACCGCGTCGTGCTCATGCACGCCACGTCGACCTACCCGCTCGAGCCCGAAGAGGCCAACCTCCGGGCGATCGCCACGCTCCGCGACCGTTACCCCGGCATCCCCGTCGGCTACTCGGGTCACGAGCGCGGTCTGCAGATCTCTCTCGCCGCCGTCGCGATCGGCGCCGTCGCGGTCGAGCGCCACATCACGCTCGATCGCACGATGTGGGGCTCCGACCACGCGGCGTCCCTCGAGCCCACCGGCCTCGAGCACCTCGTGCGCGACATCCGGGTGATCGAGACGGCTCTGGGCGATGGCGTCAAGCGCGTCTTCGACAGCGAGCGTGCGCCCATGGCGAAGCTGCGTCGCGTCTCGGCATGACCGCATCGGGCGCACTGCGGGTCGTCGCGATCGCCGACGCGGACTCGTTCGTGAAATGGTCGGCATCGCTGCTCGGCAGTGTGCCCGGCATCCGTTCGCATCTGCTGCTGGTGCAGACGCCGCTGACCGCGAGCGTCGATCAGCAGCGCACGGCGCTGGCGGGCACCGGGATGCTGGCCGACGACGTCACCCGCATCGGGTTCGGGCAGGCCGCCGCGTGGCTCGAGGGGCAGCGACCCGATGTGGTCCTGCTCGCCGGACGCGGGCCGTTCGTGCGACTGATGGGGCGACTGATCGACGCGCTCTCGCACCGCCCGGTTGTCGTCGCCGGCCTGCCGGGGATGGCGATCCCTGCGCAGCGCGGCGCCCTGGACTACCGCCGTCACGCCGACCTGCTCGTCGTGCACTCGCATCGTGAGGAACGTGCGTTCGCCGAGCTGGGCCGGCGGATCGGCGTGCAGGTGCCGACGGCGCTGGCCACGCTGCCGTTCGCCCGCTCTCGATCGCGGATGCTCGCCGCCGACCGTGCCCGCGTGCTCGCCGCCGACGCGGGGCACCCTGCAGGCACCCTCATCGCTGACCGACCGCCGGCTCCGAGCGCCGTGCGGATGCCGGCCACCGACGTCGTGTTCGCTGCGCAGGCCCTGGTACCGGTCGGCCGGGAAGAACGGGCGGAGATCGCTGCGACCCTCGTGCGCGCCGCGGAGGCCGACCCGAGCCGCCGAGTCGTCATCAAGCTGCGTTCGCGTCCGGGGGAGTCCGAGACCCACCTCGAGCGCGACCCCTATCTCGAGCTGCTGCCGACCCGGAGACCGGACAACCTCGTCGTGTCGTACTCTTCGATGGCTGCCGCGCTGTCGACGGCCGCGGGGCTCGTCACCGTCAGCTCGACCGCGGCCGTGGAAGCAGTCGCGCTCGGTGTGCCCGTCATCGCGCTCGATTCGTTCGGAGTCAGCAAGAGCCTGCTCAACACCGTCTTCGTCGGCAGCGGCCTTCTCGGCGGGCGCAACGAGGTCGTGGCCGGTCGATTCCGGCATCCGCACCCTGCCTGGCTGCGCGACAACTACTTCCACCCGGCGGCCGAGTCGACCTGGTGGAACCACGTCGAGCAGCTCGTCGCTCTGCGCCGGGCCGGTGCTCTGCCGGCGAAGCTCGTCCCCGCCGCCCGTGGAGGGAAGCTGCACGAGGCATGGCACCGCGCGAGTGTGCTCGGCTCGAAGGACCGCACGCTCGGCGGCACCGCTGCGCTCGCCCTCGGAGTGCCCGCGACGACCCTGCTCGCTGCGGTGCGCCGCGGACGCTCATCCGGCGACGGAGCGACCTGGGCCGACGCGAGCACCGACTTCACGCTGGAGCCGAACCCGTTCCACGACTCGATCCGGCGCTGATCACGCCGGATCGAGTCGCTGCCGCATCAGCTGCTGCGACGGATCGCCCGCACTCCCACCACGAGTCCGACGGCGGCGACGGCGAGAGCCGAGACCCAGCCCCAGAGCACTGTCGGGTCGCCGAGGTCGCCGCCGAACAGCGCCCGTTCGGCCTGCACCACCCAGTTGACCGGGTTGACCGATGCGACCGCCCGCATCCAGGCGGGGCCGTCGTCGAGCGGCAGCAGCATGCCCGAGAGGATCAGCAGCGGGAAGATCAGCGACTGCTGGACTCCCCAGAACAGCCACTCGCGGTCCTTCGTGGCCAACGCCAGCGAGTAAGACAGCGATCCGAGTCCGACGCCGAAGACCGCCAGAAGCGCGAGCCCGATGAGCAGGCCAGGCACGTTGATCGCGAATCCGAACGGCCACGCGATCAGCACGATGATCAGTGCCTGCACCACGATGGGCGCGATCTCCTTGAGTGCGCGACCCACGAGCAGCGATGATCGGGCGAGCGGAGCGACCAGAGTGCGCTCGTGCGAGCCGGTCATCATCTCGTATTGCAGGTTCGAACCCGTCGCCCCGGTGCCGAACAGCACGATCATCACGAGCACGCCGGGCACGAACCAGGCGAGGGTCTCTCCGGCCGGTCGACCGGAACCGCCTATCAGGAGCGGCGCGAACAGGCCGAGGAACACGAGCGGCTGCAGCAGGCTGAAGATCAGAGTGAACGGGTCGCGCAGCACCGGCTTGAGCTCGCGGGTCAGCACGTTCCTGGTGTCGCGCACGAGGTTCGCGCGCACGAGGGTGTCGGTCGTGGTGGTCATGAGAGGACTCCTGTCTTGTCGTTCTCGGCCCCTGTCGCGGCGTCGGATTCGGATGCATCGGCGCTGCCTTCGCCTGCTTCGCGCAGCGTGCGCCCGGTCAGGGCGAGGAAGACGTCGTCGAGGGTGGGCGGGACGCCGGTCGCTCGACGCACGAGGATGCCGGCGGCATCCAGTTCGCGAACGATCACCGGCAGCAGCCGGTCGCCGTCCGGCACGGCCAGCGACAGCGAGTCGCCGTCGAGCGACACCGCCGCTGCGCTGAGACGAGCGACGACGGCGCGGGCATCAGCGGCATCGGCGTCGTTCGCGAACCCGAAGGTGAGCACGTCTCCGGCAAGCGTCGCCTTGAGCGCTGTCGCGTCGTCGTCGGCGATGATGCGGCCCTTGTCCATGACCATCACCCGCTCGGCATACCGGTCGGCCTCTTCGAGATAGTGCGTGGTCAGGAAGACGGTCGTGCCGTGCTGGGTGCGCAGGTCGAGGATGTGCTCCCACAGGTTGGCTCTGCTCTGCGGGTCGAGGCCGGTCGACGGCTCGTCCAAGAAGATCAGCGGCGGCGCGTGCATGAGGCCGAGCGCGATGTCGAGCCGGCGCTTCTGCCCTCCGCTGAGCTGCTGAACCGTGCGGGTCGCGAAAGAGGAGAGATCGAGCGACTCGATCAGCTCATCGGCGCGACGGATGCTGTCGCGTCGGCTCATGCCGTAGAACGCGCCCTGGCTGAGCAGCTCATCGCGCACCCGCTGCGAGAAGCTGCCGCTTGTGAGCTGCCCGACGTAGCCGATGCGGGCGCGCACTCCTGCAGCATCCGTCCGGATGTCGTGGCCGACGACGCGGGCGGTCCCCGAGGTCGGCGGGATGAGCGTCGTCAGCATCCGCAGGCTCGTGGACTTGCCCGCGCCGTTCGGACCGAGGAACGCGACGAGCTCGCCGCGCACCGCAGTGAAGGAGAGGTCGGTGACCGCTTCGACCGACGTCTTCTTGACGGTGAAGACCTTGGTGAGGCCTTCGGTTTCGATGATGGATTCGTTCGACATGCTCAGAGAGTACGAACCAACCAGGACACATCCTGTCCGCAATCTCTGAGATTCTGGAGACATGTCCGACACCACCACCCGAGCCCTCTCTCTGCTCAACCTGCTGCAGACGCACCGGCACTGGCCCGGCACGGAACTCGCGAGCAGGCTCGGCGTCACCGAGCGCACGGTGCGCCGCGATGTCGATCGGCTGCGGGAGCTGGGGTACCGGGTGGAGTCGACGCCCGGCGCTGCGGGCGGATACCGTCTCGAGGCCGGAAGCGCCGTGCCCCCGCTGCTGCTCACGGATGACGAGGCGGTGACCATGGCGATCGGGCTTCGCGTCGCGGCGACGCAGCAGCTCGTCGGCGGAGCGGAGGTGACCCTGACGGCGCTCGCGAAGCTCGAGCAGGTGCTGCCGTCGGCGCTGCGTCAGCGGGTCAACGCGCTCGCCGCCGCCGTGCAGCCGCCGCGCATCGGTGATGCGCCGGTCGTCTCGCCTGTCGTGCTGGGGGAGATCGCTCTCGCGACCCGCGACCATGAACGTCTGCGGATGCGTTACGTAGACGGGGCCGGCGCCGAGAGCGTCCGTCGGGTCGAGCCGCACGCGCTCGCTCCCTCCGGCCGCAAGTGGTTCCTGCTGTGCTGGGACCTCGATCGTGATGACTGGCGCACGTTTCGCGTCGACCGGATCGTCTCGGTCGAGCACACCAGGGTGCTGTTCACCCGACGCGAGATCACCACTGAAGAGGTCGACGAGCGTGTGCTCATCGCCGCGTCGTGGTCGCCGCAGAAGATCGAGGCGGATGCCGTGATGCAGCTGCCGTTCCCCGAGATGCAGGACATGTTCGGACCGTGGTCGGAGGGGGCGACGCCCGAGGGCGACGACCGCACGCGTTGGCCGTTCGGCGGCTCGGACTGGCGTGAGGCGATGTACGCGCTTCTGTGGATCCCCGAGGGAGTCGACTACACGACGAGCTTCCCCGAGCCGCATCGGGCGGAACTCAGGGAGTCGGTGGAGCGGCTGCTGCGGGCCCTCGATGCGCCTGCGCCCGAGCCGAGCGCCTAGGAGCGGGGCGCGGCGATCGACGGCGGGTCCGGGTCGTTCCACCGCTGGAACGTCTGCACCCACCAGAACGCCGCGAACAGGACCAGGGCGACAGCCTCGCCGATGAGGACGACCGGTGTCTCGCCGAAGACCTGGCGGAAGACGACTGCGGCGACCAGCAGTACGAGGTCGGCGATCAGCAGCCCCGTGATCCATCGATAGATCGACCGCTGGCGAGGAGAGGGCGGGGTCTCTCCGGGGTCGAGCGGGCCGCGCGAATAGAGGATCGGAACTGCCGCGAACACACCGAAGAAGATCAGGGTGACGACGAAGTGGATGCTGTTCACGGGCCAGAAATTGAAGGGGAAGTGCTCGTTGAGCGCCGGCGCGAACGCGAGGGCCGTGACCACTGCGGCCGTGACGAGCGCGATCGCCGACACCAGCACGGCTGCCCGGTTGGGGGTGCGCGTGCGGCGGCGGATCACCGCCGTCGTGATCACCACGGCCACCACCACCACGGCGTAGACCGCGATCCCGGCCTTGGCGCTGCCGACGTATCCCGCAGGGATACAGTCCGTGGCGACCGGGCACGGAATGTGACCGACCGCACGAGTGTCGGCCAGCCCGGTCGGAACGATCGCGATGAGCGGCGCGAAGACGGCGCACACGTCGAGCAGAGTCGTCGCGCGACTGCGCCCGGAGAGAGCGAGCAGGACGACGGAGACCGCGAGCAGCGCGCCGACGAAGACGTCGCGGGCCGGAGTGTAGATCGCGTGGCTGATCGAGTGCAGCGGATTCCACCCGAACATCAGTGGCTCCCACATCACGACGACGCTCTGCAGTGCGACGCCGACGAGCAGCGCGAACACGATCAGCACCAGCGAGAGGCGGAGGTGGCGATGGGTCTTCTGCGGGGTCGTCGCGGGGCTGTCAACGGCTGCCATGTTCGCGACGCTACACCGCGCGTCGGACGCCGGCGTGTGACGCGGCGTGACGGTTCATGTCATGCGCGGACTCACTCTGTCAATCCCCGCAACGATCCTCGCCTTCCCGGTCACGGCCGGGTAGCGTCATTCCCATCGCGGCGATCCGGGCGGTCCCGGGCCTCAGTTCATACCTGAAGGCGTTGCGGGTTCGACTCCCGCCGTCGCGTCCACTTGCTGAACGAGGACGGTCACTCCAGTGCGTTGACTGCCGCGTCGATCCGGGAAGCCATCACTCGCACCGAGAGGGTGTCGGCGCCGCGCGCGGCTGCATACTGAGGCAGCTCCGCGAGAACCGGCTGCAGGCGCCCCAGGAACGCCCGCGCCGCTGGGCGCTTGACCTGGAACAGGCTGAGCGCATCCTTCGACGTGAACGAGTCGAGCCCGAGGTCACGGCTTCCCAGAAGCGCGAGCTGATGCTCGTCACCGTCGTCGAGCGGTTCGGGATTCACGTCGAATGCGGGAGCGAGCTTCCAGTCGGTGGCACGGCGGAGGAACCCGTGGTTTCGGAGATGATCATCGAGGTTGCCGATGAGTGCGCCGAATACCGCTCGCCGCCACAACTCGGTCGTGTCCGATCCGGAGAGTTGCGCGAAGTCGACGACGTCGACCCAGTCCCCTCTCTCGCCGTCTGCGGCTTCGAGGGCCGTCATCGCGGAGATGTAGGGAATACGGGTTCCGTCGTCCCGACGATCGAATCGCTGAAGGAACAGGACGGTGCGCTCAGCGCCGTCGACGACCACGCTCTTCGTCTTGTGGCGAGGAGTGTCGATGCCGACCTTGCTCATCGCGTCGAGCGTGGCGGCCTCCCACGCGATCACATTCCAGTCATCGCCGACGGGTTTGGGGAATTTCGCCATCCACAGGTCGGCTCCGATCCGCACATTCGCCTTCGGACGGGCACCGCCCAACGATCCGGTCGCTCGGAACAGGCGCCGCACTCCGACATCGTCGATGTCCGTCTCGCCGCGCTCGATCTGATCGGCGACGTGGATGATGTCAGACAGATCGGCATCGACCGGAACCCCATCGCCAGAGGTCACGGCGACGCCGTCTGCCCAGAAGCGCGTCGCGCCCTGACGGCCTTCATCGTTGACACCGAACATGAGGGTGAGCTCGTCGAGTCGACGGCCGGACGCCCGATTCTGGACCTTCCGCCCCCAGGTGTCCGGGGCGGAATCGCTGAACGGGTTGACCGGAAGCAGCGGTTGGGCACCGG
Organism: Microbacterium sp. NPDC088619; assembly: GCF_044752825.1. Taxonomy (NCBI): domain Bacteria; kingdom Bacillati; phylum Actinomycetota; class Actinomycetes; order Micrococcales; family Microbacteriaceae; genus Microbacterium; species Microbacterium sp. NPDC088619. Next base: position 595,285 of record NZ_JBIVLZ010000002.1, on the reverse strand, counting down.
GGAACAATCCCAATGCAGGGGACAGCGCGAAGGCTTCTCGCATTCGCAGGTAGGCGGAGTCGTACTCGAACGAGCCGGAAGATCGGGTGCGGTAGATCCTGCCCGCAAGCACTTCGGTGCGTCCGATGACCGTCGTCACCTCGTACTGATCAGTCATCGGTGCGCACGCGGACGCGTTCGGGGAGCTTCTCGTCGACAAGCAGTCGGCCGCGTTCAGTGGTGAACGGATCTGTCGCGCTCACGACAGCATCCATCAGCCCCAGAACCCGCATGACGCGGAGCATGATCTCCATAGTCGTGCCGTCGCCGTTCTCGAGCTTGCTGATCGTCGGCGGCGTGGTTCCGGCCCGCTCCGCCACCATCTTCGCAGTCAGCCCGAGGAGCTTTCGCTGATTCGCGAGATTCTCGCCGATCGCGCGCAGGGAGCGCTTCACGGGAATGGGTGTCGTCGACATGGGGCAAGTTTAGATGAAGCAAGCTTTATCTAAAAGTGCTTAAGATAAACCTAGATTGATGTTAAGTGTGCACCGACGACACGGTGCGAATCGGCGCTCGTTCCGCCTGCGCGAGCCAGAAGCTGCGATAGAGCCCCTCTGTCGCCAGCAGTTCGTCGTGCGTTCCACGCTGGATCGCGCGGCCGCCCTCGAAGACGACGATCTGCTCGGCGGTCGACACCGGTTCGAGCCGATGCGCGATCAGCACGGTGGTCCGATCCCGACGCAGCACGCGGATCGCCGCTTCGACCGCGCCGCGGTGATGCAGCCCGACATCCGCCGTCGCCTCGTCGAGGATCACCACAGCAGGGTCGGCGAGCAGCGCTCGAGCGATGGCCAGCTGCTGGATCCGGCCCTCGTCGAGACGGGCACCCGCATCGGCCGATGTCAGCGACGCCACCGCCCACTCCGCGTCGACCGCCTCCAGCACGGCCGCGATCTCCTCGTCGCTCGCATCGGGCGCGACGAGACGCAGGTTGTCGGCGATCGTGCCGCGGAACTGATGCAGCTCCTGCGACACGTAGTACGGGTCCGCCCCCTCCGGAGTGAGGCGCACGCGGCCGGACGTCGGCGCATGGTGACCGGCGATGACCCGGGCGAGCGTGCTCTTGCCCGAGCCCGATGAGCCGACCAGCGCGGCTGTCGTGCCGGGCTCGACCTGAAGAGTGACTCCGTCGACCCCACGACCCGTGGTCGGATATCGGTAGCCGACATCCTGCAGCCGGATCCCGACCGGAGCGGTGCGCGGTGCGACGGGCGCAGGCAACGGCGCGGCCTTCGTCGGAGCGAGGTCGATCACTCCCACGAGCCGCGCGAGTCCGATCGCCGCACGCTGGATGTCGTCGAGACCGAAGATCAGCTGGCCGACCGGATCGAACAGGCGGTGGAACACGAGCGCGGCCGTCGTCACCATCCCGACCGTGATCGCACCGTTCGCGTGCAGCAGGAACCCGGCAGCGAGGATCGCACCCAGTCCCACGAGCTCGCCCCCGTTGATCCAGCGGAAGAGTCTGTTGCGCACCCGGACGCCCTCGATCTGCATCCTGATCGAGTCCTCCGCCCGCGCCTCGACACGGGCGAGAGCATGAGGCTGTTCGTTGAGCGCGGTGAGCGTCTCGATGCCCTCGACGGCCTCGAGCACGGCCTGGCTTCGGGCGGCCTCACGCACTCGGACCTCGCGGAACACCACGCGCGAACGCCGCAGGAACGCGCGCGTGCCCAGCAGGTAGAACGGCACGCTCGCGACCCCTGCGAGTGCGAGCCAGGGGTCGAGCGCCGTCAGCGCCACCAGCGACACCCCGATCGCGAAGCCCGCCGAGAGCAGCATCGGCACGACGTCGCCCCCGGCCTCGGCCACCGCGTCGACGTCGCCGGTCACCCGGGAGAGCAGATCGGACGTCTCGCCGTCGTCGACCGTGCTCACGGGCAGGCGCATCGCCGAGGCGAACACGTCTTCGCGCAGCTCGGCCAGCATGTCCTGAACCAGCCCCGAGAGCACCCGTGCGGCCCACAGCATCACCAGCGCCGCACCGATGGCGCCGACGCCGGCGCCGCCGATCCAGCCTGCGATCACGGCGAGACCCGCATCGGTCGATACGGCGTCGACGATGCGACCGAGGCATGCGGGGAGTGCGATCCCCAGAGCGGATGCGATGAGGAACAGCGCAGCCGTGCCCACCGCCCGTCCGCGGTGGCGCCGCAGCAGCATCCCGATGACGATGCGCACGCGAGCGCCGGTCGCGATCGGCAGGAGGGGACTCGTGGTGTCAGTCATCGCGGGCATCCGATCTGTCGGCCGAGAGGTCCACGACCCGATCGCAGACCGAGAGCAGCGCAGGGGAGGTGCTGATCACGATCGTCGTGCGGTCGAGTCGGTGGAGAGCGTGGGCGATGTGCGCCTCGGTGATGGCGTCGACGGCCGAGGTGGGTTCGTCGAGCACGAGCACCTCGGCGTCGGTGTGCAGAGCGCGAGCGAGTCCGATGCGCTGCCGCTGGCCGCCCGAGAGGCGTCTGCCCGCTTCGCCGACCTGCGCATCCCATCCGCCGACCTCGGCGACCGTGTCGTGCAGAGCGGCGGCCGCGATCAGCTCTGCTCGCGGATCAGCCGCGGTGTCATGACCGCGCACGGCTTCGCGCATGGTGCCGCTCACGATCGTGTGGCGGTGGGGCAGGGCGACGACGCGTCGGCGGTAGTCAGCAGCATCCAGACCGCTCAGGTCCTGCAGGGAGCCGTCTGCCGCGATCGCGATCCGGCCACGACCGGGCGGCGTCCGCATGCCCAGGAGGCGGGAGAGAGCTCGGGCCTCTTCACTGTCGGACGGACGGATGCCGAGCAGGTCACCACGCCGCACCTCGATGTGGGCCGTGCCCTCGGGGCCCGGACGGAACGTGAGAACGACGCCCTCGGGAGCTCGGCGGGTGCGGTCGAGCGGCGCGGTCGCGGCGGGGGCGTCGAGCAGGTCGCCGGTGTCGATCATCTCCGCCAGTCGCTTGGCCGAGGCGAGCTTGTGGATCCAGTTCGAGGGGAACGACCCGGCGTATGCGAGGGAGCCGCTGAGGAACTGTGCGAGGCCGAGCACGGTCACGAGTTCGCCGATGCTGATCTGACCCTCGGCGGCGAACCACGCCGACAGGCCGGCGAGCACCGTCGTGGCGACCGCGGCGAGCACGGAGCTCACCGCCTCATACCCGGCGAGCGATCGCCCGGCGGTCGTCGCCGCGATGCGGCTGGCGTCGCTCGCCACGATGTAGCGCCGCACCGCCTCTTCGCGCGCGCCGATGCCGACGAGCACCCGGAATCCCGACATGAAATCGGCGGCGACGGCGCCTGCCTCCGTCGCGGCGTGCTGCTCCGCGGCGCCTCGGCGGTCGAGCGGTCGCGAGACGATCCGCATCGTGACCATCATGGCGACGGTCGAGGCGAAGACGACGAGCGTCGCGATCGGCGAGATCACGAGCATGGCGACCGCTGCACCCGCGATCGCCGCGATCGTGGCGCACTGCTGGGCGACCGACCATGCGACGCCCGCGACGCGATAGGTGTCGGAGGTCACGAAGGTCAGCGCTTCGCCGGGGGTCATCGCCCGACGAGAGAGGCGAGGGCGCAGCATCCGCGACAGGGCGAGGTGCCGCAGTGCCTGCTCGCCGTAGCCGTACACGCCGACCATCAGTCGGGAGGCGCCCTGGTAGCTCGCGCTCAGCACGAGGAAGATGCCGACGAGCACACCGAGCCACAACGCGAGTGCCGCCGGGTCCGACGGCAGCACCGCGCGGTCGATCGTGGCGCCGATGATCACCGGGATCGCCGCCTCGGTGAGCGAATGCACGATGAGCAGCGTCGTCGCCGCGGTCAGGGTGAACCCCCGACCCTGCGAGGCGAGCGCGATCGCGAAGAGCCGGCGGGGCGTGGTCGTCATCGCGTCCGCCTGCCGAGCGGCAGCACCAGCGGCGTTCCCGAGACCGGGTCGGTGATCACCCTGCAGGGCAGGTCGTACACGGCCTCGACGAGCTCGGCCGTGATGATCTCGCGCGGGTCGCCCTGCGCCACGATCTCCCCGTCTCGCATCGCCACGAGGTGGGTCGCGTAGCGCGCGGCATGGTTGAGGTCGTGCAGCACCGCGACCAGGGTCGTGCCGCTGCGGTGCAGGTCGGCGAAGAGCTCCATGAGGTCGATCTGGTGGGCGATGTCGAGGAACGTCGTCGGCTCGTCGAGCAGCAGGTGCTGGGTCTGCTGGGCGAGAGCCATCGCGACCCAGACCCGCTGGCACTGACCACCGGAGAGCTCGTCGACGAGGCGCCGAGACAGGTCGGTGACACCGGTGGCGGCCATCGCCTCGGACACTGCTCGCTCGTCGGCGCTGCTCCAGGTGCGCATCGCGCTCTGATGCGGAAAGCGGCCGCGGCCCACGAGGTCGGCGACCGTGATGCCGTCGGGTGCGATCGAGGACTGGGGCAGGAGACCCAGCTTCTTCGCGGCATCCTTCGGTTTCAGGGAGCGCAGCTCGGCGCCGTCGAGCAGCACGGTGCCGGTGCTCGGGCGCAGCAGACGGGCGAAGCCGCGCAGCAGAGTCGACTTGCCGCACGCGTTGGGCCCGATGATGATCGTGAACGAGTCATCGGGAACCTCCAACGACAGCCCCGAGACGATCGGGGTGTCGCCGTAGCTCAGCGTGATGTCGCGGGCCAGCAGCGAGGTGGTCATCGGTGTTCCTTTCAGGCGCGGCGCGCGTATTGGGCGGCGAGCAGCCAGGCGAGATAGATTCCGCCGACAGAGACGGTCACGACTCCCACCGGCACGGCGACGAGCTGAGCGACGGTGTCCGACACGACGACGAGCGCTGCGCCCGTGAGCATCACGGGCACGGTGCCCATCGGCGTGTTCGATCGGGTGAGCCGCTGCGAGATCTGCGGGGCGGCGAGGGCGATGAACGAGATCGGACCGGCGGCGGCGGTGACGAGGGCGACCAGCGCCACCCCGAACACCATCGCGGCGATCCTCGTGCGTCCGGGGCTGACGCCGAGGGCGGTCGCCGCGTCATCGCCCATCTCGAGCACCGGCAGGGTGCGGTTCAGAGGCAGCGAGGCGAGGGTCACGACCGCGAAGACGATCGCGGCGGGAATCAGCTGGTCGAACCCGAGGGAGGCGAGCGAGCCCGCACCCCAGGTCGCCGCCATCATCGCCTTCTCGACGCTGACCGAGATCAGGATCCACGAGGTGAGCGAACCCAGTCCTGCCGAGACGCCGATGCCCACGATGATCAGTCGGAACGACGACAGCGTGTTCTTGTGCGCGAGCACGTAGACGAGCAGAGCGGTGAACAGGCCGCCGACGAGGGCGCCGACCGCCTTGAACATGTAGGTGTTCAGCTCGAGCACGACCATCATCAGGGTCACGCCGAACTGGGCGCCCACGCCGAAGCCGATGATGTCGGGGGAGCCGAGCGGGTTGCGGGTGAGCGACTGGAAGATGCCGCCGGCGAGAGCGAGGGCCGCACCGCACAGCACCGCGAACAGCACGCGTGGCAGTCGCCACTCGAACACCACCTGGCGGATGTCGGAGTCGGACGACGGGTCGAAGACCGCGCGGAGGACCGAGGGGAAGTCGACCTCGTAGGCGCCGATCGTCATCGAGGCGAGACCGGCGGCGATGATGACGATGACGAGCACCGCGCTGACCACGACCGAGCGCACCGGGAGGAGTGCGGCGATGCGGGCGGTCTCGATGCGGAACAGGCGTCGACCATGGTCGACGGGAATGAAGTCGGGCGCCTGCTGGTCGTGAGAGGGCCGCTGGCGCTGGTCGATGATCACAGTCCGCTCACCCGCTTGCGACGAACGAGGATGATCAGGATCGGTGCCCCGAGGAGGGCTGTGACGATGCCGACACGCAGTTCGCCGCTGGGCAGCACGATGCGGCCGAGGATGTCGGCGGCCAGCAGGAAGGCGGGGCCGATGATCATCGAGTACGTGAGGACCCAGCGCTGATCGGGCCCGGTGAACCAGCGCACGACGTGCGGGATCATGAGGCCGACGAAGGCGATGGGGCCGGCGGCGGCGACGCTCGTGCCGGCGAGGACGGTGACCGCGATGATGACGAGCACACGCGTGACGCGCACGCGTGCGCCGAGGGACTGCGCCAGGTCGTCGCCCAGGGCCAGGGCGTTCAGCGAGCGAGCGCACAGCAGTCCGATGATGAGGCCGATCGCGATGAGTGGTGCGGCCCAGGCGAGCTGGTCGAGGGTGCGCCCGCCGATGGATCCGACTCCCCAGAAGCGCATGACCTGCAGCGTGCCGAGGTCGCGCAGCACGATGGCCGTCGTGAACCCGGTGAACGCGGCGCCGAGCGCGACCCCTGCAAGGGTGAGCTTCATCGGTGTGGCGCCTGCGCGTCCGAACGAACCCAGCGCGTAGACGAGCATCGTCAGCACGAATGCGCCGAGCAGAGCGAAGGGAACGTAGGCGCCGGGGGCGGTGAGACCGAGGATGCCGACGACGAAGGTGACGGCGAACGACGCGCCCGCGTTCACCCCGAGGATGCCGGGGTCGGCCAGGGGGTTGCGGGTGAAGGCCTGGATCAGACCGCCGCAGACGGCGAGAGCGGCGCCGACGACGATGCCGAGCAGGGTGCGGGGCACGCGCAGCTCCATGACCATCAGGTGCAGCGGGTTGTCGTCGTCGTAGGCGAAGAGGGCGTGCAGAACCGTCACCGGGTCGATCGCACGGTTGCCGATCGCGAGCGAGGCGACGGTGGCGGCGGCCAGCACGAGCGTCGCCGCGACCAGACCCGCCACCAGCGCCCCGTTGCGACGCGGGGAGTCGTCTGCCCGACTCCCCGCGTCTGTGTTCGAGACGTCCGTGCCGTCTTCCGTCGCCAGGGACATCTCTCGGATCACTCGCCTGCGATCGTCGGCTCGCCCTGCAGCGCTGCTGCGAGGTCGTCGACGTACTTCGGCAGGATGTACTTCAGCGAGAGCACGGTCGGTGCGCTGATCGCGGATGCTTCGGCGTCGTCGGCGTAGATCACGTAGGAGCCCGCCTCGATCGGCTCCCAGCGGGAGACGACCTTGTTCTCGACGGTGTACTCGCCCTCGTCGACGCTGCCGCCCCACGCGGCGAACAGGTCGGCCTGCACGTCGTAGAGCTTCTCGAGGCTGACGCCGGTGTACCAGTTGTCGCCCTCGGCGCTGGCGAGGAAGCTGTCCATGGCCGAGGTCGAGGTGAAGCCGAGAGCCTCGGTGATGCGCACGCGCGGGTCGTACTCGAGGTAGACGCCGAGGTCGGTTCCGCCCTCGTTCAGGGTCAGGCCCCACACGAAGGTCTTGTCGTCGAACTCGGGGTGCTCGTCGGCGAGCGTGGTGATCATGTCCTCGGTCTCGGAGATCAGCTCCTCAGCCTTCTCGTCCTCCGACATGGCCTTGCCGATCGTGCGGGTCATGTCCTCCCACGTGCTCGGGTCCCAGGCGCGCTCGATGTAGGGCACGGTGGGGGCGATCTCGGTAAGGCGCTCGTACTCGACGTCGGTCACGCCCGAGTAGAGGCTCAGGATCAGGTCGGGCTCGAGGGCCTTGATCGCCTCGTAGTTGGGGCCGTCCTCCGTGAAGGGGATGATCTCGGGCGTCTCGCCGTACTCCTCGGTGACGAAGTCCTCGAACCAGGGCTGGTAGCCGCTCTCGTCCGCTCCCCAGACCTCTTCCATGCCGATCGGGTTGGTGCCGAGGGCGGCGACGATGTCGGGGGTCATCCAGCCGAGGGTGACGATGCGCTGTGGCTTCTCGGGGATGACGGTCTCGCCGTGGGCGTGCTCGATGACCACGCCGTCGGCCGATACGGCGGCGGTCTCGTCGGTGTCGGCTGAGGCCGTGCACCCCGCGAGGGCGAGCGTGGCGGCGATGGCGGCTGCGACGAGGGCGGCACCTCGGCGGGTCTTCGGGCGCGCAGAAGCGTGCGTCATGATTCTCCTTCAGAGAAAGGGGGAGGGGTATGCCGCGTCCGCGCGGCGAGAAGTTAGGTAAGCATGCCCTAACACTTCGATGCTAGAACGCAGATCGAGCCGCGAGTGTCGACAGGCAGACGACTTGTGTCGTAGAAACGACAGCCGGTGGTCATCCCGGGAGCGTCATCGCCAATACAGCTGGTGTGCGGGGTCTGCCTGCACGCGTGCCACGTGCTGCCGCGGAGTCAGTCCGAACCTCTCTTTGAATGCTGCAGAGAACGCGCTGGTGGTGGCGTACCCGCACCGGTGCGCGACTGCTCCGATGGGGGTGTTGTCGACGATCAGACGGGCGGCCAGCGTCATCCGCACGCCCGTGCGCCACCGGCCGAACGTCATGCCGACGTCGTTCTGGAAGATCCTCAGCACGGTGCGCTCGTGGAGTCCGTGAGTGAGGACCAGGTCGCGCGCGCTCCGCGGGTCGCCCGGGTCTGCGAGCACCGCCTGCACGAGCGGTCGCACGCGCTCGTCGGCCGGCATCGGCACCTCGCCCCAGCCGTCGGCTGCGCCGGCGGACGGCTGCTGGAGCATCTCGATGAGCACCGATTGGATGCGCACCCGCAGGTCGGTGGGCATGTCGTTGATGCCGAGGTGCAGCAGCATCTCCTGCACGGCTCGCGGCACCAGCACCTGCGTGACCTCGTCGATCGGAGCGATCAGCGAGGTGTCCGAGACGTAGGTGTAGCAGCCGGTCGAGTCGCGCTCGTGCCGCGCGGTGTGGGGAGTGTGTGCCGGGATCCAGACTCCCTGCCCCGGCGCGAGGCGCCACAGGGCATCCCGCAGTTGCACCCAGACGGTGCCTCGGTAGCACCACGCGAGCATCGCGTCCGGATGACTGTGCGGAGGCGAGAGCGGGCGGGTTCCGGTGTCTTCGCCGGTGACGACGCCGGTTCCCATCACGTACGGCGCGCGGATCGTCGATGGATGCTCCGTGCTCGCATCCCAGTCGTCGGGTCGGTAGGAGTTCACGTGGTGCTCTGCGGTGCCGTGCTGCTCGATCCACGTTCGACGACCCACGAGTGCGGCGCCGGAGCATCCGGATCCGTGATGCCGAGGATGCCGCGTGCGGCGCGACGTCCGTAGTCGACCGCCTCGATGCGCACCGTGGTGAGCGCGGGAGCGGTGTGCTGCCCCCATCCGGCGTCGTCGAAGCCGACGACCGACAGGTCATGCGGAACGCGGATGCCGAGCCGACGTGCTGCGCGCAGGACACGTGCAGCCGAGTCGTCGTCGAAGCCTGCGATACCGGTGACGCCCCGGGAGATCGCCGCATTCAGGGCGCCTGCGCCGCCATCCGGATCTTCTGGCATCGCGATCGTCGCGGGCGCGGCGATGTCGAGCGCCCGAGCGGACTCCTGCAGATGGCGTTCCCGTAGCCCGATCATCGCGGAGATGCCGCCCGTCTCAGCGGGGCGGACGAAGGCGACACACGAGTGGCCGAGGTTCACCAGATGACCCACCTGGGTGAGCGTGTGCGAGGCGAGCCCGTCGATCCATCCGCCGTCGAGGCCGTCGCTCTCGGCACCCGCGTAGATCGCGCCGAGGTCTATGACGGCTCGAGGGGAGATCGCGTCGATCGTGCGAGCGAGGGCATCGCCGGTCGCTCGGAGCACCGCGATGGAGTGGTCGCGGCGCGAGAGCTCGATGTCGAGGCCGTCGAGGAAGGAATCGAGCGCGGTGCCCCGGGGGAGTACCCCGGTGGCGACGACGACCGTGCGGGTGGTGCCTTCGCGCAGGGCGCGCGCGAGCGTGATCGGATACCCGAGCTCCTGCGCCGCGCTGCGCACGCGATCACGGGTGCCGACGGGGATCGTCTGGCCTGCGGTGTCGTTGAGGACGAAGCTCACCGTGGTCGCCGACACCCCGCTCACCCGGGCGATATCCCGAATGGTCGGTGTCTTGCGAGAACTCCCAGCCACGGGGATAGCTTAGAGTCACTAATGTTGTTTAGTGACGGCGGGAACACGTCGGACGAGTCGGATGACGCGATCGAGGGAGAGCGACATGAAGTCAGTGGTGATCACGGGCCCAGGAACCACCGAGGTGCTCGATGTCGAGCAGCCGACGGCGGGCCCCCGCGACGTGCTGGTGGAGATGAAGGCGTGCGGCATCTGCGGGTCGGATGCCATGTACACGATGTACGGCGGCATCCCGCCCCGTCAGGGGGCCACGCCGCTCGGGCACGAGCCCGCAGGTGAGGTGATCGAGGTCGGCGCCGAGGTGAGCGATGTGAAGGTCGGCGACCACGTCGTGATCAATGTCATGGCGACGATCGACGGGCTGCTCGGCAGCGGCGGCGCTCAGGGCGGCTTCAGTGATGTCATCGTGCTGAAGGACGCTCGCGCCGGGGTGCAGTTCCGTGTCATCCCCGAGGAGATCCCGTGGGAGGTGGCAGCGCTGAACGAACCCATGGCCGTCGCGAGACACGCGACCAACCGCACGGCGTCGAAGCCCGGCGACAAGGTCGTGGTGTTCGGAGCCGGCCCGATCGGACTCGGCGCGGTGCTCGGTTTCAAGGCGCGCGGCGCCGGCCACGTCGTCGTCGTCGACATCGTGCCGAACCGGCTTGAGAAGGCGCTTATGATCGGCGCGGACGCGGTGATCAACTCCGCTGAGGAGGATGTCTTCGCGCGTCTGGTCGAGCTGCACGGTGCCGCTGCGCAGGTCGTCGGCATTCGGGGCGAGCGATCGGATTCGGATGTCTACCTGGATGCCGCCGGTGCGCCCGCGGTGATCGCCACAGCGACATCGGCGGCCAAGCAGGGGGCGACCCTCGGAATCGTCGCCGTGCACAAGAAGCCGGTCGAGATCGACTTCGGGGCGCTGCTGACGACCGAGCTCACCGTCGTTCTCTCGATGGGATACCCGACCGAGATCTTCGAGGTCACCGACGACATCATCGCGAACTGGCGAAAGTACGAACTGATCATCAGCGATCGCATTCCGTTCGATCGCGTGCAGGAGGCTCTCGCGCTCGCGGCGACTCCGGGCGCGGCCGAGAAAGTCGTCGTCACGTTCCCGTGACGACAGGGGGAGAAGAACGGATGCCGAAAATCGAACTCCCGTCGACGACGGCGCTCGTCGTCGTCGACGTGCAGGCGGGAACCCTTCCGAACGCGAGAGCAGTGAGCGCCGAAGACCTCGTGTCGCACGTGGGCAGCCTGGTCGAGGCCTTTCGCGACTCCGACCGCCTGGTCGCCTTCGTGGTCTCGACCGGGACCGCGGCCGGTGCTACCGAGTACGGACCCGGCGGACGCGTCTGGCCCGAGGGCTTCGCTGAGCTCGCTCCCGGCATCGCGAATCGCGAGGACGAATCCGTGCATCCGCGCGCCGGGTGGAGCGCGTTCGCGGGCACCTCGCTGCTCGAAGAGCTGACCGCGAGGCAGATCACCGACGTCGTGGTCGCGGGTCTCGCGACGACCTTCGGAGTCGAGTCGACCGCACGTGCCGCCGCCGATCTGGGGCTCTCCGTGGTGGTCGTGTCCGATGCCGTCTCCGACCCCGACCCGTCCGGTCACGAGCGCTCGCTGACCCGGGTGTTCCAGGTGCTCGGACGGGTGCGGACGACGGCGGAGGTTCTCGCCGCGCTCTGACCTCGCGAGTCCGATTCGCCCGACGGGTCGCGAAATCCGTCAGACTGAGCAGCCCCACATAGTCACCTGGAACGACTACCGGCGTGCGGCACGAACGGGTATTGTTCAACGGATGGAGCGGATGTTAGGTGAGGGTGCGGTGGGCTCGGAGGCGAGTCCCAGCGAGCTGGAGGCATCGGTTAGCTTCGTCCCGCTCGAAGAAGCCATGAGGATCGCCGAGCGTCTACTAGTGGAGGACGCTGAGCTTCTCAGACGGCTCGCCTGATGTCATTTAGGCAGATCAGCTTCGAAACCGCAGCGGCAGTGAACGGGAAGCTGGATGACGGGGGAGTCCGTGACAAAGCTACGATCCGTGGAGCATTAGGGCGGCCAAGCGCGACTTGGGGCGGTGAGATTCTCGTTGGAACCCTGTGGGATCAGGCTGCTGTTCTTCTACACGCGCTGTGCACCACTCAAGGCTTCGCCAACGGCAACAAGCGGACGGCGTGGCTGCTAACTAAGATTTTTCTTGAATCCAACGGAGAAGTTCTAGGACGCCATGAGGATGTCGAAGCGGAGCGCGTGATTAATGCGATCGCTGCCGGAGAAGTAGGCGCAGAGGCAATCGCAGAGTGGCTTTTCCAACTGGCTTCGCCGTTGATCGCTGAACTCTCGGACCGAGGTAGATGCGTTTTCTGCGACGTGGATGGAGATCTGATTGGCGCCGAGCTCTTCAATCGCAATTATCTCCGCCGAACGATGCGACGTCCCCCGGAAGCTCTGGTCACACTCGAATCGAGTCATGCAACATCTGTAACTGATGACTTCGCCGTGACAACCTTCGACGCTGAGCGGGACCTCGTGCCTGGTGTTTGCAGAGTCTGTAGGGATGGTTGGATTGCCGAGGCGGGACGCGGGTTTACGAACGCGATTCGTATGAGCTCGCAGGAGGTTATTCCGGTAGATCCCTCTTTTGTTCGGTATACATCTGATTGGATGTTGCGGATCATGCTGCTGGCGGGAGTCTTGATGCCGGGAATGGGCCGGGGGTGGCTAAGGGACAGGGCCAGAGTTTTGCTTGACGGCAGCGGTGCTGTGGCTTCGTCGGCTTTATTCTGGATCGTCGGAACGGAGGCTGCAGTCAATCACGAGTGGAACCTCTATTGGCATAGTTCCGACGATCCGGCGGACGTGAAAGATGGCTGTTTCGTTTGTAGGCTAGGGCTAGTCGCGTTCATCGTGGTAGATGATCCCAGTGGTACACGCTTTTTGACACGACAAATTCAGCAGTTGATACCGCATTCCACGCGCCTCAAGGTGTGGCCGCGCCTAGGCGATGGCAGTTGGCCGCTCGGCGCGTCGGTTCCCGGCGAGACTGTCCGATCAATCGCGAACTTCTTCCAGTAGCCACGACTCCGAAGGCGTCGGTCTGTTCGGACAGGCGGGGTCGAAAGCCTGTCTAGCCCGCCGTCCAACCTTCTGACGCGGCGCGCGGGAGTTGAGCTTGCCGAGGCGCTCGGATTAATCCCGTGGGTGCGGCTCCGTGAGGGCAGCTTCGACCGGGGCCCATCCGTTCTCGAGAACCGAGAACCCCGCGTCGAGGATCCCGAGCTGGTCCTCGTGCTCGTTGACGAGCAGCTGCATCTGCAGGACGAAACGCGAGTACACGCGGATCTCCGCCGTCGGCTCGGGGAGCTCGAGCTCTTCGGCGATAGCATCCGCCAGGGCGTCCTCGTGCCGCAGCCACATCTTCGCGGCGTACTCGCTCAGTGCCGGCGTCTCGTTGAGGAACGTGAGGAAGATCCGCGTGACGTCGTTGCCGTGCTCATCGATGTTGGCGCCGACCTCTGCGGTGTAGAAGTCGCGGATCGCCCGATTGATCGTGACGCCCTCGGCGCGGTCGCGGACGGCGGAGACGAGTCGGTCGCGCTGCTCGTCGTCCTCGTCGAACACGAGCGCCTCCTTCTGGGGGAAGTGCGCGAACACGGTTGTGGGGGAGACGTCGGCGGCGTCCGCGACCTCGCGGATGCTGACGTTGTCGAAGCCGCGCTCGAGAAACATCATCGTCGCCACGTCGGAGATGTTCTTGCGTGTCGCCGCCTTCTTGCGTTCACGGCGGCCGAGCGGCTCAGAATTCGTCATGCCTCCACGATATCGCGAACTCGGTTCAGAACTGGCTTGACAACAAAACTGGTATTGATACAGTTTCGGAGTGACTTCACTAACGAACCCGCCCGCGCGCAGCGAAAAGCGCGCCTGGATCATGCTCATCGTGCTGACGATGCTCACCGTCATCGGCATGACCGTCGTCCTCCCCGTCCTGCCCTTCGTCGTGCTGCAGTATGTGTCGCACGAAGGCGATCTCGCGATCTGGGTCGGCGTACTCGAAGCGATCAACGGCCTGTGCGCCTTCCTGGTCGCCCCCTTCCTCGGTCGTCTCTCCGACCGCTTCGGCCGCCGGCCCGTCATCATCGGCGCTGCGTTCGGTGCGGCGTTCGCGATGACCCTGTTCGGCATCGGCGGAGCGATCTGGGTGCTCGTCCTCGCCCGTGTCATCCAAGGCCTCACCGCCGGCGACATCCCCGCACTCTTCGCCTATCTCGCCGACATCACCCCTCCTGAGAAACGCGCGCAGCGGTTCGGACTGCTCGGCGCCCTGTCGGGTATTGGCATGATGATCGGCCCGGCGATCGGCGGCCTCCTCGCCGCCGTGAGCCTGCAGCTCCCGGTCTTCCTCACCGCGGCAGTCGGGCTCGTCATCGCGATCCTCAGCATCTTCCTGCTCCCCGAGAGCCTCAAGCCCGAGAACCGCATCGAGCGCATCTCGATCCGCGAGATCCAGCCGTTCGGCGTCTTCAAGGAGGCCTTCGGGCGCAAGGAGCTGCGGGGCCTCATGATCGGATTCGGCCTCCTCGCGCTTCCGTTCGGCTTCTTCGTCAACAACTTCAGCGTGCTGGCGCTCGATTCGATCAGCTGGGGGCCGACCCAGATCGGTCTCCTCACGGCGGGTGTCGGCATCATCGACATCCTCATCCAGGGCGTGCTGCTCGGCATCCTGCTGCCTCGCATCGGCGAGCGCGGTGTGATCATCAGCGGCATCGTGGCGCAGACGATCGGACTCGCCGGTCTCGCGGTCGTGGCCTCGGTCTTCGCCCAGCCGTGGGTGTTCATCGTCGGTGCGCTGATGCTCGCCGCAGGCCAGGGAGCGTCGACGGCCGCGTTGGACGGTGCCATGTCGAACGCGGTCGGTGACGACGAGCAAGGCTGGCTCGGAGGAGCGACCCAGTCGCTCAATGCCGCGATGAACACCGCCGCACCGCTGATCGCCGGTGCGCTGTACGTCACCGTCAGCCACGCGGCGCCGTATTGGCTGGGGGTCGCGCTGATGGTCGTCGCCGCGATCGTGGTCGCCCGCGCGCACATCGCGAACACCGCGAAGACGGATGCCGTGCCGCATTCCGAGGGCACCGCGAACGGCATCCCCCTCGAGGCGGCCGACGCACTCGGCTGACGCAGTCGACTGACGCGCGCACCCCGCGCCGGGGGGATGATGGATGCATGCCCACCCCTCATCGCCCCGGTCTGCGGGTCTCGGCGGGTCTCACGATCCCCGAGGCCGAGCTGTCATGGCGCTTCTCGCGCTCGTCAGGGCCGGGCGGTCAGGGTGTGAACACCGCGGATTCCCGAGTCGAGCTGGTCTGGGATGCCGGCGCGAGCGCGTCGCTCACTCCGCATCAGCGTGAGCGTCTCCTCGACCGGCTGAGCGGTCGGCTGGTGAACGGAGTGCTGACGATCGCCGCCTCCGAGCACCGCGCCCAGCTGCGCAACCGCGACGCCGCACGCGAACGACTCGTGGCCCTGGTCTCCGACGCTCTGCGCCCGCCGGCTCCCCAGCGGCGGGCGACCAAGCCGAGCCGCGGCTCGAAAGAGCGACGGCTGACCGCGAAGAAGCAGCGCACCGACGTCAAGAGGCTGCGCAAGCCGCCCCGCGACGGCTGACGAAAGGAATCAGTCCTTGCTGCCTCGGACCAGTTCGAGACCGGCACCCGCGAATTGCCGCAGAGTCGCATCCGGCAGGAATGCCCGGGTGAGAGCCGTGCCGATCGCTGCGAGGTCGGCCTCGTCGCGGAACAGCAGGTACATCGTCTCGTAGCGCGGGTGGAACTTCTGCTTGAACCGGTGCAGGGATCCGAAGCCGTAGACGGGCTCGAGCGCCTCGGCGAGTCGATCGCTCAGCGCGGCGATCATCCCGGCGTCCGGCGGGTAGTCGTGGGCGAGGGGAGCGCCCGAGAGCGACATGATCTCCGCACCCTCCTCCGAGAACTGCCGCGCGGATGATCCGATCAGATACTCCATCACCGGGGCGAAGCCGCCCTCCCGCCGCCGCATGAGGTCGAGCGTCCAGCCGCGAACCGTGCCGCCTTCGGCATAGACCGGCAGCCACGACAGGAATCCGTCGACGTCGCCGTTCGGGGCGATCGCCAGGGCGAGTCGCACCTCCCGATCCTCCGCCTCGTCGAGCGTGCCGAGCGTGAACCGCATCTCGGGAAGATCCTTGTCGCCGACCCACGCCTCCGAGATCGCCCGCAGCTGCTGTCGCACGCCCCACGACTCGTCGGCCAGACGGGTCAGTCGGAAGGTCATGTCCTCCCTCCCCGCCCGATTGAGCGAGCTGCGCACCGAGTTCCACCGCTTGCCGGTGAACTCCAGGCCGGGCAGATCGACGATCGTGTCGTCAGCGACCACGATGCTGCGCCAAGTGGGCGGCACGGCCTGGCGGGTGGCGTCGTCAGCGCTGAAGAAGCACGGCACGAGTCCTGCGTTCTCGGCGGTGCGGATGAAATCCGCCACGGCCTCCGCACGAGACGCCGACGGTCCGATCGGGTCGGCCAGTGCGAGCGCGACTCCGCTCCGCCGCTGATACGCCACGATCCCGGCGGCGCTGCGCGCGTAGCTGTTGCCCTCCCAGGTCGTCATCCACGACAGCGTGCCCCCGCCGTGGGCGCGCAGCTCGGTCTTCACGTCGTCGACGGTCGGGGCGGGCTCGATGCCGAGGAGCGACTTGCGCTTAGCCCGGAACGCCCGACGCACGGCGACCAGGTAGACGAGCAGGATCAGCCAGAGGAAGCCGTTGGCGAGGTCGAGCTCTGTCTCGCCGTCCCAACGGAAATCGACCTGGGCCTGCGAGAACACCGTGATCAGGATGAGCACGAGCGCCGCCGTCAGGATGTTGAAGAGTCCGAGCAGGATCACGAGCACCCACGACCAGCGGCGGCCGCGCAGCAGCCCGTTCACGAGCACGACGATCACCACGAGATCGAAAGCGAGGCCGATGAATCCGCCCGATGCGGGTTCCGTCGGACCGAACGGGCCATCGGTCGCCACCAGAGTCGTGATGATCTCGACCGCGCCCAGCACGAGCAGTGCGATCACCGCGATGAGGCGCTGCTCGCGCACCGTGGTCCGCTGCACGCGCAGAGTGCGGTCGGCGAACAGGATCAGCAGCACCGCGAGCAGGTGCTCGAGATCCGCGACCGCACCCCAGAACAGCATCGCGATGAATACGAACCCGAGCAGTATGAGCCAGCCGCGCACCCGCCAAGGCGGGCGGAACAGCCCGACGGCGGCGGCGATGCAGGCCATGGTGCCGCCTGAGGCTCCGACATCGAGTGCCTGGGCCTGTGCCTCGGCCCACGCCCACGGCAGCTGCGAGGCGAAGGCCAGCACCAGAGCGGTCGCGAACATCGCGAAGAGCTGGCCCACCCAGTAGTAGGCGAGGGCGACTCGGGATCCCCGACGGAACTCGAGGTAGGCCATGCCCCAGAAACCCGAGATCGTGAAGAGGTAGACCCAGGGGGCGTTGACGAAGAAGGTACCGGTGAGGGGCGTCCACCACTTGCCGTCGAGGAAGTTCGGCAGCCCGTAGGCCACGGTCGCGAAGAGCGGGGTGTCTTCGAACGGACGCCACAGTCCTTGCCAGACCACTCCGACGACGAGTATCACCGCGATCATCGTGAGCGTCGCGGGGATTCGCCGGACGACGGCGAGAACAGGATGCGATGTGGGGGTTCGCGCCTCGGTCATGCGCTCAGCGTAGCGAGGGAGTCGCTCCTTCCGGAGCGAAACGTTCCTGTCGCAGTTCGTGCCGTCTGCTGACCTTCCGGTCGCGCTTCCTGCCGTCCGCGCGCGGTTCCGGCGGCACGGAGTGCGACCCGAGGGCGACGGTGGCGGTTCGACCGGACATCACTTTGAATGGAGTCATGCCCGCGCATCGATCCATCCGTTCTTCGAGTGCACGACGGCGCGCATCGATGGTGCTGGCCGCGGCATCCGTCGCTCTGCTCGCGGCCTGCACGTCGCAGCCGACCTCGATGCCGGTGTTGGGCGCGCACTCCGTCGTCGAGGATCTCGACGCCCCGTGGTCCATCGCCTTCCATGACGATGTGGCCCTGGTGAGCGAACGCGACAGCGCGCGCGTACTCGAGGTCGCCGATGACGGCGAGGTGCACGAGGTCGGGGTGATCGACGGCGTCTCACCCGGTGGCGAGGGTGGCCTGCTCGGTCTCGCGGTGCACGACGGGGAGCTGTTCACGTACTTCACCGCGCAGGGGGAGAACCGCGTCGAGCGGCGGACGATCGCCGGGGATGCCGGTGCGCTGTCGCTCGGCCCCGCGACCACCGTGCTCGACGGCATTCCGGCCGCAGGCAATCACAACGGCGGGCGCATCGCATTCGGCCCGGACGGGATGCTGTACGTCACGACGGGCGATGCAGGCGACCGCGACAGTGCTCAGGACCTCGAGGCGCTGTCGGGCAAGATCCTGCGCCTCACGCCCGACGGCGATGTGCCGGCCGACAATCCGTTCGACGAATCGCCCGTCTACAGCTACGGGCACCGCAACCCGCAGGGCATCGCCTGGGATGCCGCAGGCACGATGTACGCGAGCGAGTTCGGGCAGGACACGTGGGACGAGCTCAACGTGATCGAGGCTGGCGGCAATTACGGCTGGCCCGAGGCCGAAGGGATCGCCGACGATGCCGGCTACATCGACCCGGTGCAGCAGTGGCGGCCCGACCAGGCGAGCCCGAGCGGGATCGCCGTCACGGCATCCGCCATCCTGATCGCGAACCTGCGGGGCGAGCGTCTGCGATCAGTGCCACTCGACGACCTGTCGTCCAGCACCGAGCGGTTCACGGGCGAGCTCGGCCGCCTGCGCGATGTCGTGGTCGGGCCGGGTGAAGAG
The DNA here is from genome assembly GCF_044752825.1 of Microbacterium sp. NPDC088619. Classification (NCBI taxonomy): domain Bacteria; kingdom Bacillati; phylum Actinomycetota; class Actinomycetes; order Micrococcales; family Microbacteriaceae; genus Microbacterium; species Microbacterium sp. NPDC088619. Next base: position 576,486 of record NZ_JBIVLZ010000002.1, on the reverse strand, counting down.
GTCTGGGTTCTCACGAACAACACCGACGGTCGCGGCACCCCCTCCGACGGCGACGACCGCATCCTGCGTCTCGATCGCGGTTGATCTCAGACATCGCTCAGGCGAAGGCGTCCACGCCCGTCCTGCTCACCGAGAGGGCCCACAGCCGCTCGGCTGCCTCGGGATCGATCGCCCATTCCTTCACCCCGCCGGTGGTCATGTCACTGTGATCGGGGGCCACGATCCCCTTGATCGAGCAGTCCTCGCAGTACGCGCCGCTGCGCTCGGCCAGCTCCGTGGCCGTCGCGGCCCAGAGGCCGGTGGACGCGCCCTCGGCGGGGGTCTTGAAACGCGGGTTCGGGGTGCCGTCCTCGTCGATCCAGCCGCGGGAGAGCAGCTCCTCGCGGGGAACGTGCCGCTGCAGCTCGGTCATGATCCCGCCGGGGTGCACAGAGAAGGCGAGGATGCCGCGCTCGGCGCCGCGTCGTGCCAGGCCCACCGCGAACAGCGCGTTCGCCGTCTTCGACTGCCCGTACGCGACCCACGGGTCATAGGGCGTCGTCTCGAAGTCGATGTCGTCGAATCGCACGGGGGAGCGGAAGTGACCTCCGGATGAGTACGAGACGACGCGCGCGCGGTCCGACAGGAGATCGGCCACCCCGCCGACCAGCGCGAAATGACCCAGGTGGTTGGTGCCGAACTGCGACTCGAAGCCCTGCGCCGTGTGACCGAACGGGGTGGCCATGATGCCGGCGACGTTCAGCACGAGGTCGATCGGCTGACCGTCGCGGCGCACGGACTGCGTGAAGGCCGCCACGGACTCGAGGTCGCTGAGATCGGCGCCCCGCACCTCCGCCTCCGCGATCCCGTCGAGCGCCTTCTGCGCCGCGTCCACACGCCGTGCAGGAACGATCACGCGCACACCGGCATCCGCGAGCGCGCGCACCGTCTCGAGTCCGAGTCCGGAGTACCCGCCGGTGACGATCGCGGTCCGGCCGGCGAGGTCCGTGTCGGCGATCACCTCGGCCGCGGTCGAGCGGTAGCCGAACTCCGACGAGAGCGGCTGCTGGCGGGCGATCATGTCGAGAGGAGCTGTCATGATTCGACCGTACGATCTAGAGTGCACTCGAAGTCAAGGAGGAGTCCTCGTGGTTGATGTGGTCGACACGACGCGCACGTTCAGCATCGGCGAGCTCGCGCGCCTGGCGGGCGTGAGCGTGCACACCCTGCGCTGGTACGAAGCCGAGGGACTGTTCCCACGCGACGTTCCGCGCACCTCCGGCGGACGGCGGGTGTACGCCCACGATTCGCTCGCGTGGCTCGCTCTGCTGGGGCGGCTCCGCGAGTCCGGGGCGCCGATCGCGCTCCTGCGCGAGTATGCCGCCCTCGTGCGCGCCGGCAGCGGCAATGAGGCCGAGCGACTCGCCCTGCTGCGTGCCCACGAGCGCTCGCTCGATGCGCAGATCGAATCGCTGATCGCCTGTCGACAGGTGATCAGCGATAAAGCCAGGGGCTATCAGGAGGCGCTCGTCGCACGAGGGCTCCTCTGACTCAGCCGTTCAGGGCCTTCTCGATCGCCGTCTCGAGGTCGTCCCACGTCTCCAGCACCACGGGCTCGCCGTCGATGAAGAAGCTGGGCGTGCTGCGCACTCCGAGCTGCTCGCCGTCGCTCTTGTCGGCCTGCACGCGTTCGAGCGTCTCCGGGTCGGCGACTGCGGCGTCGTAGGCGGCCATGTCGAGTCCGAGCTCGACGGCGAGCGCCCGGAACACCTCCGGGGTCTCCTCCGACTGCTCGCCCCACTGGGCCTGCGTCTCGAACAGCCGGTGGTACATGTCCTCGAACCGGTCCTGCTCCGCCGCCGCCTCTGCCGCGAGAGCAGCCTGTGTCGAATTGATGTGCCCCGGCAACGGGAAGTAGCGGACCACATAGGTGATCTCGCCGGAATACTGCTCGCGCAGGTCTTCGACGATCGGATAGAAGGCGCCACACGCCTCGCACTCGAAGTCGAGGAACTCGACGACAGTGACGGCATCGGGCCCTCCGTCGTCGAGCACGTGCGAGTCGGTGCGGACGGTCTGCCGCTTCTCGCCTTCGGGCGGCGTCGGGTCGGCGGCTCGCTGCGACATCGCATAGACGATGCCGACGATCACGAGGACGATCGCTGCGGCGATGGTGATCAGGGCCACCTTGACAGGGGTCTTCATAGGGTTCTCCAACGGTTCGGATCAGGCAGGGTGAGTGAGCCGCGACGAGCGCGGCCGGGGTCGCCGGCGAACGGCGTGCCTGATTCAGATGCGGGAGAGCGAGAGCTGAGTGAGCGTCAGTGCGGGCACGTGGCGTCGCGGGCCCGCGCGGCTGGGCGCAGAGGCGCGCACCGCGACTGCGCGGCTGACCGAGGCCACGCCCCTGGCGGACCTCGACGACAGCAGCACCAGCACGACGCAGCAGAGCGCCGCGATGACGACGACCGCGGCATCCGACGGCGCGGTCTCGACCACGCTCGTGTCATCGTGGTGTCCCGAGACCGACGAGACGCTCGCACCCGGCGCGAGGCACAGCGCGGTGTGCGCATCCGCCTTGCCGTGCGACGTCGACCACGCGCCGATCACGAGCAGCAGGGCGAGGCCGAGAGCCAGACCGACCCGGAGGATCAGCATCCGCTCGACGCCCTGGTGTCGCGGTCGCGTCGACGGGGCATGCATGGTGCGCGCAGTCTAACAATCCGGCATCGGTGCGAGCCGATCGAGCCCGTCCTCGGGCCCCGGCCGAGCCGCCGCTCCCCGACGCGCCTACACTGAAGGGGTGGCGAGACTGTTGATCGTGGGCGGCTTCCTGGCCGCCATCTTCTGGGTGTACAGCATCGTCGACTGCGCAGTGCAGCCGCCGACGCGGCACCGGGGCGTGCCCAAAGCCGCCTGGATCGCCATCGTCGTCTTCATCCCGGTCATCGGCGGGATCCTCTGGTTCACGCTCGGCCGTCGCCGCGCGAACGACAACGGCGGAGCGATCACGATCCTCGCGCCCGACGATGACCCGCAGTTCCTCCGCAGCATCAGCAAGAGCGAGCAGGATGCCCGCATCCGCCGCCTCGAAGAGGAGCTCGCCCGTCTCGAGGACGAGACCGACGACGGCACCGCAGCGGACGGCACGGCACCGGACACTCGCCCGTGACCGCATCGCCGGCGACGGATGCCGCGGCATCCCTGATCGCCGACCTCATCGGTCACGGCGTGCGCGATCTCGTGCTCTCGCCGGGTTCTCGGTCTCAGGCGCTCGCGCTCGCCGCAGTGCACGCCGCGAACCAGGGGCACCTGCGCCTGCACGTGCGCATCGACGAGCGCGTCGCGGGGTTCACGGCGCTGGGCCTCTCTCGTGAGACCGGCGTCCCTGCAGCGGTCGTCTGCACCTCGGGAACCGCCGCCGCCAACCTCCTTCCCGCGGCGATGGAGGCCTTCCATTCCGGAGTGCCGCTCCTGCTGCTGACCGCGGACCGCCCGCCCGAGCTCCGGGGAATCGGAGCCAACCAGGCGACGATCCAACCGGGCATGTTCGCCTCGTGGGTGCGCGAGCAGATCGACGCACCTGTTCCGGGCGACGGCGACTGGTCAGGGCTCGCGGTGCGAGCGATCGCCGCCGCGATGGGAGCGGATGCCGCGCACGGCCTCCCCGGGGTCTCCGGCCCCGTGCACCTCAATCTGCCGTCGCGAGAGCCGCTGTCAGGCGATGTGCCGGCCGTCGACATCGCACCGGGCGAGGCTCCGCGACCGGTCGCCGCAGACGTGCTCGTGCTCGAGCGCGGACCGCGCACCGTCGTCATCGCGGGCGCCGATGCCGGTCCGGATGCCGAAGAGGTCGCGCACGCCGGATCCTGGCCGCTGATCGCCGAGATCGTCAGCGGTGCGCGTTTCGGACGCCAGGTCGTGCACGGCTATCGCGCGCTGTTGAGCGACGACGGTCTGGGTGGCCGCATCGAGCGCGCCGTCGTGCTCGGGCATCCGACGCTCAGCCGCGAGGTCGCGCGTCTGCTGTCGCGTGCCGACGTCGAGGTGATCGCCGTCCGCCGCGGTGGCGAGGACCTCGACCTCAACGGGCGCACCAGGCCCGCGGCATCCGTCGCGGTCGCCGCCGGCCCCGCCGACCGCGAGTGGCTCGGAGCCTGGCTCACGGCATCCACCGCCCACGCCGTCGACCTCAGCGAGCGCGCTCCCGATCAGGACGGGCTCACCTCCGCCGACCCGTCCGCGCGACGCGATGCGGTGAAGGCCGAGCTGGCAGCCGTGCGCCGCCCGCTCGATCGCGCACTCCTCGCCGACGCCGTCTGGCGGGCGACCTGGCCGCACGACCGGCTCGTCTTCGGGTCGTCGCGCCTCGTTCGAGTGGCCGACGCGGTGCTCGGCGGCAAGAAGGTCCCCGTGCACGCCAACCGCGGACTCGCGGGGATCGACGGCACGATCGCGACCGCCACCGGCATCGCGCTCGCGAGTCAGGCCGCGGGAGCTCCGGGGGTCACACGTGTGCTGCTCGGCGACCTGGCCTTCCTGCACGACGTCGGAGCGCTGCTTCTGCCGCCGGACGAGCACGAACCCCGCATCCAGGTCATCGTCGGCAACGACGGCGGCGGCACGATCTTCGACGGCCTCGAGGTCGCGGGAACGGCGGCTCGCGCCGATCTCGACAGGGCGTTCTACACCCCGCACACGGTGCGTCTCGAGCAGCTGGCGCTCGCCTACGGGTGGGAGTATCAGCGGGTCACGACCCGCACCGCGCTCGATCAGGCGCTCACCGCTCCGGCGGGCGGTCGTCAGCTGATCGAAGTGCCGCTCGCGCGCTGATCTCGTTCGCCGCAGCGGGCGTCCGCAGTGGCAGGATGATCGCATGACAGCGCACGAGTGGGCCAAGACCCTCCAGGCCGGCGACGGATTCCGTCTCGCCGACGTCGATCCGCAGAGCACTCCCGGGTACAGCGGCGGGAAGGCCGACGGCAAGCGCGATCTCGCGGCCGGTCTCGACGAGCTCAATCAGCTGCAGGAGCGGCTGTTCGCGGAGAGTCGAGTCGGCGTCGCGAAGGACTCGGTGCTGCTGATCCTGCAGGCCATGGATTCTGCGGGCAAGGGAGGCATCGTGCGGCACGTCGTCGGCGGAGTCGACCCGCAGGGTGTCGCGCTCACCGCGTTCAAGGCGCCGACCGACGAGGAGCTCGAGCACGACTTCCTGTGGCGTGTCGCCAAGCGGCTGCCGGAGCCCGGATTCATCGGCGTCTTCGACCGCTCGCACTATGAGGATGTGCTCATCGGCAGGGTGCGCTCGCTGGCTCCGGCCGAGGAGATCGAACGCCGCTACGACGCGATCAACGAGTTCGAGGCCGAGGTCGCGGCGTCCGGCACCCGCATCATCAAGGTGATGCTGCACATCTCGCCCGACGAGCAGAAGTCGAGACTGATGGAGCGGCTCGAACGGGCCGACAAGCACTGGAAGTACAACCCGGGCGATGTCGACGAGCGTCTGCTCTGGGACGACTACATGGCGGCCTATCAGACGGTGTTCGACCGCACCTCGACTGCGGACGCCCCGTGGCATGTGATCCCGGCCGACCACAAGTGGTTCGCCCGCCTCGCCGTGCAGGAGCTGCTGCTCGACGCGCTGCAGCAGATCGATCCGCAGTGGCCGGCGGCCGACTTCGACGTGGAGGCCGAGAAGAAGCGCCTGGCCGCGAGCTGAGCGGCTGAGGGGTGTCGCTCAGGCGAGCGCGTCGACCAGCGGACGGAACTTGACGCGGGTCTCCAGCAGCTCCGACTCGGGGTCTGAGCCCGCGACGATCCCCGCGCCCGCGTAGGCGGTGACGGTGATGTCGGCCTCGGCGGGGGAGAACTGCGCGCACCGCAGCGCGATGGCCCATTCGCCGTTGCCGGCCGCGTCGACCCATCCGACCGGGCCGGCATAGCGTCCTCGGTCGAAAGGCTCGAGCTCGCGGATGGCCGCGATCGCGGCGGACGTCGGAGTGCCTGCGACTGCGGCCGTCGGATGCAGTGCGCCGACGAGATCGAGCGACGACCCGCCGTCGGCGAGCTCGCCCTCGACGTCGGTCGCCAGGTGGAAGAGATTCGGCAGCTTGAGCAGGAACGGCTGCTCGCTCGCCGCCAGCACGCGAGTGTGCGGGCGCAGCGAGGCGAGCACGCTCTGCACCGCGTACTCGTGCTCGTCGAGGTCTTTCGTGCTCGAGGCCAGATGGGCGGATGCCGCGGTGTCGGCATCCGCGTCGGCTCCGCGGCCGATGGTCCCGGCCAGCACGCGGGCGGTGACGGTGCGCTGCTGCACGGTGACGAGCGTCTCGGGGCTCGCGCCGATGAGCCCGTCGACCGCGAAGGCCCAGGTGTCGGGGTACCCGGTCGACAGCGCGCGCACGAGACGGCGCAGGTCGGATCCGGCGGGAACGCTGCCGGTGAGGTCGCGAGCGAGCACGACCTTGCTGAGCTCGCCGTTCACGATGCGGCCCAGCGCTTGACGAACGGAGTCCTGATATCCCTGCGGGCTCTGCGCCCCGGGGCCCACGGTGCCCGCCCAATGCGGGCCGTAGGCGATGGTCGACGCCTCGGGCTGCGGTTCGAGAGCGGAGTGCGCCGTCGATGCCGATGTCGACGATGAGCGGATGCGGGTGAGCCACGTGCGCCCGTGGTGTCGGCCGACCACGAGTGCCGGCACCACGAGGATGCTGTCGGCGGCGGAGTCCTCGTCGAAGGTCAGCGCACCGAAGGCGACGAGCCCCGAGCCGGGAAGTCCGAGGTCGTCGTCGATCTCGGCATCCTGCGCCAGGTCTCGCCAGGCGGCGGCGATGGCGGCCGAACGCATGGACGCCGCGCCTGCGGGGATGCGGATCGTCTCGACGACGTCGTCTCCCACGGCGACGATGCCGTCACCGCGACGCAGCCACGCGAGGGGACGCGCCGGGTCGGCGTAGGCCAGGAGATCCTCGACCGGATCGATCTCTCGGGTCTCCACGACCAGCCTGCTGCTCACCCCTCCAGCCTAGTTCGTCGCTCGTCGACGGGATGTGTGCGGCCCCGCTTACGCTGAGTGCATGAGCGACGCCCGCCCCGCACCCGGCACAGAGATGATCTTCCAGTGGCGCAAATGGGATGGCTCTCCGCATTGGCGGCACGAGTGCGTCTATCTCGGCGCCGACGAGTGGGGCGACTGGCTGGGCCAGCCGGTCGGCTGGCCCAGCGCTCGACCGGGTGCTGCCTACATCGCAGAGACCCCCAACGTCACCCTGGTGCCACGTCGGCCCGACTTCGCGCTGACGGTGAACCGCGATCACCCCAAGGGCATGCGGGTCTACATCGACATCGGCTGGGATGTGCGCTGGTCCGACGACCCGCTGCTGGCGGTCGGCATCGACATGGATCTCGACGTCGTACGGGTCGAAGGACCGCGTGGCATCTGGGTCGACGACCGCGACGAGTGGGCCGACCACAGTGTGAGATACGGATACCCCGCCGAGGTCATCACCCGGCTCGAGGCCCTCGCGCTCGACCTCGAGCAGCGCGTGCGCGATCAGACCGCTCCGTTCGACGATGAGACAGCAGATCTCTGGCTCGATCGCCTCGACGCGCTGCACCTCGCGCCTAGACTGGGCACGTGACCTCGAACGAAGCAAACCGCGCCGATCTCGGCAAGGACCCCGCCCGCGTCAGCGGCATGTTCGACCAGGTCGCCGCGGGCTACGACCGCACGAACACGGCGATGACGGTCGGCAACGACGCGCTCTGGCGCGCAGCCACGACCAGGGCCGTCGCTCCGAAGCCGGGGGAGAAGATCCTCGACCTCGGTGCAGGCACCGCGTCGTCGTCGGCGTCCCTCGCCCGCAGCGGGGCGCAGGTCGTCGCTGCCGACTTCTCGCCCGGAATGCTCGCAGAGGGCAAGCGTCGCCACGGCAGCATCCGCAATCTCTCGTTCGTGCAGGCGGACGCCACCGACCTCCCCTTCGAAGACGGCGAGTTCGACGCGGTCACCATGTCCTACGCCCTGCGCAACGTCAACGATCCCCAGAAGGCGCTGCGTGAGCTGCTCCGGGTGACGAAGCCGGGCGGTCGCCTGGTGATCAACGAATTCTCGACCCCGCCGGGCACTCTGTTCCGCGCCGGCTACCGCTTCTACAACTCACAGGTGCTGCCGCGGGTGGCTCGCATCGCCGGAACCAACGGCGACGCCTACGACTACCTGAACGAGTCGATCCGCGACTGGCCCGACCAGAAGAAGCTCGCCGCGTGGATCCGCGAGGCCGGGTGGACCGAGGTCGAGTACCGCAACCTCTCGTTCGGGATCGTCGCACTGCACCGGGCGTTCAAGGCCGCGTGAGTACGACGCGCGAACCCCCACGGCTGACGACGGTAGGCTGAGACCGTGACTTCGAGCCGCGTAGCCCCGGGTTCGCGACTGGCGAGCCGTCTCGGTTTCAGCGACCGTGTCTTCATCGGCACCGCAGGTCGACGCATCGCTCAGGCGATCGAAGACGGCCTCGAGCGCGTCGAGACCGGTCTGGCCGACGACGTGCGCGTCGCCGATCCGCTGGCCGATGCCGCGAGCCGCTATCTCTACGAGGCGGGGGGCAAGCGCATCCGCCCCGTGCTCACCCTGCTGGCGGCCCAGCTCGGCGACGGCAACACCGAACAGGTGATCGACGTCGCGAAGGCGTTGGAGATCACCCACCTCGGCTCGCTCTACCATGACGACGTCATGGACGGTGCCGACCGCCGCCGTGGGGTCCCTGCAGCGCACGCGGTGTGGGGCAACAACATCGCCATCCTCACCGGCGACATCCTCTTCTCGCGCGCCAGCCAGCTGATGTCCCGTCTGGGCGAGCGCGCCATCCGCCTGCAGGCCGACACGTTCGAGCGGCTCGTCCTCGGCCAGATGCACGAGACGCTCGGTGCGCAGCCCGGCGACGACCCCATCGAGTTCTACCTCCAGGTGCTCGCAGACAAGACCGGTTCCCTGATCGCCGCGGCGACGCAGGGCGGTGTGATCTTCTCCAACGCGCCCTCTCAGTACGAAGAGCCGCTGCGTGTGTACGGCGAGAAGATCGGCGTCGCCTTCCAGCTGCTCGACGACGTGATCGACCTGTCGGCCAAGCCGGAGGACACGGGCAAGGTGCCGGGCACCGACCTGCGCGCCGGTGTTCCGACGATGCCGTACCTACTGCTGAAGGCCGAGTCCGACGACGCCTCGATCGACCTCGCGGCCCGCATCGACGACGGAGTGACGCGCATCGCCGAAGGCGAGGATCCCGCGATCCTCGACGGGCCGCTCACCGAGCTCCGCGACCACGTCGGAACCCAGAAGACCCTTGCGCTCGCGCATTCCTGGACACAGGATGCGATCGACGCGCTGACCGCGCTTCCGCGCGGCACCGTGCGCGATGCGCTCACCCGTTTCGCAGAGACCCTCGTCGAACGCTCCAGCTGACCGCGTAGCGGCCCTCGGCCGCGTGCGCCGGGCGTGACGGCATACGAAAGGACCCTTATGACCAAGCTCAGACTGGCCATCGTCGGAGCGGGCCCCGCCGGCATCTACGCCGCCGATATCCTGCTGAAGGCCGAGCGCAAGTTCGACGTCTCCATCGATCTCTTCGAGCAGCTTCCGGCACCCTACGGCCTGGTCCGCTACGGCGTCGCCCCCGACCACCCCCGCATCAAGGGCATCATCAACGCACTCCGCGACGTGCTCGACCGCGGTGACATCCGTCTCTTCGGCAACGTCCGCTTCGGTGAGGACATCACCCTCGACGATCTGAAGAAGCACTACAACGCGGTGATCTTCGCCACCGGCGCGATCCGCGACACCACCCTCGACATCCCCGGCATCGACGCGGTCGGCGCCTATGGCGCGGCCGACTACGTGAGCTGGTTCGACGGGCACCCCGACGTGCCGCGGGAGTGGCCGCTCGATGCAGCGTCCGTCGGTGTGCTGGGCAACGGCAACGTCGCTCTCGACGTCGCCCGCATGCTGGCCAAGCACGCAGAGGATCTGCTGGTGACCGAGGTTCCCGAGAACGTCTACGAGGGGCTCAAGGAGAGCGCGGTCACCGACGTCCACGTCTTCGGCCGTCGCGGCCCGGCGCAGGTCAAGTTCACCCCGCTCGAGCTGCGCGAGCTCGGCGAGCTGCGCGACGTCGACATGGTCGTGTACGACGAGGACTTCGACTACGACGAGGCGTCGAAGGACGCTGTGGCCAGCAACAAGCAGGTCATGGTCATCGACCGCATCCTGCAGTCGTGGCGCAAGCGCCCGTCAGTCAATGACGCCAGAGGAGATGCGAACACCGTCGGCGGCACCGCATCGCGTCGTCTGCACCTGCATTTCTGGGCCCGCCCGGTCGAGGTCCGCAAGGACGACGCCGGCCGTGTCGCTGCTCTCGTCTACGAGCGCACGAAGCCCGACGGACAGGGTGGCGCAGTGGGCACGGGGGAGATGCGCGAGGTTCCGCTGCAGGCGCTCTACCGTGCGATCGGATACTTCGGCTCGCCGCTCCCCGGCGTGCCGTTCGACAAGAAGCACGGCGTGATCCCCAACCGCGAGGGCCAGGTGCTCGCGAAGGATTCGAACCAGCAGATGACCGGCATCTACGCGACCGGCTGGATCAAGCGCGGACCGGTCGGTCTGATCGGCCACACGAAGTCGGATGCCATGGAGACCGTGCGGCACATCATCAACGACCAGGGCTCGTGGTGGCACCCGGAAGACCCTTCCGAAGAGGCGATTCCGGCGCTGCTGCAGGAGCGCGGCGTCAAGTGGACCGACCTCGAAGGCTGGCACCGACTCGACGAGCACGAGGTCGCCCTCGGTGCGCCGCAGGAGCGTGCCCGCGTCAAGGTCGTGCCGCGCGACGAGATGGTGCGCGTCTCTCGCGGAGAGTGACCGACGCCGGATCGTTGTCGACGCTTCATGTGTCGAAGGGGCGGCATCCCTAGGCTGAACGGATGCGACTGCGCTCTCTCATCGTCCTCGGCACCGCCGCCGTGCTGCTGCTCTCCGGGTGCACGGGCGAACCGACACCCGAGGTGAAGCCGTCGGCGTCGCCGTCTGAGTCTTCGTCTCAGACGCCGACGCCCACTCCGGAGCCCATCGTCGCGCCGGAGACGGCGTTCGCCGTGTCGTGCGACGATGTCGCCGAGACGATGGCGGAGCTCGTCGGCGAGCCGTCGACGCCCGTCGAGCCGATGCTCTCCGTGGTGTCTGCGATGGGCTGGCTCCCCGGTCCGGCGCAGCACATGTTCCAGCGAGCCGGCGGAATCGCCTGCTCTGCCGGCGACGCGGAGCGCAATTGGGAGGTCACGATCGTGCCCGACGCGCAGGCTGTGATCGCAGGTGCGACCGAGCGCCAGGGCTACTGGGGCGAGACGGCGAGTTGTGAGGGCGGACGCTGCGCGTTCGAGCTGCCTGACGGAGACGTGCTGCTGTCGGCCACCGTCGTAGACCCCGATCTCGCCGCTGACGACAGCGCGCCGATCGAAGAGGCGCTGCGGGGCGTCGCCGCGGCGGCGGCGGCGAGCGCGCGCGAGGTCGAGTACGTCGACAGCGACATCGTCGGTGCTCCGTGCGAGCGCTTCGTCACGCCCGAGCAGGTGAACGCGGCATTCGGAGTGACAGACGCGTCCCTCTTCACGGATTTCGGCGGCTGGGGGATCCCTGCTGAGGTGTATGAGGTCGTCAACGGCTCCCGCATCTGCTATTTCAAGTCGGCCGGAAGCGAATACGAAGGATCGAGCTATCTGATGCTCACGACGCTTCCCGCCGGAGCATGGGCGTTCGAGACGCTCGATGGCGACCCCGTCGAGGTCGAGGGAGCCGATGACGCCAGGGCGTCCACGGGCGAGCACGGTGAGGGCATCCTCGACGTGCGGGTCGGACTCGACTGGATTCGGTTCATGACCTATGACAACGGATCCGGCGCCGCCGACCCGGCTCCCGTGGCGGAGACCGTCGTGCGCAATCTCACGGTCGGACACACCGCTCCCGAGTAGCCCGCACACCGTCGGCTAGCCTGGCGGCATGCCTGAGTGGATACCGGACGTTCTCGGCGACGAGTTCGAGCAGCTCACGCTCGAACTCGGCGAGGACGACGAGGGCCCCCTGGCCGCCACGCTCGTGAGAGCCCTGCCCCGGGAGCAGCCCTGGTGGGATCGGGTGAGCGGGCGCCGGCGTCCGCTCGACGATGTCGATGTGCTCTACGTGCACGGGTGGTCGGACTACTTCTTCCAGAAGCGGCTCGCTCGCTTCTGGACCGCACGCGGTGCGCGCTTCTTCGCCCTCGATCTGCGCAAATACGGACGCAGCCTGCGCGACGGTCAGACGCCGGGCTACATCACGGATCTCGTCGCATACGACGAGGACATCTCCGCCGCGCTGCACGCGATGGGCCGCGGTCCCGAGGGCACTGCGTCCACGCGCCGTCTGGTGCTTCTCGGGCACTCCACGGGAGGCCTCATCCTGAGTCTGTGGGCGTCGCGGCACCCCGAGACGGCGGATGCGGTGATCCTGAACAGTCCGTGGCTGGAGTTCCAGGTCGCCTCAGCCCGACCGCTGATCGCCCCCGTCGCAGAGCTGCAGGCACGGTGGGCTCCCCGGGAGGTCGCGCCGCAGGTCGATCTCGGGTTCTACACCCGCGCCCAGCATGAGGTCGCCGACCCAGACGATCCCGTCGAGGTGAACCCGATCTGGCGCCCCGCGCAGACGATGGCCGTGCACGCAGGATGGTTCCACGCGATCCTCACGGGGCACGCCCGGGTGTCTGCGGGGCTGGCGATCGACGCAGCCGTCTGCGTGCTGCTGTCTGCCGCTCTGCGACGCCCACGCGATGGTCCGAGGACCTCACCCGAGCAGACTCGGTCCTGGTCGTCGACGACATCGCGCGGGCGGCGCTGAAGCTCGGTCCGTCCGTCACCGTCGAGCGCATCGACGGCGCCCTGCACGACGTCTTCCTCTCTCGTCATGAGGCGAGAGAGGAAGCGTATCGTCGCCTCGACCGGTGGGTCAGAGGTTGGACGGCCGTGCGCTGACGTCGATCAGACGCAGAGGTCAGACGTAGTGCATCAGGCGTGCCTGGCGCTCGGCGTCGTCGGCATCGCCGCGAAGCACCGCGTCATGGAAGTCCCGATAGACCTGGAGCATGCGCTCCCGATCGTTCTCGGGAACGCTCCAGCCGCGGAGGTTGCGGAACAGCGCCATGCTCGCGTCGTTGATCAGCACCTGATGCTGTGCGTTCCGACTGCGCGTGCTGAGAAACGAGAACACCGCCCACCGCGTGTTGGAGATGTGCACGTCGTCATCGAGCGCCGTGTACATCTCTTCCACGAGTGCGGCGAGAGTCTCGCGTTCCTCCTGGCTCATCCGCGCGACGCCCATTCGTGCCGCCATCCCTGCCTGATACCCCGCGAACTCGAGCGTCTGCTCGACGGTCTCCGCGGTGACCGCGGTGACCTCGGTGTATCTGCTCGGGTACATCGTCACGAGCCCCAGACGCTCGAGGCGCTGTAACGCCTCTCGCACCGGAGTCCGCGACACATGCAGCTCTTCAGCGACATCGACATCGCGAATGCGATATCCCGGCTCCAGCACACCGTCCACGATCTGCGCGCCGATGTGCTGAAAAACCTCCTCCGCTAAGAGCTGCTTGCTTTCTCGAATACTCGTCATCGAGCTGTTGTTGTTCATGGACTGCCCCCAGTTGCTTTCCAGATCCGGGCTCCCCATGATGTGCCCGGACGGCCACTACATCACGAAGTGGATCGCGATGCCAATAATCCACAGACGAGTTTTCGGACGAGCACGTCGGCGCTCGCCCTCGGCGCGTCGTCGCAGGATTGAGTACGGGTGATTTCTGTGGCCGGCGGGTGTTGGGACACCCGCCGGCCACAGACGATGGCGTGCACGGAGCTGAACTGCGCCCAGTCCCCACAAGGCGGGAACCGCGATCCGCGAAGCGCGGAACCGTGGTTCGGCAGCGCGTCATGCATCGCCGCATCGTCTGTCGCATTCGGGACGCGACTGCATCCAGTCTCGGGCACCCAGGCCCATATATCGGAATGGGATCTGGGTACAGAAAGGGGGACGGACGCCTCGGCATCCATCCCCCTGAGATCCGAGAGCTCAGCGGTAGTTGATGAACGGCCCTGAGAGTTGCCCCAGGTAGCGTCCGTTAGCGTCCGTGCCGGAATCGTGCGGATCGTGCTATCGCCTGGTCACGCAGGTTCGCGGGGGTTTGCGTACGTTCTGCGGACTCTTTGCGGACTACGCCGAGACCATCTTCGTGACCCCACGAAAATGGTGACCAGCCGGGGATGATTTGTTGACCCCAACAAGATGTTCGAGGTCGGACCATTTTGTTGGGGTCAACAAGATGCTCGAGCCCGCTTAGGATCGACCCATGAAGCGAACCGCCGCCGTTCTCGCTGCTGGCCTCCTCCTCGTGCTGACCGGGTGCTCTGCGGCGCCGTCTCGCGAAGAGGTCGCCGAACGCTATCTGCTCGAGTACACAGACAGCGAGGCGATCCAGGATGCAATGCGTGAGTCTGCGTTGAGCATTGCGGACGATGCCCTCGCGGGATACTGCGGCGATGACGACTACGAGGCCGGTCTTCTCTCAGGCGGCGATCAGAGCTTGTTCTACGCATGGCGAGTTACGTGCTCGATGTACTTCGAAGACGACCTCAGCCCGCAGCAAGTCGAGGAGACGAAGCAGTTGGTCCTTGACCGTGGCACTGAGGGGTAGCGAAACCTCTACGCGCCGCGCCGTTGGCTAGTCAGACGCGCCCCCACGCCACTCTTGCTGATGCCGACTACCGCGGCGATCTCTTTGTGGGTGCGTCCCTGTGAACGCAGGAGGTCAATCATCGCGATCTGCTCGGGGGAGATTTTCGCTGTCCCGACGTGATGGGGACGCATGTCCAAGGCGCGGCAGAGATAGCCGCTGTCCTGCCGGAAGCAGATCGTCACGATGCCGAGATACTCGTGCATGTCCTTCCCGTGACGAGTTCGAAGGTACTCAAGCAACTGCTCGGGCGGTTCCCACGGACGGGCTTTGCGAGGCTCCACTTCCTCTTCATGGTCGAGGATCTGGTTGCGTGCGTGTGCTCGCCATCGCTTCGTGATGAGGTCGAGGATTGCGGTGTCTTTCCCCATGAGCGTCTTGATGTGGGGCCGCGACAGTTCGTCGAAGTGGCGCAGGGCGATCCACATCTTGTCGACAGGTGCGAGATTGTCCCAGAAGTCCATGATGATGCCGTACGTGGCGGGCCAATGTTCGCCGTCCGGCCGACGTCGTAGGCTTGTGCGATCGTCGTAGAGGTCGTCGCGTTCGAATGTCTGCCCTTCATATTCAACCTCCAGGGAGACCGTTTCAGGGTCGGTACCTTTGCGGCTGAGTACCTTTTGGAGTTGCTGTTTGACGTGGTGCTTGAGGAAGTGGAAGAACAGGGGGTCGGTGTCGCGGGTGGTGTCGATGTCATCACGCGCCAGGATGTCCGGCCAGTCCTTGATGAGCTTCATCAGCTCGATCGCGGCGAGCTGTGTCAGGTCTTCGACCGAGATCAAGCAGTTGCCCCGCCGCTCCATCCATGCGTAGTTGTTGATGATGTGCGGGCGCAGCGTGGGCAGGAAACGGTTCAGCAGGTATTCGGGGTCGTCTGGGGCGATTCCTTCAGGACGTCGCGTTCTCCATCGCTTACTCAATGTAGGCTCCCCTTCCTCGGACCTGTATCTCGGCGCCGCTTCGGCTTGCGGTGGTGACGACGAGCAGACCTGACCGGGTCAGAGGGTCCGTCGTGTACTGCGGTGTGATCTCGAAGCTGCCCCGGTTGCCGCCGAAGTCGATCACCCCGGAGACGTCTTGACCTCCGGACCAGGTGTCACTACTGGTGACGAACGCGCGACCGGTGGCGGCGTGAAACCGCAAGTAGCTGCCGGCTGCGAGCGAGGGATAGGAGAACCAAGACCCCGCAGCGTCCGTGACCTGGATGGCGGTGGCGGCACCCCGAACTCGAATGACTGCATCAGGGATAGGCGCGGTGATCCCGGTGAATGCGGTGAGCGCGACGGACGGTCCGCTGAGAGGGGTGGCGGAAGTCGTACTCTCCACGGTGTCGCGCCAGTACGCTCCGGGATAACGGATCTCGAAGGCGGCGTCGACCACGCTGCCTTCGTAGCCGTAGAGTTCAGGGCTCATCTCGACGAGCTCGAAGACGACCCGCCGACCGGGCGTGGTGCTGCTCTTGAGATAAGTGCCACCCGCGACGAGGGCGACGAGCGCTCCGAGACGATCACGGCCGGTCTGCACGACCAGTGTGGGGCGCGGCGCTTCCAGTCGGCCGGGAAGCGCGACGCCGCCGTCACGTCCGGCAACTGACAACTCTGCCCGGTCCCACGTCAGCTGAGGCACGGGCGCAGACAGTGACCGAAACACCCAGCCGTACGCGGGGTTGTCGAGGGGAATGTCATCGATTGAGTACGTCACAGGCCCAGTCCGATCATCTGAGAGGCTTGCCACGCCTCGGCTTTCACGTCCGGGGGTGCGGGTGCGAGAGAGCGGGCGAGCCGCGTGGCCGCGTTGTAGGCACCCTGGGCATTCAGGGCTCGAGTGCGTGCTTCGGTGATCGCGACGTCGGGGTCAGTGCTGGCCGCGGACTGCACCTGCAGGTTCATGGTGCCTAGCTGGAAGTCCCACTTCACGGACGTTATGAGGCCCGTCAGAACGTCTCCCACGAGGTGCGCTTCGAGGGTCATGCCGGGGAGCACGTCGAGGCGTGCGCGTGCGGTGACCGTGAGGTCTCGCCCGCGCCGAACAGTGCGCGAGAGGATGCTTGCAGCAAGATTCGAGGAGGGCGCCGCGCCACCGATCTCGATGACCAGGCCCTTAGTGTGGGCGGTCTTCTCGGCCGCGTACTCCCACCGCTCCGTGTAGCTGCCGCTGGGGATGTCGCCCCTAACGATGACGCCATCGGCCCAGTCGCCATCGCGAGTGATGGCTTCCTCGAGGTCGATGATGATCGGGTCTACATCGACGGGAAGTGTCTCGTCTGCAAAGGAGGCGAGCTTGGCGGTCGCCTGAGCGCCCGGGAAGGTCGGCGGGTGGTCGCGGTCGGCGACGTACCATCCGAGCCCCCAGAGGTCCAGGAGGCGCACGCCGTGCGACGACATGTCCGACTCGGTCAACCGGAAGTAGTTGTCGCCACTGGCGAGCTCGACGCGGTCTGGCTTGCGCGCAAGATAGGCCGTAGCGGCTGCATCGGCTGCGGTCACCGTGCCGTTCCCGAAGACTTCGTCGAGGGTCCAGTTCGCAAGGTCGGCACCCGTGTAGACGGGATGCGCGGCGATCGTCTTCGAGGTCAGGTTGATGCGGTCGAGGATCATCGTCTCGCCGCCTTCTACATCGACGGTGACCGATTCGAGGCGGCGACGGATGCCACGGACGAACATGCGGGCATAGGCTCCGGGGAGCGTGCCGGTGCGAGGTAGCCAGCCGATCGTGTTGCCAGCAAGGTCGAGTTGGGTGATCCGCCAACGGACCTGCCCGCCCGTCGCCGGGTCGACGGTGCGCGGGTCGAGTGCGGCGAGCACGGTCGCTGAGACCGACGAGAGCGTGAGCGTCGCCGCCGTGTAGGCGCGCCGGTCCTTGTCGGACGATGGCGAGATGTCCGTGACGGGCAACGGCTTCCAGCCGCCTGCAGTCCAGTAGTCGGCGACGAACTGGTACTTGACGGAGGTGGGCGACGGGGCAGTCATTCGATCACCTCGCGGTAGGGGATCTCGACGTCCCACGAGCTGTCGGCGTTCTCCCGGATCGACAGCTCCCCGCCTGAGACCGCGAACAGGGTCTGCGCGGCCGTGGCGCCCGCCTTCGTGAAGAGGTACAGGTACGGGCCGGTGAACCACTCCAGCGCGGCGGATGCCGCTGCTGATGTCGTGAAGACGGCGACGAATGTCCCAGCTCGGCCGCGTACGGGCAGGTGCGTGACGCGGGTGACATCCGACTGGAGCAACTCGTGCACGATAGTGCGCGTTGACCGGGACGCGAAGTACGGACCTTTGACGAGTGTGGGCGTGAGATAGTCGATGACGGTGGTGTCGCCATCGGGCTCGGTGAACAGTCGAGTGAACATCAGGGGATCTGCCCTCCACCGCTCACCGTCACGCGCCCGTTCAGGCGGAACGATTTGCCGTCGTTGTGCGAGATGAAGTTGTCGACGGCCCTCTGTGCCTCGTACACCGACGCGCGGGTCTGCAGGACGATGTCGCGGCCATTGAGGTGGTCGATGACGCCGTCCGTGTCGCCCTTGAATCGGGACACGTCAGCGGTCGCCTGGCCGGTCTTCGCGTCGATGAATATCTCGGTGCCGTCCGGGAGGGCGACGACCTTGTTCCCAAGCTCATCGACCGCAACGCCAAGCTCCTTCTCGCGGTCGATGAGCGAGAGAAGAGAGTTGCTCGCGTCGTTGGCCTGCTGTGCGCCAGTCGCCATCGCATCGGTGTGGCGCCTCCAGGCCTCCTCAGCCTTGGTCAGCTCGACCTCTTGCGGGGTGAGCGCGAGCAGCGCGGACCCGTTCGCCTCCGCGGCCTCCTGTGCCGCCTGAGCATCCTTCTCGGTAGCCTCGCGCTTGCGATTCAGCGCGTCCTCTACGACCTGGATTGCACCCGCGTTTCCGGCCATCGCGAGCATCGCATCCGAAACCGTCGTGCCCCAGAGCTCTGCGTTCTCGGTAGCTTCCTTGTACTTGTCCGCGTCGGTGGCGATATCAACGATCGCGGCGGACTGCTGGGCGGCAGTGGCCACGCGCTGACCGGACTCGACGAATCGGTCAGCCCACTCGGATGCGAGCTCAGCGGCCTTCTCTTCCGCCTCGTGAACACTCTCGAATCCGGCAGCGGCGAGTCCGATGCCGGCCGCAGCGGCGATGCCGGCTACAGCCCCGGCAGGACCAAACCCGGCGAACGCGTTCGCCGCAACCTCTTGGAAGGCATCAGCGATCGACTCCGCCGAGCCGTCGAAGGATGCGGCGGCTTCTCGCGCCGTGCTGTTCGCCTCGTCGCGGAACTCGTCAACGCCGTCCTTCGCCTTGTCGAACGCGCGCCGACCCTTGTCGCCGACGTCGTCCATCGAGTCAGCCGTACGATCACTGGCACGCTGCGCATCGCGTAGGGCATCCTCGAGCTTGTCGAGATCGCGAGCGGCGTCGGTGCCCGCGTCAGTGTCGCCGAGCTTCTTCAGCGCCTTCTCTGCGTCTTCCGTGGGCTTGATCAGACCACTCTTGATCTGGTCCTCGAAGCCTCGAGTATCGGCACCGACACCGATCTCATGCACCTTCGCCATCAGCGCTTCCCATCGAGTGCGTCGAACAGGGCTCGACGGGCGGACTGAATCGCAACCGACGTGAGCCGGGGGATTGCCTCACGGGCTGCGCGGTAGACGACGTTGCCGCCACGGCGAGGTGCGCCGAAGACGTTGCCGAGACGACGCTTGTACGTCTTGCCCTTGCGAGAACGCTGGGTGACGACCTTGCCCGGGTTGGCTCCGAACTCCGCACCGAACGCGACCGTCGACACAGCCGCACCGCTAGACATCTTCCCCACGCCGCCCGACCGCAGATAGATGTTCCGGGTGGCGACGCCGACGCGGGCGGTGTTCACTAGGGCACGCTGTTGGATGCGACTGTTCGCGCGACCCCGAGTCTCTTCGAACCAGATCGGTTCCGCGTTCGACCGCATGAACGCGGTGACGTGCTTGCGCGCCTCTGCGGGAACAGCCCGCAATGCAACGAGCACGTCCCGCAGAGGCGAATCGATCAGAAGACTGATCCGCCCCGAAGCCACGGTCAGGCTCCGGCTGGAGCGAACGTCGGCTGACCGTTGATCGGCAGGTTCACCGTTGCCTGGTGGATCGCTGAGGCCGCTCCACCGAACTGACCGGCGAGGACGCGAGCAGTGAAGCTCGCCACCTGTCCGCCGTCGTCCGGCGTGTAGGTGAACGTCTTCGTCTGACCGTGCCACTCGATGAGCTTCTGCGAGAGGCTGGCCGGCGTCTTCCAGTCCTGGTTGTAGCCGACCTGGGCGACCCACGTGTTCGCCCCCGCGAACTGCGTGACGCCGCCACCGATGTCGGTCACGGCTGCGGTGGGTGCAGTGGGGACGAGCGCGCACGAGGTGACTGCAGCGGTGTAGTCGTCACCGTTGACGGTGAGAGAACCGGCTGTTCCGAAGTACGCGGCGTTGGCAATGGTGGGCATGATTACTCCTTGGAGCTGGTGAGGACGATGGTGTGAATGCGCCAGACCCACTGACCGGACTCGAGGCGCTGCTTCTCGGCCGAATCCCAGAAGATGTCGGACTGTGCGTCGAGAACCCGAATGAGCGAGAGCACCAGCACATCGACATCGTCCTCACCCTTGTCTTCTGCTGACATGGGCGAACCGAGCACGATATCGATCGCGGCGGCGACCTGACCCGGGCCGAGAGCCTGGCCGTTCGCGGAGGACTCAAACCGGGTGAACTCGAAGATGATGAGTGGCGACCGATACTCCACGGGCGGCTGCTTGATGAACGCGGAGATATCCCACTCGGATGGCACCTCAGGTGCGAGCCGGGTCTTGAGCTCCGCCCTGACGCTGGCAAGGTCAGAAAACACGAGCGACTCCCGACTGTGGGCGGATGATCTTCTGGATCTCCCGCGAGAGCGGCCGCGGTACGAACGCAAAGCCGTCCGGGCCACTAGAGTCACCGATGATCCGGCCAGCGTTGAACAGGTTCTTGGCCTGCTGGAGCTGGGCGAAGACGTACCGGGAGGGGATTGCCGGGGCGACTTCGCCCAGCGCGGCCACGACGAGGGAGATCGTGGCCGCGGGGTAACCGAGGACGTTGAGGAGCTGCGAGACCTGCTCGGCGGGCGTCTCCGCTTTGGCGTACGCGAGCACGTCACCGCGGGAGACATCGAGGAGCATCTCTAGAACCTCGGGGTCGATGGTGCGCGCGTCGGACCAAGCATCCTCGATGCGAAGGTCCGACGCGCTGTACCACTCCATGATCAGGCTGCCGCAGTACCGATGAAGACCGTGGCCTCGGGGCGGACGACGAAAGTCTCCAGGAAGCCGACCGTCGCTCGGTCGACACCGAACTTCGCGACGTTGAGTGCGTCGATCTGGATGGGCGTGGTGCCCAGTTCGCGGAACTCGATGGCGTTCTTGGAGCCCGCGATGACCTGCGGGTCGGTCGCCTTGGTGCCGATGAAGGCAGACTGCGGAGCCTTGCGGACGGTGATCTTGCCGTCCACGTTGGCCTCGCCCGTGCCGACGCCGACTGCGAGCGAGACGAACTCAGGCAGGAGATCCTTGGGGGTGAAGATGAGCTGCTGCCACAGGACCGGGTTGACGACTGCCCAGGCCGGGTCGTCGTCCGCATCCGAGATCGCCTCGATGGCCTGGATGAGCTGAACCACGCCGGGGTAGTAGGCGGAGTTGGCCGGGGTGCCTGCGGGCAGCGAGCCCGGAGCGACACGACGGGAGAGTGCGGCGCCGTCGTCGCGCGATGCGACGCGGAACATCGTGGCCAGGGCCTCTTCGTCGGTCACCTTCGCATAGGAGTTGGCCACGCCCTTCCAGAAGGACTCGAGGATCTCGGCACCACCAGAGAGGTAGGTCCACTCCGCTGCGACGTCAGCCGCGTATCCGAAGCTGTCGCGGGTGCTCTCACGCTTGGAGGTGGAGGCGGAACCAGTCGGCAGCTCCGTCTTCTCCTGGCCGCGCTTCTGGACCAGGGCGGTGCCCTGGTCCATGCGGAAGCCGGCGCGGCCACCGATCTCGATGGGACCAAAGGTGTGGTTGTTGAGCGGCAGGTACTTGCGGACGTAGTCCTTGCCCTGCCACAGCTTGCCGACCCAGGCGGGCTGAACGACGCCCTCTGCGGGAAGCGCACCCGTTCCGGTCGTCTTGATGTCAGCGAGGGCGAAGAGTGCGCCTTCGTTGTCCTCCACCTGAACGCCCGCCTTCACAGCGGCCATGGCGGAGAAGACGGCGTGAAGGTCCACATCGTCGGTCTTGGTCGCGACGCCAGGCGTCACGAGGGGTGCGGGGGTCTGGCCCGCGGCGGATGCAGTCATGGTCTCCTCCTCGGAGTCCTCAGGGTTGTCCTCGTCCGCGGGCGCGGATTCGGAGTCGGTGATCTTGGTGACGGTGGTCTCTCGCTTCGAGGTCTCGACGCGACGCCACTTGACACCCTCGTCGTCGGTGAACTCGGTGGTGTACTCGGAGCTGCTGGAGGACTCCGGAGCGGAGTATTCGTCGGAGGACGGCACCTCCTCCGCGAACTCGGCATTCACACCAGGAGCAAGCGAGAAGAGGGCTGCGGACTCGAAGGCGCCTTCGGTGCAGACGGCAGCTCCGGTGAGGCGGGAGCGGACGGCCTTGGCTCCGGCGCGCATGAGCGACCCCAGTTCGGCTGACAGCTTCCGCTTCGTCGGGTTGGCCAGGTATGCGTCGCCCTCGTCGGTGTTGAAGATCGCGAACTCCGCGACGACTCCGGCATCAGTGACCTCGAGCGAGGTGGCGCGGCCGATGGGGTTGAAGCGGTCGTGTTCGTCATTGAGGGTCACGGCGCTGGGGTCGCGGGGGACCGATACGGACGCAGCGGAGAACATCACTGGTTCCGTCTTCGAGAGGTTGGGGCGGCTCAGCTCGCCGAACGGGAGCAGAAGACCGCGAACGGTGCGGGTGTCAGGAACGCGGGAGAATAGTCCCGCTTCGGTGGTGGTCATGGCTTTACCTCCGTGGAGGCAGCGGAGTCGCCCGCCTCCGGGTCGATGGACAGCGGGGCGGGTACTGCGAAGGCGGAGGCGTCAGCGCGGACCTCTGCGCCCTCGCCCACCACGTCGTCGGCCGACAGTGCGGCGGCGATCGCGACCGCGTACTCGGCAGAGCCGAAGGTCCACAGCTCTGAGGCCTCGCCGTTGACGTTCTGATACTGAACGTTGCCGCCGCCACCGCCCTCCTTCGTGGCTCCAACAAAGTTGAGCGGGACGCCTGTGTGCATGGCGAGGTCGATGCGGACGGAGTTCTTGGCCTCTTCGAACAGGTCAAGCGAGCCGGATATCCCGCGTTCCTTCACGTCGATGTATGACGGCGTGACGGAGATCGACGAGTTCTTCCGACCCTCTCTGTAGTTCTGGATTAGGGCGCGCGTCTCCTCAAGCTCCATGCCGTCGTAGGAGCTGTCCGTGACGTGCAGCTCTGTGGCGGCGGGCGGACTGTCCAATCGGGCCTGTCGGGCGAGCTCGATCTTCCGGGCCTGCCGGATGGAATCGATGCCGTCGACCAAGAGTCCGGAACTACCCAGCGGCACGACGACCGCCCGCATCCGGTACTGAGCCGGGACCGACTCGTCGATGCTGATGGCCTGGGTGGCACGGTCGATGGACCACAGGTTCCGCGGAATCGTGATCCAGTCGTAGACCAGATCCTCGGTATCCAGCCAGCACCCGAGCACGCCGAAGCCTTCGAAGTACAGCTCCTCGACAAGCTGCTTCACGGCGAGCCACCGAGACATGCCCGGGTAGGAACACGAGCTGACCCAGTAGGGCTGCGTCTCGATGCGAGCTGCGGGGGTGCCCGCTGCGTACTTCTCAAAGCGCAGCTTGGTGACCAATGCCTGATGTGCAGCCAGTGCGCGCCTCACCTCGGGCACCCGACGAGCGACTGGACGATCGACAGCTTCGCCAGGGAGCTGTCCGAAGTAGTCGGACACGATGGCCTGCGCGAGGTGATCACCGGAGTACGGGGACGCGAGCATCGGGGCTGCGGACTGAGTGAGTCGCACACCCCCGGTGAGGAACGAGAAAACTCCCAAAGGCTGATCCAATCTAGGAGAAGCTAGACTGATCTTACCATTCTGCGCAGTCTTACGGGGGTAGGCTGCGCAGAATGCTCAGCCGTAGCGGATTGCACTCGCCAGGTTGGCACCCTCGCGTTCGTCGGAAAGCTTGTACGCCGCCAGGGCGATCGCCTCCAAGCCGGAGATATCCAAATCCTCCTGCCCCTTCGGTCGACCCAGGGACCAACCGGAGCCGTAGTTCCATCCGCGCTTCACCGCCACCTCAGCGGCAGAGGTGAGTTCGGGCTGGTCGAAGTGGCGAAGCTTGCCCTCGTTGAGAATCTTCGTCAGGTTGATCGCCGCGCGCGCGACGTCGGCGGACAGGACCGGGCGCTCGGCCGGCGCGCGGCGAGCCTCGCGGACGCGGCGTACCTCCACCTCCGTGGCGGCGGTCTTCGAGTCGTACACGATGTCGCGCTTGTGCTTGCGTGCGAGGTCGAGGAGCTTCTGCGCGAAGCCCTCCGTGCCCTTCTGATGGTGCAGGAGACCGACGTGCACGGTGTCGCCCGGGCCTGCCCATGCCGCACCGATCGAGGCATAGGTACCGTCCGGGTGCACGAAGGGGACCATGCAGAAGCGCGCTGGTGGCGTCGTGCCTGCCGAGCTGAGCGGCAGCGTCGAGGCCTGCCACTTCGGTTGCGAGAGGAGAGCGGTGTTCGATCCCTCCAAGGCGAAGACGGAGAGGATCTCGGCTGGGAACTTCTTGCGCATGGCCGGAGTGTCCCAGTCCTCACGGATGACCTCGAGCGGCGTCGTCCACCCGATGCCCGGATGCACCCGCTGCACATGCTCGCGAACCTTCGCTCGCGGGTGATCCTCGGACGGCTCCCAATCCTCCAGCTCCTCGGGGTCCACGTCGTCGGGGAGACCGTGCCGAAGGATCGCCGCCCTCGGGTCCGTGAGCGCATCCCACAGGAGCTGACCCGAGCGGAAGGCGCCCGCGGTGCCAGAGAGCACGAACTGCGCCTGGTGGCGCGTGTGCAGCGTCGGGCGGATAGCGGCGACCAGATCCTCACCCAACTCCAACTCCGCCTCACCCGCCTCATCGACCCACGCGACATCGAACGCGTTCGATCGGAAGCCATCACCAGACGGGGCGTACACGTCGAAGCTGGACCCGTTGCGGAACAACAGGCCCTCCGACCCCTTCGACAGGCTGATCTTCACGAACTCCTCGCGGCTCTTGACGTCCGGATACAGACGCTGCAACGGTGCCGCCACGTCCTTCTTGAACCGCTCACCCGCCTTCGCACCGGTCGTCGCCAGCGTCCAGCCCACCAGGTAGTCCTCCCGGAGAGAGCACCGACCGAGAAGCGTGGCCTGCACGGCGGTCGTCTTCGTCGTACGCCGCGGCTCCAAGATGCCGTTGACCTTTCGGCCGACGTTGAGCGTGTCCGCGATCGCGAGCTGGATCGGAGTCGGCCCCACGATCTCCCCGGCATAGTTCCTCCGCTGATCGAGTCGCAGCATCCGAGCGCCCTCGAGGAACTCACGCCGAGACTCCTCGGTCGTGACCATCCCCGTGGAGTGCAGCGGCTCCGGGATCAGCGAGCGACGCTCCAGCCACGTGGCTTCGTTCTGGAGGTCAGCGAGCGTCGGGTGCTTCATGGTCTCTCATCTCGGGGGAAGGGGCGTGAGGTTAGCCGGAGGCGGGGGTTGTGGCGATCTGTGCTAAAAAAACTCAGGCCCACGGGATCGGCTTGAACGTCGCATTCGTGTTGCGCTTGGCGTTGGTGATCGCGGCGCCGAGCTTGCCACCATGTGCACGGTTGCCGACGCACTGGCCCGTCTTGCTGCGGTGCTCGGGTGCAGCGTTGTCGATACCCTCGCCGCCGTTGGGGTCGAGGTGCCCGACGTCGAACACCACCTGGTTCTCCGAGTTGATGGGGAGTAGTCCACCGCACCGCCAGCACCCCACGCTGTCACCGCGTGCGTGGGCTGCTCTGACCTGAGATCGGATCGTGCGCGTGGTGCGGGACCACTCAGGGCTCCTGTGCTTCTGGGTCATGTCATCTCCGATCTGTCGCCCCGCACGAGTGCGCACTCGACGCAGCATCCGATCGCGAGAGACGAGGTCACGTGTTGCGCGAGGTCGGGGTGAGTGCGGGCTAGGACAGGTGCACCGCAGTGGCACTGGTACCGACTGGGCCGTTCGTTGGCTGTCGAGGGATTGTTGGTCATGCTGCTCTGCTCGAATCGTCTGAGTTATCCACAGGGGCTAGTGAGGTGGTTCCGTTGGGCCGTTCTAATTCCTCTTGTCCCTCCTGTGTCTCCTGTACTCCTAGGGGGGACTGTGAACGTCCCCCTACTGGAAGCTCACAGTCCCCCAACCGGGACGCTCGGCGTACCCCTGCGGGAGACGCTCGGCGTCCTCCAACTTTCCGGCGTCGGTACTCGACTGTCCGCACCGACGCCGTCGCATCGAGTACCAATCCGTAGACTGCTCGGCGCCCGTTGCCACCCACGCGTAGCCGTTCGATCGCTCCAAGCTTGACTAGACCGTTCAGCGCAACCTTGACGGCCTTGAACGCCGCGTCTCGCTCAAGCTCGGCGCCCTCGTCCTCCGACGTGTAGTCGGGCACGCGACGTCCGAGGATGAGAGCTGACGCTTCTCTGGAGTCGTAGTAGCGAGGGGGTCGATCTGCGTCGAGGGCGGTGAGGCACATGCCGACCAGCAGCCGGAACTCATTGGGGTTCAAGTGGATGTCGGCGCCGTACGCCAACGCTCGACCGACTAGACCGGCGCCCATCTCATCACCTCCTCGCTTGCTGTCTCTGGACGACGACTCTGGATCAGGTCACTCACCAGCCGCCTCGAGCGGCAGATAAGCGTCTGCCCGCGGGGGTGAGTGCAGCCAGCAGCAGCGGTGTGCGCCGCGGTGTCCACGGTCGAGCCCGCATCGGTTGCCATTGCGCAGTAGTTCGCGGCAGATCAACTCATGGCCTCACTCTCGCTAAGGTTCGCTTCGGTGAGGTTGAGGATGTCGGCGCCCCACCTCGTCGCCATGTAGAGCGCGAGGACGGCCATGACCTCCTCGACCATCTCGGCATCGTCCATCCGGTCTTCGCATCGCAGCAGAGTCATGTCGGTCATCCCTGCGAGGCCGCTGACGTACTGCAGGCTCAGGCCGAGACCTTCGCGGATCTTGCGTAGGTCGACGTTTGGCCGAAGTGTCCATCCGCTGCGGTTGAGTGCGTCTTCGATGCGGTTCGCATCGGAGTAGTCGCGTGCACGTGTCGGCCGAGGCATCCCGCCCCAGAACGGGTTCGATTTCATCCGTCTATCTCCCTCAGGTGATCATCGGTACCGACCGGGCGGCGAAGGGTCCGCTCCTTCGCATTGGTGGTGGCGCACTCGATGCCCATCCACTGGAGATCGTTGGCGAAGGTGGCCACCTGCTCGGGCGTGAGCTCGGTGAGATCCGGCCCGGTCCAGACATTCAAGACCCACCCGAGTTCCGGGTACTTGATGTCCTTGCAGATCTCGATCTCATAGCCGCCGCGCTCGGTCAGCTGGTTCTCCAGCACCTCGAGGGAGTGGTTGACGGCATCGTGTTCGTGGTATTCCTCTCGGCACCGAGGCTCTTCGCACGGGTATCCCCACTCGGAGCCGAACCCGACGAGCATCGCCGCTTCGGACTCCTCCTCGACGATCACGCACGCAGGCTTGACCTCCTTGATGTGATCGATCTGGTAGTTGGGGTATTCGTAGGCCCAGCCCTCATCGCCATCCTTGAAGGTGTGCCGCACCCACCCATCCATGCGGCCGGACATAGCGTCGGCCACGACCCTGTCGAAGTAGCGGAAGTCGTGCTGGACTGAGCCCTCGTTCATGTAGGCAGTGAACCGACGAACGCCGTCGCGACACGTGCGGATGTAGAGGTCACCGGCGCTGCGGAAGGTGTCGCCGTCTGGCGTAACGAAGTCCTCGTCGCGAGGCTTCTTCGAGAGGATGTACCGCACCTCCAGTCGCGAGATGCCTTCCTGCTTAGCGAAGGCGGTTTCCTCGGCGGTGAACGGCGCCCGATTGCGACCGAGGGTTTGGCGATCCTTGACCGGCAGAGCGTCGGGGGTGTGTGTTAAGGTGTTCACGAGTTGATTTCCTTTCGAGGGATCAGAGACCTCGACGCCCTGGCCGGCGTTGGGGTCTTTTTCTTTTGTGGTGGGCATCAGGACGCCTCCGTGAACGCAGCTTCGATGAACTCGTTCAGGTCCGATTCGCGGACCATCCGGCGCCCGCCGACGCGCCCTGACTTGAGCTGAGCGCTCGCGATGAGGTGGCGTACAGCCGTGGGTGATCGATGCAGGCGTTCGGCGACCTCATCGACGGTGAGCAGGCTGATGATGACGGCCTGGGTTGCGATGGTTGACATCAGTGTCCAATCTCTAACAACAGGACGAATGGTCACGTCCCTAATGAATGAGTGTACGACGTTTCTCGCAACCTGACAACAACCCGAGAGCATGTGCGCCAAACGTCCCGTTGTCCTAGGCTGAGCTTCATGCATTGGGAAGATGGATTCCGCGCGAACATGAAGTCGGCCCGTGAGGCGATCGGCATGACTCAGACCGACTTGGCGCATCGGCTGAAAGACATGGGGCTGCCCTTCCATCAGCAGACCGTCCAGCGGGTTGAGACCGGCTTGCGTCCGGTTCGTCTCGACGAAGCGTTCGCAATCGCGATGGTGCTCGGCGTCATCGACATGAAGGACATGGTCGATACGGAGACCTCGGTGACGCTCGAAGCTGTGCGTGGGCACATGCGGCGCCACCGTCGCGACCTCGAGTCCGCTATTCAGGAGTACGAACAGGCAAGGGCATCGTTCGCCGCGCTCATGGATCAGATCCCAGAATCGGAACAGAAGCCGTGGGATGCAGAGATCGCCGAGTCCACGCTAGCCATGACAGCCGAGACCATCGCGCAGGATTGGCGCGAGCGCAATCCTGACTTCGCCGCTGAGGTATTCGAGCGAGCCGAGGGGCGCTGGCAGCAGCTCTACCGCGGTAAATGAGCTGATGGCATCGATCAAGCAGAGGCCCAACGGGGTCTGGCGTGCCCGCTACCGAGATCAGAACGGCAAGGAGCACACCAAGCACGAGAGGACGAAGCGTGCGGCCCAGCGGTGGTTGGACGAGCAGACAGCGGCGATCGTCACCGGTCAGTGGGCAGACCCCGGGGCCGGCCGAGCAACCTGGGATGAGTGGGTAGCTCGCTGGATCGGGATGCAGGTGTGGGCAGACGGCACGGCGACATCCGCGAGGACCGCCGTAGAGTCCGTCCCGTGGCGCCTCAAGGCCATCCGCGACGTGAAGCACGGCGATGTGCAGACGTGGGTGACGAAGGAGTCTGAGCGCGGTCTGGCGGCGTCGACGATCCGTACTCGCCTGAACTACGTGCAGATGGCGTTCCGTGCCGCTGTAGACAACCAGGTGATCTCTCGCAACCCGGCGTCGCGAGTGAAGACGCCGCGCATCCGCAAGCGCGAAGCGACGATGAAGATCCTCACCGCCGAGCAGGTGAACGCAGCCCTCGACGCTGCGGGTGACTTCCGGCCGTTCGTCGCTGCGTGCGTCTTCGCTGGGCTACGGCTCGGTGAAGCCGCTGGGCTGCAGGTCGGTGACGTGAACCGAGAGGTCAACACGATCTCCGTGCGGCGGCAGGTGCAGGGAACGTCGATCCCTACGACGACGATCACCCCGCCGAAGGCAGGCTCCGAGCGCGAAGTCTTCGTGCCGGTCGAGCTCGTCGACATGCTCAATCCCGGACCCGTTCCGTTCCCGGGAACGGAACGGGAAGATGGTTCCGGTTCCCGGGAACCGGAACCATTCCTGTTCCGCACGCCGCTGGGCCACCTATACAACCGCAACAGTGCGGGCGAGGAGTGGCGGCGTATCCGCCGAAAGCTCGGGCTGTCGGAGGACGTGACTATCCACACGCTGCGCCACACGTTCGCATCGAACCTGATCGCCTCGGGCTGCGATGTCGTCACCGTGCAGCGTGCCCTCGGCCACTCTCAGCCGTCGATCACGCTAAACGTCTACAGCCACCTGTGGCCGTCAGCGGAGGACAAGACGCGCTCCGCGACGGCCACATTCATGGGGCTAGTTCTGGGTACTGCGGACTCCTCGCGGACGCCCACCTAGAAACGCCTGATCAGACGGGGTGCTTACCGGTAGTTGATGAACTGCAGGTCGAGATCGAGGTCCGAGCCCTTGAGGAGGGAGATCACGGACTGCAGGTCGTCGCGGCTCTTGGACTGCACGCGCAGCTCGTCGCCCTGGATCTGACTCTTGACTCCCTTGGGGCCCTCATCGCGGATGATCTTGTTGATCTTCTTCGCGTTCTCCGACGAGATGCCGTCCTTGAGCGTCGAGACGATGCGGAACTCCTTGCCGCTTGCGAAGGGGTCGCCCGACTCGAGGCTCTTGAGCGAGATGCCTCGCTTGATGAGCTTGGACTGGAAGACGTCGAGAACGGCCTTCGCGCGCTCCTCGGTGCCGGCGATGATCAGGATCTGCTCACCGCTCCAGGCGATGGAGGAGCCGGTGCCCTTGAAGTCGTAGCGCTGCTCGATCTCCTTGCGCGCCTGGTTCAGAGCGTTCTCGGCCTCCTGGTGATCCACTTTCGAGACGATGTCAAAGGAACTGTCAGCCATGAGGAAAGTGTATCGACACCGCCGTTTTCATGCTTGCTTGGAAGCGCTTCCACCACACCTCACCCGACATTCCGCGATCACAGCTTGATATCGAAGGCAAGTTGCATTGCGATTCCCGTTGATCTCGTTGCATACTGTAAGCGCTTGCAGTCCTGCAGGCCACCAGCACTTCAGAGAGGCACACACCAATGAAGGTGAACAAGAGGGGCATCGTCGCCGCCGGCGTCATCGCGATCGTTTCGACTCTTACGCTTGCCGGTTGCTCGACCGCGACCGATGGCGGCGACTCGGCCGAGGGCGAGAGCAGCGGAACGCTGACCGTCTGGGTCGACGCCGAGCGCGTGGACGCGCTCCAGAGCGCCGCTGACTCCTACGAGGAGAAGACCGGAGTCAAGGTCGAACTCGTGGGCAAGTCCGTCGACGACATGAAGGACGACTTCATCCAGCAGGTGCCGACCGGCAAGGGCCCCGACGTCGTCATGGGCGCGCACGACTGGCTCGGCGAGCTGTCGACCAACGGCGTCGTCGCACCGCTCGAGCTCGGCGACTCATCGGCCGACTACCTGCCTGTCGCACTCCAGGCCGCGACCTACGACGGCACCGTCTACATGCTTCCCTACGCGGTCGAGAACATCGCCGTGCTGCGCAACGCCGACCTGGTCCCCGCTGCGGCGACGAGCTTCGACGACATGGTCTCGAAGGGCACCTTCGTCGTCGAACAGGGCACCGAGGGCAACCCGTACCACCTGTACCCCTTCCAGACGGCGTTCGGTGCTCCGGTCTTCGGCACAGACGACTCGGGCAGCTACGACTCGACCGACCTGCAGCTCGGCAGCGAGGGCGGCTTCGCCTTCGCCGACTGGCTCGCCGCTCAGGGCGCAGCGGGCACGCTGAACACCGACATCGACGGCGAGATCGCCAAGCAGCAGTTCCTCGACGGCACCGCGGCCTTCTGGCTGACCGGCCCGTGGAACGTCGGAGCCGCGACCGAAGCGGGCATCAACGTCGCGATCGACCCGATCCCGAGCCCCACGGGCGAGACCGCGTCGCCGTTCGCCGGCGTCAAGGGCTTCTTCGTGAGCTCCGAGTCGAAGAACAAGGTCGCCGCGAACGACTTCCTCGTGAACTACATCGGCACCGAAGAGGTGCAGCTCGAGCTGTTCAAGGCGGGCAACGTCCTCCCCGCGCTGACGGCCGCTGCCGACTCCGCAGCCTCCGACCCCATCATCGCCGGCTTCCAGGCCGTCGGTGCGGACGCCGTCCCGATGCCCGCGATCCCCGCGATGGGCTCGGTCTGGGAGTTCTGGGGTGTGGCTGAGGCCGCGATCATCAACGGCTCCGACCCGACGACGACGTGGCAGAAGCTCGTCGACGACGTGACCGCAGCAATCAAGTAAAGGCACCCAGCACCATCCCTGCCGGGGCGGACCTCGTCCGCCCCGGCAGCTCGACGACGGGGACGAGATGACAGAACTCGCTGAGCCCACGGCTCCACTGAACAAGCGCCAGCGCCAGGCGGCGAAGATCGCCGAAGCCGCGTCAGGCCCCATCGGCTGGATGCTGCTGAAGATCCTGCTGCTGGCGATCGTCGACGCCATCGCGCTGTACGCGGCGTTCGTCCTCTTCGGCCAGCAGGAGTGGCTGGTGCTCGGCCTGGTCGTGGCCGTCACCGTCCTGGTCAACTACATCTACTTCTCGCGCAAGCGAATTCCCGCGAAGTACCTGACCCCCGGGATCATCTTCCTGATCATCTTCCAGGTGTTCACGCTGCTCTACACGGGGTACATCGGCTTCACCAACTACGGCACCGGGCACAACGGCACCAAGGATCAGGCGATCTCGTCGCTCCTCGCGTCCGCGCAGGAGCGCGTCGAGGACTCGGCGACCTATCCGGTCACGGTCGTCGAGCAGTTCGGCACCTACGGCCTGCTCGTGACCGACCCCGAGTCGGGTGACGCGCTGCTCGGCACCGCTGAGCAGCCCCTGCAAGAGGTCGACGCCGAGTTCGAAGGCGATCAGGCCGTGGCCGTCGAGGGCTGGACCACGCTCCCGCTCGCCAAGGTGTTCACCCTGTCGGAGGAGCTCGAGAAGCTCTCGGTGCCGTTCAGTGAAGACCCCAACGACGGCAGCCTCCGCGCTCCCGACGGACAGAAGGGCTACCTCTACGTCTCGACGCTCGAGTACGACGCCGAGGCCGACACCATCACCGACACGACGTCGGGCGCGGTGTACTCCGACACCGGACAGGGGTCGTTCATCGCCGAGGACGGCGCCGAGCTGCTGCCCGGCTGGCAGACCACAGTCGGGTTCGACAACTTCGTCCGAGCGGTGACCGATGAGAACATCCGCGGTCCGCTCATCTCGGTGACCATCTGGACCTTCGTGTTCGCCCTGCTCTCCGTCGCGACCACGTTCTTCCTCGGACTGCTGCTCGCGCTGGTCTTCAACAACACGCGGATGCGGTTCCGCAACGGCTACCGGATCATCCTGATCCTTCCCTACGCGTTCCCGGCGTTCCTGTCGGCCCTCGTCTGGGCGGGCATGATGAACGAGAGCTTCGGATTCATCAACCAGGTGATCTTCGGGGGAGCGGACATCCCCTGGCTCACCGACCCGAACCTCGCGAAGGTGTCGGTGCTCCTGGTCAACCTGTGGCTGGGCTTCCCCTACATGTTCCTCGTCTGCATGGGGGCCCTTCAGGGCATCCCGGAGGACGTCAACGAGGCGGCGGTGATGGACGGCGCGAACCCGTGGCAGGTCTTCCGCCGCATCAAGCTGCCGCTGCTGCTGGTGACGGTCGCGCCGCTGCTGATCTCGTCCTTCGCGTTCAACTTCAACAACTTCAACCTGATCTACATGCTGACCAAGGGCGGACCGCGATTCGAGGACGTCAGCATCCCCGTCGGGCACACCGACATCCTGATCTCGATGGTCTACAAGGTGGCGTTCACAGGTCAGTCCCGCGACTACGGCCTCGCCTCCGCGTTCACGATCCTGATCTTCATCGTGGTCGCGACGATCTCGATCATCAGCTTCCGCAAGACCAAGGCCCTCGAGGAGCTGAACTGACATGAGCACCACGGATACCGGCACCGCCCGCCCCGTCGCCGTCGCGCAGGACCTCGCGCCTCGTCGCCGCAGCTTCGGCGCGTGGTTCGCAGACACCGGATGGCGCCATGTGGTCGCCATCGTCGTGAGCGCCTTCGCGCTCTTCCCGCTGCTGTACGTCGTCTCGGCGTCGCTCAACCCGAAAGGCACGCTGACCGGCTCGAACCAGCTGTTCTCCGCGTTCGGCTTCGACAGCTACGTGCGCATCCTCAGCGATCCGCAGAACCCCTATGGACTGTGGTTCCTGAACACGCTGGTCATCGCGGTGGTCACCGGTGCGGTCACCGTCTTCATCGGCGCCCTGGCGGCATATGCCTTCTCGCGCATGCGTTTCGCGGGTCGTCGCATCGGCCTCGTCACGATCGTGGTCGTGCAGATGTTCCCGCAGCTGCTCGCCGTGGTGGCGATCTTCCTGCTGATGTCGACGCTGGGGGACTGGTTCCCCGCCATCGGTCTGAACACGCACACGGGTCTGATCCTCGTGTACCTCGGGGGCGCGCTGGGCGTGAACACCTACCTGATGTACGGGTTCTTCAACACCCTCCCGATGGAGCTCGACGAGGCGGCCCGCATCGACGGGGCGGGTCATGCCCGCATCTTCTTCACGATGATCCTGCCTCTGGTCGCGCCGATCCTCGCGGTGGTCGCGCTGCTGTCGTTCATCGGCACGGTCAACGAATACGTGATCGCGAGCGTCATGCTCGTCGACGTCGACCAGCAGACCCTGGTCGTCGGGCTGACGAAGCTCGTCGCGAACCCCCGCTACGCCGACTGGTCGGCGTTCTCGGCCGGCGCCGTGATGGCTGCGATCCCGGTGATGATCCTCTTCCTGTTCCTCCAGCGGTACATCGTCGGCGGGCTGACGGCCGGCGCGACGAAGGGCTGATCGTCCGTCATGGTCGCGTCGTTCCCGGCGTTGCGATCACCGGCGATCCGCCGGCGGGTCGTAGCGTGATGGCATGACGCGTGTCGGAGGGCGGAACGTGGTGATCAGCTGGATCGCCGCAGTGCTGTGCATCGGCGTGGTGGGCGCTCTGATCTGGTTCTCGATGCCGATAGTGCCGGTCGTGGCCTCGTTCGTCGGCGACACCCTCCGCTCCACCCTTCCGTAGCGGTGCCGTCGGGCCCCGTCCGGCGGCCGAGGCGCGCGATCACGGGCTCGGCGACACGTCGGCACGCCTCCGCCGAGGCGCGGGCGGGCGGCGGTAATCTCGCAGAGCACACATCCGATGAGAGGCGCACCCATGAGTGACCCCGAGGTTCCCCAGCCCGAGCGGCCGAAAGACGTCAACGACGTCGTCGACAGCGCGAACGCTGGACTCGACGACGCCGCCGCAGCGAGTGCAGGCGTGCACGGCACGCCCGCGGACCCCACGCACGAGACGTCGGCTCCGGCACCGACCCAGCCCGTCGTCGACCCCGATGTCGCAGCCTTCGAGGCTGCCGAGAACGACCACCCCGGCACCTTCTCCACGCCGGAGCTCAACGACCCGAAGTACCTCGACGACGCAGACGACACGACGAAGTCGTGGAACACGGATGTCGACGCAACCGCCGCGTACACGCCGCCTGCGGCGCACGAGCAGTCGGCACTGGCCGGAGCCGCCTACGCGTCGGCCGACCACACCGAGACCCGGATCGTCCCCTCGGAGCCCGCAGCCGCCGAGCCGGTCGTCGTGCCGGTCCAGCAGCAGCCGATCTTCGTCCAGGCTCCTGAGCCGCCCCGCGAACGCGGCAACCGCGGCACCGCAGGCGCGATCGGTCTGCTGGCGACCATCGCCTTCGCGATCCTCTACCTGGGCGCGACGCTCGGCCTCCGCGCCGTCGCAGGCGACATCACCGGCGAGAACATCGGCGAAGCCGCCCTCGCTCCTCTGACGACCTGGGGCTTCTGGGTTCCTGTGGTGGTGTTCTTCCTCGGATTCTGGCTGCTGGGTGCGTTCATCAACCGCGGGCGCTGGGGACTCTGGGTGGTCTTCGGCATCATCGTCGGTCTCATCGCCTATGGCGGCCACATCCTCGGCGCTCTCTTCGAGGCGCCCTTCTGGCTGCTCACTGCTCGGGAGGGCAGCGAGCTCATCGGCGCGCAGCTCTTCCACCCGCTCGCCATCGCGGCATTCGTGTTCGCCCGTGAGCTGACCATCTGGTTCGGCGCGTGGGTCGCCCGCAGCGGGGCGCGCAAGACCGAGCTCAACGCCGAAGCGCAGCGCGAGTACGAGCGCACGCTCGAGGCCGGCCCGACGCTGGCGAGGTAGTCACGAACATGTCATCACCGAACCCCCGTGGACCCGAGTCCCCGGGGGTTTCGGTCATTCTGGCGCTGGTGCTCGCCACGATCAGCTTCTTCGCCCTCGCCGTGTTCGGTCTCGGCGCGGTGAGCATCGCGACCGACAGCGACATCATCGCGGTGCCTGGCCTCGGTCCGCTGCCCGGTGCGATCGCGATGCTGGGGGCGGTGGTGGCGTTCGCACTGTCGCTCTGGTCTTCGCTGCGGCGGACGCGACCGTCGTTCGTATCGGCACCGGGGGTCGCACTGGCCGCAGCGCTCGCGCACCTCGTCGTCGTGTGGATCGGCGTCGCCGCCGCCAGTGGCGACCTCGTCGTAGCGACGGCCGTCGCGGGCGACCTGGTCCGCGGGGGTGCGAGCGCAGTTCTCCTCGCCGCCGCCGCGATCGCGGCCTGGGGTGGCATCGCCTTGCGCCGCACGCGCGCACAGCATCCGCAGTGGCCCTGGGAGCACGACGAGGACGAGTGACGCCCCGCCGTGATGCGGGAAATCTCCGCGTCCGCCGCGCCCGCGCCGTACGCTCTACGTGTGGAGCGCTCATTGGAGACGCAGGTCGACCAGGCCGTAGAAGCCTGGTTGCGCTGGGTGCCGCGCTGGGAGCCGGCGACCCATCGCGGTCGGGTCGCGCCCTGTCGACGTTGCCTGGGGTCTCCGATCCTGTCTGCGGCGGGTATCGGCGCGAACACGCCGCACGGTGTGCAGCACGGCCTGTCCACGCGGATCAAGACGATCGTCGATCACGCGGTGGCCGAGTACACCGCCAGGAACCTGCCGATGCTGCAGCGCGAGCTCGACCAGCAGGCGGCGCGCAATCGGGCGCGCAGCTACCGTCCGGCTGACGGCCTTGATCCCGAGTTCGACGGGCTGCCGCTCGACCCGGAGCCGGTTCCGGGCGCGCCGTTCCTCTTCACGATCGCCGGGATGGCCGACGAGGCCGTGGCGGATCTGCCGCCGCTGCCCCCGTTGAGCGACGAGGCGAAGGTCGCTCTGCGGCAGGAGGTCGCCCTCGCCGACGAGTACGCGAACATGGTGGGCCGTGAGATCTGCGGCATCCTGCTGCGTCACCGCCTCTACATCCAGGCGGCGATCTCGCAGCACGTCGAGCCCCAGATCGAGGCGCTGCTGGCCGAACTCACCGACTCTCTCGACTCGCCGTTCGACGCAGATCAGTCGTAGCGCCCGCATGCGCCGCGCCCCCGTGCGTCAGGGGCGCTGCCTGCGGATCCGCTGAGAGCCGTGCTTGTCGCTGGCGCTGTCGCGCGTCCGCTGGGTATCGTTTTTCGATAGATACCCATTGGCGATCGATAGGGCAACCCATGCATCCTCGTGTCACTCGCGTTCTCAAGGCGCTGATCATCGTTCTTCTCGCACTCCTGCTGGCGAGCCAGACCCTGGTCATCCCCGAGGTGGCCCGGATCACGGCCCAGCGCAATCCGGACGTCGCGTGGCTCGAGGTCCCCGGCGTCATCGGTGCCGTGCTCTTCCTCGCCCTGATCCAGGTGACGCTCGTATGCATCTGGTTCCTGCTCTCGCTGGTGCAGGACGATCGCATCTTCCGTGTCGAGGCGTTCCGCTACGTCGACATCATCCTCGGCGCTCTCATCGCGGCCGGAGCCGTCATCCTCGCGTCATATCTGGTCATCGTCGCCAGCCGTGCCGTGTCGCTGTCGCTGACACTGCTCGCGGTGCTGGGCATCGTGGTGAGTGCGGCGCTCGCGCTGCTGGTCGTCGTGCTGCGAGGTCTGCTCCGCAAGGCTCTCGAACTCGAGCAGGACATGTCGGAGGTCGTCTGATGCCGATCGTCATCGACCTCGACGTCCAGCTCGCGATCAAGAAGATGAGCGTGCAGGACTTCGCCGATGCGATCGGCATCACCCCGGCCAACGTCGCCGTGCTCAAGAACGGTCGAGCCAAGGCCGTGCGCTTCACGACCCTCGAGGCGATCTGCCGCGTGCTCGAATGCCAGCCCGGGGACATTCTGCGCTGGGTTCCCGATTCCGAGGAGCAGTGATGACCACCATGTCGGCCCCGGGCGCAGAGGCGCCGTCGATCACCTGGGGTGAAGCGGTCGCCCGGCATCTGCTCGACGGGGGGACCTGTCCGGTGTGCCAGTGGACGCTGGACGGCGGATGCTGTGCGCGATGCGGTTCCGACCTTCGTGGCCCGATCGGCATCGAGATCTGGAAGGCGTCGCTCGCGGCTGCCGTCGCGATCCGCGCTCGGGACGAGACCCTCCGTCGCGTCCCTGTCGTTCAGACGGCCATCGCCACGACGCGGGTGACCGTCCCCATGGCAGAGGCGCCGACTCCCGCGACGGCCAAGGCGGCCGGGCCGCCACCGCCCCCGCCTGGCAGAGACGCGCGGAGCGCAGAGGCATCCCCGCAGAGCAGCGCGACTCTGCAGTCCGTCCTGGCGACGGCCGGGGCCGGGCTGTTCGCCGTCGCAGCGATCGTCTTCACCTATTTCAACCCCGATCTCGCGGATCGCGCTCTGCGCAGCGTGATCGTGGGGTTGATCACTCTGCTGTTCCTCGGCGGTGCCTGGCTGCTGTCCCGCCGCGGCCTGCGCTTCTCCGCCGAAGCGGTCGGCGGCCTCGGCCTCGTGTTCGCCGGCCTCGACGTGCACGCGGTCGCCCAACTCGCCGCGCCGGAGATCGACCCCTGGGGCACCGCGTCGGTCGCCACTGCCGTCGCCGCGCTCGCGGTGCTCGGAGTCGGCAGGCGCTTCGGCATCCGGATCTGGCAGTGGACCGCGGTGGTGGCGCTGTCGGTCGCGCCGGCGATGCTCGGCGCCGCCGGCGGCACCCCGCTCTCGGGCGCCGTCGGCGCGATCGGCGTCGCGTTCGCGGGTGCCGCGATCGTCGAGTGGATCAGGCTGCCGCTGGTCGAGCGCACCACTCTCGTCGCCGTGCAGCTGCTCGCCGTCGCCAGCGCACTCCTCCTGCTGGTGAGCCTCGACGGCGATATGACGACGACGCTGTTCACCGCGAGCGGACTGCTCCTCCTCATCGCAGCACACGCCGTGATCGCCGCAAGACGCATGCTCCGACCGCTGTGGGCGTACGCCGCGGGAGCGATTGGGTCCACGGCGCTGGTGCTCGCCGTCTGGGGAGTCCCCGGCATCCGCGAGCTCGACATGACGTGGCACTTCGCCATCGTCCCGGGGGTGGCATCCGTCGCGCTGGTGCTGGTCGGGGTGCTGGCGCCGCTGCCATCTCGCGTGCCACGCGCGTACACCGTCGCGGGGGCCTTGACCGTGTTCGCCGTGCCGTCAGCCGTGCTGCTGATGCTCGCCGGAATCACCGGCGCGACGACCGTGATCGCCTTCCTCCGACAGGGCCCGGTGCTGACCGGCGGGGGCGTCGCGGGGTGGGGAGGCCCGATCGGGCTCGTCGCGGTCAGCGGTGGTCTGGCCGCTTACAGTGCGCTCGCCCGCGGACGCGACGGCGTGCGGTTCTTCGCCGCGACCGCGTCGCGACTCGCGGTCGCCTTCGCCGTCGTCGCGGTGCTCGTGCTCGGCTGCGGCGGTCTGCTCGTGCTGCCGGCGTCCGTCGCCGTGCTGATCGGGATGGTCCTGGCGATCTCGGCGATGCTGCGGTGGATGCCTCACCGGATTGCAGGCAGGGGCATCCGTCCGATCCTGCTCCTCGCCGCTCATCTCGCTCTCGCCGCGGCGGCGATGGTGGCCTGGCGTGAGCCGTCGATCGTCCCGCCGGCCGGGGTGGCGACCCTCCTCGCTGTGGCCGCGCTCGCAGCCGTGCGTCCTGCCCGGTGGCGATTCCTCTACGTCGGCGCCGGCTTCGCCTACGGTCTGGTCCTGGTGGCGACGGCGCTCGCAGAGAGCGGCGTCGACGGCATCGCCCAGCTGTGCCTCACTGCGTCGTCCGGCCTGCTGGTCGCCATAGCGGCCACCCATCTCACGGCGATCGGCGCTCGCTCATGGCAGGCGATCCTCGTCGTCTCGGCGGTGCCGTTCGGAATCGGAGTGCTTCAAGTCCTGATCGAGCGCAGCGGCTGGACCGCGCTCTCGACCGGGCTCATGTCCGTGCTGGCGATGACGTTGCTGCTCACCCGGCGACCGGGGCTCACACTGCTGGTCCGCTCGATGGCGGCCGCGATGCTCGTGCCGACGCTCGCCGTGGTCGTCGTCTGCCTCGGTGCGCAGCTCCTGGCATCGAGCGGATCTCCGATCGTCCTGCCGATCGTGGCTGTCATCGTCGCGCTCGCCCTCGCATCCTCCTCGCTCGTGAGTGATCTGCTCGTCGCCAGAGGCCATCCCGCGCGCACGGTGAGCGCCGCTCGCGCCGCCATCGAGGCCTCGGCGCTGCTCACCGGAGCGATCGCGACGGCGCTGTCTCTCGAACGCGAGGCAGCCGGCCTCGGTACGGCTCTCGTGGTGCTGCTGATCATCGGTCTCGGAGCGGTCGCCGCCGCACTCTTCGCCGCTCGTCGCTATGCGTGGCTGGTCGCCGGGGCCGCATTCACGGGCGCCCTCTGGTGCACCTGGGGCATCGCCGGCGTCGACGTGCTCGAGGCCTACCTCCTGCCGCCCACTCTCGGGGCCGCTCTCGTCGGTCTGCTCCTCACGCTTCGCGGTCGCCGGTCGACGGCGCTGTTCTCCGCAGGGGTCCTCACCGCCGTCGCCCCGCTGCTCGCGGCCGTCGCGTTCGCCGGATCGTCTGCCGATCAGCCTGCTGTCGCGTGGCGGGTCGGCGGGCTTCTCGCCGCGTCGTGGGCACTGCTGGTCTCCGAGATGCTTCTGGGCAGGGTTCGGGCAGGGTCCCGCCTGCACCGACTGGGCGCTCTGCGCGTTCCGATCCTCGCGGCCGCGGCACTCGCGGCGATCGTCGGGCCGCTGCAGGGCGTCCGCCTCGGTCTGGGCTGGGATCTGGCCTCGGTCCACGGGCTGGCCCTCTTCCTGTGCTGCTTCGGGGTGAGCGCCGCCGGAGCCTCGGCTCTGCTGCTCGCCGGCCGCGGGATCAGACGTGCATCGGCCGAGAACTCGGTGCTGCGCACCACGAGGTGGCTCGGCGCACCCGCTGCATTCGCCCTCGCGGTCGGCACCTGGTTCGCGATCGAGCGCGACTGGTTCTCGATCTGGCCGATGTGGATGCTGATGCTCGGCTACCTCGTGGCGACCGTCGTCATCGCACACCGCGTGAGCCGACGCGAGACCACGGCCCCGCCGGTGTGGTTCCTCTTCGCCATCGCATTCGTGACCGCCGTCGTGGCGTGGAGTCCTCGGGATCTGCGCGTCGAATGGTTCTCCCTGCCACTGGGGGCGTTCCTCCTGCTCGCCGGAGCACTCGCCCTGCGACGGCAGCCGTCGGAGTTCGGCGGCGCGCGCCCCACGCTCGACAGCTGGCCGGGCCGCTGGACCGGGTCCTGGGCGCTGCTCGCGCCAGGCATCGTCACGATGATGATCGCGTCGATCGTCTCGACCTTCACCGACCCCCTGACCTGGCGAGCGATCCTCGTGATGGTGCTCGCCCTGATCGCGATCCTCGTGGGCTCTCGCGAACGGCTCGCCGCGCCGTTCCTCCTCGGCCTCGTCGTGCTGCCGGTCGAGAACGTGTTCGTGTTCTCGGTGCAGATCGGGCGGGGAGTGGAGTCGATGCCCTGGTGGATCACTCTCGCGGTGATGGGTGCCGTGCTGCTGATCATCGCGGTCACCGCCGAACGTCGAACGGGGGAGGGGAGCGGCGTGGCCGCGCGCGTCCGGGATCTGCGGTGAGCGCGGCAGGACCGCGGCCGCCATTTGACCACCAGGTTACGTGGCATTACACTTGATCAGGTGTGTGCACGTCTCGACGTGCACGCTGGGCGTCGGCACCATGCCGGTCCGCCCCCACGGCATACCCACCACCACAAAAGGCACGTCGATTCCGGCGTGCCGGTGGGTCACTGATGTGAAACCCATCACGCTGTCACC
Organism: Microbacterium sp. NPDC088619; assembly: GCF_044752825.1. Lineage (NCBI taxonomy): Bacteria > Bacillati > Actinomycetota > Actinomycetes > Micrococcales > Microbacteriaceae > Microbacterium > Microbacterium sp. NPDC088619. The sequence continues at coordinate 534,620 of NZ_JBIVLZ010000002.1, read as the reverse complement.
GTGCAGCATTATGAGGAGAGAACGTGCCAACCATTCAGCAGTTGGTTCGCAAGGGTCGCTCGCCCAAGGTCACCAAGACCAAGGCGCCCGCACTCAAGTCGAACCCGCAGCAGGCCGGGGTCTGCACCCGCGTCTACACCACCACCCCGAAGAAGCCGAACTCGGCGATGCGCAAGGTCGCTCGTGTGAAGCTCCGCAACGGCACCGAGGTGACCGCCTACATCCCGGGTGAGGGTCACAACCTCCAGGAGCACTCCCTGGTGCTCGTCCGCGGTGGTCGTGTCAAGGACCTCCCCGGTGTTCGCTACAAGATCGTCCGTGGCGCCCTGGACACCCAGGCCGTCAAGAACCGTAAGCAGGCTCGCAGCCTCTACGGCGCAAAGAAGGGCTGAGTCCAATGCCTCGTAAGGGTCCCGCCCCCAAGCGTCCCGTCGTCAACGACCCGGTATACGGCGCTCCGATCGTCAGCCAGCTGGTCAACAAGATCCTGGTCGACGGCAAGAAGTCGCTCGCCGAGTCGATCGTCTACAACGCCCTCAAGGGCGTCGAGGCGAAGAACGGTCAGGATGCCGTCGCCACTCTGAAGAAGGCGCTCGACAACGTGCGCCCGACTCTCGAGGTCAAGAGCCGCCGCGTCGGTGGCTCGACCTACCAGGTTCCGGTCGAGGTCAAGCCGCACCGCGCGAACACCCTCGCGCTGCGCTGGCTCGTCAGCTACGCCAAGGGTCGTCGTGAGAAGACGATGACCGAGCGTCTCCAGAACGAGATCCTCGACGCGTCGAACGGTCTCGGCGCAGCGGTCAAGCGCCGCGAGGACACGCACAAGATGGCCGAGTCGAACCGCGCGTTCGCTCACTACCGCTGGTAAACAGCTTCGCCTGCCCCCGGCCACACGCCGGGGGCAGGCACCCCCTCTTCGCAGCAAGACTGCCAAAAAGATAAGGACACTCCTGTGGCACAAGACGTGCTCACCGACCTGAGCAAGGTTCGGAACATCGGCATCATGGCTCACATCGATGCCGGCAAGACCACCACCACCGAGCGCATCCTGTTCTACACGGGCGTCAACCACAAGCTCGGCGAGACCCACGACGGTGCCTCGACCACCGACTGGATGGAGCAGGAGAAGGAGCGCGGCATCACGATCACGTCTGCCGCCGTGACCTGCTACTGGAACAAGAACCAGATCAACATCATCGACACCCCCGGTCACGTGGACTTCACGGTCGAGGTGGAGCGCTCGCTCCGCGTCCTCGACGGTGCCGTCGCAGTGTTCGACGGCAAGGAGGGCGTCGAGCCCCAGTCCGAGACCGTGTGGCGTCAGGCCGACAAGTACAACGTCCCCCGCATCTGCTTCGTCAACAAGATGGACAAGCTCGGCGCGGACTTCTACTTCACCGTCGACACCATCATCAACCGCCTCGGCGCCAAGCCGCTGGTCATCCAGCTGCCCATCGGTGCAGAGAACGACTTCGTCGGCGTCATCGACCTCGTCGAGATGCGTGCCCTCGTCTGGGCCGGCGACTCGAAGGGTGACGTCACCATGGGCGCCTCCTACGAGGTCCAGGAGATCCCGGCCGACCTCAAGGACAAGGCAGACGAGTACCGTCAGCAGCTCCTCGAGACCGTCGCCGAGACCGACGACGCTCTGCTCGAGAAGTTCTTCGGTGGCGAAGAGCTGACCGTCGCCGAGATCAAGGGCGCGATCCGCAAGCTCACCGTGGCTTCCGAGATCTACCCGGTCCTCTGCGGTTCGGCGTTCAAGAACCGTGGCGTGCAGCCGATGCTGGATGCCGTCGTCGACTACCTCCCGAACCCGCTCGACGTGGGCTCGATCGAGGCGCACGACCCCAAGGACTACGACACGATCATCGAGCGTCACCCCGACGCGAAGGACCCGTTCGCGGCCCTCGCGTTCAAGGTCGCCGTGCACCCGTTCTTCGGTCGCCTGACCTACGTGCGCGTCTACTCGGGCCAGCTCGACTCCGGCGCCGCGGTCATCAACTCGACCAAGGGCAAGAAGGAGCGCATCGGGAAGATCTTCCAGATGCACGCCAACAAGGAGATCCCTGTTCCCTCGGTCACCGCGGGCAACATCTACGCCGTCATCGGTCTGAAGGACACCACCACCGGTGACACCCTCACCGACCCGACAGCGCCCGTCGTGCTCGAGTCGATGACGTTCCCCGAGCCCGTCATCGAGGTCGCGATCGAGCCGAAGACCAAGGCCGACCAGGAGAAGCTGGGTGTCGCCATCCAGAAGCTCGCTGAAGAGGACCCGACCTTCCGCACGGAGCTCAACCCCGAGACCGGTCAGACGACCATCAAGGGCATGGGCGAGCTGCACCTCGACATCCTCGTCGACCGCATGAAGCGCGAGTTCAACGTCGAGGCCAACGTCGGCAAGCCGCAGGTGGCGTACCGCGAGACGATCCGCAAGGGCGTCGAGAAGTACGACTACACGCACAAGAAGCAGACCGGTGGATCGGGTCAGTTCGCGAAGATCCAGTTCAACATCGAGCCGCTCGACCTCGACGACGACAAGACGTACGAGTTCGTCAACTCGGTCACGGGTGGTCGCATCCCGCGTGAGTACATCGGCTCGATCGATGCCGGCTTCCAGGACGCGATGAACGTCGGCGTGCTCGCCGGCTACCCGATCGTCGGCGTCAAGGCGACGATCGTCGATGGTGCGGCCCACGACGTCGACTCTTCGGAGATGGCGTTCAAGATCGCAGGATCGATGGGTATGAAGGAAGCTCTTCGCCGGGCGAGCCCGGCGCTCCTCGAGCCGCTGATGGCGGTCGAGGTGCGTACTCCTGAGGAGTACATGGGCGACGTCATCGGCGACCTGAACTCGCGTCGTGGCCAGATCCAGTCGATGGAAGACGCCGCAGGCGTCAAGGTCGTCCGTGCACACGTCCCGCTGTCCGAGATGTTCGGCTACATCGGCGACCTGCGCTCGAAGACCTCGGGCCGCGCGGTCTACTCGATGGAGTTCAACAGCTACGCTGAGGTTCCCCGCGCTGTGGCCGACGAGATCGTCCAGAAGCACCAGGGCGGCGAGTAACACTTTCCTGGGAGCCGGGTTCAGGCTCGGCTCCCAGGTCACCTACAACTTCACATTCCCTCTCTACTAAACTGAGATTCACACCCGTAGAGAACCGGTCGCAAACCAGTGCCCGGCACCCTCTACATGACGTCCTGAGGAGGACCCAGTGGCTAAGGCCAAGTTCGAGCGGACCAAGCCGCACGTCAACATCGGAACCATCGGTCACGTTGACCACGGCAAGACCACGCTCTCCGCAGCGATCTCGAAGGTGCTTGCTGACAAGTTCCCGTCTGACACCAACGTGCAGCGCGACTTCGCTTCCATCGACTCGGCGCCGGAAGAGCGCCAGCGTGGAATCACCATCAACATCTCGCACATCGAGTACGAGACCCCGAAGCGCCACTACGCGCACGTTGACGCCCCCGGCCACGCCGACTACGTCAAGAACATGATCACCGGTGCTGCTCAGATGGACGGCGCGATCCTCGTGGTCGCCGCCACCGACGGCCCGATGGCTCAGACGCGTGAGCACGTGCTGCTCGCCAAGCAGGTCGGCGTGCCGTACCTGCTCGTCGCGCTGAACAAGTCCGACATGGTCGACGACGAGGAGATCCTGGAGCTCGTCGAGCTCGAGGTCTCCGAGCTGCTCGCCTCGCAGGGCTTCGCCGAGGACGCTCCTGTCGTCCGCGTCTCCGCTCTGAAGGCCCTCGAGGGTGACGAGAAGTGGACCCAGTCCATCCTCGACCTCATGGAGGCCGTCGACGAGCACGTTCCGGACCCGGTGCGCGACAAGGACAAGCCGTTCCTGATGCCCGTCGAGGACGTCTTCACGATCACCGGTCGTGGAACCGTCGTCACCGGCCGCGCCGAGCGTGGCACGCTGGCCATCAACTCCGAGGTCGAGATCGTCGGACTCCGTCCGACCGTCAAGACCACGGTCACGGGTATCGAGATGTTCCACAAGCAGCTCGACGAGGCATGGGCCGGCGAGAACTGTGGTCTCCTGCTCCGTGGCACGAAGCGTGAGGACGTCGAGCGCGGTCAGGTCATCGTCAAGCCGGGTTCGGTCACGCCGCACACCGACTTCGCCGGTACCGCGTACATCCTGTCGAAGGATGAGGGTGGGCGTCACAACCCGTTCTACACGAACTACCGCCCGCAGTTCTACTTCCGCACCACCGACGTCACCGGCGTCATCACGCTGCCCGAGGGCACCGAGATGGTCATGCCCGGCGACACCACTGACGTGACGGTCGAGCTGATCCAGCCGATCGCCATGGAAGAGGGCCTCGGCTTCGCCATCCGTGAGGGTGGACGCACCGTCGGCGCCGGTACGGTCACGAAGATCATCAAGTAAGCATCTGCTTTCTCGCTCAGGGGTCGGACCTTCGGGTCCGGCCCCTTTGTCGTACCGGGGCGGTCCGTCCGCGTGCGTGGCGTTCTCGGCTACTTCGCGGCGAGACACGATTCCTGATGGATAGCATGGCCCGAGCGTGCCTGCGGGCATCGCCGTCGCCCGGCCTCGGGCAGGAGAGAGGAACGCGACCATGACCCAGATCCAGGTGGGACCCCCGCCGCCGCGGAGCCATGCGCGGCTGTGGATCTCGACGCTGCTGCTGATCGTGTACTCCGCGTTCGTGCTGCTGGTCACGATGTGGCCGCAGCCTGAGCAGCTCGAGTTCGACAGCATCGCCGGGCGTGTGCTCCGTGCGCTGCACAACCTCGGCGTACCCGAGCGGTTCGGCTACGACGAACTGGAGTTCGTGGCGAACATCGGCATGTTCGTGCCGCTCGGTTTCCTGCTGGGCCTGGCACTCGCACGCAAGGCGTGGTGGGTCGCGATCTTCCTCCTCCCGGCCTTCTCGGGTGCGATCGAGTTCACGCAGGGCATCGCCCTCGACGAGCGCGTCTCGACCGTTCTCGACGTGCTCGCCAACACGGTCGGCGGATACCTGGGTCTGCTGCTCGCGATGATCCTGAGGGCGATGATCCACGCCAGGGATCGCACCATGATCGAACGCGAGCTGTGGGAACGTCGCGCCGCCGCGGCCGAACTGCAACGGCAGAATGCGGCGCGTGCGGCGGCTCGTTCGTCGCAGCCCGCCTACGTCCGGGCGGAGGAGCCCGACCCGGTGACCCGTGTGCTGGACGCGGACTTCTGGGAGACGGGGGACGCGCCCACGGTGCGGATCCCGGTGTGAATGTCGGTTGCGCTGACGGGCGCGACAATGTCACGGTGTTTGTCGCACTGATCTATTGGTCAACACGCGTCACGCCGAACGCGGGACTAGCACGATGGCGTAGGGTGAAACAGTGACGTACCTCAGCCTGATGCGACAGCGGTTCAGTCAGCGAAACCCTGCGATCGATCCAGTGCCATGGGAGCTGGACGACAAGTACACGGCTTACGAATTTGTCTCGTCCTTGGGGTATAAGGTACCTAGATACATTCGTACTGAAACCGTTGGAGCCGCACTGGAAGCGGGGATGCAGCTCGGCGACCGATTCGTCGTCAAGCAGCCTAACCGACATTCTACGAAGGGCGTTTACATCCTCCAGCGCCTGGCTGCGAATCGATTTCTGGAGTTGCTCTCCTTTAAGGAGCTGACTGCGTCGGATATAAAGGCAGACGGGCCGGAGCCGGACTACTGGCTCGCGGAGGAGTGCCTGCCATCCCTCGTGTCGGGAAGGCCTCTTCCTTTTGACTACAAGATCTATGCTTTCCGAGGCCAGGTAAGCCACATTACGCAGATAGATCGCAACGTCCAGCCGCCGCGCGTAGCTGTGTTCGACGGGGCATTTATTCCGCTGGTCCTTGGGTCGCACTACACGATTGACGTCTCTCGCTGGCTTCTCGGGCACCATGTTTTGCCTAAGTATGCTGGCGCAATGCTGGAAATGGCAGCTGCCTTATCGCGCAGCCTTGACACGAGGTTCGTGAAGGTCGACTGCTTTGACGGCCCAGATGGGCCGGTATTTGGTGAATTTACGTTTGCGTCGGGTGGCGACGATGTAGGAATGATCCGCTACGAAGAATCGTTCTTGAATACTCTGAATGGAGCCATCCACGGAGAGGGGATTTCGGCAGTCTCGGGGTTCGATATTGATATTCCGTCTTTCGCGAAATCGCTAGACAGCGAACCCACCATCGCGACGGACCAGGCCGTACTTCGTCTGTTATCCGCCGGTGCAGTCCAAGGTGACCGACGCTACGCACCCGCACTTATCCAACGATTGCGAAGATCTGCGAACCGTCCGGTGTTCGAGCTGGCGGCCAATGTGATCGGAGTGCTGAACGGGGATCACAGCCGTGCCTTCTCGGTGCAAGCGGCCGTTCGGCAGGGGAGCTCATACCTCGTCGGCACATCGAGGCTTGATGAGTTCGAAAACATGGCGCTCGAGTTTCATGACGGCCGCGCCGAAAACAATCCATGGCACCGATCTAGGGCAGCGGAGGTCAGAGTAGCTGCTGGAGACCTCACTCAAGTCGCGGTGTTGCGGGATCTAGCAGCCGATGGCTATGAGCATGCGCGGCGCGTAATGGCTAAGTATGGCGAGGGCAGTCTTTGAAGAGGTGAGTGGGGGATTGTCTTGTTTGGCTCTGACCAGAATCAAGGACTTCTGCTGATGATCTCGCGATGGACGCCCTTGACCGTGCCGACCAGTTTTTGGTGCGGCGACGGAGCCGAACAACGCTGTCGACGTTATTGCGTGCGCACTCAACCAGCTGTTTTGGCGATTTCGCCGGCAGACGCCGACCGCGAAGGTTTGTTCGAGGAAACGTTCGTGCTTCATGGCTAGGCGGGTGCACTGTTTAGAGACAGTCCTTAAGACCCACGCGAAGATCTATGTAGGGGATCTCGCCATAGTGACGGTCGTCGGCAAGACGCCCCGGTTCGTTCGCAATACGCGAGAAGGAGTGAACCTTCCAAGCCGTCGATTCTGGCACCGGCGTTCATGGGATCCTCGCCTCGTTGTCAATCAGGGCTCGATCACTAGTTCCGCTACTCGCGCTTGCGCAACGAATCCAATTCGCGCCGTACGGCGCGCAGCTCAGTTTCGAGTTTGCGTCTCTCGTTCGCGACCTGTCGCAGCTCGAGATGGAGATCGTAGACATCCGTGTCCCTCGCAAAAGCTGCGTCGTTACCGGACGCGGCATCGATGACGAGGTCGGGCGCGTCCGCTACGGGAATGCCGTCGAGCGCCTCGGAAGTGGTGAGATCGACAGGTGTCCCTTTCTGACGCCCGTCGAACAGCACGGCTGTGCCCGACTTCGCGCGCAAGACCGTTCGCGCTTCGAGCGTCTCCGTTCCCGCCTCGGCGGTGAACTTGAGCGGGAGCTCATAGCCGTGCGCGTAGCACAGAGATGTCAGGAGTGAGTAGAGCCGGGTCATCTTGATCGACGGGATGTCCGCGCGAGCGTCCGTGATGGCGGACCTCGCCTTCTCCTTGTCGAAGTAGTCCCAGAGCGGGCTCGATCCGCATTCGTCGATGATCTGAAGGAAGCGCCGCTGCAAGGGGGACTTGAAGAACAGAGCAGATTGCCAGCCGGACGCCGACACGAGCTGGCGGGTGTTCCGCACGGGAGGCACGTGGACGGCGCTGCACCCCGCATTCAGTTCCAATCCGCCGTGCCAACCGTGCTCGGCGAACGGCAGGTCGACCAGATCGAAACGACTCCGCTTCACGATCTCGTAATGGATGCGCTCGTCGTTTCGCCATTCCGGCGGAGCCAGGAAGGAGAGATCGATCAGGTCCGGGTCGTAGAGAGGATGCACGGGGTGGCTCGCCCACAATGCTCCTTGGGAGAACTGTGCGCTCTCCCATGACTGCATGCCCTCGATGCGGAAGACGCCGCCGAGCTGGGCCACGCTGGCGCCGCTGTCGACGTAATAGCGTGCGCGCTCAACCAGTTGTTCCTTGAGGTCTGCGGCAGCGTCCGCCCGCAGGAGATCATTCGGATCGATGTTGGCTCCCGCGAACATCCGCTGAGCGAAATCTTCGGGAGAAGCGTACGGAGTGCTGAACCACTTGTCCCGATACACCTCACCCACGTGACCCTGGAGCAGTACCGCGGGCGAGATGCCCGCGCTGCCTCCGCCATCCCAGATCGGCAGCATTCCGTCGTAGCGGAAGACCGCGCCGAGCCGCTGCCTGAATATGTCTCCCGAGGAGAAGCTCGCCGGCTTCGGAATGTTGTTGGTGAACTCAGCCCCGATCGCCTCGGCGACACTACGGCCCACGACGACATCGGGGTGATCCGGGACACCGTTGGAGAACGCCGCCAGAGTGGCCGGGAGCGGACCGGTCATGGTCGCCAAGGCCGCGATGGCACGAGAATCGCGGCCGCCGGTGAGCGCCAGGTTCACTCTCGCTCCCGTGTCGAACACAGCTCGAAGCGAGCCGGCCATCTCGCCGACCACACGGTCCAATACCGCTTCGGGATCTCGCGCGAGTTCCGCGCGCATCTCGCCGCCGTCTTGACGGTTGAGATAGGAGAGAGGTCGCTCATGGACCAGAACGCCGCTGTCCGTGATTCCGAGCCAGCCACCCTGGGGAACGCGACGAATGCCGCTGACCAGGGTGTCCTCTCCCAAGGGCCAGAATGCGATCGCCTGCCAGGCGAGGCTTCGGTAGTCGAAGTCCAAGTGCGGCATCAGGGCCTGAATCAAACGCGGTCGCGTGGTGACGATGCATGTCCCGTCCCCGGCCTCGTGGTAGAAGAGCGGGACCATCGACAGGGGGTCACTCACGAAGGTCGCGTCACCTCCACCGAAGTGACAGATGCCGTAGTCGCCGACGAGGCGTTCGCGCAGAGTCGGCGAGCCTCCGCCCGTGATCTCGCGGGCGATCGCCTCGGCGGTCAGGAGATGGGCATCGTCCCGGCCACGCCTGATCGCATGGCCCTTGAGCAGGGTCACCGCGCCGTCTAGATCCGTGTGCCTCTGATCGCTCGCGCGATAGAGGTGCGTGGAGCGTGAGAAGTGCATGGCTGCCATGCGTCGGTTCGCTGAGACCAGGAGCTCCGCGCCTTCCGAGCGGTATCCGAGCGCCGCGATCAAGGAAGAGGACCGGTTGTTGAGGATCTGTGCAGCCTGGCCAGTCCGGTCACTGATGAACACATAGTCGCTCATTGTCCAGCCACTCCCAATCCTCTTCGCGCAGGCGCGTCTGCCTTCAGTAGCGTACATGCGCGCGTTCGCGCTGAACTTCTCGGTCTGAGCTGCCAGATGAGACGGCGTGGCGACGGGGCGTGCGTGGACCGAGGCCGCGCGGGGCGTTGCGATATCCTGGCATCGGCTCGTGATCCGCAAAGACAGGTTCTTTCTGCGCGCCGTACTAGGAGGGGTGGGGCTGCCGACATGACAGCACTGGTCGGAGTGATCGACGGGTTCAATGGACGGGGTGTGTTCGGGTGGGCTCGTCGCGACGACGATGACTCGACTCTTCACATCGATATCGAGCTCGACGGCGTGCTCGTCGCGACGAACGTCCCCGCCGACAGGTTCCGGAAGGATCTCGTCTCCGCCGGTGACGCTCACGGCAGGCACGGTTACGTATGGGAACTCCCCGCCTCCGCGACGTTCGGGGAGCGTGTGAAGGTCGCAGTCTTGGCGAACGGATCGGGCGAACTGATCGCAGAGCGAGAGTTCGCAGCGCCTTTCAGCGGCACGCCCTGGCGCGGTGCCATCCGCGAGCCCAAGAACCGGGCGCTGAACGGTTGGGTGAAGCTGAACGGCAAGAACGACCCTGTCGTCGCTGACATCTATCTCGACGAACATCGCGTCGTCGCAGGTCACAGGTGCGACCTCGCAGTTCCGGAACTCGCCACGGGAGCGGGAACAGGATCGTGGGGATTCAGTGTTCCCACCGGCAAGTTCCGCCCCTCGGCGGATTCCGTCGTGGTGTCGCTCCGTGATCCCGCAGACGGGTCGATCATGCTCGAGAGAGAGGTGAGCACTGCCGCCCTCAAAGACTCGTACCGTGGCCGCCTCGAAGTCACCGACGCCGCTGACGTGCGCGGATGGGCCATCAATGAGAACTGGCCGGACGACGTCTTCGATGTCGAAGTGCTTCTCGACGGCCATCCATATCTGACGGTCAAGAACTCGCTGCCGCGAAATGACTTGCGCAAAGCTGGCCTCGCCAACGGCCAGGGCGGAGTGAGATTCATCAATCCGCTGCACCGATGGATCTCCGACGGTGCTGAGCACGCACTCTCGCTGCGGTTCCCCGACCAGACGACGAGCAGCGAGTATCGCTTCAGCGCACGCCCGCGCCAGTCGCAGGGGGGAAGCGTCCGCTTCGAAGAGCCCTCGCGCCGTGGCGTGACCATCATCGTCCCGATCTACAACGCGCCGGACGATGTGGCGATATGCATAGAGCGTCTCCTGGCTCACACCCCTGAATCCGCACGCATCCTGCTGATCGACGACTGCTCACCCGATGCACGGGTGAGGGAAGTGCTTGCTCGCCACCGCGGCGAGACGAGGCTCAGGATCCTCGCAAACGAGACGAACATGGGGTTCACGAGGACCGTGAACCGAGGGATCGTCGAAGCAGGGGACGACGACGTCGTGCTCCTGAACTCGGACGCCCGGGTGACGCCCGGATGGCTCGACGGCATGCTCGCGGCCGCCGCCAACTCGCCTCGGACCGCGACAGTGACCGCCATGTCCGACCGGGCCGGCGCGTTCTCGGCCCCGCGAATCGGGAACGATAATCCGCTGCCTGCCGGCGTCGACGAGATCGAGTATGCGCGTGCGTTCCGCCGGGAATCGGTGCGGGTGTATCCGAGGGTCCCCACCGGCAACGGCTTCTGCATGTGGATCAGCCGACTCTGCATCGAGGAGATCGGGCCGCTCGATTCAGAGGCTTTTCCGCGTGGTTATGGCGAAGAGAACGACTTCTGCATGCGCGCGGGCCGCGCCGGTTGGATCCACGTCATCGATGACAGCACCTATGTCTTCCACGATCGATCGAAGAGCTTCGGCGATACCAAGACCGAACTGCTCGCCGCAGGCCGGGCCGTCGTAGACGCTCGATACCCCGAATACAAGCACGCGATCCGCGTTTTCCGAGAGAGCCCGGAGATCGCGATCGCGCGAAATCGTGCGCACGTCGCGCTGACCGTGGCGTCCAGGAGCGCTGTCGCGCTTCCTCGTGTTCTCTACGTCATCTCGACGACGACGGGTGGGACGCCCCAGACGAATGCGGACCTCATGAACGCGCTCGACGACGCCGTGGAGCCTTGGGTGTTGCGCTGCGATTCGCGGGAGATGACTCTGAGTCGGGTCGTCGACGGCGAGCTTCACGAAGTGTACCGACACGAACTGCATCACGAGCTCGAGCCCATCGGTCACATCTCACCCGAGTACGACAGCGTGGTCGGGTCGTGGCTCAGGCAATGCGATTTCGACATCGTCCATATCAGGCATCTGCTGTGGCACTCGCTGTCGCTGCCGGGCATCGCGAGCCAGCTCGGGATGAAGGTCGTCGTCTCCTTCCACGATTACTACGCCTTGTCTCCCAATCTGAAGTTGATCGACGATCGGGGCACGTACCTGGGTGACGAGTACGTCGGGTCAGGTTCGGTGTACCGCGACTCCGGCTGGCCGGTGCAGCAATACCCGACACCGACAGGCGACTGGCTGCAATGGTGGCAGGACCGTTTCTGGCGGGCGATTCGGATGTGCGACGCATTCGTCACCACGTCGGACAGCGCACGCGACCTGATCCTCTACCACTTTCCCGAGATGGATCCCGAGCGGTTCAGCGTCATCGAACACGGTCGGGACTTCGAAGTCCTCCGCTTCGTCGCCGCTCGCCCGGTATACGGCGAGCCCATCAGAATTCTGGTGCCAGGGGGGATCAACGCGGCGAAGGGCGCGGAGATTCTGCGATCGATGGCGGACGCCGATGCCCAGGGGCAGATCGAGTGGCACATTCTCGGACCGATAAAGGAGAAGTTCGAATCCAAGGGGTCACGCGTCGTCTACCACGGCGCCTACAAGCGTGAGAACTTCGGCAAACTCGTCGAGAAGATCGCGCCCCACGCGGGAGCGGTGCTCTCGATCTGGGACGAAACCTACTGTCATACCGTCACGGAGATGTGGAGCGTCGGCATCCCCGTCTTCGTTCTCGACTTCCCCAACGTCGCGCAGCGCGTGAGACGCTTCAATGCCGGCTGGGTTCTCGACGGCCTGGACGCCCCCTCCCTGCTCACGCAGATGACGGAGGCGCTCTACGATCGTGAGGCACGCGTGGCGGCTCTGCGCGGTGTCCACGATTGGCAGAACGGTTGGGGCATCGCGTGGACGACGAAGCAGATGGCACTGCGGTACCTCGACGTCTACCGCCGGATTCTCGCCGGATCGGAAGGCGATTCGTCTGACACGCTCCGAGTCGGCGTCCTTTCCCGTTCGTCCCGCGACCTCACGCGAGCCCCCGCGTCGACCTATATCCGACTGTGGGAACGCACGCGGAACTCTGTGGCCCGCGATGTGGACTTCGTGCGGGTCACACCAGACGGCGCGATCGCATCTGTGCGGCAGGGCTTGATCGATGGATTGATCGTGCAGCGAGACGCGGTACCCGCCGCAGCCGTCACTGACCTGATCGCGGCACTCAGCGCGGCCGGTGCGGCGCTCGTGATCGAGGAGGACGGCGATCTGATGCCGGCCGACTCCGAAAGCGACGCGCGCCTGAGAGATGTCGCGGACGCACCTGCATCGACGGCGCTGCTGCGCGGCGCGACGGCCTTCTCGGTGTCGACAGAGGCACGCCGTGACCGATTGGCGGATCTGGATGTGCCGGTTGACGTCTTCCCTGTCGCGCTGAGTGATCGGCTGTGGAGCGTGCCGGTCAGTCCGCGGGTGCGAGACGGAAAGGTCCGCGCGCTGTACCTCGGAGACCGGACGCACCGCGCGGATCTCGACGTGGTGCTCCCGGCGCTCGATGCGTTCGCGGCCACCCGCCCCGACTTCGAACTCGTGTTGATCGGCATCACCGCTGAAGATGAGCTGGAAGAGCTGCGAGATGGTCGACCGTGGCTGCAGGGCTTCGAGGTGCCGGAGAGCGCTCGGCAGTTCCCGCAGTCCGTCGAATGGCTGCATGAGTGTGCCGAACGAGTCGACTTCGCGATCGCGCCGCTGGCGGACGCAGGGCTCGGGGCGTCCCGGTCTGACCTCCAGCTCCTCGAACATCTCGCCCTGGGGATGCGTACTGTCGCCAGCGCGGTCGGGCCGTACCGGGAGACCTCGATCCCCGGCGTGACAGCCGTCGCGAACTCGGTCGACACATGGGTCGATGCGCTCCGTCGCACGGCCGCCGAAGTCGAGGCGGAAGGATCGCGTATCGAGGGCCGCGCCTGGCTGGTCGAGAATGGCATGCTCGCGGGTCAGCAGCCCCGGTTCGATCGGTTCCTGCGATCAGCGGTGAATACCGCTAGAACCCCGCACTAGGACGCAATGATCCCGGTGTGATCCCGTCGGCCCCGCTGCACGGGGCCGACGGCGGGTGTGTCCGCCTCCTGGCCGACGCGCCGCTAGTGGGCAGCGACCGTCCGGGCGGCGCCCTGGAGCGCGCTTCGAAGCTCAGCCCAGTGATCGTCGATTCTCCGGAGGGCCGGCTCGATATCGACGGGGGCCAGTGCGGTCTGCCGGCCGCCGGCACTGAGGACCTTCAGGGCCTCGTCCCAGCTCGAGACCAGGCGTTCCTCGGCGTCGAGGTGAGCAAGCAGCCCGCGGAACTTGTACTGGGCGGCGTGGCTGGCGACGATGAGTCCGGGGACTCCGAACGACGCGGCAGTGATGAACCCGTGCATGGATGAGCCGATGTACGCGCACGAGCGAGAGATCACGTAGGCGATGTCCTCTACGGCCTTCGGCGCTGCGAACACGACCGGGTCAGAGTGCATCTGTGCAGCCACCGTCTCGGCGAACTCGTCGTCGCCGTGACACGGACCGATGGCGATGAGGACGATCGTCGCCTGGAGCGTCGCTGAAAGCTCATCGAGACGTCGGGCAAGCGACGCGACGTCGCCGCCCTTGTAGCGGGCATTGATGTGCACGGCTGCGAACCGGGAGTCCAACGTCTCCGTCAGCCGGGTCGGCACGTCCAGGTTCGCAGGCGCGCTCGTGGTGAACATGTCGCGGAGTTCCAGTGCGGAATCCGGGACCACGGCGGCTCCCGGGACCCCGATAGACCGCAGTACCTCTTGGCTGTAGGTGTCGCGGACGGAGAGGTAGTCGGCTCGGGAGGCGAAGCGACGCATCAGAGGTGCGGCCGTCCTGCCCGGCACCTTGGGAACTCCCGGGGCGTTCACCACCAGAGGGATCCGCTGTCTCGTTGCGAGTTGCGTGGCACCGAGCCACAATCGCGGGTAGGCCACGCTTTTCACACTCTTGTAGGTGGCGAGGTTGGTCCCGTTGTCATGGATGATGTTCCCGCCACCGACAACGACGGCGTCGAATTCGGTTCCTGCTCGCTGCACGTCGGCCAGAGAACGGCTGACGGGAACATCCCGATAGATCCGTATGCCGCCTACCGGCGATATATGAACGATCTCATCTGAGATGTCTGCGAGTCGCCATTCCAGAAGACGGGGGAACAGGAGATCGCCGTAGTTGGCGACGTCGAATGTGCCGAAGTGAGCAATTCGCACTAGGTCTCCCAGTCTTCGTGCACGATGCGGGTATTCAGGTCAGAGCAGGCCGAGGCGCCGGAGCCGCTCGTCGAACCGGGCGGGTACTCGACGGGCGCGGAACCTTCGGGTGGTCTTCTGGCCGGCGACGCTGTCACGAACTATACAAGCGAATCGAGAGAGAAGGCGAGTAGTCGTGGACTCGCCTCGCCGGGGTGTCGGGAAGCGTGCCGGCATCCGATGACCGATCCCATTCGGATACCCGGGCTGTGGAGGCGTGGCACGTGCTCTCCCGTCAGCTACGCCGCGACAGCGCCGCGTCGAGAAGCGTACGGGCCCGCGAATCGAAGGAGTGATCCGCGCGGATTCTCGAGGCGATCTGGGCCATTCGCTCGGCCGACGGCATCCAGCTTCGATCGGTGACGAGCTCGCGCATGCGCTCCACCGAGTCCGCGATGACCACCGCGCCTTCGAAGATCTCCAGGCCGTCGATCGCGTCGCTGATGAGCGGTGTTCCGCAGGCCAGGGCATCGAACGTGCGGTTGTTGATGAAGCCCCATTCCGCCATGTCGGCGAAGTGGTCGTTGAGAACGATGTTCGCAGACCTGTAGGCGTGCGGCAGACGATCGGCATTGAGGTAGCCGTCGCGCACATAGCGCTCGGGCGCGAACTTGTGCCAGCCGGGGCCCCAGAGGCCGACCGGAGCTTCGGCCTGCACGGCCATTCCTACGATGGCGCGTCCGAATTCGTGCCCGTGACTTCCTCCGACGAAGATCAGATCATCGGGCTCACTGACCGGGTCCAGGTCGGGCCGGAAGCGTTCAGGCGACGTCGCCTGCAGAAGCGGCTCGATGGTTCGACCGGAGCGCGCCGACATCCATGCTGCCCACTTCTCCGAGGCGGCGTACACGAGGTCGTATCCGCGGACCTCGTCGACAGTCACCAGCTCCGGTCGGCTGATCACCCAGAGGATGTTGACAGCCCCGGGCTGCGGAGGGATCGCATGGCGTCCTCGCAGTGTCAGCACGACGTCGTCGAGGTACGAGGTCGACCGGGTCCAGGCCTCATGCCGATCCGTGACCACCTGCTGCCCCTGAGACCTGAGAGCGCGTGCGAGATCGGACGCGAACGGGATGTCACCCCAGTGATCGCCGCCCCGCGTGCACGGAACGCCGGTCTTGATGGCCCAGCGCAACTGCGTGGGTGAGGTCGCGGATGCGGTCTCCAGACGACGCGACTCTCTCAGCAGCACTGGATTGGCCGACGGCTGCCCAGGGCTGAAGGTGGGCGCGAAGCCGGCGACCGTCATACCCAGAGCGCCGTAGCGGTCTCGGTCGTCGGGTGCGCTCTGTCCGTGCCAACGCTCGAGATAGGTGCGGCGATTCTGCACCTGTCGGCGTTCGCGATAGGCACTGGTGCCCGGCTGATGAACGACGATCGCCTGCGGTTCGCATTCGAATCGAGCCGTGGGCATCTCGCGCTTCGCGCGACGGCAGAAGTCCACATCTTCGAGGCCGTTCGCATACATCGGGTCGAACCCTGAGAGCTCGGCGAAGGTCGCGGCGTCGAAAAGACTGGCGCTGGCGCTGATGGCGGTCAGGTCATCAGTCCGTACGACTGCGGCGTCGTCGATAGTGAGATTCGCGAGTAGCCCGCTCGGCAGGGGCAGCTGGTCGTAGAAGGCATAGCCGGCGTGCTGCACTGTGTAGTCCCTGTTCACCAGGAGGGCTTGAACACCCGCTGCCCCGCGCTCCCGCCGCCTCGTTGACAGGGCCTCGAGCCAACCGTCTCGGGCATCCGCATCAGGGTCGAGGAACGCGACCTGAGCGCCCGTGGTGAGGGAGAATCCGTAGTTGGCCGCGAGGGCGAAGTTGTTGTTCGCCGGGAGGCGGACGTACCGGACTCGCGGTTCGCTCATATAGCGGAGCGTCAGGTGCCGACCGACCGCAGCACGTGAGCCGTTGTCGATGATGACGACCTCGAGATCGTCATCGAAGGAGTGCAGGAGGCGGTCGATGGAGCGAGCGGCGTGCCCTGTCGATCCGGCGACGACAGTCACGAGGCTCGTGCGATCTGCGACGCGGTCCTCGACGGACCGGCGCGTGGCCTCCCAGTCGATGAGGTTGCGCTCAGTGACGACCCACTGCCAGTGCTGTGACTCATTCTGAGTGATGCGCCCGTCGGCACTCTTGTTGTCGTATTCGCATCCGACGAACGGGAGGTATTCGAGTCGTCCCAGCTTCGCCAGTCGAAGGACGAGGTCGTAATCCACCCAGCGGCGCAGCGTGACGTCGAAGACGCCGGTCTCCTGCAGGGCCTGCGCCCGAACCACCAGCACGTTCAAGTCGATGGAATTTGCGAGCTGAAGGTCGATGAGCTGTGCATCGCCGCCGCGATAGGCCACATCGTCGTCGCCGTGCAATCGCAGTCCAGCATGGGACGCGACGACGTCGGGAGCCGCGTCGAGGGCAGCCAACGACAGCTCGAGGAATCTGCGGGTCCAACTGTTGTCACTGTCGAGGAACGCGATGAACTCGCCCCGCGCCTGCTCCAGCCCGGTGTTGCGGCTGGCGCCGACGCCCGCGTGGGGACCTGCGAGAAGGCGCACCCGAGGGTCGGTGCGCACGTACTCTGCGACGACGTCACGCGTGGTGTCGGTCGACCCGTCATCGACGACGATCAATTCGAACTGGTCATGGGTCTGCGCGAGCACGGATTCGATCGCCACCCCCACGAGATCGGCTCGATTCAGAACCGGCATGATCACGGAGACGAGCGCGCGCGAGGGAGCGTTCGCCGAAGTGACGCCCGTGATCCACTGCTGAGTCTCTTTGTGATCCCATGTCTTGCGACGAGGCGGCAGCGCGGCGGCCATCTGGTCCCGGTGGGTCTCTGCGAACTCGATGGCCGCCCTGCGCGCCTCGCCGAAGGTCGGGACGGCGCCCGCGAACCCCTCGGGGACAGGGAGAACCTGGTCGGGGCGGAGACGGGAGAGCAGGTCCAGGGGATCTTCGTCTGTGAGGCGAGGATCGAACAACGGTCCCCAGGCGTGTGTCCGCGCGTGGGGGCTGCGCAGGTAGCTGAGCAACGTCGCCACCCCGTCTCGCGCGCGGGTCGCATTGCGGACGCTCGAGGGGAAGAACTCGATCTCGATCAGCGGGTGCGGAGAAAGCCCCGATCCGATGCCGTGAGCGAGATAGTGCTGCATCGCCTGTCGGGGTGTCTGCCCCTTCAGCTGGACGATCTCGGAGTAGTAGGAATGGTCGAATATCCCGCTCCTGAGCAAGGCGCCCGTGGCGTACACGCGGCGTGCCTCGATGTACTGAGCCCGCGCCGTCTTCTTCAATCCTGCTACCGACACTCGCGATTCCCCCTGATATATGGCGTTTTGTCTGATGCTATTCGATGTCGTCCGCGCTCAGGCGGAGGTGATCGCACGCCGCACACGCTCGGCGGCCGGTCTCAGCCACGGCGCGCGCGCGAGCACAGCCCGCGCCGCCGGGATCGTCTTGCGCGAGAGGCGTCGTGCGAGCGTGCGCCGGCTGCTCGTCGTGGAGTCCTCGCCGCCACTGCGCACATTCGTGCTGCGCGAAGGAGAGCGCGTTGCCGCATGCTGCTCGGCGAACATGATGGACAGGTCCACGATCTGCCGGACATCGGCGAGAGTCGGTTCGGGCGACAGCTCGGACGGCAGCGTGCCGGAGACGAGTCCGCGATACCAGGACGCAAAGTCGTGGGACAGTTCGCGCTCGGCCGCGACCAGCGATGCGTCCGACATGCGTGCGTAGCGGGTCGGATCAGCCGCGATCTCGGCGACACGTCGGGCAAGCGCCTCGGCATCCCCCCACCTCGTCGTCGCGACGCCGCCGTTCTCGCGGGTCACGGCCAACCACGGCAGGTCGTACATCGCGACAGGGAGACCTCGCGACTGTGCCTCAGGGATGGTGAGCGGGTAGCCCTCGATGATGCTGGTGTTCACGAAGAGATCGGCGGAGTCGATCGCCGCGAGGAGCGCGTCGCCACGAAGCGGTCCCACGGCCGTGACTCGGTTGCCCAGTCCTCGTTCCTTGGCCGTTCTGTTCAGCTGCGCGGTAGTCATGTCTCGCCAGTCGGGACCGATGATCCGAAGGCGGAAGTCGACACCCATGCGATCGAGATGCTCGGCCATGTCGATCAGTTCGCTCACCCGTTTGGTGCGTTCCTGCAGTCGCCCCCACCAGACGAGTTCGGCCCGACGGCCCGCAGGTGCGCGCCTAGGCGCGGCCACGATTCCCGCGGCGAGCAGGTTCGAGGACGGCGGATTGGGCAGGTAGGACACACGCGGCATCCCCCGCAGCTTCCAGAATGCGACGTCGAGCGGCGAGAGCACGACGAGATGCGAGAGCAGGGGAAAGTAGCGCGGGGCGGACTCGAGCCGTGCGAGACCGAGCAGCAGCGATCGACCGGCGAAGTTGTGCGACCAGCCGATGGTGGCGACGCCCTCTGCGCGCGCCGCGAGGGCGAAGGCCTGCCATGACGTCGAGTACTGCCACTGGTGATCGATCACGAGATCCACTTCGCGGAGCGCGCACACCTCGGCCCATTGCGCGAGCGCGCCGCCGAGGGTGTCAGTCGACACCTCGGCGAACCCCACCCCTGCCGGAAGGCTGGAGAGGTCGCTCCCCGGCTCACGCGCGACGACCGTGACCCGGAACCCGGACTCCTGCAGCACTCGCGCCTGAGAGATCACGACGCCCGAGATCCCGCCGGTGCGCAGATGGTTCGTTGCGAGCATGATGCTGCGCACCGGCCGAGCTGCGAGGTCGATCGCGTCACCGTGCGCGGCGAGCGTGTCCATCGCCTGGGGCCAGTGCAGCGCGGTGGACTGCACGATGTCGCTGGCGGAGGCCCGCGTGTACAGGTCGGCGAACATCGCACTCCGCAGATCCGAGCGCGTGTGCTCCGCGAGATAGCGCGTGGTGTAGCCGATGATGGCGCGTCGGACGGACGCGTAGCTCGTGAGGACGAGATCGGAGTCCGTGCTGGTGCTGGCGATCTGTCGAACCGCCGGCTCTATCGAATCGATGGATCGGATGGCGCCCGCGTAGAACGATGCTGTGCGGAGATCGCGCACCTTCTGACCGCTCCCACCGCGCCCGAAGTGATAGCGGTACAGACGGTCCGGGATCGACTCGAGGCGCGTGGCCAGCGCTGCGGCGAGGAAGGTGATCGGCAGGTCGTTGACCCTCGGCAGTACGAGATCTGCGGGCATGAGCGCGTAGGCATCGACGAGCAGGCGGGTACGGAACAGGTACCGCCACAGCTGCCCCTGGGCGGGACGATCGAGTGGGAACAGGTTGCGGAGCACATCGCTTCCGGCGAGCGACGAGTGCTTCGGCTGCAGGCGCGACTCGAACCGCCCGCCGGTGCGACCGTCGAGCTGCACGACGTCGACGCCGAACTGCACGAGGTCCGCGCCGGTCGCCGTCGCCTTCTCGACCGCTGCCTCGGCTGCGGTGCCGGCGAGTTCGTCGTCGCCGTCGAGGAACAGCAGGTGGTCCGCCTTCGCCGCGAGGATCCCGGTGCGACGTGCGTGGTACGCCGACGCGTTCTTCTCGTGACGGATCAGCCGAACACGGGGGTCTCTCGCGATGTAGCGTTCGACGATCGCGGCGGTGCCATCTGTCGACGCGTCATCGACGACGATGATCTCGATGGCTGCAAGAGTCTGTCGAACGCAACTGTCGAGTGCGCCGGCGATCACGTCCGCGTCGTTGAAGACGGGGACGACGATGGAGACGAGGGGAGTCGCGGTCATGTGATCTCTCGTTATCGGCGCCGCAGTATGCGTGTGACCTTCGTCGCCGCCGGTCGCAGCCAGGGGGCCGCATCGATGACGCGACGGCCGATGGGGGTAAGCACGCGTTCGATGCGGATTCCGAGAGCCGGCCGCGATGAAGCGGGGAGCGCGGCTGCCCTCGTCGTGGACCGGGACGGTGCGGGACGCGGGGGCGGCGTGCTTCGCTCGGCGAAGAAGACGAGCAGCTCGAGCACCTTGCGTCCGTCCTCGAGCGTCGGCTCTGGGGATAGCTCCGGCGCCAGCTCCCCGCGCAGCAGCTGCGGATAGAGCTGGGAGAAATCATGCGAAGTCGCCTCGACAGCAGCTGCCACCGAGGCGCGGGACATCGCCTCGTACCGCGCCGGATCCACGGCGAGGTCGGCGATCGCCCCGGCGAGAGCCTCGGGATCCTGCTGGGGGGTGGAGATGACTCCGTCGTTGCCCTGGATGAGCGAGAGCCACGGCAGGTCGTACATCGCGATCGGAAGACCGCGCGACTGCGCCTCAGGCAGCGTCAGAGGGTAACCCTCGATGATGCTCGTGTTGACGAAGACATCAGACGAGTCGATCACTTCGAGAAGATCGGCACCGTGCCGGGGGCCGATGGGTTCGACACGCTCCGAGACGCCGCGGGCCTCGGCGAGAGCCAGCAGCCGATCCGCACTCATATCGGCCCAATCAGGACCGACGATCCGCAGGCGGAAGTCGACTCCGAGCCGCTGCAGTGCCGCGGCGACCTCGACGAGCTGCGTGACCTTCTTGGTGTGCTCCTCGAGTCGGCCCCACCAGACGAGCTCCAGTCGCCGGTCGAGCGGCGCCGACTTCGGGCCGCGCACTTCGCCGGCGGCGAGGAGGAACGGCGACGGTGGGTTCGGGAGATAGCTCACGTGACGGATACCCCGCAGCTTCCAGAACGCCACATCCAGCGGCGAGAGCACCACCAGGTGTGCGAGAGCCCGGAGGTGGGTGTGCAACAGCGTCTGCAGGTCGTTTCCGTTGTAGGTGGGCCGCCCGGCGAAGTTGTGCATCCACCCGACGGTCGCCGCCCCCGCGGCGCGGGCAGCCAGTGCGAACGACGGCCAATCTCGGGAGTACAGGACGCGGTGATCGACGACCACATCGACGTCGAAGCGGCGGCAGAGCCGCGCCCACTGCATCACGCGCTGACGTCGGCTGGTGCCGGTCAGCTGCACGAGCGTCACGCCCTCGGGCGCGAGCGACTCGGCGCTCCCCGCGCGGTGTGTGACGATCGTCACCCGATATCCGGCTCCGATCAGGATCCGCGCCTGCGCGAGCAGCACACCGGAGACTCCGCCCGTGGTCAGGACGTTGGTCGTCAACAGCACGCTGTGCACCGGAGTGCGACCGAGTTCGAGGCGTTCCCCCTGAGCGACGAGCGCGGGGATGGTGTCGGGAGCGAACGTCACGGCGGCCGAGATGAGGTCGAGGTCGGTGACGCAGGCACGCAGTTCCTCGTACCCGTGGGCGCGCATCTCCGGCGGCAGCGTGGTGAAGGCGTCAAGCGCTTCCCCGATGGCAGTGAGGTAGCCCGCGGTGTGGCCGTCGAGCAGCGGCTCGGGGTCGGAGCTGTGACGGGCCTGCTCCCGGATGATCGCCTCGATGGCCTGGAACGACGCGATGCGATGCAGCGCTCGATCGAGGCGGTGCTCCGGCTCGGTCTCGACGTTGCGACGGGACGGCCGGTGCAGATACTCGACCGTGCTGACCGCTGCGTACGATGTGGCCGATGCATAGGCGAGCAGCACGGTCGCGCGTTCATCGAGCGGGTGGTCAGGGGTGGTCGCGGCGTATGCCTGTCTGAGCAGCCTCGTCTCGAACAGGTGACGTGAGATGTCCAGTTCCGCCACTGTGTCTCGCGGAACGAGGCTGCGCAGGATGTCGACTCCGTGGAGGGGGCCGGCCGCAACGGTGCGCTTCACACGGTCGCGGGCGCCCTTCGTCGCCGGGAGGGGGAACCCGACGAGCTGCGCACGCGACTCCACTGCGCGGCGGTGAAGGCGCATCGCCGTGCCACGCTGCACTGCGTCTCCAGGTTCGAGCACCAGCACATACGGTGCGCGCGCAGCGTCGATGCCGGCCCGACGCAGCTGCGCGTGAGCGGAATCCGACGGCTCGGTGATGATGACGACGCGTTCGTCGGAGAAGTGGGTCATCGCGCCGGAGCCGGCACCGCCTGCGCGGACGCACACGACCTCGATCCGGGTGAGCGACTGCGCGAGACAGGAGCGGATGCTGCGATCGACGGCGTCCGAGTCTGCGTCCGCAGCGATGATGAAGGAGACCAGGGGAGTCGAGGGCGTCGTCATGGGATCAGGTGGCGGTCAGCGCGCTGCCGCCGCGGCGCGATACACGGCGCGATACTGCGCGCTGATCAGGTTGGGTGCCCGCGATTCGAGGTTGGGTCGGCCGGTGGGGGGATCCGCTCGGAACGAAGCGAGCGTCTTCTCGAGCTCGTCGGCCGTCAACGGGCCGCTGTGACGCCGCACCCAGGAGGGGCCGACCTCTTCGGCCAGGGACCGCGTCTGCTCGGTGTCTTCGACGAGCACCGGCCGGTCCAGGGACAGGGCGAGCATGAGGATGCTCTGGGACTCGTAGACCTCGACTGCTCCGACGATCACGATCTCGGCCTGACTCACCTCGGAGACGCAACTGGCATCGGAGAGGAGTTCGTCACAGAGTGACATCGAGTCGGGGTGGTCCGCGAGGGTTCGCATGTACGCTGCCTCGTGTTCGACTGGCACCTTGCCTGCGACGCGCAGCGTCCACGCGGGAAGGTCTGCGAGGCCGAACACCGTGAGAGCGGCTCGGCATGTCGGATGGAGCGTGGTGACCGCCGTGATCAGCACGCGCCCTGGCACGGACTCCTGCCGAGGAAAGCCGAGGAACCGGTCCCGCATGTGGCTGTGGGCGACGACCTGCGCCGATCGGCCATCCGCCGCAGTCGTGGGGTGCAGAGCGAGCACCGCGGCCGCGGCGCCGTCCACGATGACTTCTGCTCGAGAGTCTGGGCCGTTCGCCTCCTCGCCGCGGAGGGTGCGCACGAGTGCGATGCGTCGGCGCCGCAGAAGCCGGACGAAGCGCTTCGCACGCCTCGTGCGGTCGCGAGCACTGCGGTCTCCGAGGACGCTCGAGATGTCGGTGAGATGGATCACATCCGCCCCACGCGCGCGAAACGGGTCGGTGCGGAACTCCAGCACGACATCCTTCGGCGCCCGCCCCTCCGAGTCGTCGCCGATGAGCTGGTCGACGTAGTCGACCCGATATCGCGGGGGACGCGAGGTGACGAGCACCGTCGGAACGGAAGCCTCGGTCGCGCCCTGTTCAGTCGCTGCCCCGGTCCTGGGAACGGGCACGGAGAACACAGAGCCACCATATAGTGGGGTGCAGTGATTGTGAAACCGACTCAGCATGTCTTCGCCCATCTCAGCGGGCAGGACGACAACCTCGGCGACTCTGCCCTGCGGCTGGCGTATCTCGCCGCACTGCGAGGCCCGGGGCGGCATGTGCACCTGCACCTCGGGGAAGCGACGAGCGACTTCATGGCGGGGTTCGCACCTGCGCCCGATCTCACCATCTACAGCGCGAGAGCGCAGTGGTCAGCTGCCGAAGCCGCGACGGCTCGCCCGGTGCTGGCCTTCAACGCCGGTGAGATCAATCCGCGTACCGGCCACTTTCCCGTTCCGACACGTGCGGCCGAGTGTGCGCGCGCTCTCGACGCGGGCGGGACGGTGATCTTCGCCGGCCTCGGCATCAAGAACGTCGACAAACTGCAGGGTGTCGCCTTCGACCCGGTCATGCGCGAGGCCCCGGTGATGTCGTGGCGGGACCGGGGGTCTCGCGACGGCGCCGGCTTCGGTGATTTCGCGCCGGATTGGGCGTACTCGGAGGGAGCGGCTGTCGACGAGTGGGCGCCGGCTGCCGGGCGGCCGCTCATCGCGGTGACGATGCGCTTCGACCGGGCGTGGCCGGGGGAGGAGTGGCTCGCATCCGTCCGCGCGTTCGCAGCTGCGACGCAGACCCGAATCGTCACCGTGGCGCAGGTGGCGCGTGACGCGCCACGAGCCGTTCACCTCGCGCGCGCTCTCGGCGGCGAGTACGTGATGCCCTCGAGCATGCGGCACGACGTGCTCGACGAATACGTGCGCGCCGTGTACCGGCAGTCGCTCGCCGTCATCAGCGACCGGGCACACGGCCTGATCATCGGCGCGACTGAAGGCGCTCATCCGATCGGCTCGGGAAGCGACCCGAACAAGATCTCCCGCCTGCTGACGGCGGTGGGGCTCGGCGACCTCGTAGGTCGGTACGACCAGTTCGACGACTTCGCCCGTCGATTCGAGACTCAGCTTCCGACGCTCGCACCCGCGGTGGACGCCGCTCGCGTCGATATCGCGGGCCTGACCGCGCGCATCCACGCGGCGATGGATGCTGTGGCGTAACGCCGGACATCACAGGTCAGCGTGCGCCGAGCCATCTCTTCGCGCGGTGCGCGAGCGGCTGCAGGCCGGGCACCCGTCGCAGCGTCGCGCGCCCGAGCGGTGCTGCCGACTGCCAGAGGCGCGTGCCCCACGTCGATGAATCGGCGGATGCGACGGTGCGGCCCTCGGCGCGCTGGGCGAAGAACACCAGCAGACCGAGCAGTTGCCTGGCATCGTCGAGCGTCGGCTGCGGTGAGAACCTCGGCGGGAGCGCACCGGTGACCACCTCGCGGTAGAGCCGTGCGAAGTCGTGCTCACGCGACCGTGACGCAGCATCCGACGAGGCGAGCGACAGCTGCACATAGCGCTCCGGATCCTCGAACGTCTCTGCGAGCCGGGAGGCGAGCCCGCGCCTGTCGCCCTGCGGCACGGCGACGACGCCCCGGTTCTCCTGCACGAGCGTGAGCCAGGGCAGCTCGTACATGAACACCGGCAGGCCTCGAGCCTGTGCCTCGGCGATCGTGAGCTGGTACCCCTCGATGATGCTCGTCGAGATGAAGGCATCCGCCGAGTCGATCGCGGCGACCAGGGCAGCCCCTCGCAGCGGCCCGACGGCCGCGACCGCGTCGCCGACTCCTCGCCGCCGTGCGAGCGCGTTGAGCTTCTTCGCGGTGACGTCGTCCCAGTCGGGGCCGATGATGGTGAGCTCGAACGGCACCCCCAGAGCACGCAGCTGGACGCCCACCTCGACGAGTTCGCGCACCTGCTTGGTCCGCTGCTCGAGCCGCCCCCACCACACCAGTCTCAGCCGGTCGGACGGAGCGGGCTTCGCGCTCCTGCGGTCTGCCGACTCGAGCATCAGCGGCGACGGCGGATTGGGCAGGTAGGCCACGTGCTCGATGCCGCGCAGCCGGAAGTAGGCGACGTCGAGCGGCGACAGCGTCACGAGCTGGGCGAGCGTCGGGCTGCACCGCTCGATGAGTGTCAGCCGGTCGTTCCCGTCGTACACCGGCCGTGCGACGAAGTTGTGCAGCCAGCCGATGGTCGCAGCACCTTCGGCGCGGGCGACGAGCGCGAACTCCGGCCACGTGTCCATGTAGAGCACCTGGTGGTCGATGATGACGTCGACCTCGTGCGCTCGGCAGATCTCGGCCCACTGCGCGAGCTGGGCCGGCAGCGTGCGGGAGGCCAGCTCGATGAACGGGATGCCGGTGGGCAGCGCGCTCGCGTCGCTCCCGCCGTTGCGCGCCACGACGGTCACGCGGTATCCCGCTTCGTGCAGGTAGCGCGCCTGCGAGGTGAGCACCGCCGAGACGCCGCCGGTGCGTATGGTCGACGTGACGAGCAGGATGCTGCGTGCGGGCCGCTCTGGCAGACCCTGCCACGTGGTGTGGAACTTCAGCGCCGTGAGCGTGCCGGGGTAGAACCGCGCGGCCGCATGCACGATGTCCTGACCGTCGGCGACGGTGTGCAGGTGCGCGAGGGCGCTGTCGAGTACCGCATCGTCGCTGTGCTCGACGAGCTGGAAGCACACGTATCCGATGATCGACAGCCGCACCGACTCGTAGGTGTCGCGGACGAGGCCAGGGTCGGCATGAGACGCGGAGAGGGTCTCGACGGCCGGTCCGATCGCATCGACCGAGTCGATCGCCCCGGTGTAGAACCGCGCCCTTTCGACGGAGTCGACGCGGTGCCCGCTGCCGCCGCGTCCGAAGTGATAGCGGTAGAGCTTGTCGGGAACAGCGGTGTAGCTCGTCGCGAGCGCCGCCGCGAGGAAGAGCAGCGGAAGATCGTTGACGCGAGCCAGCGCGAGGTCTTCCGGGACCAGGGAGTAGGCCTCGCGCAGAATGCGCGTGCGGAAGAGGAATCGCCAGAGCTGGCCCTGAGCCGGCTTGCCGACCGGGAAGAGCCCGCTCAGCACCTCGTGGCCGGTCAACGGGCGCTGCGGAGGCTGCAGCCGCACCTCGTAGGGACTGCCGGTGCGGCCGTCCCGCTCGACCACGGTGACGCCGAAACCGACGATGTCGGCATCCGTCGCCTCGGCCTGCGCGACCGCGATCGCCGCGGCATCCGGCGTCAGCTCGTCGTCGCCGTCGAGGAACAGCACACGATCGGCGCTCGCCGCGAGGACGCCGGTGCGGCGCGCCTGGAACGCCGAGAGATTGCGTTCATGGCGCACGACCCGCACGCGCGGGTCGCGTCGCCGGAATCGCTCGAGCACGGCGGCGGTGCCGTCGGTCGACGCGTCGTCGACGCAGACGATCTCGATGTCGACGAGGCTCTGCGCGAGCGCGCTCTCGAGAGCCGTCGCGACAGTCGCGTCGTCACCCGAGACCGGCATGACGATGGTGAGCTGAGGGCGCGGTGTCATCGCGCACGAGTCTATCCGTGGGCCGGGATAGCCTGAGGGCATGAAGATCGCCATCGCAGGGACCGGATATGTCGGCCTGTCCAACGCCGTCATCCTCGCCCAGCATCATGAGGTGTTCGCCGTCGACATCGACCCCGCGAAGGTCGAGATGCTCAGCCGCAGAGTCTCGCCCATCGCCGATGTCGAGCTCGAGGACTACCTCGCCACGCACGAGCTCGACCTCACGGCGACGGTCGATGCCGACTCGGCCTACCGGGATGCCGACTTCGTCGTCGTCGCGACGCCGACGAACTACGACGAGGTCACCAACTACTTCGACACCACGTCGGTCGAGAACGTCATCGACACCGTGCTCGCGGTGAACCCCGACGCCGCGATCGTGATCAAGTCGACCGTGCCGGTCGGGTTCACCGCGCGTATGAAGGCGGAGCATCCGCAGTCGAAGATCGTGTTCTCGCCGGAGTTCCTGCGAGAGGGGCGCGCGCTGCACGACAACCTCTATCCCTCGCGCATCGTCGTCGGCGACCGAGGCCCCGTGGGGGAGCGCTTCGCCGCCCTTCTGCTCGAGGGCGCGATCGCCACCGACGTGCCGGTGCTCCTCACCGAGTCCACCGAGGCCGAGGCGATCAAGCTCTTCGCCAACACCTACCTGGCGTTGCGAGTCGCGTACTTCAACGAGCTCGACACCTACGCGGTGGTGCACGGGCTCGACACGAAGCAGATCATCGAGGGTGTCGGACTCGACCCGCGCATCGGGTCGCACTACAACAACCCCTCCTTCGGCTACGGCGGATACTGCCTGCCGAAAGACACCAAGCAGCTGCTGGCGAACTACTCCGAGGTGCCGCAGAATCTCATCGCGGCGATCGTCGACGCCAACAGCACCCGCAAGGACTTCGTCGCCACGGACATCCTCGCGCGAGAGCCGCGGACCGTCGGTGTCTACCGCCTCGTCATGAAGTCGGGGTCCGACAACTTCCGCGCGTCGTCGATCCAGGGCATCATGAAGCGCATCAAGGCCAAGGGCGTCGAAGTGGTCGTGTACGAGCCGTCGCTCGACGAAGACGAGTTCTTCCACTCGGAGGTCGTGCGCGACCTCGACGAGTTCAAGTCCAGGGCCGATGTCATCATCGCCAATCGCTCGACCGATGCGCTCGACGACGTCGCCCATAAGATCTACACGCGCGACATCTACGGCCGCGACTGAACCGGCGCTCAGACGACGGATAGTCGCTGGGGTAGCATGTTCCGATATGCCGCCCTGGCTCTTGGACGTCTCGCGTCAGGGTAGAGAGAGGTAGAGGAATCCGAATGGGAGCGATCGCTGCGCCCGCGGTTGCCGGTCTGACCGAGGTGGGAACCCGCCCTCGGCTCGGCGGCTATCTGGCAGAGTCATGGCGACTTCGCGCGTTCGCAGTGCGGCTGGCAGGCAGCCGCCTGATCTCGGGTCTGTTGCCGAATCGCCTCGGTGTGCTCTGGATCGTCCTCAAACCGCTCTCGCTCGCGATCACGTACGGCGTGATCTTCCACTTCATCCTCTCGGGCGCCGCCCGGCCCGAGAACTTCGTGCAGTTCCTCATCGTCGGCGTCTTCGTCTTCGAGTTCTTCACAGGCTGCTTCGGCAACGGCTCGAAGGCGATCACCAGCAACAGCAAGCTCGTGCAGAGCTTCGGCTTCCCGCGCGTCCTGCTCCCGCTCTCGGTGATCGTCGAGCAGGCGATGCGGATGATTCCCGTCGTTCTGCTCCTCGGCATCCTTCTGCTCATCCTGGGCGAGCCGATCTCCTGGTCGTGGTTGCTCATCGTCCCGGTCCTCGCGGTCATGGGCGTGTTCAACTTCGGGGTGGCTCTCATCGTCGCTCGGATCTCTGTGCGCACGAGAGATGTGCAGCAGCTGATCCCGATCGTGACCCGTGTGCTGTTCTACGCCAGCGGCATCTTCTTCGACGTCGACGGAGCGCTCGCCGACTATCCGACGCTGCTGACCATCGTGCACCTCAACCCCATCTACGAGTTCATCGCCATCGCACGTGACGTGCTGCTCGATGGGTACACGGCTCCGTTGCTCGTATGGGTCGCTGCTCCGATCTGGGCACTGGTGGTGCTCGTCGGCGGCATCATCTACTTCTGGCAAGCCGAACCGAAGTATGGCCTCAGTGACTGATCTTCTTCTCCCCGGCCAGAAGCCGGCCATCGACGATCACGCGCCCCGAGCGATGATCGTGGCCGACGATGTGCACATCAACTATCGCGTCTACGCATCGGGCAAGCGGATGACCACCCGCGAATCGATGTTCAGCCTGCGCTCGCTCAGAGGGGGACGAGACCTTCAGACCGTCCCCGCGCTGCGAGGAGTGAGCTTCACGGCCTCTGAGGGCGAGTCGATCGGCGTCGTCGGACACAACGGCTCTGGCAAGTCGACGCTCTTCCGGGCGATGACCGGGCTGATTCCGCCTTCGGACGGGCGCATCTTCGCCCGAGAGCGTCCTGTGCTCCTCGGTGTGAACGCGGCTCTCGTACCCGAGCTCTCGGGTGAGAACAACATCCGCCTCGGGCTGTTGGCGATGGGCTTCACACCTGAGGAAGCTGCCGAGCACGTCGACGAGATCGCCGACTTCGCCGAGCTCAACGACTTCATCTACCACCCCATGCGCACGTACTCCTCCGGCATGGCGGCACGGTTGCGATTCGCGATCGCATCGGCGAAAGCGCACTCGATCCTCCTCATCGACGAGGCCCTCGCGGTGGGAGACCGGCGATTCCGGACCAAGAGCGAGAAGCGCATCAACGAGCTGCGTGCCAGCGCCGGTCTCGTGATGATCGTCAGCCACTCCACGAGCTCGCTGAAGGAGACCTGCGAGCGGGTGCTGTGGGTGCATAAGGGCGAGCTCATCGCCGACGGCCCCACCGACGACGTCATCGCCGAATACATCGACTGGACGAAGAACCCGGGGTCCAGCGCCGTGGGTGCGGCCTCCGCGCCCAGGCCCTCGACGAAGAACGCCCCCGTGGCCGTCGGTTTCGATGCCAGTGACGTTGATGACCCGCAGGGTGCTCGGTCGACGAGCGGCGCGCCCGTGGCGGCCGCGATCTCGTCCGATGCCGGAGAGCCGCGCGCTCTCGCCCGGCGCGACAGGCACCGTCGGGCCGAAAGGCGCACGAGGAAGCGCAGCGCACTGCTGATGGTGCTCTCCGGCGTCGCCGTGCTGCTGGCGGTCGCCGCCGGCGCGATCATCGGCACGCTCAGCAGCGTCGCGGCACCGGCCGGAGCCGAACCGTCCACGCGACCGACGCCTCAGCAGTCCACTCCTGCGGCGGACCCCGTGATCAAGAGCTTCACCGCGAATACGGCAACCGTCGAATGTGCCTCCGAGGAGGCCGAAGACGCACAGGTGCTGCTGAGCTGGCAGATCGATGACGCGAAGAGTGTCGCGATCGCAGCGGCCGAGACGCAGGTCGATGCGCTCGAGCTCCCACTCGCTGCAGCCTTGCCGGCGAATCTCACCGACCGAGCCGTTCCCTTCTCCTGCGCGACCGAGGCCGTCGTCTACACGGTGACCGCCGAGAACGAGGATGGCGTGAGAGTAAGCGCCCCCGTAACGGTCACGCGCGTGCTCCCGGTCGAGACCGAAGAACCCGACTACGAGGAGCCCCGGCCCAACCCGCGGCCCTCGCAGCCGAGCGAACCCGAGCCGGTCGCCCCGCCCGCCCCTGAGGTGCCTGTCGAGCCTGAGCCGACCACGCCGCCCACGGAGCCGACGCCCGAGCCCACGACGCCGCCGATCACCGAGCCTCCCGTCTTCGACCCGGGAACCGGCACTACCATCCCGTGAGCGTGCGGGGCGGCCGCACCGCATCCGAGAACAGCTCCCCTCGGGGAAGCGAGGAGATGTACCTCATGCGCCGCCGGGATTCACGATCGTCCAAGGCGTACCGAGCGACCCGAACCTTCGTGTCGCTGACGGGCCCCGCCGGCAACATCGGTGACGCGCTGATCCGCCGCGAGACCCTCGAGTGGTCGATGGGCACGAGCGACGAGCTGGTCGCATACATGGGGGATGCGCCCGATGTGTGGCTGAGGCAACTGGGCCTGCCTGCTGAGGCCATCGTGCTTCGGAACAAGAAATCCGTGCCGCGCTGGCTCCGGCTGCTGCTTCTCGCCCCTCGTCGCCCCGTGCTGGTGTTCGAAGCCGGTGAGATCCCGCTCGACCGAGGCAACGGTCTGCGAGAGCTGGTCTTCCTCGTCGAGACTCTCGTCGTCCGTCTCAAGGGAGGGATCGTCGTCCGTCCGCCGCGCGGTATCCGAGCGCCGTCGCAGCCCGCTCTCGCCATTCATCGCCTGGCAGCTCGTCTCTCGCAGGTGACACTGTGGCGCGACGAGGCGACGCTGAGGACCGCGCGATGCGGTCGGCTCGCTCCGGACATCGGATTCTCCGCCGGCTCGCGCCTCGGACTCCCGTGGGGCGAGCGCCCCGAGCTTCTGGTGAGTCTGCGCGGCGCGCGTCCTCTGCCGGATGCAGACTGGCTCGCTACGGTGCGTGAGGCCGCTGAGCGCGCCGGCCTCTCCATCCGTACCGTCGTCCAGGTGCGGGAGGACGAGAGCCGAGCGCGAGAGCTCGCACAGCTGCTCGGTGGTGAGTTCGAGGCCTGGGGCGACACAGATCCGCTGGCTCAGGAGGAGCGCCTCCGGCAACGCTACGACGCGGCGCAGGTCGTCATCAGCGACCGCATGCATGTGCTCGTGCTCGCCGCTCTGAGCGGGGCGGTTCCGCTCGAACTGGTCCCCGGCCCCACGATGAAGATCACGGAAGCCTTCGCCGCCATCGGACTGCACGGCGTCTCCGTCGACTCGTCTGCGAGCGATCCGACTCGTATGCTCGCTGCGCTTCTGCCGACGCCGGAGCGCGCATCGGAGGTCTCCGAACGCGTGCGTCACGCGGCGGCGACTCTCGAGGGCATCCAGCACGAGATCCGTGACGCCGTGCGCAGGGCGCGAGCATGACCGATGCCACGGGGCGAGCCGGCGCCTCGCCCGCGCGCATCCTGTTCCTCTCGCACAGCCATCCGTTCGGCGCCTTCCGGGTCGGCAGTCACCACTACGCCCGTGTGCTCTCCCAGCGTGGAGCGGACGTCGTGCATCTGAGCTCTCCGATCTCCCTCGTGCATCGGCTGACCGGACGAGTGGACAGACAGCAGCTGGCACGCGTGCCGCGTCGCGCTCGGCGAGACGACGACGGGGTCCTCCAGGTCGTCCCGCGCACGATCCTGCCGGCGCCGGTCGGAGCCCCCAGTGTGGCTCGGATGCTGCAGCGTGAGGGCATCTCCGCAGGATTCGACGCCGTGCTCATCGATCAGCCACTGCTCTGGGACCGCTCCGTGCGATCGCTCTCGGAACGCGTGATCTATCGACCCACCGATCTGTACCCCGGTGGGCTGAAGAACGCGCTGCAGCGGCGCATACTCGCCGAGGTCGACGGTGTCGTCGCCACCTCCGACGAGGTCCTGCGAGGGCTCGGAGCGCTGCACGTCCCCTCGCTCGTGCTGGGCAACGGGGCTGAGGTCGCGCGCTTCGCACAGCCAACTGCCGAGGCTCGTCCCCGTCCGGCGCGGTGCGTCTACGTCGGGGCGCTCGACGATCGCTTCGATTGGGAGCGCGTCGAGGCCTGGGCCCGAGCGCTGCCAGAGGTCGAGTTCGTCGTCGCCGGCCCCGACGGCCGACCGCCGCGGCCCGTGCCGTCGAACGTCGACGTCGTCGGCCCCGTCCCCTACGCCGACGTTCCGGCGTTGCTGCACACGGCGCGCGTCGGCCTCCTGCCGTTGTCCGACAGTCCCCTCAACGCCGGTCGAAGCCCGATGAAGCTCTACGAGTATCTCGCGGCAGGTCTCGCCGTCGTGGCGCGTGAGACGCCCGGCATCCGCGCCTCACCCGATCTCGGCATCGAGGTGTACACCGACGTCAGCGACGCGGATGCCGCGCTGGAGCGCGCCCTGGGGCACCCGTCACCGAATCGTGCCGGTGGACAGGCCGCGTCCTCCGCCTCGTGGGAGCACAAGACCGATTCGCTGGAGGAGTTTCTCCGGTCGGTCCGGCGACGCAGAGCGTAGTCAGTCGAGCAGTCTGGTGATCGTGTCCGAGATGATCGCCGCGGTGCGGTTCCAGTCATAGCCGTCGGGCGGAACGACCCGTCGCTCGGTGGCCACCGCCTCGGTCAGCGCGCTCGCCCACTCCTGCGCATCGTCAGGGGAGGTCACCGCGTGACCGCGATCTTCGACGATCTCCGCGACCGATTCGCACCCGGCCCAGTACACGACGGGCGTTCCGCAGCGAATCGACTCCAATGCGGGAAGACCGAACCCTTCCAGGGTCGAGGGCATCACCGTCGCTGCGGCGCCCCGGTAGAGGTCCGCCAGCTTCTCGTCGTCGACGCCACTCACCCAGCGCACTCTCGTGTCGACGCGCCGGTGCGCCGCCCTGGCGTCGAGGTCGGCGATCTCGCGCTCGGGCACGACGGCGACCAGGCGAACGTCGCGCGCCGAGGCCAGGGCGTCGAGCACGACGTCGAGGTTCTTGTGGGCACGGCCGTTGCCGACGAACAGGACGTAGGGGTCGGACCGCTCCGACGTGCCTGCGCGCGGGTGGAACGCATCCGAGCATCCGTTGCCCGCGTTCACGATCTCGACGTCGTCGTCGTCCACCCATGAACGGAGCGCTCGAGCCGATGTCTCGGAGACCGTCAGCACGACGCCGGCTCTACGGACGACGTTCCTGACCGGGCCGGAGTAGTAGGCGGCGAACTTCCACCGCCCGAGCCCCGGACTGCTCAATTGGATGAGATCGTGCAGGGTGAGCAGCTGCTTTCGAGCGCGCAGGAGCGCGCCATAGCCGGGCGAGTAGACGAGGGCGTCGGGAGCGGTGGCGGCACCCACCGAGCGGAACGCATCGACCGCGGAGAACGGGGTGCCAGCGAGGTGCAGGGGCTTCCAGGGCAGGCTCAGCCGGGGGAGGACCTCTGCGGCATAGCGGCCGATGCCGTGTGCGCCGCGGTATCGGTCATCCACGAGAACGGTCATGCGGTCCTCGCTTCCGACGGGCGTGCGTCGTCGACCGACTCCGCCACCCACTCCCTGATGCGATCCGCGAACACCGCTTCGGAGAACTTCATCGCCTGCGCGCGGCACGCGTCGGGTGAGACACCGGCGGCCACCTCGACGGCTCGGCGCAGCTCGTCGCGCGTCCAGCTCTCGACGAAGGCGCCGGTGGTGCCTTCGACGATGGTCTCGGTCGTGCCGCCCACGGGTGCGGCGATCACCGGTCGACCTGCAGCCATGGCCTCGACCGGGACGATGCCGAAATCCTCGACCGCAGGGAAGACGAGCGCGATGCAGCGCTGCAGCAGCGCGCGGTAGAGCTCCGCTCCCGGCGACCTCACGAAGAAGACCCGACCCGGCGCGCGCTCCTCGGCGAACGAGCGCAGACGATCCTCATCCGGTCCCGCACCCGCGAGCACGACCGGCATGTCGGCGGCGATGCCGGCCTCGATCACGAGATCCAGTCGCTTGTATGGGATGAACCGCGAGAAGCCGAGGAGGAAGGTCTCGGGCAACTGCGCGAGCGCGTCCTGATCCCGTTCGTCCGGTTGCGGTGCGCGGAGGAAGCCGGTCACATCGACGGGAGGGTGGATCACCGTGCTCTCGCGATGCCATGCCTCGGCGATGCGCTTCTGCACGAACACGCTGTTCGCGGCGATCGCGACGGGCTCCTGGGCCCTCCGGCGATCCAGCCCCTTCAGCAGCGTCGCAGCGGCCCTCGCGGCGAACGTGTTGCCGCGCACATCGAGCTCGGGGTTCCAGATGTAGCGTGCCGGGGTGTGTGCGTATACGAGCTTCGGAGCGCTGCGCCCGGCACCCGCGAATCTCGCGTGGTGCGCGAAGAGGTGCGAGCTCGTGAGGATCCACTCCGCATCGACGCGGGGGAGAGTCCGCCAGGCGAGCGGCATCAGCCCGACCGCCGCGGCCTTGCGTCCGCGCAGCGGTGTGCGAGCCAGCCAGGTCTCGCCGTCGACGACGAAGCGGCCCTCGCTGTCGTTCCACAGGCAATAGCGCGCGGCGTCGGGGAACACCTCGCTCAGAGCCTCGAAGACGTTCTCGGAGCCGCCTCTCGGAGCGAGCCATTCGTGCACCAGCACACCGCTCACAGCGTCGACCTCGCACCAGAGGGCACGCGGGCGCGCCATGTCGGTGGAGCCTCTGCACGCATGCGTCGAGTCTAGGGAAGTTCTCGGAGCGCGAGCCGCCGCGGGCTGTCAGCTTCGTCTCGACTTCGACCCGATATGTTGTAAACCGAACATTCGGGGGAAGGGCATGATGGCGCTGCGCGCGACGAAGAAGA
The DNA here is from genome assembly GCF_044752825.1 of Microbacterium sp. NPDC088619. Classification (NCBI taxonomy): domain Bacteria; kingdom Bacillati; phylum Actinomycetota; class Actinomycetes; order Micrococcales; family Microbacteriaceae; genus Microbacterium; species Microbacterium sp. NPDC088619. Next base: position 498,911 of record NZ_JBIVLZ010000002.1, on the reverse strand, counting down.
CGATCATCATCGCGAGCGCGGTCACCGTGCTCCTTGTCGGAGGAGGTGCCGCTGCGGCGATGGTCATCTCCGGGCAGCAGGCGCAGCCTCGCGCCGACGCCTCTCCTGAGGCTTCGCCCGAGCCGGTCGTGACCGAGTCGCCGGCCGTGGTCCCGGTGACGAATGTGGCACGCGCATCGGTCGACGGATGGACACTCGCAGACCGCCGAGTGGTCGGCACGGTTCTGCCCGAAGTCGGCGACGCCGCGCAGGGCGCTGTGTCTCTGCGGGTGGATGCCCCGGCTGATGATGCGGACATCGTCGCCGCGACCGCTCCCGTCGCACTCGCGCCGGACACGGAATACACGCTCACCGCCTCGGTGCGGGTGCTCGCCGAGGAGAAGACCGAGACCGGTGTTCGCCTGACCGCGGGAGGCCAGACCTTCACGCTTCCCGAGCTGGATGCGGAATGGGAGACGATCGAGTTCCCGTTCACCTCGACGGCCGATCAGCCCGCCGCATCGACGTTGGATGTCGTGCTCTCCGGTGCCGTGCGCGGGTTCGGGATCGACGACGTGTCGATCACCGCGGCCGGCACCGACAACCTCGTGCCCAACGGCTCCTTCGAAGCCGTGCAGACTCCGGCGGGCATCGTCAACGACTCACTCGTCATGACGGATGAATCCGCGGTGCTCGCCGTCTCCCTCGCTGAGGGGCCCGTGCAGTGGAGCGCCACATCGACGGCCGGCGGTGAGCCGATCACCGGCGAGTTCGGATCCGCAGGCCCTCTCTCGGCCCTGCCGTTGACCGGCGTGACTCAGGGGCACTACACCGTCGCCGTCAACGACTCCTCCGGGCGGCAGATCCAGACGGACGTCGCAGTGATCGACACCGACGGCTTCTCCGTGAGCCAGGACGGGCGCTTCGGCGTGGGAGCGCACGTCGAGAAGGAGGCCTTCATCGGCACCGGATCTCTGGCGGCCGCGATCGGCTTCGCCGAGGTGCGCAACGACATCTCGTGGGAGCGGAACGAGAAGGTCGCCGGCCAGTACGTGTGGGACGAGAACTATGTGCGCGAGTTCGAGCGCATGCACGCGAACGACGTGAAGCTGCTGGGCCTCGTCGTGTACGGCAACAGGCTCTACGGTGCCAGGAAGGCGCCGGGCAACGAGGCGGCGATCCAGGCATACGGCGCCTATGCGAAGGCCGTCGCCGACCGGTTCGATCTCGTCGGTCTCGAAGTCCTGAACGAGTTCAACCATCGCGAGAACGACACGGCCTGCGGGCCGGCGCCCGCCTGCTACGTGCCGATCGCGCAGGCCGTCCGCGACCACGTCAGCACGGCGTATCCGGACCTCCCCATAGTCACGGGCTCCACCGCCCTCTACGACAGCGAGTGGTTCACCGGGTTCTGGCAGGCCGGCGGCATGGCCGTGACCGACGCGGCGAGCTACCACCCCTACGAGTCGTGGATCAATCGCGACGCCGATCTGATCGCCGGCACGGTGCAGCAGTCCTACGCCGACATGCAGGAGTTCGCGGGGGAGACTCGGCCTGTGTGGGTCACCGAGATGGGATTCCCCACGCATTACGACGGGGTCTCCGTGCTCGAGCAGGGCCAGATGATGGTGCGCAACCAGGCCCTTGCCTTTGCAAACGGCGTGGAGAAGTACTTCTGGTACGACCTCGTCAACGACGCTGCCGACCCCGCCGCGGGGGAGTCGAACTTCGGACTCTACGAGAACTCGCCGCGAGCGGACGTCGTCGCTCTGGCTCCGAAGCCCGGGGCCTTCGCTCAGGCGCTGATGATCACACAGCTGCGCGACAAGGCCTTCGCCTCGGACGAATCCGACGACACGACCACGGTGGAGGTGTTCGGGTCGGAAGGCGACGAGACGCGCATCGCGTGGGCGAAGCAGGGCGAGGTGCAGCGCACCTTCGCCTCCGATGTCCCGCTGACGGTCACCGACATGTCCGGGCAGACGCAGTCGATCGTCCCCGAGGGCGGCGAGGTCACTCTGACCCTCGGCGCGTCTCCGATCTTCATCTCATCGGTAGCGGAGTGAGCGCGGCGAAGACGGTCTCAGGTGTCGCCAGTACAATTCACCAGATCACTCCAGCACGAAAGGCAAGTCGACCATGAGCGCAGGTAGTCAGGATGCGCAGAGCATCGACGAGCAGAAGTCGGGCCGTCAGCGTCGACGACGTCGTGTCTGGGTGATTCTCGCTCTCGTCGTCATAGCGTTCCTCCTCGCGGTGTGCTGGGTCGGGCTCCGCGCCATCACCGTGAAGGACGGGCTGATCCAGAGCCAAGAGCTCATCGGTCAGATCCAGGACGGAGGCGCCGAGGTCGACGAGGTCCTCCCCGAGCTGTCCGAGAGCGCTGCGAGCGCCGGTGCCGCGGCATCCGATCCGGTGTGGTGGGTCATGGAGTGGGTCCCCGTCGTGGGCGACAACCTCAAGGGGGTGCGCCTCGCGGCACAGTCGCTCGACGCGCTCGTCAACGGTGTCGCACTGCCCGTGATGGGCGATGAGGATTCGACCGGATCCATCACGGAGCGGCTCCTCGAGGCCACCGACGATCAGGCGACGCACATCACCGAGCTCGCGGACGGGCTGGAGTCCGTCTCGCAGTCTCCCTTCCTCGTGTCGGTCGTGCGCGAGGGCGTCGACCAGGTCGACGAGGTCATGTCGGCGGCCGCCCCCATGATCGGAGTGCTCCCGACGCTGCTCGGAGGCGAAGGCACGCGCAACTATCTGCTCGTCTTCCAGAACAACGCCGAGACACTCGCCCTCGGAGGCAGTGCTGCCGCGCAGACCCTCGTGCGGGTCGAGAACGGCACGATCTCGATCGGCGCGCAGGGCGACAGCGGCAACTACCAGAACGGCGTCGCGGTCGACGTCGACGTCCCGCCGAGCGCCATCCAGCTGTACACGAGCTACCTCGTCGACCACATCAACACGAGCATGAGTCGCCCCGACTTCCCCACCGCGGCGAAGATCATGCGCGCCTGGTGGCAGCGAGACATCGCTGACGACGAGATCGCCGGGGTGGTCTCGATCGACCCGATGGCACTGTCGCGCATCCTCAAGGCCACTGGTCCGATCGAGCTGGCGTCGGGCGAGGTCCTCTCCGAAGAGAACGCGGTCTCGCTGCTGCTGAGCGAGGTCTACGGACGCTGGGATTCCTACAAGGAACCTGAACTCGTCGATGGATTCTTCGCCGACACCGCCGCGGCAGTGTTCGACCAGATCGCGTCCGGGGACTTCGATCTGAAGGACATGATGTGGGCGATCACGGAGAGCGCGTCGCAGGGCAGCGTGCTCGCCTGGAGTGATGACGCTCAGGTCGCCGCCGCGATCGAAGGCGAAAGGATCAGCGGCGTTCTTCCGACGGACAACTCCGATGCGACGACTGTCGGCATCTATTTCAACAACAGCAACGGCTCGAAGATCGACTACTTCACGGAGACCGCGACGACGGCCACGGCGATCTGCGAGGCGGGCAACACGACGTTCACAGCCACGGGTTCGCTCACGCTGCCGCTGACCCAACGTCAGGCCGAGGCGCTGCCCCGTTATGTGCAGAGCATGACCTTCGGCGCCCGGTTCCGTGACTGGATCTTCATCTACGGTCCTCCGGGAACGACGCTGAGCGACGCCACCTTCAACGGCGACGAGGTGTCGGTCATGCACCGCGACATCGATGACCTCGGCCGACCGGTCGTCGCGTTCGAGGCGTGGTTCGACCCAGGGGACTCGATCGACGTGACGGCGACGTTCGTCGGATCAGACGGCGATTACGGACCGCTCGCGGTGCAGACGAACCCGATGGTGCGGGGAGAGAAGCCCGTCGTCACCGACGACTGCGCCGGCTGAGGTCTATCCCCGGCTCGGCGGCAGCCCGATATACTTGCACGCGTTCTGGCGTCAGCGCAGTCAAGGGGGGTGAGTGTCGTCGTCGTTCAACTCGAGCACGGTGGCTCCAGCGCCGCGCGTGAGCCGAGGAACACCGCCCCGGTGCAGATGAAGAAAGCCCGGCGAGTCGCATGGACTCGGCTCTACGCGAGTCGTCTCTTCTACAACGACGTCGTCGTCGTCCTGCTCGCACTCATCATCGCGGCGATCATCGTGCTTCCGGGGCTGCTGACCGGTGTCTCCTGGCCCGGCGGGCCCCGAGTGTCGTATCTCCTGGTGCTCGCGCTGATCGGCATCCTGTGGTTGATCGCTCTCGACGTGACGGATTCCCGCGACCGTCACACGGTGGGGCACGGGGCGGATGAGTACCGCCGAATCGTCAACGCGTCGGTCGCCGTGTTCGCGGTCACCGTCGCCATCGCGTTCTTCCTCGGCATGGAGCTCTCGCGCGCGCTCGTCGCGGTCGTCTTCCCCCTCGGACTCGTGCTGCTCCTCCTGTCGCGGTGGATGTGCAGGCAGTGGCTGCGTGGGCGGCAGAAGACGGGGCGGTATCTGCACAGGGCGGTGGTGATCGGCGAGCCGTCGAAGGTCGCCCTCGTGGGGCGCGAGATCCGGCGTGCCAAGAGCAGCGGGTACGAGATCCTCGGAGTGATCACCGAGACCACCTCCGCTGCGGACATCTCGGGCTTCGAGGTGCTCGGCGACATCGCGAACGTCGAGAGAGTGCTCGACGAGGTGCGCTTCGATGCGCTGATCATCGTCGGGTCCGATGATCTCGACCCACTGACGATGCGCCGCCTGGGGTATTCGGTGTCCGACCGCGACATCCAGCTCATCATGGCCCCGGTGCTCACGGACATCGCCGGACCTCGCATGCATGCGACGCCCGTCGCCGGTCTGCCTCTCGTGCACGTCGACTTCCCGCGGATGGAAGGTGCCAAGCGCTTCCTCAAGCGGGCCTTCGACATCGTCGGCTCCTCGCTGCTGCTCGTCGTCATGTCGCCGGTCTTCCTGATCGCCGCCATCGCGATCCGTATCGACGGGCCCGGGGGCATCTTCTTCCGTCAGGAACGGATCGGCCGCGGAGGCCGCACCTTCGGCATGCTGAAGTTCCGATCGATGGTGGCTGACGCCGACGACCAGCTGGCGACCCTCCTCGATCTGCAGGGCGATGCAGGAACGCCGCTGTTCAAGATCAACGACGATCCGCGCATCACCAGAGTCGGACGCTTCTTCCGCAGGCACTCCATCGACGAGCTGCCCCAGCTGGTCAACGTGTTCCTCGGGCACATGAGTCTCGTGGGTCCTCGGCCTCAGCGCGCCACGGAAGTCGCGCTCTATGACGACTTCGCGCATCGCCGCCTGCTGGTGAAGCCCGGCATGAGCGGGTTGTGGCAGGTGAGCGGACGCTCCTCGCTGTCATGGGAGGAGACCATCCGCCTCGACCTGTACTACGTCGAGAACTGGTCGCTCATGCAAGACCTCATCATCCTGTTCCGCACCGTCCGCACGGTGGTCGCCCCCGGTGCTACCGCGCACTGAGCGATAGTCGCGAAGATTCCCCGCGACTGTCCGCGTCGCATCCACGGCTGAGGCCAGGCGCTGGGTACATTCAAAATCATGAGATCCCCCCTTGCTCGGTGTGTCGCCGCGAGTGCTCTGGTCGTCTTCCTCGTCGGTGGTGCCTCGGGTTGCGCTGCGCTGCCGAGCGCGTCGAGCCCGGTGCCGACCTCGACGGCCTCGACTCCCGACCCCAGCCCGTCGGCCGCAGACCCCACTCCCGACCCCTCGGTCAGCCCGGAGCCCACGGAGACTCCGTCCGACGGCTTCGGTGGTTTCGAGAGGGGAGAGCTGGCGCAGATCTGCATCGACGCGACGCTCTCGGCATTCCCCGCCGACGTCGCCTTCACCATCGAAGACACCCGCATCGAGAAGCGGTCGGTCACTCCAGAATGGCTCGTGCTGGTTCCGGCGCAGGCCTCCGGGCTCGAGGCGCAGGCCCAGTGCACGATCGGAGGCTCGCCCTCCGCGCCTGAGCTCGGCATGTCGTCGGCATCACTCGAGCCACTCCCGGAGGAGCAGATCGAGAACCTGATCCGCGGCGAGAACGAAGGCGGCGACCGCTAGTGTGCGACGCGGGGGACGCTGAGCCCTCGGCCAGCCGCTCACCACAGCCGCTCCTCTCTCGGCGCGCGATGCTGATCGCCGCGGGCGGGGTCGTCGGGGCTTCCGCCGTGGGGTGGGACCTGTTCTCGCCGGGTCTCAGCGCGACCGCGGCGGGGACCTACCTTCGGCCGTGTGGAGACGTCCGCATCTCGAGCTCCTGGCAAGGGCACAAGAACCGGAATCCGCCCTCGGGCGAGCCGGGCACCGATTATGCGGTGATCACCGGCACGCAGATCCGGGCGGCCGCGAACGGAGTGATCGTCGATCGGAAGGATTCGACGACGACCGCGACCGGACGCTACCTCGCGCTTCGGGCCGACGACGGCAACTACATCCGTTATCTGCACCTGCAGTCGAGCACGGTTCCCCTGGGTGCACGTGTCGCTCGCGGACAGGTGATCGCCTACTCGGGCGCGTCCGGTTTCGGCAGCGATGCCGGTTACGGCCCCCATGTCCACGTCTCCCTCTGGATCGGCGGCACGCCGCTCCAGCTGGGATTCACCAACTCGGTCGACTTCGAGAACTACGTCGAAACCGGTCCCTACCAGCCCCCAGCGGAGGATCCTGTGCCCACCCATAAGTCATCGACACTGTCGTGGAACGCTGTCTTGCCGGAGGGGGCGTGGGCTCGCATACCGGTTGCCCCCGGTGCCTTCTGGCTGGCTGAGAGCAGCGCGACCATCAAGGAGACGGGCGAGCTCTCGCTCTATCTCACGGCGACCGGGGTCACCAAGGGATTCCAGGTCCGCGTCGTGGCACAGACCCTCAATGTCAGCGGAGGGGTTGTGAGCACATCCCCGCAACCGATGCTCGAGGTCCCGGCGACGAAGGCCACCGCAGCGAACTCTCCGACATACGGCCTTTACACGCTGCCGTACTTCCTGTCGGGTCCGCTGCGCCTGTATGCCGATATCCGTGCTCTCAATCCGGGTATCAGGGTGCAGCAGGTCGTGTTCAAGAAGAACTACTGGCAGTCGTAGCCGCACATCCTCCGCTCGAGTGTCGGTGTCGCAGCCGCGGGGGTCGTGTTCGGAGGACGTTCCCGTCCGAACGTCTTCCGCCCGCGACCGGTTGCGTGCAGAATGAACGTGCGTCGGGGATCCGCCGCATCAGAACGGATACAAGGGGGCCCGCAATGGGTATCGATGAGACTGTCAACAAGGGCAAAGATCTGTACGAGCAGAACAAGGACAAGATCGCCGAGGCAGTGAAGAGCGAGCAGGCCGAGGACATCAGCGACAAGGTGCTCGACGGTGTCGCCGACTTCGCCAAGAAGATCGCGCCCGGGGCCGCTGACAAGATCGACGAGATCCGCGACAGCGCCGACAAGGCCGTCGGCAACGAGTAGGACTCTCGCCTGACACCGAGAGCGGCGGCTCCTCCATCGGGGGAGTCGCCGCTCTTCTGCATCCGGCACCAAGTATTCCGCCCCGCGGTATCGCGTTTCACCGCAGCGTCCCCTTAGAATGGATGACGATCGCCTGGGGAACTTGCGATCAGGGATGTCGAAGGGGTTCGACGTCCTGAATTCACGCGGTTCGCCGCGTCAAACTGGGGATAACGATTTTGGGGATCATCGTGCGACGCGCGCACTCTGTGCGCTCAGACGTCATCCCGCCCGCGCGGCGGTCTCTTCGCCGCGCCCTCGGTCGAGGATCCCGGCGTCCCTTCACGCCGGAATCCTCGCGTTCGGTGTGCCCCCTCGCACTGAACGCCCTCCCCAAGCGGGGCGAGGCATGGGGATGCCTCGCCCCGCTCTCACCCTCTCTCTGACGGTCGATCGGGGCGTCGCGACGGCGTCGATCGGACCGCTGACGGATGCGTTCAGGGGATGCACAGCGAATGCGACACGCCCGGGTTTGCGCAAGTGAAATCGGCCGTGGCAGAATAGACAGGTTCGACATTCCGGCGCGCTCAGCGTGGCTGGATCACCATCACGACAGTGCATAGGCGGCGCAGACGCGCAGGGACCTAGGCCGCGGGTGGCAGAACGATCCCGACATCTTCATCACGAGGGCTTCGCCGTGCGCGGCGGAGGTCGGACACCCGCTCGCTGCGAAGCGTGCGGGATGACAGCAGAACAGTGGTGCAGCAGATCGACTCGCGAGAGCCGTCTGAGTGCCGAGGCGCGAACAGCGCCGACGTGCGTCCAATGCCCCTGGGTCACCCGGCCCAGGTCGGTAAGACGCTTAAAGAGAGAGAGCAGACAATGGCGGGACAGAAGATCCGCATTCGCCTGAAGTCGTATGACCACGAGGTCATCGACACGTCCGCACGCAAGATCGTCGACACAGTGACCCGCGCGGGCGCAACGGTCGTCGGCCCCGTGCCCCTGCCGACCGAGAAGAACGTCGTGTGCGTCATCCGGTCGCCCCACAAGTACAAGGACAGCCGCGAGCACTTCGAGATGCGCACCCACAAGCGTCTGATCGACATCGTCGACCCGACGCCGAAGGCTGTCGACTCGCTGATGCGTCTCGACCTGCCTGCCGATGTCAACATCGAGATCAAGCTCTGAGGTCGGACATGGTTGACATCAACTCCAAGATTTCCAAGGGCATGCTGGGCACCAAGCTCGGTATGACCCAGGTCTGGAACGAGAGCGGCAAGCTCGTTCCCGTCACCGTCATCGAGCTCGCCTCGAACGTGGTCACGCAGATCCGTACCCCCGAGAAGGACGGCTACAACGCCGTTCAGATCGCCTACGGCCAGATCGACCCGCGCAAGGTGAACAAGCCCCTGACCGCTCACTTCGAGGCCGCTGGCGTCACGCCGCGTCGTCACGTCACCGAGATCCGCACCGCGGATGCCGGCGACTACTCGCTGGGCCAGGAGCTCACGGTCGACGGCACCTTCGAAGCCGGCCAGCTCGTCGACGTCGTCGGCACGAGCAAGGGCAAGGGCTTCGCCGGTGTCATGAAGCGTCACAACTTCAAGGGCGTCTCGGCTTCGCACGGTTCGCACCGCAACCACCGCAAGCCCGGCTCCATCGGCGCATCGTCGACCCCGAGCCGCGTCTTCAAGGGCATGCGCATGGCCGGCCGTATGGGTGGCGAGCGCGTGACCGTCCTCAACCTCACGGTGCACGCCGTCGACATCGAGAAGGGTCTGCTGCTCGTCAAGGGCGCCGTCCCCGGTGCTCGTGGCCGTATCGTCTACGTCCGCAACGCAGTGAAGGGTGCCTGATCATGGCTGACTCCACTCTCGCGCTTGACGTCCTCAACGCAGACGGCAAGAAGGCTGGCTCGATCGAGCTTCCCGCCGCGCTGTTCGACGCCAAGACGAACATCCCGCTCATCCACCAGGTCGTCGTCGCGCAGCTCGCGGCGGCTCGCCAGGGAACCCACTCGACCAAGCGTCGCGGTGAGGTCTCGGGTGCCGGCCGCAAGCCCTTCAAGCAGAAGGGCACGGGTAACGCCCGTCAGGGCTCGATCCGCGCGCCGCACATGACCGGCGGTGGAATCGTGCACGGCCCCAAGCCGCGCGACTACTCGCAGCGCACCCCCAAGAAGATGATCGCCGCCGCCCTCCTGGGCGCGCTCAGCGACCGCTTCCGCGGTGACCGCATCCACGCCATCGAGTCCTTCGGGATCAACGGCACGCCCTCGACCAAGACCGCGGTGAACTTCCTCACCAACGTCGTCTCGTCGAAGAACGTGCTCGTCGTCATCGAGCGCAACGACGATGTGACGCTGAAGAGCATCCGCAACCTGTCGAACCTGCACGTGCTGACGTTCGACCAGCTCAACGCCTACGACGTGCTCGTCTCCGACGACATCGTCTTCACCCAGGCCGCGCTCGAGGGCTTCATCGCCTCCAAGTCCGGCGCCAACCAGGAGGTCTCCGCATGAGCGAGCAGGCAGCTGTTCTCCAGACGGCCCTGAACAAGGACCCGCGCGACATCATCCTGAAGCCGGTCGTGTCCGAGAAGAGCTACGGTCTCATCGATGAAGGCAAGTACACCTTCCTCGTCGACCCGCGCGCTTCGAAGACCGAGATCAAGCTCGCCATCGAGAAGATCTTCGGCGTCAAGGTCGCTGGGGTCAACACCCTCAACCGCGTCGGCAAGGCTCGTCGCACCCGCTTCGGCGCAGGCAAGCGCAAGGACACCAAGCGTGCCATCGTGACCCTGAAGTCGGGCACCATCGACATCTTCACGGCAATCGGCTGATCCGGGGGATAAGGACAATAATGGCTATTCGCAAGTACAAGCCCACGACCCCGGGCCGTCGCGGCTCGTCGGTGGCTGACTTCGCCGAGATCACCCGATCGACGCCGGAGAAGTCGCTGCTGCGCCCGCTCTCGAAGACCGGTGGTCGCAACAACCAGGGCCGCATCACGACCCGCCACATCGGTGGTGGCCACAAGCGCCAGTACCGTGTCATCGACTTCCGTCGCAATGACAAGGACGGCGTCGACGCCCGTGTCGCTCACATCGAGTACGACCCCAACCGCACGGCGCGCATCGCGCTGCTGCACTACTTCGACGGTGAGAAGCGCTACATCCTCGCGCCGGCGAAGCTGAAGCAGGGCGACGTCATCGAGTCGGGTGCTGGTGCCGACATCAAGCCGGGCAACAACCTCCCGCTGAAGAACATCCCGACGGGTACCGTCATCCACGCGATCGAGCTCCGTCCCGGTGGCGGCGCGAAGATGGCACGTTCGGCCGGTGCATCCGTCCGTCTCGTCGCCAAGGATGGCAACTTCGCCCAGCTGCGTCTGCCCTCGGGCGAGATCCGCAACGTCGATTCGCGCTGCCGCGCGACCATCGGCGAGGTCGGCAACGCCGAGCAGTCGAACATCAACTGGGGCAAGGCCGGCCGCATGCGCTGGAAGGGCGTCCGCCCGACCGTCCGTGGTGTCGCGATGAACCCGGTCGACCACCCGCACGGTGGTGGTGAGGGCAAGACGTCCGGTGGACGTCACCCCGTCTCCCCGTGGGGCCAGGCTGAGGGTCGTACCCGTCACGCCAACAAGGAAAGCGACAAGTACATCGTGCGTCGTCGTAACGCCGGCAAGAAGCGTAAGTAGGAGTAAGAGAAGATGCCTCGCAGTCTTAAGAAGGGCCCCTTCGTCGACGATCACCTGCTTCGCAAGGTGGTCGTGCAGAACGAAGCCGGCACCAAGAACGTCATCAAGACCTGGTCTCGCCGGTCCATGATCATCCCGGCCATGCTGGGTCACACGATCGCGGTCCACGACGGTCGCAAGCACATCCCCGTGTTTGTGTCCGAGACCATGGTCGGCCACAAACTGGGCGAGTTCGCGCCCACCCGCACCTTCCGCGGCCACGAGAAGGACGACAAGAAGGGCCGCCGCCGCTGACGCGGTGGCGATAGAGGAGAGAGAAATGGTGGAGTCCATCGCACGCGTGCGACACATCCGCGTGACCCCTCAGAAGGCTCGTCGTGTCGTCGCGCTCATCAAGGGCAAGCAGGCCCAGGAGGCTCTGGCGATCCTGAAGTTCGCGCAGCAGAGCGCCAGTGAGCCGATCTACAAGCTTGTCGCGTCGGCCATGGCCAACGCGCAGGTCAAGGCGGATCGTGACGGCGAGTACCTCGACGAGCAGGACCTGTACGTGGCTAACGCCTACGTAGACGAGGGCACGACGCTGAAGCGTTTCCGCCCCCGTGCACAGGGTCGCGCTTTCCAGATCAAGAAGCGCACGAGCCACATCACGGTCGTGCTCTCGACGCCTGAGGCGGCTCCGGCCGCTGCAAGCGACAGCAACAAGAAGGCGAGCAAGTAATGGGACAGAAAGTAAACCCGTACGGCTTCCGCCTCGGCATCACCACGGACCACGTGTCGCGTTGGTTCTCGGACTCGACGAAGCCCGGTCAGCGTTACGCCGACTACGTCGCCGAGGACATCAAGATCCGCAACCTGCTGAAGACGCAGCTCGACCGCGCCGGTGTCTCGAACATCGAGATCGAGCGCACCCGTGACCGCGTCCGCGTCGACATCCACACCGCCCGTCCGGGCATCGTGATCGGTCGTCGTGGCGCCGAGGCCGAGCGCATCCGCGGCGACCTCGAGAAGCTCTCGGGCAAGCAGATCCAGCTGAACATCCTCGAGGTCAAGAACCCCGAGGCTGACGCTCAGCTCGTCGCACAGGGCATCGCCGAGCAGCTCTCTGCTCGCGTGGCGTTCCGTCGTGCGATGCGCAAGGGTCTCCAGGGCGCGCAGCGCGCTGGCGCCAAGGGCATCCGCATCCAGGTCTCCGGCCGCCTCGGCGGCGCCGAGATGAGCCGCTCGGAGTTCTACCGCGAGGGTCGTGTGCCGCTGCACACGCTGCGCGCGAACATCGACTACGGCTTCTACGAGGCGAAGACCACCTTCGGCCGCATCGGCGTGAAGGTCTGGATCTACAAGGGTGACCTGACCAACAAGGAGCTTGCTCGCGAGCAGGCCAACGCACCGAAGTCCCGTCGTGACGACCGTGGCGGCGACCGTCGCCGCGCGCCGCGCAACGAGGCCCCTGTCGCAGAAGGAGCGTCTGCCTGATGCTTATTCCCCGCAAGGTCAAGTTCCGTAAGCAGCACCACCCCGGTCGCAGCGGCCAGGCGACTGGTGGCACGAAGGTCTCCTTCGGCGACTACGGGATCCAGGCTCTTACGCCTGCCTACGTGACGAACCGTCAGATCGAGTCCGCTCGTATCGCGGTCACGCGTCACATCAAGCGTGGCGGCAAGGTGTGGATCAACATCTACCCTGACCGTCCCCTCACGAAGAAGCCTGCCGAGACCCGCATGGGTTCCGGTAAGGGTTCCCCCGAGTGGTGGGTCGCCAACGTCAAGCCGGGTCGCGTCCTCTTCGAGGTCTCAGGCGTGAGCGAGGAACTCGCTCGCGAGGCACTGACCCGTGCCATTCACAAGCTGCCTCTCAAGGCACGCATCATCAAGCGCGAGGAGGGCGACGCGTAATGGCGATCGGCACCAAGGAGCTCGCTCCGGCAGAGCTCGACACGTTCGAAGACCAGCGCCTCGTTGAGGAGCTGCGTAAGGCCAAGGAGGAGCTGTTCAACCTCCGTTTCCAGTCGGCCACCGGCCAGCTGGAGAGCCACGGCCGCATCCGCGCCGTCAAGCGCGACATCGCGCGCCTGTACACCGTGATCCGCGAACGTGAGCTGGGCATCCGCGCGACGCCCGCTCCCGTCGAGGCTCCGGCCAAGAAGGCGACCAAGTCGAAGGCGAAGAAGGCGGACTCCGCTGACGACGCCGTGAAGGAAGAGGCTGAGTGATGGCCACCAAGAAGGAAGCTGCCGTCGAGGCTGAGCACGCAGCACACGATGTTCGCGATGCGGATGCCCGTGGGTACCGCAAGTCGCGTCGTGGCTACGTCGTCAGCGACAAGATGGACAAGACCATCGTGGTCGAGGTCGAGGACCGCGTGAAGCACCCGCTTTACGGCAAGGTCATCCGCCGCACCTCGAAGGTCAAGGCGCACGATGAGGCGAACTCCGCCGGCATCGGCGACCTCGTCCTGATCAACGAGACCCGCCCGCTCAGCGCCACGAAGCGCTGGCGTCTGGTTGAGATTCTGGAGAAGGCCAAGTGATCCAGCAGGAATCCCGCCTCAAGGTCGCCGACAACACCGGCGCGAAGGAACTGCTCACCATCCGTGTCCTCGGCGGCTCGCGCCGTCGTTACGCCGGTCTGGGTGACACCATCATCGCGACCGTCAAGGACGCGATCCCGGGCGGAAACGTCAAGAAGGGCGATGTGGTCAAGGCCGTCATCGTCCGTACGGTCAAGTCCACGCGTCGTCCCGACGGCTCGTACATCAAGTTCGACGAGAACGCCGCCGTGATCCTGAAGAACGACGGGGAGCCCCGCGGCACCCGTATCTTCGGACCGGTCGGTCGCGAGCTTCGTGACAAGAAGTTCATGAAGATCGTCTCGCTGGCGCCGGAGGTTATTTAAGTCATGGCGAAGATCAAGAAGGGTGACCTGGTTCAGGTCATCACCGGAGCGACGCAGGAGCGTGGCGGAGATCGCGGCAAGCAGGGCAAGGTCCTCGAGATCCTGGCCGAGAAGAACCGCATCATCGTCGAAGGCGTGAACTACGTCACCAAGCACACGCGCGTCGGTCAGACGCAGCGTGGCACCAAGACGGGCGGCCTCGAGACTGTCGAGGCCTCCATCCACATCTCGAACGTCGCACTCGTCGACCCCTCGACCAAGAAGCCGACCAAGGTCGGCCACCGGGTCGAGGAGCAGACCAAGGACGGCGTCAAGCGCACCGTTCGTGTGCGGTACGCGAAGAAGTCAGGTAAGGACCTCTGATGGCAACCACCGACGCTGCGGTGGCTGGCAAGATCCAGCCCCGCCTGAAGGCGAAGTACAAGGCCGAGATCCAGCAGAAGCTGCAGGATGAGTTCGGCTACACCAACGTGATGCAGATCCCTGGTCTGGTCAAGGTCGTCGTGAACACCGGTGTCGGTGAAGCGGCCCGCGACAGCAAGGTGATCGACGGCGCGATCGACGATCTCACCAAGATCACCGGTCAGAAGCCGCTCGTCACGAAGGCTCGCAAGTCGATCGCGCAGTTCAAGCTGCGCGAGGGCCAGGCCATCGGCGCACACGTCACCCTCCGTGGCGACCGTGCGTGGGAGTTCCTGGACCGTCTCGTCTCGCTCGCTCTGCCCCGCATCCGCGACTTCCGCGGTCTGTCGGGCAAGCAGTTCGACGGGAACGGCAACTACACCTTCGGTCTCCAGGAGCAGAGCGTGTTCCACGAGATCGATCAGGACAAGATCGACCGGGTCCGCGGTTTCGACATCACTGTCGTCACGACCGCGAAGACGGACGATGAAGGTCGCGCACTTCTGCGTCACCTCGGCTTCCCCTTCCGTACGGAAGACGCCAAGGCGTAAGCGGTTTCGGGCGGGGCGCACAGCGCCCCGCCCGATCCCGTACAATTGAAGATTGCGTGTCATCGCAGGCCGTCTGTCGTGTAACGGCAGCCGGAACCTCATGAACAAAGGAAAACAACAATGACAATGACAGACCCGGTCGCAGATCTGCTGACCCGTCTGCGCAACGCGAACTCGGCGCATCACGATTCCGTGACCCTGCCGTCGAGCAAGCTCAAGACGCACATCGCAGAGATCCTCCAGCAGGAGGGCTACATCGCCGGATGGGAGACGTCTGACGCTCGCGTCGGCACGAACCTCACCCTGCAGCTCAAGTACGGTCCCAACCGTGAGCGTTCGATCGCGGGCATCAAGCGCGTGTCGAAGCCCGGCCTCCGCGTCTACGCGAAGTCCACCGAGCTGCCCAGGGTCCTCGGCGGACTCGGCGTGGCCATCCTGTCCACCTCCTCCGGTCTTCTCACCGACCGTCAGGCAGAGCAGAAGGGCGTGGGCGGAGAAGTTCTCGCCTACGTGTGGTAATCGAAAATGTCGCGTATTGGACGACTTCCCATCGACGTTCCCGCGGGCGTGACCATCTCGGTCGACGGCCGTGAGGTCGCGGTGAAGGGCCCCAAGGGTGAGCTCACCCTGACGGTCGCCAAGCCCATCGAGGTCGCGGTCGAGGAGAACCAGGTTCTCGTCACCCGCCCCGACGACGAGCGCGAGTCCCGGTCGCTTCACGGCCTGACCCGCACGCTCATCAACAACAACATCATCGGCGTGACCCAGGGCTACACCAAGGGTCTCGAGGTCGTCGGAACCGGTTACCGCGTGGCGCAGAAGGGCAGCTCGGTCGAGTTCGCCCTCGGCTTCTCGCACCCGGTCCTCATCGACCCGCCCGCCGGTATCACGCTCACGGTCGAGGGCACCAACAAGCTCACGGTCAGTGGTATCGACAAGCAGGCTGTCGGCGAGGCAGCTGCGAACATCCGCAAGATCCGCAAGCCCGAGCCGTACAAGGGCAAGGGTGTGCGTTACGCCGGCGAGATCGTGCGTCGCAAGGCCGGAAAGAGTGGTAAGTAACCATGGCTCTCAAGTCAAAGTCTGACGCCCGCGCGCGTCGTCATGCCCGCCTTCGCAAGAAGGTCGTCGGCACCGAGTCGCGTCCGCGTCTCGTCGTCAACCGTTCGGCTCGCCACGTCTTCGTGCAGCTTGTCGACGACAGCAAGGGTCACACCGTGGCGTCGGCATCGACGCTCGAGACCGACCTGCGTTCGCTCGAGGGTGACAAGACCGCCAAGGCCCGCAAGGTCGGCGAGCTTCTCGCCGAGCGCGCGAAGTCTGCCGGCGTTTCCGAGGCAGTGTTCGACCGTGGCGGCAACCGCTACGCCGGTCGTGTCGCCGCCATCGCCGACGGCGCCCGCGAAGGGGGTCTGGCACTGTGAGTGACAACAAGGAGAACGAAGTGACCGAAGCGGCAGCTGCCACTTCCGAGACTGCCACCGGCACCACGCAGGCAGAGCCGTCTCAGCGCGACAACCGCCGCGGCGGCCGTAGCGACCGCAACCAGGGTGGCCGTGACCGCAACTCCCGCGACCGTGGGGACAACCAGTTCCTCGAGCGCGTGGTCACCATCAACCGCGTCTCGAAGGTCGTGAAGGGTGGTCGTCGCTTCAGCTTCACCGCTCTCGTGGTCGTCGGTGACGGCAACGGTCTGGTGGGCGTCGGCTACGGCAAGGCCCGCGAGGTCCCTCTGGCGATCTCGAAGGGTGTCGAAGAGGCCAAGCGCAACTTCTTCCGCGTTCCGCGCGTCGGCAGCACCATCCCGCACCCCGTGCAGGGTGAGGCCGCAGCAGGCGTCGTCCTGCTTCGTCCGGCCGCCGCCGGTACCGGTGTCATCGCCGGTGGTCCGGTTCGCGCCGTGCTCGAGTGCGCCGGCATCCACGACGTGCTGTCGAAGTCGCTCGGCTCGTCGAACACGATCAACATCGTGCACGCCACGGTGACGGCCCTGAAGATGCTCGAGGAGCCCCGTGCGGTCGCCGCACGTCGTGGCCTCGAGTTCGACCAGGTCGCACCCGCGCGTCTCGTCCGTGCGGAGGCTGACGCCGTCGCCGCACAGAAGGTAGGTGCCTGATGGCTGCGCGCCTGAAGGTCACGCAGGTCAAATCCAAGGTGAGCGAGAAGCAGAACCAGCGTGACACGCTGCGCAGCCTCGGTCTGAAGCGCATCGGTGACAGCACCGTTCGCCCCGACGACGCGCAGACGCGCGGTTACGTCAAGACCGTCGCCCACCTCGTCAAGGTTGAGGAGATCGACTAATGGCTGAGAAGAACGAAGCCGTCGAGGCCGAGAAGGCCCCGAAGAAGGCTGCCGCTCCCAAGGCCGCAGCCGACAAGAAGCCCGCCGCCAAGAAGGCTCCTGCGAAGGCGTCTTCGGCCAAGGCCGACGCCGTCAAGAAGCCCGCTGCGAAGAAGGCTGCGCCGAAGAAGGATGCTCCGGCATCCCGTCCCGGCGTGCTGAAGGTGCACCACCTGCGTCCGGTCCCCGGATCCAACACCGCGAAGACCCGTGTCGGTCGCGGTGAGGGTTCCAAGGGTAAGACCGCGGGTCGCGGCACCAAGGGCACGAGGGCTCGCAACACCGTTCGCGTCGGGTTCGAGGGTGGGCAGATGCCTCTGCACATGCGCACCCCGAAGCTGCGCGGGTTCAAGAACCCGTTCCGCGTCGAGTACCAGGTCGTGAACCTGGAGAAGCTCGCGGAGCTGTACCCCAAGGGTGGCGATGTCACCATCGGCGACCTGGTCGCCAAGGGTGCCGTTCGCAAGAACGAGAAGGTCAAGGTTCTCGGAAACGGCGACATCGCCGTGAAGCTCACCGTAGCGGTCGACAAGGTCTCGGGTTCTGCCGAGCAGAAGATCGTCGCGGCCGGCGGATCCGTCAAGTAACCACTTCATGAGAGGGGTCGGAGATTCTCCGGCCCCTCTTATGGGTTAGCCTGTTCTTTCAGCCGTCCTTCAGGGATCGGCAACCTTTCAGGAGGACGTCCTTGTTTAGCGCCATCGCGCGGATCTTCCGCACGCCCGACCTGCGTCGGAAGATCGGTTTCACCCTCGCCATCATCGCCATCTACCGGCTCGGCTCGAATGTGCCTGCTCCGTTCGTGAACTTCCCGAACGTCGAAGAGTGCCTCGCGCTGAACTCCGGGACAGAGGGACTCCTCGGGCTCGTCAACCTGTTCTCGGGTGGCGCGCTCCTCCAGCTTTCGATCTTCGCGCTCGGTGTCATGCCATACATCACCGCGACGATCATCACGCAGCTCCTCCGTGTGGTCATCCCGCACTTCGAGGCCCTGCACAAGGAAGGCCAGGCCGGCCAGGCCCGTCTGACCCAGTACACGCGCTACCTGACGATCGCGCTGGCGCTGCTGCAGTCGACCACGCTCGTCACGGTGGCCCGCAGCGGTCAGCTCTTCGGCACGACCGACATCGCCGCGTGCCAGAACCTCCTCACCAACGACGTGTGGTGGGCGCAGCTGCTCATGATCATGACGATGACCGCGGGCACCGGCCTGATCATGTGGTTCGCAGAGCTCGTCACCGAGCGCGGCATCGGCAACGGCATGTCGCTCCTCATCTTCACCTCGATCGCCGCCACCTTCCCCGGCGCCATGTGGCTCATCTGGGAGAGCAAGGGCTTCGAGGTCTTCCTCCTGGTGCTCCTCGTCGGAATCATCGTGATGGCGCTCGTCGTCTTCGTGGAGCAGTCGCAGCGGCGCATTCCTGTGCAGTACGCGAAGCGCATGGTCGGTCGCCGCACCTATGGCGGAACGAACACCTACATCCCGATCAAGGTCAACATGGCGGGCGTGATCCCCGTGATCTTCGCCTCGTCGCTGCTGTACATCCCTGCGCTCATCGCGCAGTTCAACACCCCGCAGGACGGCTCCGAGCCAGCCGCATGGGTCACCTGGATCAGCGCGAACTTCACGACCGGCAACAGCCCCATCTACATGGCGGTGTACTTCCTGCTGATCATCGGCTTCACGTACTTCTATGTCGCGATCACCTTCAACCCGGTCGAGGTCGCAGACAACATGAAGAAGTACGGCGGGTTCATCCCCGGCATCCGTGCCGGTCGTCCCACCGCCGAGTACCTCGACTACGTGCTGACCCGCATCACGCTGCCAGGGTCGATCTACCTCGGCCTCATCGCGCTGATCCCGCTGATCGCTCTCGCCACCGTCGGCGCCAACCAGAACTTCCCGTTCGGTGGCGCGTCGATCCTCATCATCGTGGGTGTCGGTCTCGAGACGGTCAAGCAGATCGACGCGCAGCTGCAGCAGCGTCACTACGAAGGGCTCCTCCGATGACTCGATCAGCTCGTCTCCTCATCGTCGGTCCGCAGGGCTCCGGCAAGGGCACCCAGGGTGTCCGCATCGCCGAGTCGTACGGCATCCCGGTCGTCTCGACCGGCGACATCTTCCGCGCGAACATCAAAGAGGGCACGCCGCTCGGCCAGCAGGTCACGGCCGTCCTCGACAAGGGCGACCTCGTTCCCGACGAACTGACCAGCGAGATCGTGCGCGATCGTCTGTCGCAGGACGACGCGGCGAACGGTTTCCTCCTCGACGGCTACCCGCGCAACGCCGCTCAGGTGAAGCACCTCGACGCGTTCCTCGCCGGACGTGGCGAATCTCTCGACGCCGTCATCCTTCTCGACGTTCCGCGCGAGGAGAGCATCGAGCGTCTGAAGCTCCGTGCGGCCGAGCAGGGCCGTTCTGATGACACCGACGAGGCCATCGCGCACCGCCTGGACATCTACGAGCACGAGACGGCTCCGATCCTCGAGGTCTACGGCCCCCGTGGCATCGTCGATCGCATCGACGGCGTCGGCTCGCTCGACGAGATCACCGAGCGCGTCTTCGCGGCGCTCGTGGCTCGCGGCCTGCGCCTCGCGGCCTGAACATCGCGCGATGTTCCGCAAGTCGATCTACAAGAACCCCGCTCAGCTGCGGGCGATGGTCGAGCCGGGCCTCATCACGGCTGCGGCGCTGGACGCCGTCCGGCCGCTGATCCGCCCCGGTGTCACGACCCTCGAGCTCGACGCCGAGGCGAATCGCGTGATCCTGGCGCGCGGCGCGGAATCGAACTTCCAGCTCGTTCGCGGCTACCGCCACACCACGTGCATCTCGGTCAACGAAGAGGTCGTGCACGGCATCCCCGGTGAGCGGATCCTGCAGGCAGGCGACATCGTGTCGATCGACTGCGGTGCGCAGTTCCAGGGATGGAACGGTGACAGCGCGATCACCGTTGTCGTCCCCGACGACACGCGTCCCGAGCTCGTCGCGCAGCGGCAGGAGCTCTCGCGCGTGACGGAGGGCTCGATGTGGGCCGGTATCGCCGCGATGGCGTCCGCTTCCCATCTCGGTGACATCGGCGCCGCCATCCAGGGTTACATCGAGGCCCAGGGCCCGTCAGCGGTCTCGGGCGAGACCTACGGAATCCTTCGCGAGTACGTGGGCCACGGCATCGGTCGCAAGATGCACGAGGCGCCGAGCGTCTTCAACTACCGCACCCCCGACCCCGGCGCAGAGGTCAAGCCCGGTCTCGTGCTGGCGATCGAGCCGATGGTGACCGCCGGAAGCGACGAGACCTTCGTCGAGGACGACGACTGGACCGTCTCGACGGTCGACGGCACCGACGGCTCGCACTGGGAGCACAGCGTCGCCGTGCACTCTGACGGCATCTGGGTTCTCACCGCACCCGACGGGGGAGCAGCGGGCCTCGCGCCATTCGGCGTGACGCCTGTGCCGATCGATCGCCTGATCTGACCGCGCAGCCAGCCTGCACAGGATCTGCGATCCTGCGCGCGATCACAACGCGCACATAGGTTTCTCCGGGCACAATGGGTGTATGGGTGCGCATGCACCCGAAGACTTCAGGCCGGGCCCGCCGCGGGCGGGCCTCGACAGAAACGGAAAGCAATGGCAGCCGCGAAGAGCAACACCAACTGGTTCGTTATCGGCGTCTCGGCGGCAGTGGTGGTCGTGCTCGCCGTGCTCGCCTTCGTCGTCGTGTTCCTGAACAACCAGGCCACCGCGCCGGGCACGGCACCGCAGAGCTCCATCGTCAACGAGGAGACGGGCGCCATCTCGTTCGGAACGGGTGAGGACGAGATCGACACCTACGTCGACTTCATGTGCCCCGTGTGCGGTCAGTTCGAGGACGCCTACGGCGAGCAGCTGCAGGCCGCCGCGGCTGACAACCAGATCACCCTGAACATCCACCCGGTGTCGATCCTCAACCGTCTCTCCACGACAGGGGAGTTCTCGTCGCTGTCGGCGGGCTCGATGTACTGCGTCGCGTCGGAGGCCCCCGACTCGACCCTCGACTACTTCAACCTGCTCTTCGCGAACCAGCCGGAGGAGAACTCCGCCGGGCTCAGCGCCGACGAGCTGAGTGCTCTCGCCGAGCAGGCCGGTGCCGGGGCTGCCGCAGACTGCATCGCGGACGGGACGTACAACAAGTTCGCGGAGTCGCAGACGAAGGCCCACGAGATCTCGGGAACGCCGACCGTGGAGATCAACGGCACCCGCATCGAGAACAGCGAGATCCAGACGGAGTTCGCCAAGATCTTCGGCTGATCTCCTCCATTCGCCTCACGAGAGTTCCGGCATCCTGCTCAGGTTGCCGGAACTCCCGTTGTCGGATAACATAGATCCTTGGTGCCTTGCGCCTTGATTCGGCGTGTCTGAATCGGCAGAAAGCACCGCAATCCAATCACCCACCGCAGATCGACCGGTCTGCAGAAGCGTCAGCGAGGCTATGGCTAAGAAAGACGGTGTCATCGAGATCGAGGGCGTGATCTCCGAGGCTCTGCCCAACGCGATGTTCCGCGTTGAGCTATCCAACGGACACAAGGTCCTTGCAACGATCTCAGGCAAGATGCGGCAGAACTACATCCGCATCATCCCCGAAGACCGCGTGGTCGTGGAGCTCAGCCCCTACGACCTCACCCGTGGACGAATCGTCTACCGCTACCGCTGATCGGTCGAGAAGTAACACCCCAGGCACTCTGCCTGCCCGGTGAAGACAGCGAATAGGAAACATCATGAAGGTCAACCCCAGCGTCAAGCCCATGTGCGATCACTGCAAGGTGATCCGCCGTCACGGCCGCGTCATGGTCATCTGCAAGAGCAACCCGCGCCACAAGCAGCGCCAGGGCTGAGCGCCCGTCGGCGCTGCCGGCGGACTCTTCGGATCTGACTCACAACTCAATACACACAACGGCAGGATCAGATCCCACGCGAGTGGGGGACACCTCGGGGCGGAGGCCCGAGCACCGATCCTGCTCCACACCTCCACAACACCCAGGAGAACCGCATGGCACGTCTTGCCGGCGTTGACATCCCGCGCGATAAGCGCGTGGTGATCGCCCTTACCTACATCTACGGCGTCGGCCGTACCCGCTCGGTCGAGATCCTCAAGGCTACGGAGATCGACGAGAGCATCCGCGTGAAGGACCTCAGCGATGACCAGCTGATCGCCCTCCGCGACTACATCGAAGGCACCTACAAGGTGGAGGGTGACCTGCGCCGCGAGGTCGCCGCAGACATCCGCCGCAAGGTCGAGATCGGCTCCTACGAGGGCGTCCGCCACCGTCGTGGCCTCCCGGTCCGTGGTCAGCGCACCAAGACCAACGCCCGTACCCGCAAGGGCCCGAAGCGCACCGTCGCAGGCAAGAAGAAGGCCCGCTAAGCGCGGCCCCCAGGGACTAGGAGAACACTTTCATGGCTGCACCCAAGGCCGCCGCGCGCAAGCCGCGCCGCAAGGAAAAGAAGAACATCGCGCTGGGCCATGCCCACATCAAGTCGACGTTCAACAACACCATCGTTTCGATCACCGACCCGTCCGGCGCTGTCATCAGCTGGGCATCGTCGGGTGGTGTGGGCTTCAAGGGCTCGCGCAAGTCGACCCCCTACGCCGCTGGTCTGGCCGCCGAGTCGGCTGCCCGTCAGGCGCAGGAGCACGGCGTCAAGAAGGTCGACGTCTTCGTCAAGGGACCGGGCTCTGGTCGCGAGACCGCGATCCGTTCGCTGACGGCCGCCGGCCTCGAGGTCGGCTCGATCCAGGACGTCACCCCGCAGGCGCACAACGGCTGCCGCCCGCCGAAGCGCCGCCGCGTCTGATCCGGCTTGTTGAGCCGCTCGGTCCTTCGGGGCCGAGCGGCTCGACGCCCGCCAGCGCGGGCATCGACTTCCAAAACTCAAAACCTCACCCCACCACATGTCATATAGCGGGCATGTGATCGAAAGGAACACAGAGTGCTTATTGCACAGCGTCCCACACTGACCGAGGAAAAGATCGTCGAGAACCGTAGCCGGTTCATCATCGAGCCTCTGGAGCCCGGCTTCGGATACACGATCGGCAATGCGCTTCGCCGCAGCCTGCTGTCGTCGATCCCCGGCGCCGCGGTCACCAGCGTTCGCATCGACGGCGTGCTGCACGAGTTCAGCACCATCCCCGGCGTGAAGGAGGATGTCACCGAGATCATCCTCAACATCAAGCAGCTCGTGGTCTCGTCGGAGCGCGACGAGCCCATCACGGCTTACCTGCGCAAGACCGGTTCGGGCGAAGTGACCGCCGCTGACATCTCGGCTCCGGCCGGTGTCGAGGTCCAGAACCCCGAGCTCGTCATCGCGACGCTCAACGAGACCGCGAAGTTCGAGCTCGAGCTCACGATCGAGCGTGGCCGCGGCTACGTCTCGGCGACGCAGAACCGCAACGAGTACGCCGAGGCCGGTCAGATCCCGATCGACTCGATCTACTCGCCGGTGCTCAAGGTCAGCTACCGCGTCGACGCCACCCGTGCGGGTGAGCGCACCGACTTCGACAAGCTCGTCCTCGACGTCGAGACCAAGTCCGCCATCAGCCCCCGCGACGCCGTCGCTTCGGCTGCGAAGACGCTCACCGAGCTGTTCGGTCTCGCTCGCGAGCTGAACGTCGAGGCTGAGGGCATCGAGATCGGCCCGGCACCGGTGGAGGCAGTGAACTCCAGCGAGCTGTCGATGCCGATCGAGGACCTCGACCTTTCGGTCCGCTCGTACAACTGCCTGAAGCGTGAGGGCATCAACACTGTTTCCGAGCTCGTCGCCCTGTCGGAGACGCAGCTCATGAACATCCGCAATTTCGGCCAGAAGTCGGTCGACGAGGTGCGCGACAAGCTCATCTCGCTCGGTCTGTCGCTCAAGGATTCGGTGCCCGGTTTCGACGGCGCCCACTTCTACGGCGGCAGCGAAGACGAGTCCTTCTGACCCACCCGGATTGTCATCTGGCAGAGGCCAGCTGACCCGACCTTTCCTGACCAGGAGTGAGATATGCCCAAGCCCACTAAGGGTCCCCGCCTCGGAGGCGGCCCCGCACACGAGCGTCTGCTGCTTGCCAACCTCGCGGCGCAGCTCTTCATCCACAAGTCGATCAAGACGACCGAGACCAAGGCCAAGCGCCTGCGTCCGCTCGCGGAGCGTCTCATCACGCTCGGCAAGCGCGGCGACCTGCACTCGCGTCGTCGTGCGATGACCGTGCTGCGTTCCAACAAGGACGCCGGACACGTGCTCTTCACCGAGATCGCTCCGCTGGTCGCAGACCGTGAGGGTGGCTACACCCGCATCACGAAGGTCGGCAACCGCAAGGGTGACAACGCCCCCATGGCCGTGATCGAGCTCGTTCTCGAGCCCGTCACCCCCAAGGCGAAGTCCACCAAGAAGGCTGCCAAGGCTGAGAAGCCCGCCGAGGTCGTCGAGGAGGCTCCGGCAGAAGAGACCACCGACGCCGGTGCCGAGTCGCAGGCCGAGGGAGAGGCAGCCGAGGCTGCCGCCGAGGACGCCGTCGAGAACAAGTCCGAGTAAGCAGCTCGCTCGTTCGAAGAAGCCCGCCGCCCCGAAAGGGACGGCGGGCTTCTTCATTTCGGAGAGGCTCAGCGTGTGCGCAGATCCTTGCGCAGGATCTTTCCGGATGCCGACTTCGGGATGGCGTCGATGAACTCGACCTGCCGCACCTTCTCGTGAGGGGCGACATGCGCCGCCACGTGGGCCATCACGGCATCCGCATCGAGCTCCGCTCCCTGCTGCACCACGACGAACGCCTTCGGGACCTCTTGCCCGTCGGCGTCGGGCGCGCCGATGACCGCCGCATCGGCGATGGACGGGTGCTCGAGCAGCACCGCCTCGAGGACGGCCGGCGCCACCTGGTAGCCCTTGTACTTGATGAGCTCCTTGAGCCTGTCGACGATGCGGAAGATGCCGTCGTGCGTCACGGTCGCGACGTCGCCGGTGTGCAGCCAGCCGTCGGTGTCGAGCATCTCGGCCGTGGCATCCGGCCTGTTGAGGTAGCCGGCCATGACCTGGGGGCCGCGGATGAGCAGCTCACCCGGAGCGCTGACGCCCTCGGTCGGCGCATCGACGTCGCTGCCGTCCTCCGCGACGAGCCGCGCCTCGGTGCCGGCGAGCAGCAGGCCGACCGAGGAGCGGTCGATGTCCGGGCGGTCGTAGGGGATCGCATGGGTGACCGGGCTCGTCTCCGTCATGCCGTACCCCTGGCACACCGTGCATCCGAGGCGGGTCGCCACCGCTGATGCCAGCGTCCCGTCGAGCGGAGCGGCCCCTGAGAAGATGACCTTGATCGCCGAGGTGTCGTACTGGTCGACGAGCGGATGCTTCGCGAGCGCGACGGCGATGGGCGGTGCGATGAAGACCCAGCTGGTGCGGTGCTCCTGGACGACGCGGAGGAAGTCCGTGAGATCGAACCTGGGCATGGTGACGAGAGCCGCACGCTGGCGCAGCGCGAAGTTCAGCAGCACTGTCATGCCGTAGATGTGGAAGAACGGCAGGACGGCGAGCACGCGGTCGTCGTCGCCGAGCGAGATCGTGGAGCGGCACTGGCTGACGTTGGCTATCAGGTTGCGGTGCGTGAGCATGACGCCCTTGGGCCTGCCGGTCGTGCCCGAGGAATAGGGGAGCACGGCGAGATGCGTCGCCGGGTCGAAGCTCACCTCGGGGGCGGTACGGCCCTCGCCGAGCAGGGCGGGCAGCGACGGATGCCCGTCTGCGCCGTCGAGGACGATCACGTGGTCGTCGTCGAGTCCGACGGCCGCGGCCGCCGCCTTCGCCCCGGCGAGCAGCGGTGAGACGGTGATGAGCCACGTCGCCTCGGCATCCGTCAGCTGATTCGCGATCTCCTCGGGCGTGTAGAGGGAGTTGATCGTGGTCGCCGTCGCCCCCGCGCGAAGGATGCCGTGGAAGACCGTCGCGAACGCGGGGATGTTGGGGCACAGCACGCCCACCTTCGTCCCGACGCCCACTCCGCGTGCAGCGAGTGCGCCGGCGAACAGGTCGATCTGTGCGATCAGCTGGCGATAGGTCGTCGTCGCACCGCTGACGCCGTCGACGATCGCAATCGCGTCGAGGCGGTCCTCCTCGACGTCGCCGAACAGGAAGTCGTGGATCGAGACCTCAGGGATCTCGACATCGGGATAGGAACTGCGCACCATGAGATCTCCTTCGATCCGGGTCATCGACGACGTCGTCTGATGCGATCCAGTGTCGCACAGGAGGAGACCCGGTCCCAGGGGCTTTCGCAGCCGATGAGCACGCAGGCAGCGGTCATGACGGTCCGGTGGCCCGATACCGCGTGCCGGGCCGACCCTTCGTCGAGTAGTCGAGGGTGCGGATCGCGCGCCCTGTGCTCGCGAGGTGTTCGAGGTAGCGCCTGGCGCTGACACGCGAGATGGTCAGATCGTCGCCGATCTCGGTGGCGGAGGCATCGGGGCGAGCTGCGAGGGCCGATGAGATCCGATCGAGGGTCTCGGGGCTCAGCCCCTTGGGGAGCCCGAATCGCTGACGGAAGGCGATGATCGCGTCTGCTGCCTCGACTCGCTGCACCACGTCGTGCAGCTCGGTGTGATCGCGCAGCAGCAGAGTGGCCTCGACATCGGCGCCGTCGACGCGGCTTCCGGTGCTGCGAGCCACCAGGACGTGCGATCCGACGATCACAGGTCGCCCCTCGTTCTCGCCGATCCTGAGCACGTCGAGCAGCTCGTCGTCGAGGACGTCGGCCACGGCGGCGTCATCGAGCTCGCTCGAGTCCTTCTCGAGCAGGCGTGCGGCGGCGTCGTTCGCGAGGGTGATCCGACCGGCGCCGTTGACCGTGATGACGCCCTCGCTGAGCCGATGCAGGGTCGTCTCCTGGTTCTTCACCAGGGCGGCGATCTGATGGGGCTCCAGCCGATAGATGCGTCGTCTGATCACCGAGGTGACCCACGCCGAGCCGAAGACGCCGAGCACGGCGGCCGCGAGCATCGCCGAGATCAGCCAGGTGAGATTGGCGGTGAACTCCTCGTTGAGCTCCGACTCGAGGATGCCGACGGATGCCGTGCCGATGACCACGCCGCCGTCCTCGCGGATCGGCACCTTGACGCGCCAGGACGTGCCCAGCGTGCCGGTCTGGGTGCCCACGTAGATCTCACCGGCGAGCGGCACGGACGGATCCGTCGACACCCTCTCTCCGATGCGGTCGGGATTCGGATGGGAGTAGCGGATGCCGTCGGCATTCGCGACCACCACGTACGCGAGATCCGAGGCCTCGCGGATCACTTCGGCGATCGGCTGGATCGCTGCGGCGGGTTCGAGGTCGTCGAAGGCCTCGAGCACGGGAGGAAGCGCCGCGATCGACTGGGCGACGGCCTGCATCCGATCCTTGTAGGCCTCCCGGAGCGCCTGCTCCTGCAGGGCACCGGCGACGATCCCGGTCGCGAGGGTCACCAAGAACACGATCAGCGCCTGCAGAGCCAGGAGCTGCACCCGGAGCGTCATCCTTGAGGCCACTCGACCATTGTCCTCGCTGCGCGCGTGCGCCGCGACGCGGGGCGACGGGCGATCGCGACCAATACTTTCGGAACGCGACCAATGGTTTCCGAAGCTTGAGCGGCGGCATCCGTCCTCCCAGGGTGGACGAACAGCAACACGAACGCTCAAGGAGGAGCGCACATGAAGAAGTCACGTATCGGCACGGCGGTGGCAGTGGCAGCGGCAACCGCACTCGCACTGACCTCGTGCTCGGGCAGCACCGAACCCGCTGGCGACGACGCTGCGGATGAGGCCGTCACGATCAGCGACGTGAACATCGTCGTCCCCGCAGATCCGGGTGGGGGATGGGACCAGACCGGACGCGCGCTCTCGCAGCTCCTCACGGAGGAGAAGATCGTGGGCTCCGCGCCGGTCACCAACGTCGGCGGCGCCGGCGGCACCGTCGGGCTCGCCCAGCTTGCGAACGAGCAGAACCCGGCCACCCTGATGGTGATGGGCCTCGTGATGGTCGGCGCGGTCGAGACCAACGCCTCGGCCGTCCGCATCGAGGACACGACCGCCATCGCCCGACTGACAGACGAACCGCTGGTCGTGGTCGTCCCGGCGGACTCGGAGTACGACACGCTCGAGGATCTCGTGGAGGACGTCGTCGACAAGGGGCAGGAGGTGACCATCACCGGCGGCTCCGCCGGCGGCGCGGACCACATCCTGGCCGGGCTCATGCTCGAGGAGGCCGGGCTCGACGGCGCCGAGATCGCCGAGAAGCTCAACTACACCCCGAACTCGGGTGGCGGTGAGGCGACCTCTCTGATCCTGGGCGGCAAGGTGGACGCCGGCATCTCGGGCGTCGGCGAGTTCTTGCAGCACATCGACGCGGGCACGATGAAGGCTCTCGCGGTGTCATCGGATGAATCGGTCGAGCAGCTCCCCGAGGTCCCCACGATCACGGATTCCGGTTATGACGTCGTCCTGACGAACTGGCGCGGGGTGATCGCACCCGGAGAGATCGACGATGCGAACCGCGAGGAGCTGACGCGGATCGTCACGGAGCTGCACGATTCGGAGGCCTGGACGGCCGAGCTCGAGACGCGAGGGTGGGCTGATGCGTTCCTCACGGGCGAGGAGTTCGACGAGTTCCTCGACGAGAACATCGAAGAGGTCACCGCGACCCTGCAGAACATCGGTCTGGTCGGCTGACATGATCACCGGGTCCTCCGGGCCCGACGGTGTGCGGATCGGCGAACGCCGATCCGCACGCATCGTCGGCCCCGTGCCAGTGGGTGAACTCGTCTTCGCCCTGCTGATGGTCGCGCTGGGCGTCTTCGCCCTGATCGGCGTCTTCTCCATCCATGTTCCGGTCGGCGCGCAGGTCGGTCCGACCGTGTTCCCGATCTTCGTCGCGATTCTGCTCCTGGGATCCGCGGTAGCCGTGCTCATCGGCATCCTGCGCGGGCAGAGGGGAGTCCCTGAAGACGGGGAGGACGTCGATCAGTCGCTCCCCACCGACTGGGTCACTCTCGTGAAGATCGCCGCATTCCTCGTGGCGCACCTCTTCCTGATCGCACCTCTCGGCTGGGCACCGGCCGCAGCGATCCTGTTCGGCGGTGTCGCCTGGTCGCTCGGCGCGAAGCGCTGGTGGGTGGCTCTCAGCGTCGGGATCGCCCTCGCTCTCGTGGTTCAGGTCGTGTTCGGCGGTCTGCTCGGACTGTCTCTGCCCTGGGGGCCTGCTCTGGCCTGGCTCGGGAGGATGTTCTGATGGACAGCTGGTCTCTGCTCCTCGAGGGGTTCGCGACTGCGCTGCAGCCGCAGTACCTCGTCTTCGCGTTCATCGGCGTGCTCATCGGCACTGCGGTGGGCGTGCTCCCGGGAATCGGCCCCGCCATGACGGTGGCGCTGCTGCTGCCGCTCACCTACACGCTCGAGCCGGCTGCCGCTCTGATCACCTTCGCGGGGATCTACTACGGCGGGATGTACGGCGGCTCGACCACGAGCATCCTGTTGAACACCCCGGGGGAGTCGGCTTCGATCGTCACCGCGATCGAAGGCAACAAGATGGCCAAGATGGGCCGTGGCGCGGCAGCGCTCGCGACCGCCGCCCTCGGGTCGTTCGTCGCCGGCACTCTCGCGACCATCGGCCTCACCCTCCTGGCTCCCGTGCTCGCGCAGTTCGCCGTCAACCTCGGTCCGGCCGACTACGTCGCACTCATCGTCGTCGCCTTCATCACCGTCGGAGCGCTCATGGGCTCGTCGGTTCCTCGCGGCCTCCTCTCGCTCGGGGTGGGGCTGTTCCTGGGTCTCGTCGGAACCGACCGGCTCTCCGGGCAGCAGCGGTACACGCTCGGGCTGCTGCCACTCGCCGACGGCATCGACATCGTGCTGGTGGCGGTCGGACTGTTCGCCGTCGGAGAGACGCTGTACATCGCCGCGCGGCTGCGGCACGGGGCGATCGACGTGATCCCGGTGACGCGCGGATGGCGCAACTGGATGAAGAAGGACGACTGGCGTCGTTCGTGGAAGCCCTGGCTGCGCGGCACTGCGATCGGCTTCCCCATCGGAACGATCCCCGCGGGCGGCGCCGACGTGGCGACCTTCCTCTCGTATGCGACCGAGCGCAAGCTCTCGAAGCACAAGTCCGAGTTCGGACGCGGGGCGATCGAGGGCGTCGCCGGACCGGAGTCCGCGAACAACGCGGCCGCCGCCGGAGTGCTCGTTCCGCTGCTGACGCTCGGACTGCCGACCACAGCGACCGCCGCGATCATCCTCACGGCCTTCC
Organism: Microbacterium sp. NPDC088619; assembly: GCF_044752825.1. Lineage (NCBI taxonomy): Bacteria > Bacillati > Actinomycetota > Actinomycetes > Micrococcales > Microbacteriaceae > Microbacterium > Microbacterium sp. NPDC088619. The sequence goes on along the minus strand of NZ_JBIVLZ010000002.1, from coordinate 468,356 downwards.
AGTCGTACGGGCTGCAGCCGGGACCGATGCTGTTCACGAGCCAGTCGAACCTGGTGTGGGCGCTGGTGGCGAGCCTCTACATCGGCAACGTCATCCTGCTCGTGCTGAATCTTCCGCTCGTGGGCATGTGGGTGAAGCTCCTGCAGATCCCGCGGCCGTACCTCTACGCGGGGATCCTCGTGTTCGCGGCGTTCGGCGCCTATGCGCTGAACTACTCGGTGGTCGACATCCTCATCCTGACGATCATCGGGGTGCTCGGGTTCTTCATGAGACGGTACGGGTTCCCGGTCGCTCCGCTCGTGGTCGGCATGATCCTCGGACCGATGGGTGAGGCGCAGCTGAGGCGCGCCCTCCAGCTCAGCCAGGGAGACCTGACGACGCTCGTCGCGCAGCCGTTCGCGGCGACCGCCTACGCGCTGCTGGCACTCCTGATCGTCGGCGGCCTGTGGCTGCGTCGTCGTCAGCGCCGCTACGAGCAGGCGCTGACCGAATCGATCTCGGTGCCGATCAAGGCCGACTCCGAGGTCTGAGGGAAGAACGGAGGGGGAGCCTGAGAGTAGGCTGATCCGGTGAGTGATGCAGAGACCCTGAGCAGAGGGCCTCGCGCCTACACGGCATTCGTCGGCATCGGCCTGATCGCAGGACTCCTCTCCGGCCTCTTCGGCGTCGGCGGCGGCACGGTGATCGTTCCGCTGCTCGTGCTCTTCCTGCACTTCAACCAGCGGCTCGGCGCCGGCACATCGCTCGCGGCGATCGTGCCGACCGCGACGGTCGGCGTCGTCTCCTACGCGATCAACGGGTCGGTCGCCTGGATCCCCGCGCTGATCCTCGCAGCGGGCTCCGTGGTCGGCGCGCAGATCGGCACTCGGATGCTGCCGAAGATCTCGCAGACCGTGCTGCGCTGGTTCTTCGTCGGCTTCCTCGTGGTCGTCATCGTGAGCCTGTTCCTGGTCGTCCCCTCGCGCGACGCGGAGTTCGAGCTGCAGCTGCTCAACGGACTCGCTCTCCTGGTCGTGGGCGTCGCCACGGGCATCCTCGCAGGGCTCATCGGGGTGGGCGGCGGAGTGATCGTCGTGCCGATCCTGATGCTCGCATTCGGCACGAGCGACCTCGTGGCCAAGGGCACATCGCTGCTCATGATGATCCCGACCGCGATCTCAGGCACGATCGGCAACCTGCGCAACCACAACGTCGATCTCCTCGCAGCGGCGATCGTCGGAGTGTCCGCCTGCACGACCACCGCGCTCGGCGCATGGCTGGCCACGCTGATCGACCCGCAGGTGGGGAACATGCTGTTCGCGGCATACCTCGTGGTCATCGCGGTGCAGATGGCGATGAAGGCGATCAAGGGGCGCAAGAAGAAGGACTGACGGTTGCCGTGCGCCCGCAGATGAAGCGATCTTCATCTGCGGCTCATCGTGGCATCATCATCGACCGGCATCATGGTGGCATGACCGACCTACGACGCCTCCTGATACCGGGTGCCTTGATCGCCGTGCCGGTGATCTTCGCGGCAGGCAGCATCGCCCTCGCGCAGATGCCCCCGGCGCCGCAGATCCCCACGAAGCCCGTCGTGGTGCAGCTGGCGCCCACTGCCGAGCCGAGCGTCCCTGCCGCACCGCAGCCGACGACACCCGTCGTCCCTGACCCGGCACCCGCCCCTGCCCCCGTGCCGGAGCCCGCTCCGGCACCCGCTCCGCAGGTCGGCGATGACGATGACGATGACGGCGGCGACGATGATGACTGACGCGCCCACCCTGCCGATCGACATCGTCGCCCAGCCGGAGCCGCAGCCGGCCCGACCGGACGAGACCTCCTCCCACGTGTCTCGCGGCGGTGCGCCTCTGCGCACGCTGCGTCCGCGCACGCTGCCGGCACGGTGGCGGATCACGCTGTGGATCGTCCTCAGCACCCTGATCACGCTCATCGCAGTAGGGGTCATGGGGCGGAGCATCTTCCTCGCGAGCGTCGAGCAGGCAGCCAACTCCGAGATCGAGCAGGAGGCCGCCGAATTCTCGCGTTTCGCCGAGGACACGGCGGCCGGGGCCCATTCCTCTGCCGAGGCGATGCTCACGGAGTACCTGGCCCGCCAGTCGGCGCACGAGGACGAGGTGGTGATCGCGGCCGTCGACGGACAGGTGATCGCGATCGCGAACGGCCGTGCGGATGCCGCGGATGCCGCGGACGCCACCGACGCCCCGGAGGCCATCGACCTGTCAACGGTCGCAGGTGGCGAGATGCTCGTGAGTCGTCTGCTCAACACGGAGGCATCCTCGGGCGCGCTGGAGTCGTCCGACACGGGACCCCTTCGGTGGGGGCGGCTGGACTTCACGGTCGGCGAGCAGCAGGGAGCAGTCCTGATCCTTCAGTACACGCAGGATTCTCGCGCGCAGGTCGATGACGCCTTCGTGACGATCGCCTGGGTGGCGTTGATCGGTGTGCTGCTCAGCTCCGGCGTCGCATGGCTCGTGGCCGGTCAGATCCTGGCTCCGGTCCGTGAGGTGTATCGGGTGGCGCGAGACATCGGAGAGCACGATCTCACTGCCCGCGTGCCGGTGGACGGCACCGACGACATCGCTGCGGTGGCGACGACCTTCAACCAGATGCTCGACCGGCTCGAGTCGGTGCACGCCACGCAGCAGCGCTTCGTCGATGACGCGGGGCACGAGCTGCGCACACCGATCACGATCGTCCGCGGCCAGCTCGAGCTGCTCAGCGAGGACCCCGAGGAGCGTGCGGAGACGCTGCGGCTGGTGAGCGGAGAGCTCGATCGGATGAGCCGGATCGTCACCGACCTTCTCGTGCTGGCTCGGGCCGAGCAGCACGACTTCGTGCGGGTGGCGCAGTGCGAGGTCTCGATGCTGACTCTCGACATCGAGGCGAAGGCCCAGGCTCTGGGCGATCGTCGCTGGCAGCTCATGGAGATCGCGGAAGGCTCTGCGGAGCTCGATCCGCAGCGGATCACGCAGGCGGTGCTGCAGTTGACCGCGAACGCGGTGCAGGTGACCTCCGACGGGGACCGGATCGAGCTCGGCTCCCGGTTCGACGGCGAGGGTGCGGAGCGGCGCCTGCGCCTGTGGGTGCGCGACAGCGGTCCCGGTGTCGCGGCAGTCGACGCGGAGCGCATCTTCGAGCGATTCGCCAGAGGAGACACCACCGGTGTTCGCCGCGGCTCGGGTCTCGGACTCGCGATCGTGCGGGCGATCGCCGACGGCCACGGCGGCTCAGCCTGGGTCGACAGCGTACTGGGAGAAGGGGCGATGTTCGGCATCGACGTACCCGCGCCCGTGACGGCCGGCGTTGCGGACCCGTCGGATGAGAGGAAGCACTGACATGCGGAACATCCTGATCGCCGAGGACGACCCTCACATCACCTCGTTCGTACGCCGAGGACTCCGTGCCGCGGGATACGACACCGCGGAAGCCGCGGACGGCCACACCGCGCTTCTGATGGCGCGCAGCGGCACGTTCGACCTCGTGCTGCTCGACATCGGCCTCGGCGGCATGGACGGGTTCGACGTGCTCGCCAATCTTCGGGGTGAAGGGGTCACGACGCCGGTGATCATTCTCACGGCACGGGATTCCGTCATCGACACCGTGCGCGGACTCGAGAGCGGCGCGAACGACTACGTGACGAAGCCGTTCCAGTTCGCCGAGCTCGCCGCCCGGGTGCGGTTGCGCATCGGCGATGGCGAGGGGCGTGCGACGGGCCCTGTGCTCGCGCACGGCGACGTCCGCGTCGACGTGCGAGCGCGCAGCGTCACGGTCGCCGGGGCGATGCGCGAGCTCACCTCCCGCGAGTTCTCGCTGCTCGAGGTATTCCTGCAGAACGCGGGGCAGGTGCTGTCGCGCGACCAGCTGATCGGGCACGTATGGGGCATGGACTTCGACCCCGCCTCGAACGTGGTCGACGTCTACGTCCGCGCCCTGCGCAGCAAGATCGGCTCGGAGCGCATCGAGACGGTTCGCGGGGCGGGGTACCGATTCCGATGAGCACTCCCGCCGACGGCATCCCCCCGATCGCCGAGCACGCACGCTTCGCCACCGTGCCCCCGCACCGCACAGGCGTGCTTCCGCCCGCGCACCGGAGCGCGTCCCCCTTCTCCGCCGGACGTGCGACCCGCCCACGGGCGGCAACGGTCGGACGCCGGCTCGTGCTGCGTCTCGTGGTCGCGGCCGCGATCGTCGTGGCAGGCATCGTGATGGCACTCGCTTCGGCTGCCCCCGCATCTTCAGGCGGCCCGACCCTGCCGATCGCGGTGACCATCACGGTCTTCCTGCTCGCCGTGTGGGCCTGGGCGGCCACCCCTCTCGACGACACGCTCGTCGCGTTCCTCGCCGCGGTCGCGCTCATCGTCACCGGCATCCTCCCGGCGAGCACGTTCTTCGCGTCACTCGGAGACGAGACGATCTGGCTGCTGATCGGGGCGTTCGTGATCGCCGCAGGAGTATCGTCTTCGGGGCTCGCCCTGCGCGGTGCCGCGCACCTGCTCCGCTTCGCCCGCGGGCCCCGCAGCCTCTTCCACCTGACGACCGTGGCGCTCACGCTCACCGCATTCGCCGTGCCCGCGACCTCGGGGCGCGCCGCGCTCGCCGTTCCGGTGTTCACCGCGGTATCCGATGTCCTGCCCGGCCGTGAACGCGTCGTCAGGGCGCTTGCGCTGCTGATGCCGACGGTGGTGCTGCTGTCCGCCGTCGGCTCCCTGCTCGGTGCCGGAGCGCACATCATCACCGACCAGCTGCTTCGCGCCGCGGGCGAGCCGGGGTTCACCTTTCTCGGGTGGCTGTGGCTCGGCCTCCCGCTCGCCATCGTGTCGTCGCACCTCGCGTGCGAGATCATCCTGTGGCGCTTCACCCGCCGCACCGACCGAGCCGGCACGCCGTTGCGTCTGAGCCCCGCCGACCTGGCCCGTTCCGCCTCGACCGCTGTGACCGGTCCCCTCAGCGCGGTCGAGCGCAGGGCGGCGATCCTGCTCGGAGCGGTCGTAACCCTCTGGGCGACCGAGCCGTTGCACCAGCTCTCCCCGGCCCTCGTCGCGCTGCTCGGTGCGGTCGCGGCCGTCTCCCCGGGGATCGGCTGCACGACCTTCCCGGCCGCCGTCAAGCGCGTGCCCTGGTCGCTGCTCCTCTTCCTCGCGGCGACCCTCGCGCTGGCGTCCGCGCTCACCGGCACCGGCGCCGCGACCTGGCTGAGCACCACCGCACTCGCCCCGATGAGCGGCCTCGGCTCCGCGAGCGCGGTGGTGTTCGTGCTCGTCGTGATCGCTGTGTCGACCGCCGCGCACCTGCTGATCCCGTCACGGTCGGCGAGGTCGGCCGCGATCATCCCGGTCGTGATCTCCGTGGCCCCCGCGCTGGGCGTCGATCCGATGGCGGCGGCGTTCGCGTCGACTGCCGCAGCGGGCTTCTGCCACACTCTCCCCAGCTCGGCCAAACCGGTCGCGATGTTCGCCGATCCCGAGGTCGTGCCGCACAGCTTCACCCCGCGCGACCTGCGACGTCTCTCGGTGATCCTCGCACCGGCGATGTTCGTGCTCGTCGCCGTCTTCGCACTGTGGATCTGGCCGTCGATGGGTCTGCCGCTGCTGCGCTGACCCTCGCCGCACTCCCCAGCCATCCCCCCTTCCGCGTGCACCGCCGGTGCACCGGTGATCGTCGTGCCCACACGGGCAGAACTCGCCCCGAGGGGCGCAGAAGGAGAAGACATGTCCATTCACATTCCGCAGCGCATCCTGATCGCACCGAGCGGCTTCAAGGAGAGTCTGAGCGCCGAGGCGGTCGCACAGGCGATCGCATCCGGTGTGCGCCGGGTCATACCCGGTGTGCAGGTCGACGAGTTCCCGGTGCCCGACGGCGGAGAGGGAACGGCCGCGGCGCTCGCCGCGGCCACCGGCGGCGACCTCGTGCCGCGCGTCGTGACGGGGCCGGTCGGCTCACCGGTGCACGCGCACTGGGCCCGGCTCGGCGGCCACGCGGCGGGAACCGCCGTCGTCGAGATGGCTTCCGCGGCGGGGCTGCGGCTGGTGCCGCGCGACCGTCGAGACCCTGGCGAGACCACGACCCGCGGGGTCGGCGAGCTGATCGCCGCCGCCCTCGACGACGGTGCCGAGCGGATCATCGTCGGCTGTGGCGACTCCGGAACGAGCGACGGAGGCGCGGGGGCGCTCGAGGCCCTGGGTGCGCGGATCCTCCGTTCCGACGGCGCAACGATCCTGGCCGGAGGGCGGCACCTCGGTGAGGCGGTCGAGCTGGATCTCTCCGGGCTGCACCCGCGCATCGGCGAGGTCGAGATCGTCCTCGCCTGCAACATCCACAACGTGCTGTGCGGGCCGCGCGGCGTTGCGCGAGTCTTCGGGCCGCAGAAGGGCGCGACCCCCGCACAGGTCGAGCACCTCGCGGCGGCGCTCGACACCTGGGCGGGACTGCTCGAGGAGCAGAGCCCGTTCGGTGCCGGGATGGACGTCCGCACGGGCGGTGGCACCGGCGCGTCCGGCGGTCTGGGCGCAGGGCTCGCGGCCGTGCTCGGAGCTCGTCTCGCACCGCGCTTCGAGGTGCTGCTCGACAGCGGCCTGCTGCCGAACGCGGTCGACGAGCTGATGGCGGTCGCCGATCTCGTCATCACCGCAGAAGGTGCCATCGACTTCCAGACGCCGCGAGGAAAGGTGCCGGCGGAGATCGCGATGCGTGCCCGTGTCGCCGGAGTGCCGGTCCTCGGAATCGCCGGCTCTCTGGGGGAGGGGGCGCCCTCCGTGCACGACATCGGCATCGATGCGATCGCGTCGATCATCACCGTGCCCATGCCGCTGGCGCAGGCAGTGGAGCAGGGCGAGGCGCTGCTGCGCGATGCAGCCGAGCGGAGCATGCGGATGGTGCTTCTCGGGTCGGCCATGTCGGCGAGAGGCGCCTGAACGCCGACCGCAGTGCCACCCCTCGGTAGGATCGAGGGGTGGCAGTGAACCAAGATCTGGTCGGCCGGGAGTTCCCGCCGACGTCCCCCTACCTCGTCGGCCGCGAGAAGGTGCGCGAGTTCGCGCGCGCGGTCTTCGCCGACGCCCCGCAGCACACCGATGTCGAGGCTGCGCGTGCGGCCGGTTTCGCCGATGTCGTGGCGCCGCCGACCTTCGCGATGGTCATCCAAGACCTCACGCTGCAGCAGCTGCTGGCCGAACCCGACTCGGGCATCGTGCTGGCGCGCACGATCCACGCCGAGCAGAAGTTCGCCTACTCCCGCCCGATCGTGGCGGGGGACGAGCTCACCGGCCGGTTGCGCGTGACCGCGATCCGCATGATGGGCGGCAACGCCATGATCACCAGCGCGGCCGAGATCACGGATGCCGCCGGCGAGCACGTCGTCACCGCCACCAGCGTGCTGCTGGTCGGCGCCGAAGAAGGAGCAGAGTGATGCCGTTCGCTGTCGGAGACGTCGTCGCAGAGCGCACGGTGCACATCACCCGCGAGTCGCTGGTGCGATACGCCGGAGCGTCCGGTGACTTCAACCCGATCCACTACCGTGACGACGTCGCCGCCGAGGTGGGCCTGCCGGGCGTCCTCGCACACGGAATGCTCACGATGGGCATCGCATCGTCGGTGGTGGTCGCAGCTCTCGAACCGGGCACGCGCATCCTCGACTACGGCGTGCGGTTCACCAAGCCCGTCGTGGTCGACCCCGCTGACGGAGCCGACCTGCACGTCGTCGCCACCGTCGGCGCCGCCGACGAGGAATCGACTCGCATCGATCTCAAGGTCACCTTCGGCGAGACGACTGTCCTCGTCAAGGCGCAGCTGCGCGTCGCCGCCTGATGGGCGACGACGTGGTGCACGAGGTCGAGCCGCTCAGGCTCGCGAATCTCACGACCCTCCGAACGGGTGGTGCGCCCGAGCGGATGCTCGAGGCGTCGACGACCGACGAATTGATCGGTGCGCTCACCGACGTGTGGTCACGCGGTGACGAGTGGTTCGTCCTCGGTGGCGGCTCCAACCTGTTCATCGGGGACGACTCGTTCGAGGGAACCGTCATCCGCATCCTCACCCGCGGAATCGAAGAGCTTCCGTCGCCGCATGCCGGACGCATCCGGCTTCGCGCGCAGGCCGGGCACGGCTGGGACGATCTCGTCGCCTACGCCGTCGAGCGCGGGTATGCCGGACTCGAGGCGATGAGCGGCATCCCGGGCACCGTCGGCGCCTCGCCGGTGCAGAACATCGGCGCATACGGTCAGGAGATCCAGGAGACCCTGGTCGAGGTCGAGCTGATCGACGAGGCGACGGGCGAGGTGTCGGTCGTCCCGGCATCAGAGCTCGGTCTCGGGTTCCGCACCTCGGTGCTCAAGCATCACTACGGCAGCGTGCCGCAGCGCCGCGCCGTCATCCTGTCGGTCACCGTCGATCTTCTCGTCGCCGAAGAGCGCGTCGTGCGCGGTGAGCAGCTGCGCAGGGCGCTGGGCCTCGATTCGGACGCCCCTGTGCCGCTCAGCTGGGTGCGCGAGAGGATCCTCGCGACGCGTGCCTCGAAGGGGATGCTGCTCGACGAGAACGACCCTGACACGCACGGCGTCGGCTCGTTCTTCCAGAATGCGATCGTGCCCGAGGTCGTCGCCCGTGCCCTGCCGCCCGAGTGCCCGCGGTGGCCCGTGACCCCCGACCTCGATACCGTCACCGTGATTCCGCTCGCCTCCTACGACGGGTATGTGCCTGCCGCGAAGCCGGAGGCGCCCGATGTGAAGGTGAGCGCCGCCTGGCTGATCGAGCAGGCCGGAATCCGCAAGGGGTTCAAGCTGCCGAGGTCGCGTGCATCGGTCTCGACCAAGCACGCCCTCGCCCTCACCAACCGTGGCGGCGCGACGGCAGCCGAGGTGTCGGAGCTCGCCCGCTTCATCCAGAGCCGTGTGCACGCCGAGTTCGGTCTCGTGCTGCAGCCGGAGCCCGTGCTGCTCGGCGTCGAACTCTGACATCGCCGGGCTCCGCCGAGCATCACGCCCGACTGACAACGTGGCCCGTTCGCCGTACACTCGCGGCATGAGCGGACTGATCCCCTACCTGCTGTTCCCGGGCAACGCGGCCGAGGCATTGGAGCACTACCGTTCCGTCTTCGGGGGGACGCTCGAGCTCCTCGACTACGCCGGAGCAGGACGCCATGACGGGCCGGCGGATGCGATCGCGCACGGACAGCTCAGTGGGCCGGTCGAGCTGGCGGGAGCAGACGCCGGCGCCGATGACGATGCGGTGCAGATGAGTGGGATGTTCCTCTCCCTGCTCGGCACCGCGGATGCGACGACGCTGACGAGCTGGTTCGATCAGCTGGTCGCGGACGGACGTGTGATCGATGCCCTGCAGAAGCGCCCGTGGGGGGACTATGACGGAACGGTCATCGATCGCTACGGCATCCGCTGGCTGATCGGATTCCACGACGAGGCGTGACGCCGGCCGGGCATGCTCACGCCCCCCTGCGCGACGACGCCCCACCCCGTTGCCGTCTGACCGATCGGGTGGACGGCGGGGTGAGGCGTCGGCGATGAAGGTCAGGCGAACAGGCGCTGCAGCCGCTGGACGCCCTCGAGGAGCTGGTCGTCGCCGAGCGCGTACGACATGCGGATGTAGCCCGAAGGGCCGAAGGCCTCGCCGGGAACCACTGCGACCTCCGCCTTCTCGAGGATGAAGTCCGCGAGTTCGAGCGAGGTGGTCGGTGTGACTCCGCCCCAGGTGCGACCGAGCAGGCCTTGCACGTCGGGGTAGACGTAGAAGGCGCCGAGCGGGTTGGGCACGACGAGCCCGTCGATCTTCGACAGCTCCGACACGATCAGTCGGCGACGACGGTCGAACGCCTCGCGGAACTGCTCGGCCTCGGTCTGCGGGCCGTTGAGGGCGGCGATGGCGGCCCGCTGCGCGATGTTGTTCACGTTGCTCGACAGGTGCGACTGGAGGTTGGCGGCGACCTTGATGGCATCCACCGGTCCGACCATCCAGCCCACACGCCAGCCGGTCATCGCATAGGTCTTCGCGACGCCGTTGACCAGGATGGTCTGGCCGGCCACCTCGGGGACGGCCTCGACGATCGAGGTCGCCTTGATGCCCTCGTAGGTGAGGTTCTGATAGATCTCGTCGGAGATCACCCAGATGCCGTGCTCGAGCGCCCATTCGCCGATGGCCTCGGTCTCCTCGGCCGTGTACACGGAGCCTGTGGGGTTCGAGGGCGAGACGAACACGAGCGCGGTCGTGCGCTCGGTGCGGGCGGCCTCGAGCTGTTCGACCGTGACCTTGTAATCCTGGTCGGCGCCGGCGAACACCTCGACCGGGGTGCCGTCGGCGAGGCGGATCGCCTCGGGGTACGTGGTCCAGTACGGGGCGGGGAGCAGCACCTCGTCGCCCGGGTTGACCACGGCCTGGAACGCCTGGTACACCGACTGCTTGCCGCCGTTGGTGACGATCACCTGGCTCGGCGAGACCTCGAGTCCCGAGTCCCGCAGCGTCTTCGCCGCGATCGCCTCACGCAGCGCCGGGAGTCCGGGAGCCGGGGTGTATCGGTAGCTCGCCGGGTCGGCGAGCGCCTCGGCCGCTGCGTCCACGATGAACTGCGGAGTCGCGAAGTCGGGCTCGCCCGCGGCATACGAGATGACGGGCTTGCCTTCGGCCTTGAGGGCCTTCGCCTTCGCGTCGACCTTGAGGGTCGCGGATTCGGCGATGGCTGAGAGCTTGCGAGAGAGAGGAGCGCGTTCGGTCACGACTACGAGCGTACCCGGGTGGGGCGCGTCGATGACGGGTCGGATGCCATCAAGATTCACGGTTCTTTCGGGCTGGTCGCAGGTTCTGCAGACGCCCCGGTTGCCGCGGTGGTGCGCCGCCGTCGCTGCACGAGGAAGAACGCGACGATCGCGACAGCGAGACACGGGACGCCGAACGGCAGGGTGGCGCGGAACTCCTCGGTCAGTGCGGTCGAGATCGCGATCGCGAGCATGAGGACGGCGCCGACGACCGCCCCGGGGCGGGCGCCCCAGACGGAGTACTTCGGCTTCTCGCCGCGAGCGGCGAGAGCACGGCGGAAGGCCACGTGCGTCACGAAGATCATGAACCAGGTGAAGAGGGCTCCGAACATCGAGATGGCGAACATCATCGTGAACGCGTCTGCCGGGTTGAGCACGTAGATCACGGTGGCGACGGCGATGCCGCCGGTCGAGAGGAGGAGCGCGTTCAACGGTGCCCCGTTCTTGGCGACCGTGCCGAACATCCGGGGGGCTTCGCCGGCGCGTGACAGCGAGAACATCATCCGGGTCGAGATGTACAGCTGGCTGTTCATGGCCGACAGTGCGGCGATGATCACCACGAAGTTCAGCACGGAGTCGGCGAAGGGTATGCCGATGACCTGCATGACCGTCACGAACGGGCTCGATCCGGAAAGGATCTCGGAGACCGGTGCGATGGAGACGATCAGGGAGAGCGTGAGGATGTAGAAGATCAGCAGGCGGAACGCCGTGACCTTGAAAGCCTTCTTGACCGCCTTCTCGGGTTCGGCGGCCTCGCCGGCCGCGACGGCGATCATCTCGATGCTGAGGTAGCTGAAGATCGAGACGATCACGGCGAACCACATGCCGCTCAGGCCGTTCGGCATGAAGCCGCCTTCGGCACCCCAGTTGTGCACGCCGCGCCGCTGGTCGCCCGAGAAGAAGACCAGCCAGCCCGCGACCAAGATGAATGCGAGGATCGCGAACACCTTGATCGCGGAGAACCAGTACTCGAGCGTGCCGAAGCTCTTGACGTTCATCGCATTCACGAGGATCAGCGCACCGCCGAACAGCACCACCCAGATCCACGGGGGGATGCCGGGGAACCAGAGCTGCATGTACTCGCCCACCGCCGTCACCTCGGTGCCGACCGCGAGCACGATGCACCCCCAGTACATGTATCTGACCAGAAACCCGGCCAGCGGTCCGATGTAGTGCTCGGCGTAGGCGCCGAAGGAGCCGGAGGTCGGGTGCTGCACTGTCATCTCGGCGAGGCCGCCCATGAGCAGCAGCGCGATCATGCCACCGATCAGGTAGCTCAGGATCACACTGGGCCCGGCGAAGCCGATCGCGAATCTGCTCCCCAGGAACAGGCCGGTGCCGATCGCCCCGCCGAGTGCGATCATTCCCAGCTGCCGTGCGGTGAGCGACTTCTGCAGACCGATCTCTCGGGTCTGGATGTCGGAGAATTCAGCCATGGTCGTCCTTCAGCGTCGTTGCATGCGGATCAGGATGCGCGGTGGAGGCGATGTTCGGCCAGAGCGCGTCGAGAGTATTGCAAGGATTCGATCTCGATGGCACAGTCGTGAAGATGATTCGAGATGAGTTGAGATTCTCGAACAGGATTCGACTACAGCGGCAAAGGCAGGAAACGATGACTCTCGCGCTCACTGACGCCGACCGGAGGATCCTTCGGGAGCTCGCGCAGGATGGACGACTGTCGAACAAGGAGCTCGCGGCCCGAGCCGGGATCGCTCCGTCGACCTGTCACGGGCGGGTGCGCATGCTGGAGGAAGCGGGAGTGATCCGCGGCTACCGCGCGGACGTCGATCCGCAGGCCGCGGGGGCAGCGATCAGCGCGCTGATCTCGGTGGCCGTGCTCAACCATGCGCGGAGCCAGGTCACCGAGATCGTACCCGTCATGCGGGCGATCCCCGGGGTGCAGCAGGTGTTCCTTCTCGGCGGCGAGCGCGACATCGTGATCCACGTGGCGATGGCCGACGTGCCGGCCCTGCGCGAGTTCATCAGGGTGCACATCGGCTCGCATCCCGATCTCGGCCAATCGCAGACGCAGCTCATCTTCGAGCATGCGATCGGCGCGGTGCCGGCGTGATCAGCCTCGGCTCGGAGGTGCCCGGTGCCCGGTACGCTGAGGTCACATGACGGCGGACGAGGATGCGGTGGACACAGACGACCTGATTCCCGAGGCCGTCGTCCGGCCGCAGCATCTCATCGTGACGGTGTTCGGGCGCTATGTCCGTGCTCACGGAGGCGAGATCCGCATCGCGGCGCTGATCGAGATGATGTCGGCGCTGGGCGTCGAGGCGGGTGTCGTGCGCTCATCCGTCTCGCGGTTGAAACAGCGCGGCATCCTCGTGAGCGAAGGCGGAGGCGCCTACCGACTTTCGTCATCGCTGGAGGATGTGTTCGCGGCCGGCGACCGTCGCATCTTCGAGTCGCGTCGCGCGGAGTCGGGTGATCGGTGGCTGCTCGCCTCGTTCAGCGTGCCCGAGAGCGAGCGTCCGCTGCGGCATCAACTGCGCAAGCTCCTGCAGCGGCTGGGTTTCGGACAGGTGACCGGTGGTCTCTGGATCGCGCCTGGGCTGATCGCGGAGGAAGCCGAGACCGCGCTCGCCGGCTCGGGCCTGGACGGCTTCGTCGAACTGTTCCTCGGTTCACGTCTCTCGAGAGATCCGCTCGAGGGGGCAGTGCGCGAGTGGTGGGATCTCGAGGCGATGGAGCCGCTGTATCGCGGGTTCATCGAGACGTTCAGCGGCCTGAGCGGGGAGACCGACGAGCGACTCGCCTTCGCGGGGCACGTCCGGGCGATCACCCAGTGGCGACGCCTCGTGTACCTCGACCCCGGGTTGCCGCTGAGTCTCCTTCCGGAGGGGTGGGTGGGTGTCGAGGCGGCGAGTGTCTTCGACGAGCTGCATGCCGCCCTCGAGCCTGCCGCCGAGCGCTTCGTCAGCTCCGTGATGGACTGACGCTTCATATCGCTGTCGCACTTGCGTGACGGTCGTCACATATGTGACACTTCTTCGACACGGAGCGAAGGAGCTTGCATGACCGAGCAGGAACTGCACTGGGAGCGCATCCCTCAGGTGACCCGCAGCGGCGAAGAAGACACGCAGACGATGTCGTCGGGCGGCTGCATCCGGGTCTCCGGTGTCGGGCCCCAGCACACCGAGGCCACGAAGATCTGGTTCGGTCAGGTGTCGAACGACCCGGGGTACCGATCGCTGCCGCACCATCACGGCGAAGCCGAGACTGGCGGATACGTCCTGCGTGGTCGGGCGCGCATCTACTTCGGCGAGGGATACCGTGAGCACCTCGACATGGCGGCGGGCGACTGGGTCTTCGTGCCGCCGTTCATGCCGCACGTCGAAGCCAACATGTCGGTGACCGACGAGCTGGTGTGGCTCACGACGCGCACACCCGACAACATCGTCGTGAATCTCGACGACGTCGATGATTCGACGCTCGACGGCTTCCGTCGCTTATGAGCACGTCAGACGCCTTCCACCGGGCGATCGGCCTGATCGAGGTCGAGACCGCTCACGCCGAGCGGGCATTCGAGGCCCAGCCGCAGCCGGTGCCCTGGCCCAAGGCCTACGGCGGAGACATGGTTGCACAGAGCGTCGCGGCGGCTCTCCGCACGGTCGACGGGGACCGGTCTCTTCAGTCGGTGCACAGCACGTTCATCCGCGGTGTCGACGTCACGGAGCCGGTGCACTACGAAGTCGAGATCATCCGCGACGGCCGAGGGTTCTCGACGCGGCATGTGCGCGGGCACCAGCACGGCCGGCTCGCCTTCATGGGAACCATGTCGTTTCACGTCCCCGAGGCGTTTCCGGAGCACGGCCCTCTCATGCCGGATGCGCCGATGCCGGAGCTGCTGCGCTCTTCCGCCGAGGTGCTCTCCGGTCTTTCGGGCGGCGACGTCGAGTACTGGTCTCACGGACGCAGTTTCGATATGCGTCACGTTCCCGGTGCCGTGTATGTCGAGGTGGAGGGCGAGCGCACCGCACACCAGGCGGTCTGGGTGCGCGCGTTCGATCGGCTCGATGACGACCCGCGCACGCACCAGCTGGCGATCGCCTATGTCTGCGACTACACGATCCTCGAACCCGTGCTGCGCGTGCTCGGTCTGCCGTGGCGCGCCGAGGGACTGGTGACAGCGAGCCTCGATCACGCGATGTGGTTCCACGCTGCTGCTCGCGCCGACGAATGGCTGCTCTATGCGCAGGAGAGCGCAGCGATCTCCGACGGCCGCGGCCTCGGGCTCGGACGCTTCTTCACCCGCGATGGACGGCTCGTCGCCACCGTCGCGCAGGAGGGGATGATCCGCCCGGGTCGTCCGCTCTGACTCCTACACAACCTCGCCCCCGAAGGGACCAGCAATGACGCTTTCCCCCACTGCGCACGTCGACACGTTCACACGTGACGCGCTGCCGCCGACCGACCTGTGGCCGACCCTGGAGTTCACCATCCCGGACGTCCGGTACCCCGAACGGCTGAACGCCGCAGTCGAGCTCCTCGACCGCACGATCGACCGTTTCGGGCCCGATCGGGCGGCGATCCTGCTCGCAGACAGATCGTCGTGGAGCTATGGCGAACTCCGACGGCGGGCCGATCAGTTCGCTCAGGTCCTCGTCGAAGACCACGGCCTCGTGCCCGGCAACCGGGTGCTGCTGCGCATGCTCAACGGCCCGTGGACGGTCGCATGCTGGCTCGGGGCGCTCAAGGCAGGAATGGTCGTCGTCACGACCATGGTGGCGTGGCGTGCCCGAGAGCTGCGCCCGATTGCGGAGCGCGTACGACCGGGTGTCGCGGTGGTCGACCATCGCGGCCTGGGCGATGCCGAGACGGCGTTCGCAGGCCTGGGCGAGAGACCCGCCGTGATCGTGGCCGGCGGAGATCCGGACTCGTTGGTGATCGCATGCGATGCGAAGCCCGGGGGCTTCGTCGCCGTCGACACGGCGGCCGACGACGTCGCGCTCCTCGGCGCGACCAGCGGCACAACCGGTGTGCCGAAGATCACCATGCACTTCCACCGTGACATCCTCGCGAACGCCGACACGTTCGGCCGACATGTGCTGCACCTCGCATCCGACGATGTGAGCGCCAGCACGGCGCCGCTGGCGTTCACCTTCGGGCTCGGCGGGAACGTGGTGTTCCCCCTGCGGACCGGCGGTGCGATGGTGCTGGTCGAGCGGGCGACTCCTGTCGAGTTGGCGAAGCTCATCGAGCCGCTCGGCATCACCGTGCTCTACACCGCACCCACGGGTTACCGCAGCATCATCAAAGAAGGGCTGGCCGGCGAGCTGAAGCGGCTGCGCATCGGCATCGCCGCGGGAGAGCACCTCACGATCTCCACCTTCGACGCGGTCGAGGCCGCCAGCGGACTCCGACTGATCAATGGCATCGGAGCGACCGAGATGCTGCACGTGTTCATCTCGGCATCCGGAGACGACATCCGGTCAGGCGCGACGGGCCGGGTCGTTCCCGGCTACCGTGCGGCCATCCTCGACGAGGACGGCCGAGAGCTCGGAGCGGGCGAGCCGGGTCGACTCGGGGTGATCGGGCCCACCGGATGCCGCTACCTCGACGACGAGCGTCAGAGCGTCTATGTGCACGACGGGTGGAACATCACGGGCGACACGTTCGTGCGGGACGAAGACGGATACTTCACCTTCCAGGCACGAAACGACTCGATGATCGTGACCGCCGGGTACAACGTCGGGGCACCGGAGGTCGAGGAGGTCATCCTCGGCCACGAGGATGTGCTCGAATGCGCGGTCGTCGGCTGCGAGGATCCCGAACGGGGGATGATCGTCGCCGCGTTCGTCGTGCCCCGTGAGGGGGTCGCCGGGTCGGACGCGCTCACGGCGAGCATTCTCGATCACGTCAAGGCCCGTCTTGCGGTGTACAAGTGCCCCCGACGCGTCGACTACCTCACCGCGCTTCCCCGTAATCCCAGCGGCAAGGTGCAGCACTTCATCCTTCGCGAACGGGCGGCCGCTTCGGCCGACGTCGCCGTCACAGAAACCCGAGGAGCCTGACATGCGCGCAGCCGTCATCGGCGGAGGCCCCGCGGGGCTCTACTTCGCCGCTCTCATGAAGCAGCTCGATCCCACCCACGAGATCACGGTCTGGGAGCGCAACGCCCCAGACGACACGTTCGGATTCGGGGTGGTGTTCAGCGATGAGACCCTCGGTGGGATCGAGAACGCCGACCCGGTGATCGCACAGCGGATGAGCGAGCAGTTCGCGCGCTGGACCGACATCGACGTCGTATTCGGAGGCGAGACCCACACCATCGGCGGCCAGGGGTTCGCTGCGATGGGGCGGAAAGAGCTGCTGCAGCTGCTGCAGCAGCGCTGCCTCGAGCTGGGGGTCACGATCCTCTTCCGCACTCCGGCGCCCGGCGCCGCGGAACTCATGGAGGAGTACGACCTCGTGCTCGGCGCCGACGGCATCAACTCCTTCGTGCGAGGACAGTTCGCGTCCGAGTTCGGTCCCGACCTCGATCGCCGTGTCTCGAAGTACATGTGGCTCGGCACCGATCGGGTGTTCGAGGCGTTCACATTCGCCGTGCTGAACACGCCACACGGTGCCATGCAGCTGCACGGATACCCGTACTCGGATGAACGAAGCACCTTCCTCATCGAGATGCACGAGGATGTGTGGCGAGCGGCGGGGCTCGACGCGACTGAGCACGAGGTCTTCCCTCCCGGCGTCAGCGACGAGCGTTCGGTCGCGAAGCTCCGCGAGCTCTTCGCCGAGGTGCTCGACGGCCACGAGGTGCTCACCAACAACTCGAAGTGGCTGAACTTCACGACGGTCCGCAATGAGCACTGGCACCACGAGAACCTGGTGATCCTCGGGGACGCGGCGCACACAGCGCACTTCTCGATCGGATCCGGCACGAAGCTCGCCATGGAGGACGCCCTCGCGCTCGCCGCATGCGTGCACGAGCATGCCTCACTCGACGCGGCGCTCGACGCCTACGAGACCGAGCGCCGCCCGGTCGTCGCGTCGACCCAGCGCGCAGCGCAGGCATCGCTCGAATGGTTCGAGCAGATCGGTCAGTACGCCGGTCAGGAGCCCCTGCAGTTCGCTTTCAACCTGCTGACGCGCAGTCGAAGGATCACACTCGAGAACCTGGCGATGCGCGATCCCGAGTTCGCCGCGGAGATCGTCCGCGGCGCACCGCTGCCCAGCCGCGTCGACGCAGAACCGGCGATGTTCCGGCCGCATCGCATCGGTCGACTCGAGCTGAAGAACCGCATCGTCGTGTCGCCGATGGACATGTACTCGTCGGTCGAGGGGGTTCCGGGGGACTTCCACCTCGTGCACCTCGGCTCAAAGGCGATGGGCGGGGCGGGACTCGTCATGACCGAGATGGTGTGCGTGTCGTCGGAGGGGCGGATCACACCGGGATGCGCGGGGCTCTACTCCGATGAGCAGAGCCGCGCGTGGCAGCACATCGTTCGATACGTGCACGGCAACTCTTCGGCGATGATCGGGGTGCAGATCGGTCACTCCGGCCGCAAGGGCTCCACCAGGCGCATGTGGGACGGGATCGACAAGCCCCTCGAGCAGGGCAACTGGGACCTGGTCGCACCGTCTGCGTTGCCCTATGGGGCGGAGAATCAGGTCCCGCAGGAGATCGATCGCGAGACCATGACGGCGATTCGCGAAGAGTTCGTCGCTGCGACCCGTCGCGCCGCCGCTGCGGGATTCGATCTCGCCGAGCTGCACGCCGCACACGGATACCTCATCTCCTCGTTCCTGTCGCCGGTCTCGAATCAGCGGGCCGACGAATACGGCGGTCCGCTCGAGAATCGGCTGAGATACCCGCTCGAGGTCTTCGATGCGATGCGCGCCGTGTGGCCGGAGGAGCTGCCCCTGACGGTTCGGCTGTCGGCCGAGGACTGGATCGACGGGGGGAACACGGTCGATGACGCCGTCGAGATCGCACGTGCCTTCATCGCCCACGGCGCTGCGGCGATCGACGTGTCCTCCGGGCAGATCGCGAGGCACGAGACGCCGCGGTACGGTCGCAGCTATCAGACACCCTTCGCCGACGCGATCCGCAACCGGGTTGCGGCGGCGGCGGGCGTCAGCGTGATCGCGGTCGGCGCCATCTCGAGCTACGACGACGTCAATTCGATCCTGCTCGCGGGCCGCGCCGACCTCGTCGCCCTCGGTCGAACCCATCTGTGGGATCCGCAGTGGACCCTGCATGCGGCTGCGGATCAGGGTTACCGCGGGGCGGGAGCGGAGTGGGTGGCGCAGTTCCGCGCCGGCTCGCGCAAGCCGCCGTCGTCGCGCACCGATGCGGTGCGACCCCGCCTCGCGCTCGTCAGAGATGCGAAGCGAGACGTCGCGGAGTCGAACCACCGTCGTTGGGTGCCGGCACCCACGTCGGTCGACGCTCTCTCGCGCTGACACAGCGTCGACCGACGCGCACATCGACTGACACATCGACAGACACACAGACACTAAGGAGACCGCACATGTCGCGGCAGATCATCAATCCCGAGTCGCTCGTGAAGCCGAGCGGATTCGCCCACGGCGTCCGGGCCGGAGAGTTCGTCTATCTCGGCGGCCAGACCGCGATGGACGCCGACGGGCACATCGTCGACGGAGGCATCGTGGAGCAGTTCGTCCAGGCGTTCTCCAACGTGCTCACCACACTCGCCGCGGCCGGAGGCGCACCGCGAGATCTGGTCGACGTCACCATCTACCTCACCGATGTCGACGACTATCAGCGCAACGGTCGCGAGATCGGGCGCCGTTGGCGGGAGCTGGCCGGCACAGAGTACCCGGCGATGGCGGGCATCGGGGTCACGCGGCTGTGGCAGCCCGAGGCGCTCATCGAGATCCAGGGCGTGGCACACCTGTCGGCATCGCAGGAGAGCTGATGAGACTCGCCACGGTGCGTCTGCCCGACGGCACGCGCGCCGCAGTCGGAGACGACGCCGGATGGGTGGTGCTCGACGAGGCCGATGCGCAGGACCTGATCAGCATGCCAGCCTGGCGGACGCGCGCAGAGGCAGCGCTGCGGCACCCGGCCAGAGTCGAGGTCCAGGCGCACGAGTTCGCGAACCCGGTGCCGCGCCCCTCGAAGGTGTTCTGCTGCGGATTGAACTACCGTGATCACATCGTCGAGACCGGGCGCCCTGTGCCCGAGTTCCCGACCCTGTTCGCCAAGTTCGCGGACACCTTGACGGGCGCTGAGGACGACATCGTCGTGCGCAACACCGACAAGCTCGACTGGGAGGCGGAGCTCGCCGTCGTCATCGGCGCCGAAGTGCATCGGGGCGACCGTGAGCAGGCCAGGGCCGCGATCCTCGGATATGCGGTGTCGAACGACATCTCGATGCGCGACTGGCAGCAGCGCACGCTGCAATGGCTGCAGGGCAAGGCGTTCGATGCGACGACGCCGGTGGGCCCGTGGGTGGTCACCGCGGACGAAGTGGACCCTCGCGACGGGCTGCGCATCACCTGCGCGGTGAACGGCGAGCTGGTGCAGGACGCGGACACATCCGAGCTCGTGTTCGATGCCGCCGACCTGGTCGCCTATGTGTCGCAGATCACGGTGCTGCGGCCAGGGGACATCGTGCTCACCGGCACGCCCGGAGGAGTCGCGCTGGGGATGCCGGAGCCGCGGTGGCTTCGCGACGGCGATGTGGTCACGACCGAGATCGAGGGGATCGGCGCGCTGCGCAACACCATCCGGTTCGACGACGAGCCGTAGCGGAGCGCATCCGACACACAGAGAAGGCCGGGGAGTCGATCCCCGGCCTTTTCTGCGCTGTATGCGGTGTCGGTCAGGCGGTCGGGATGCCGTGAGCCTTCGCCACGGCGTCCAGCGTGATGCGCCCGCCCTCGACGTTGAGGCCCTTCGCGAGCGCGGCGTCGTCTGCCGCCGCGCGCTCCCAGCCCTTGCCCGCGATGGCGGAGACGTAGGGGAGGGTGGCGTTGGTCAGCGCCCGTGTGGCCGTCTCGGGCACAGCGCCGGGCATGTTCGCGACGCAGTAGTAGATCGAGTCGTGCACGGCGAAGGTGGGGTCGTCATGTGTCGTGGGACGCGAGCCCTCGAAGCATCCGCCCTGGTCGATCGCGATGTCGACGAGCACCGAGCCGGTCTTCATGCCGGCGACCATGTCGTCCGTGACGAGCTTCGGTGCTGCGGCACCGGGGATCAACACGGATCCGATCACCAGATCGGCCGTAGCGAGCTCCTCGGCGATGTCGTAGCGACTCGACGCGCGGGTCTGGAGAGCGCCGCCGTAGCGGTGCTCGAGCTCGCGAAGCCGTGGCAGGGAGATGTCGATCACGGTCACCTGGGATCCGAGTCCTAGCGCGTTCGCAGCCGCGTGCTCGCCGGCGACACCGCCGCCGATCACGACCGTCTTCGCTCGCGGTGCTCCGGCGATGCCGCCCATCAGCACGCCTCGTCCCCCCGCGGATCGCATGAGGGAGTATGAGCCCATCGTCACCGAAAGGCGACCTGCGATCTCGCTCATGGGCACCAGGAGAGGCAGGCTGCGGTCGGGCAGCTGCACCGTCTCATAGGCGACGGCGGTGGTTCCCGCGTCGACGAGCGCAGTCGTCAGGGCCCGGTCTGCGGCGAGGTGCAGATACGTGAAGAGGGTGAGGTCGGATCGCAGGAAGCCGTACTCCTGAGCGATCGGCTCCTTCACCTTGATGAGAAGCTCTGCCTCGCCCCACGTCTCCTCGGCCGTCTCGACGATCTCGGCGCCGGCGATCCGGTAGGCCTCATCGGAGATGCCCGAACCGACGCCCGCTCCGGACTGCACGAGCACGCGGTGGCCCTCGTGGACCAGACGGTCGGCGCCCGCGGGGGTGAGCGCGGTGCGGTTCTCGTTGTTCTTGACCTCGGTCGGCACGCCGATCTTCATCGATCCTCCAAATGACGGTTGCGTGAGTGCATCTCAGAATCGCAGAAACGTCGATCATTCGACAGAAAGACTGAACAACATTCGCCCATCGAGTGAATCCTGCATAATCGTTCGCATGGAGACGTCACCCGAAGCCCCTCAGTCGAACACCCTTCGGGCGCCGGCCCTCGACGCGATCGATGCGAGGATCGTACAGCTGCTGAGCGCCGACGGGCGGATGACGAACGCCGAGCTCGCAGGCCATCTCGGAGTGGCACCCTCGACGGCACACGCGCGCCTGCGCGCGCTCGTCGATCGGGGGGTCATCAGCGGCTTCCACGCGAGCGTCGACGAGCGGAAGCTGGGCGCGGGCCTGCAAGCCGTCATCGGTGTGACCCTGCGCCCGAGCGGGCGCCGGGAGAGCATCGTCGAGTTCGCCGATCGGGTGCGGGCGCTGCCGCAGGTGATCCAGGTCTTCTTCCTCGGCGGAGACGACGACTTCCTGCTGCACATCGCCGTCGCGGACTCCTCCGAGATGCGGGAGTTCGTGCTCGAGCACCTGTCGGCGCAGAGCAGCGTGGCTTCGACGAGGACCAGCATCGTGTTCGACTACCACCGCAATTCGGTCGCCGCGTCGTTCCGCTGACGCGCGTGACGGCTGGTGGCGCGCCGCTGTCGAGGCCGCACGCAACGTATATTGCATGGCTCCTGGCGCGAACCTAGGGTGAGGGCGGGGACGGAGCAGCCGATGCGCACGCGGCGGGCTTCCGCTGGGGGTTGCGATGGGGCGAATGATCGACGACGCGGAGTTGGCCGGCTGGCTCGCCCGGCTCTCGGGCGGACTGTGGTCGTCATCGATCGGAGGCGCCGAGGCGTTCGCATTTCCCTCGTGGTTCTCCGAGCAGATCATTCGCCTCGACGGTCGAATCGGCATGCTGCAGCTGTCGAACTTCGGCGCGATGAAGGCCCACGATCCGGATGCGTTCGAGGCGGCGCTGCTTCGCAGATCCATCGGCTCGACCATGCTCTACAGCACCCTCGAGACGGCGCACACCGTGAGCTACGAGCGAGCGATCGCCGAGGGTGAGGACATCATCATCGTCGGGATGGTGCAGCAAGGCAGGCAGCGCCTGAACACCGCGGCGGGGGTGCAGGCCATGGGCGTCGGGCGCGTCGGCTTCATGTCGAGCCTGGGCCCATCGGCCGTCGAGCAGTTCGGGGTCACCAACTCGACCGGGGTCGTCGTTCCCGTGGCCGCCCTCCCCGGCTATCGGCACGTCCTCGCTCGAGGGGCCGACATGTTCCCGGACACCCCCCTCACCCGGGCAGCGGGAGCCTCACTCGCGCGGATGCTGTTCGAGTGGGCGCAGGATCCGGATCAGGGTCAGGGGGCGCTCGCCGGCACCGAGGCGGCGCTGATCGCGCTCGTGCGAGGGCTCTTCCGACAGTTCCCCGGCGACGGCGAGACCAGCCGGACGAGTGAATTCCGCGCGGAAGCGGGGCGCATCATCGAGCGGCGGCATCGTGATCCGGCATTCGGCATCGCAGAGCTCGCCGCTGAACTGCACGTCAGCCGTCGCCAGCTCTTCCGCATGTATGAAGGCGCCGACGAGAGCCCGGCGAACCGCTTGCTGCGTCGGCGTCTCGTGACGGCGCGTGAAGAGCTGCTGTCGACACCCCCGCAGGACCTTGCGGCGGTCGCAGCTCGATCCGGTTTCGCCGACGCGTCCGCACTTCGGGCCCAGTTCTCCCGACACGTGGGGCACAGTCCCAGTGCCTTCCGCCTCGCCGCTCGTACGCAGCCGCCGCGTCTCGCCGAGGCGATGCTGCTCAGCGACGAGCAGTCCGCCCCGACCGTCTGACAGAGGTCGGCCCATCGGGCCGACCCGGTCGGGGCTGTCCGTCGTGGACCGACGCACGCGCCCGCGTGGGGCTGCCGTGTGCTGTCCGGCTGCTTCGGCGACCCCCGCCAGAAGAAGCCGGCCCAGGGGTCGACCCGCGTGGGGCTGGCGTGTGCGGCCCGGGTGGTTCGCCGACCCCGCCAGAAAGTGACACATGATCGCGAATCCGGTGCCAACTCGGGTTCTGCGTGCCGGGCCGAGCGCACCGGGTGACGCAACGTCCTGCGGCGGTTCCGGATCGTCGGAGCCGCTCCTAACCTGAACCTGCCCGTGTCCCCAGGCGGGCCATGACGGCAGATCGCGACGGAGCTCCGCTCCTGGCGCATCGGCCGTCACGGCTTCCGGACGCGGCGGGATCGCCCGTCCGGAAGTTCGGGGGACAGGCGCGAAAGCGTCGGGTATGACGGACCACCTGCGCGAGGGCGCGGGTGGACGTGCGGGTGCTTCGGTCAGGGGAGACCGGGGCACCCGCGAATCCCCCTCGGTGTCACGCGCCGAACGAGGAAGGCAGCGCGCAGTAGTCGGCGAAACGACGTGTCGGCGCCGCTGGATCGGTGAGATCGACGATCGCACTGGCGACCGAATGAGGCGCCTCGTCGCCGGCGAGCTGCCAGACAGTGAAGTTCCACAGTCCCCTCGCGGTCGCGCTCAGCAGCACGGCCGGGCCGGAGACCACCAGAACCGTCGCGGTCTCTGAGCTGGCGCGGAACGGCGCGACCGCATCAGCGCGCAACGTCGATTCGGCGCCATCGTCGCTGTGCCAGCGCTCGACCCGCTGCCCCGACGCCCTCAACGCCGAGGCGAGGTCATCGGCCCCGCGACGGGAGCGCTCGGCATCCGCTCCGGCGACGGCGACCAGCCGGCTCCCTCGGGGATAGAGATGCAGGAACTCGGAGGAGATGTCTGACCACACGTCGCTCATGTTCTCAGGCTACGCCCGACTGTCGCGGCGGGCTCCGACAGTCAGCGCATCGAACGCGACGGAGCCCCTCGGACGCCGATCGACGGCTTCCGA
Organism: Microbacterium sp. NPDC088619; assembly: GCF_044752825.1. Classification (NCBI taxonomy): domain Bacteria; kingdom Bacillati; phylum Actinomycetota; class Actinomycetes; order Micrococcales; family Microbacteriaceae; genus Microbacterium; species Microbacterium sp. NPDC088619. The sequence continues at coordinate 443,812 of NZ_JBIVLZ010000002.1, read as the reverse complement.
GGGGCCCTGCTCCGAAGGCCGACGGCCTCAGGCCTCCTCGACGAGGAAGCGGCTGTAGGCGCCGAGCGTCAGGAAGGCCGGGAACTCCTCCTGAAGTGCGACGTCGCGGAAGGCCTCCGCCGCATCGTCGAAACGGTCACCGGCAGATCGTGTCGCCTGAGCGAGCACATCGCGGATCAGGCCCTCGATGTACTCGGCCGTGATCGGCGTGCCGTCCTCGGTGGTGCGGTCCTGATGGATCCACTGCCACACCTGCGAACGGCTGATCTCCGCGGTGGCGGCATCCTCCATCAGGTTGTCGATCGCGACCGCGCCGAGCCCTCGCAGCCACGCCTCGAGGTAGCGGATCGCCACGGAGACGTTGTCGCGCACGCCCTGAGCCGTGATCGGGCGTCCGATGTGCACATCGAGCAGCTGTGCCGCGGTCACTGCGACCTCGGGCCGCTGACGACCGACCTGGTTCGGTCGCTCGCCGAGCACGGCGTCGAACTCCGCCTGCGCCGTGGGGATCAGATCGGGGTGCGCCACCCAGGTGCCGTCGAAGCCGTCGCCGGCTTCGCGCTTCTTGTCGGCCGAGACCTTCTCGAACGCCCGTGCGGTGACCTCGGGGTCGCGACGGTTCGGGATGAACGCGCTCATGCCGCCGATCGCGTACGCGCCCCGCTTGTGGCAGGTCTGCACGAGCAGCTCGGTGTAGGCCCGCATGAACGGCACTGTCATCGTGACCTCGCTGCGATCGGGGAGCACGAAGCGGGCGCCGCGACCGCGGTAGTTCTTGATGATCGAGAAGATGTAGTCCCAGCGTCCGGCGTTGAGGCCCGCGCAGTGGTCGCGCAGCTCGTAGAGGATCTCGTCCATCTCGAACGCCGCAGGCAGCGTCTCGATGAGCACCGTGGCGCGGATCGTGCCGTGCGGGATGCCGATGTACTCCTCGCTGAACGAGAACACGTCGTCCCACAGCTTCGCCTCTTCGCTCGACTCGATCTTCGCGATGTAGAAGTAGGGGCCGCGGCCGTTCGCGATGAGCTCCTTCGCGTTGTGCAGGAAGTACAGGCCGAAGTCCACGAGCGAGCCGGATGCCGCGGTGCGGCGCCCCGCCCGATCGGTGAACTGCAGGTGCTTCTCCGGCAGATGCCATCCGCGGGGGCGCATCACGATCGTGGGCGTGCGCTCCGCGGTGACGCGGTATTCCTTGCCCGGCCCCGACTCGGTCGACGGGCCGGTGAAGGAGAGCTCGCCGCGGATCGCGTCGCGGAGGGACAGCTGACCCTCGATGACGTTCTTCCACGTGGGGCTGGTCGCGTCCTCCTGGTCGGCGAGCCAGACGCGAGCGCCCGAGTTCAGGGCGTTGATCGTCATCTTCGGGTCGGTCGGACCGGTGATCTCGACGCGACGGTCCTCGAGACCGGGGCCTGCGCCGGCGACGCGCCACTCGGCATCCTGACGGATGTGCGCGGTGTCGTCGCGGAATCGGGGGTCGTGGCCGTTGCCGATCTCGAACCGCCGGCGCATGCGGTCGGCGAGCCGATCATGTCGGCGGGAGGCGAAGCGGTGGTGCAGCTCGGTGAGGAACGCGATCGCCTCGGGGGTGAGGATCTCGTCGTAGCGGTCGCGCAGCGGACCGGTGACGGTGATCGCCGGTCCCTGCTGCGTCGTCTGGATCGGAGCGGTGGTCGGGGGAGCGGTGGGAGTGGTCATGATCTGAGTCCTTTGGAATGGCTTAGTGGAACTGCGCGGCTTCGGTGGAGCCGGCGAGGGCGAGGGTCGCGCTGTCGGGGTTGAGCGCGGTGGAGATGACGTCGAAGTAGCCGGTGCCCGCCTCGCGCTGGTGCTTGGTGGCGGTGTAGCCGTTCGCCTCAGCGGCGAACTCGGCCTCCTGCAGTTCGACGTACGCGCTCATGGCGCGCTCGGCGTAGCCGCGGGCGAGGTCGAACATCGAGTGGTTCAGGGCGTGGAAGCCGGCGAGCGTGATGAACTGGAACTTGTAGCCCAGGTCAGCCAGCTCCTGCTGGAACGTCGCGATCTCGGCGTCCGACAGGTGGCGCTTCCAGTTGAAGCTCGGCGAGCAGTTGTACGCGAGCAGCTTGCCGGGGAACTGCGCGTGGATGGCTGCGGCGAACTCGCGGGCCAGCTCGATGTCGGGCTCGCCCGTCTCCACCCACAGCAGGTCGGCGTACGGAGCGAACGCGAGTCCGCGGCTGATGACCGAGTCGATGCCGGGGCGGATGCGGTAGAAGCCCTCGGTCGTGCGCTCGCCGGTGGTGAACTGCTGGTCGCGCTCGTCGACGTCGCTGGTGAGCAGGTCGGCGGCGAGAGCATCCGTCCGGGCGATGATGACCGTCGGGACACCTGCCACGTCGGCCGCGAGGCGGGCCGCGTTCAGGGTGCGGATGTGCTGCTGCGTGGGCACGAGCACCTTGCCGCCCAGATGGCCGCACTTCTTCTCGCTCGCGAGCTGGTCCTCCCAGTGGATCGCCGCGGCGCCCGCCTGGATCAGCGACTGCGCGAGCTCATAGGCGTTGAGCGGGCCGCCAAATCCGGCCTCGGCATCGGCCACGATCGGCGCGAGCCAGTCCTGGGTGACATCACCCTCGGCGTGCTCAAGCTGGTCCTGACGGATCAGCGCGTTGTTGATGCGACGCACGACCGCCGGCACCGAGTTCGCCGGGTAGAGCGACTGGTCGGGGTAGGTCTGGCCGGCGAGGTTGCCGTCGGCCGCGACCTGCCAGCCCGAGAGGTAGATCGCCTTGAGGCCCGCACGCACCTGCTGCACGGCCTGGCCGCCGGTGTAGGCGCCGAGCGCCCGCACGTAGTCCTCGGTGTGCAGCAGGTTCCAGAGGTTCTCGGCTCCGCGGTGGGCGAGGGTGGAGTCCTCGCGGACCGACCCGCGGATGCGGATGACGTCTTCGGCCGAGTATGTGCGCTCGACGCCGTCCCAACGGGGATCGGTCTCCCAGATCTCCCGGAGCTCGGCGGCCGTCTGAACCTGGTCGCCGGCACGCAGACCTGCGGGGCGGGGTGTGTGGTTCTGAGCGGTGTTCGTCATGGTGTCTCCTCCGTTGGATGCCCGGACCGTGAAGCCGGGTGGCGTGTTTCCACTGTGGGTGAAGAAGCCGTGCCCAACCGGCCGATCTGCGTGTGAAGATCAACCGAAATTCTGTTTCTGTGACAGAATCGGCCGCATGAGCACCTCAGCGGTCGAAGAAGACGCCGACGCCCTCACGATCGGGCGCCGCATCCGTCAGCTGCGAACGGCGCGAGGGATGACCCTCGATGACCTCGCCGCGGCCGTGGATCGGGCCCCGAGCCAGATGTCGATGATCGAGACGGGCAAGCGCGAACCGAAGCTCACCCAGCTGCAGGCGATCGCGCGCGCCCTCGGCGTCACGATCGATGCGCTGCTCGAAGGCGAGCCGCTCGACGAGCGCAGCGCGATCGAGATCGCACTCGAGCGAGCCATGAAGGGGCAGACGTTCCAGGCGCTCGGGATCGAGCCGTTCCGCATCGCGAAGAGCATGCCCACGGATGCGCTGAAGGCGCTGCTCGCCCTGCACGGTGAGATCGACCGGCTCAGGGACGAGCGGGCAGCGACGCCTGAGGAGGCCAGGCGTGCGAACGTCGAGCTGCGTCACCTGATGCGACGGCAGGACAATCATTTCGCCGACCTCGAGACGAAGGCGGCGGAGATCCTCGCGGCGGTCGGGCACCCGGGCGGCCCTCTCACGCAGCGCACCGCATCCGAGATCGCCGCCTACCTCGGCTTCAGCCTGCACTACGCACCCGATCTGCCGCAGACCACGCGCAGCGTCGCCGACCTCGCGAACGGGCGGCTCTACCTGTCGAGCAGCGTGCCGGCCAAGGGCGATGCGCGAACGGCCGTGCTGCAGGCGCTGTCCAGCCGCATCCTCGGTCATGCCGAACCGCGCAGCTATGCGGAGTTCCTGCGCCAGCGGGTCGAGACGAACTACCTCACCGGGGCGCTGCTGGTGCCGGAGGCTCACGTCGTGCCGGCGCTGAAGGATGCCAAGTCGCGTCGGGCGATCTCGATCGAGGACCTGCGCGACGCCTACTCCGTCTCGTATGAGACCGCGGCGCACCGCTTCACGAACCTCGCGACGCGCCACCTCGACATCCCCGTGCACTTCCTCAAGGTGCACGAGTCGGGCACAATCACGAAGGCCTACGAGAACGACGACGTGAACTTCCCGACCGATCGGCTCGGATCGATCGAGGGGCAGATGTGCTGTCGGCGATGGACGAGTCGTGTCGTGTTCGACGAGGACGACCGGTTCAACCCGTACTACCAGTACACCGACACGGGCAACGGGACCTACTGGTGCACGGCCCGCGTCGAGGCATCGAGCGAGGGGCTGCACTCGGTCAGCGTGGGCGTGCGCTTCGATGACACGAAATGGTTCGTGGGTCGTGACACCCCGCACCGGGGGGTCTCGAAGCACTCGGTCGAAGTGTGCTGCCGCAGGGCGCCGGCCGACCTCGAGGGACGTTGGCGTGAGAACTCCTGGCCGAACGTCAGGACTCCTCGCACGCTGCTCGCCACGCTCCCGACCGGAGCCTTCCCCGGGGTCGACACGACCGACGTCTACGAGTTCCTCGAGGCGCACGCGCCCCGCTGAGGTCGGTCAGCTGATCGAGGCAGGCTTCTTCGGCACCAGGGACACGGCCACAGCCGCCACGATCGCCACGAGGGCGAAGGCGACGAAGTTCCATTCGACGCCGATCGCGAGGGATGCCAGCCAGCCGCCCATGATCGGCCCGAGGATCGCGCCGATGCGGGCGAAGCTCAACGCCCAACCCGCCGCCGTCGCCCGGGCCGATGCGGGGTAGTAGTCGGTGATGTAGGCCGTGAGCACGAGGGACGTGGAGATCGACCCGATGCCCGAGAGGGCGACGAGCACGAGGTTCACGAACATCCCGTTGGGGAACATGAGCAACAGGCAGGCGACTCCGCCCAGCGCATAGAAGATGACGAGCACCGGCTTCGCCCCGAAGCGATCGGCGAGATAGCCGAGCCCCAGGCCGCCGACCGCGGAGGCGAGACTGAAAACCAGCAGGAAGGTCAGGGCGGGGCCGAGGTCGTAGCCGGAGGCACGCATGATCGACGGCAGCCAGGAGTTCAGCCCGTAGACGAGCAGCAGGCCGGCGAAGAGCGAGATCCAGAGGAATGCGGTCGAGCGGAGGTAGCGCCGGGAGAAGAGCTGGTGCAGGATGCTGTGCCACGGCCGGCGCTCGCCTTCCGGTAGAGAGGGGCGGTCGGTCGGGATGTAGGGCTGGATGCCGAGGCGTCGTGCGAGGTCGACTGCGTGATCGTGGCGACCGCGGTTCTCCAGGGACTCGAGCGACTCCGGCAGGACCTTCGCGATGACGGGGATGAGCAGGATCGGGAACGCGCCGACCGCGATCACCCAGCGCCACCCGAGGTGCGGGAGCAGCAGGATGGCGACCAGTGCCGATACGACGATGCCCAGCGAATAGCCGGAATACATGATCCCGTAGTTCAAAGCGCGCCGCCGAGGCGCGGAGAACTCGATCGTCAGCGCTGCGGCTACCGGGATTATGCCGCCCATGCCGAGCCCGCCCAGGAAGCGGAAGAGTCCGAAGATCTCAGGGGTGGGGGCGAGAGCCGCGCCGAGCTGCATCAGTGTGAAGATCGACATCGACACCAGCAGCATCCGCTTGCGGCCGACGCGATCGCTCAGTGTGCCGATGAAGAGCGCGCCGATCAGCATTCCGACGAGAGCCCAGGATGCGAGCCCTCCGAGCTCGACAGGGGAGAGTGCCCACGCGGCGTCTTCGGCAAGGGCCGGCAGTACTGCGCCGATCACTCCGATGTCGTAGCCGTCGGCGAGGATCGCCATCCAGCAGCTGAACAGGACGATCCCGGTGACGGATCGAGGCACCGGCCAGGCGGCCTCGCTATTCGTCTTGGTGGAGGTGGTGGACATCATCGTCTCCTTCGCAGTGACGCGACAGTGCGCCGAGCGTATGCGGCCATTCGACCGCGATTGCAAAACTATGACGATCGTCACAAGAATGCAATACGCAATGCGCGGGCGTCAGATCGCGTTCCATCTGAGGCCGGGTCTGGTGCGGAACTCGATGAGCGGCGGCGACGTGTCGGCGACCGGAAAGAGAGTGATCAGCAGAGGCGTGCCTCCGACCGGTGCTGCGGCATAGGCGAGTGCGGCGGGGCCGTTCGATGCGCTGAACGCCACGCGCGTGTCACGTCCGGCCACGTTTCGTTGCGCGCCGGCGCGCGGCGCTCGCAGGATGGCGGCGGCCGCGGTCGTCGCGCGGGCGAGCAGGGTCGAGCCGGTCGCCCAGGGGAGGAAGGCTCCTGGGGGCAGCTCGCACGCGCGAGCGAGTTCATCTTCCAGCCATCGGTCGCGCTTGAGCCCATAGGGGGTCGCTTCGAGGGACAGCAGGTACCCGTAGCAGTGCAGCAGCCCGGCGTTGCCGACGGGCCAGGCGGCCTCGAGGCCGGCGCGGCGATGCAGCTCGTCGAACAGTGCCCGGGGAATGACCGCGGTGCCGGTGTTCTCGTCGATCGCCCTCGAATGCCCCCAGGCGTCGAATCGCCGCGCGGTCCTGTCCTCGTCGATGGCTCCAGCGAGCCACGGGACAGCGTCGAGGGCATCACGTGAGGCAGCCGGTGAGTCGCCGAGTGCGAGGGCGGCGGCGCGCGTGAGCAGGTCGAGTTCGGACACGGCGCTCACGATACGCGATGGTCATGGACGGAATGTTCACATGGTGTTTACGCAAAGTGGTCGTTCTGTCCACAATTGTTCCTAAGAATGGACGCAGCGTCCGCAGGGTCAGAATGCGGAGGCGGAAAGACAACCGTGAACTCCATTCTCCTCTTCGACTTCGACGGCACGATCGCGCTCGGCGACGGTCCCGTTCTCGCCTACGCCGCGCAGGTGGCGACTGCACTCGGTGACGACGGCGGCTTCGTCGATGCGATCCGCAGCGCGCTCGCCGCATCCGATGACGAGGCGCTCGACGGATACGACGCCGTGCGGCGAGCCGCCGCGCATCGTGGAGCCGACTCGCGACTCCTCAGCGCCGCCTACCGGGCCAGCCGTGACCAGCTCGCCACGCCCGCCGCGCCGATCACCGCGCCGGCAGGGCTCGCCGACTTCCTGACCGAGGCGGCGGCGGATGCCGAACGGATGCTCGTCACCAATGCTCCGGCGACCCGCATCGACGCCGCGCTCGATGCGCTGGGGCTCTCGGGGCTCTTCGATCGCATCGTCACCGGAGCGGGCAAGCCCGCCGGACTCGAGGCAGTGCTCGCGACGCTTCCCGACGACTCCCGGGTGCTGAGCATCGGCGACATCTGGCACAACGACCTCGCCCCCGCTCACGCCCGTGGCCACGCGACCGCGCTGATCGGCGGATTCACAGACCCGGACGCGACCCCCACCTACCGCGCTGCCGACTTCGCGACGCTGATCCCTCAGCTCACCGCCTGGCTGCGTCCCTGAACCCGCACCTCTTCACCCTCCCTCACCCCCATCACCCCCATCGAAGGATGACAATGCGTACCTCCCCCTTCCGCCGGACCGCCGCCGGGCTCGTCGCCGCAGGCGCCCTGCTCGCCGTCGTGCTCACCGGCTGCTCGACCGACACGGCCGCACCCGACGGGTCCGCCGCTCCTGCGGCCGACCCTGAGTCGCTCGTGCTCGCGCTCGTCCCCTCGCAGGACCAGGACGGCCTCGTCGATACCGCGGCCCCGCTGACGGACTACCTCACCGAGGAGCTCGGCATCGAGGTCACCGGCGTGGTCTCGAAGGACTACCAGGCCGCGGTCGAGGCGATGGGGGCCGGTCAGGCGCAGATCGGTTTCCTGCCGTCGCTGCAGCTGTGGCAGGCCAACGACATGTACGACGCGTCGGTCGTGCTGCAGACCGAGCGCAACGGCAACATCACCTACCCCGCGCAGTTCATGACGAACAACCCCGACAAGTACTGCGACGACGAGCCGGTCGAGCGCGACGGGATGCTGTTCTGCAACGGCGCGGACGCCATGGCGGGTCCGGCCGGCCTCGACAGCATCGAGAAGGTCAAGGGTGCGAAGGTCGCGCTGCTCGGGCCGGGATCGCCCGCCGGCTACATCTACCCGGTCCTCGCGCTGCAGGAGGCGGGTCTCGACACGGATGCCGACATCCAGCAGATCCCGGTGACCGCGAACGACGCCTCGGTGCTGGCGGTCTACAACGGCGACGCCGAGGTCGGCTTCAGCTTCTGGGACGCCCGCACCATCGTGCAGAAGGACACCCCCGACGTCGGACAGAAGGTCGTGGTCTTCGCCCTGACCGAGGAGATCCCGAACGACGGCGTCGCCCTGTCGTCCGACCTCTCGCCCGAGCTCCAGGACCGCATCTCCACCGCGCTCGAGGACTTCTCGAACACCGAGGAGGGCTCCGAGATCCTCACGAGCATCTACTCGATCACGAAGCTCGCACCCGCCGACCCCGACTCGCTCGACGTCGTCGCTCGCGCCGCCCAGGCCCTGGGACTCCAGTAAATTGTCCGATCAGATCCAGCACGTGGACGCCGCAGCTCAGGTTGCGGCGTCCACGCCGTGGTCCATCCGTCTCGATGACGTCACGGTGCGATACCCCAACGGGACGATCGGCCTCGACCGGGTCTCCCTCGACATCGACGCCGGAGAGATGGTCGCCGTCGTCGGACTGTCCGGCTCGGGCAAGTCCACGCTCATCCGCACGATCAACGGCCTCGTCCCCGTGACGGGCGGAACGCTCGATGTCGGCGAGCACCGCGTCAGCGGTGCCTCCCCACGCACCCTGCGGCGCCTGCGCGGCGACATCGGAATGGTGTTCCAGGGGTTCAACCTCGCCGGCCGCGCGAGCGTCCTGCAGAACGTGCTCGTAGGACGCCTCGCTCATACGCCGCTGTGGCGAACGATGCTCGGGGCCTACCCCGAGGCAGACAGGCAGCTCGCCTATCAGGCGCTCGACCGGGTCGGCATCCTGGCGAAGCTCCACTCGCGCGCATCCGACCTCTCGGGCGGACAGCAGCAGCGCGTCGCCATCGCACGGGCGCTGGCGCAGGAGCCCCGCATCGTCCTGGCCGACGAGCCGGTCGCCAGCCTCGACCCGCCGACCGCGCATGGCGTCATGAACGACCTCCGCCGCATCAACCGCGACCTCGGCATCACCGTGCTGGTCAACCTGCACCTCCTCGACCTCGCTCGTGAATACGGAGCGCGGATGATCGGCATGCGTGCGGGGAAGATCGTCTACGACGGTCCGGCGTCGAGTGCGACGGATGCTGATTTCGAGAGGATCTACGGTCGGTCCCTCACCGCGGACGATCGGCTCGACACATGACCGAGACGGCACCGGCACCGCTCGAGATACCCGGGCGGCCACGCGGCGCGTGGCGCGGCCCCGTGATCCTGCTGGCGGTCGTCGCCGTCACCGTCGTCATGTGCCTGCCCGGCATCGGCATAGGTGTCGACCTCTCGGCGATCGCGCGCAACTGGCAGAACGGCGCCGACAAGATCATCAAGCTGCTGATGCCCGACTGGAGCTTCTTCCCGCGCACGCTGCCGCCGCTCATCGAGACGCTGCAGATGGCCGTCATCGCGACCGCGATCGGCGCGGTGATCTCGCTGCCGCTGAGCTTCTGGGCGGCTCGCGCCACCAACCCGAACGCTCCGGCGCGTATCGCCGTGCGGGGCATCCTGAACATCATCCGCAGCGTCCCCGACCTGCTCTACGCGGCGATCCTCGTCGCGATGGTCGGTGTCGGCGCGCTCCCCGGCATCCTCGCGCTGCTGCTGTTCAACATCGGCATCATCGTCAAGCTCGTCTCGGAGGCGATCGACACCAACGACAGGGGTCCGCTCGAGGCGGGCCGCGCGGTCGGGGCCACCCAGACGAAGATCAACCGCACGCTCGCGCTCCCGGACGTCTGGCCGGCGTTCGCGAACCAGACCCTCTACGTGTTCGAGCTCAACGTCCGCGCCTCCACCGTGCTCGGCCTGGTCGGAGCGGGCGGAATGGGTCTGCTCATCGACGCCGTGCGCACCTTCTACCGCTACGACCAGCTCTCGCTCATCATCCTGGAGATCCTCATCGTCGTCATCGTGATCGACCTCGTCTCCGACGCCATCCGACGGAGACTCGTATGACCGCGGCGCTCGCCTCGGCGACCACCCTCACCGTGATCCCCGACAAGCCGCGTCGACCCTGGCTTCTCGCCTCGTGGATCATCGTCACCGGCATCGTCGTGCTCGCCTTCTGGTCGATCGACATCAACTGGGCGCGTCTCGCCGATCTGCCGTCGGAGATCGTCCGCTACACGGTCCTGATGTTCGGAAGCCCGAACTGGGAGAAGCTGCCCGAGGCCCTCTGGCAGACGTGGCGCAGCATCGAGATGGCGTGGGTCGGCACGATCCTCGGCATCCTGCTCGCGACCCCGCTCAGCCTCCTCGCGGCTCGCGGATTCGGCCCCGCCTGGCTACGGGCGCTGCTGCGCGGGGTGTTCTCCCTCATCCGTGCCGTTCCGGAGATCATCATCGCGATCGTGATCCTGTCGGTCACCGGACTCACCCCGTTCACCGGCGCGCTCGCGCTGGCGATCAACGGCGTCGGCACGCTGGGCAAGTGGGGATACGAAGCGGTCGAGGCCGTGCCGCGAGGGCCGATCGAGGCCGCGCGTGCGGCCGGCGGCGGAACCCTGCAGGTGCTGCGCTGGGGCGTCTGGCCCCAAGCCGAGCCGGCGTTCTGGTCGTTCTGGCTGTATCGCTTCGAGATCAACGTGCGCTCGTCGGCCGTGCTCGGCTTGATCGGCGTCGGCGGAATCGGTGACATGCTCACCTCGTATACCCAGTACCGTGAGTGGTCGACGGTGGGTGTCCTGCTCATCGTGGTCGTCGCTGTGACGATGCTGATCGATGCCGTCTCCGGTGCGATCCGCCGCCGGATCATGGAGGGAGCCCGCACCCGTGTTCTCGCCTAGCGCCCCGCCCACCGCACGCATCGCCGCAGTGCTCAACACCCTGCAGCCCGCCGAGCGAAGAGTGGCCGAACTGATCGTCGAGTCGGCGGAAGCAGTGGTCGAATGGACGGCCCAGGAACTCGCCGACCGGGCCGGCGTCGGCCGTGCCACTGTCGTGCGCGCGTGTCAGAGCTTCGGCTACCGCGGATACCCGCAGCTGCGCGTGGCGCTCGCCGCAGAGCTCGGCAGCGGGCCGACGGAGGCGGGCACCGATCACGGGCCCGGCGCGCTCGGGCGGATGCGGGGCGAGATCGATCGCGTCGCGGCATCGCTTCCGGCGCTCGCCAGCCTGCTCGACGCGCAGACCGTGACCGAGGCGGTGCGGCTCGCAGCATCCGCTCGTCGTCTGCTCGTGCTCGCGAACGGCCTGTCCTCGCCCATCGCGAGCGACCTGGCGATGCGGCTGACCGCGTCGGGTCGCGCGGCGGAGTTCATCGCGGATGCCATCGCGCAGCAGATCGCGGCACGCCATCTCACGCCGGACGACGTGTGCCTCATCGTGAGCGCGTCCGGCGCGAACGAGGCGAGCCTGCGTGTCGCGACCGCGGCGGCCCGGGGCGGTGCGACGGTCATCGCCCTGACATCGTTCGCCTCATCGGCGCTCACGGAGGCCGCCACGCTGTCGCTCGTGATCGCCCCGACCGGGGTGAGCTTCCGGGACGAGCTCGAGCACACCTCGCGCGTCGCTTACCTCGTGTTCGCCGAGGTGTTCGCCGCGGCCGTCATGACGGAACGGGGCGCGGATGCCGTGCAGGCGCGGGCGCATGCGCTGGAGGTCGTCTCCGACAACCTCGGCGAGGGCGAGGGCGAGGGCGAGGGCGAGGGTGAGGACGCAGGCGAGTAGCAGCCCCGCTAGTCGCGTGCAGTCTGCAGCAGCGTCCACAGCTCGGCGCGTGCCGGGAACGACGACAGATCGCTGCCGAGCAGGGCGCCGGCCTGAGTGATCCGTGACCGCAGGGTGTGACGGTGCACGCCGAGGGCAGCGGCCGCCGGCTCGGCCTTCGCGTCGTGTTCGAGCCAGGTGCGCAGCGAGCGTTCGAGGTCGCCGCCTGATCGTGCGTCGTGGTCACGAAGGGGAGCGAGCCGCGACTCGGCCACCAGACGGGCCTCGTCGGTCGCGAGCGCGCTGAGGATGCTGGATCCTGCGGCGTCGGCGAAGTGGAAGACGCCTGTGCCGGACTGCTGGCGCAGCGCTGCGAGCGCCTGCGCGTGTGCACGCGAGAATGCGTCGTAAGACTCTGAGCCCGAGGCGCCGATGCGGATGCCGAAGCGTGCGGCGGCCTCATCGAGCAGCGCGTCGTCGGTCATCGACAGGCAGAGCACGACGCCCTCCGGCGACTCGGCGAGGAAGCTGGCGGTGCCGTGCTCGGAGCGGCGGCGGTCCCACCAATCGGCGAACGGTCCGGTGGGTGCGTCTGCGGCGATCGCGACCACGACGGGCGCCGACGGCATGCCTCCGAGCACCTTCCGGGCGAGGGAGGGGTCGTCGTCGAGCAGAGAGCTCAGCAGCTGCGAGTTCAGCCGACGCTTGCTGCGCGCGAGCTGGTCGCTCTGCTCGAGAGCGAGCCCGGCCATCGCGATCACCGAGGTCACGACCGCGCGGGCCTCGGCGTCGAGCGCATCGACGGCCAACGCGATCACACCCCGCAGGTGCCCGCCGCGGCCGACCGTGAAGAGCGTGAACGTCTGATCGTCGATCGTGAGCGACTGCCCGGCTTCGAGCCCACGGGTGAGGATCTCGGTGGCGCGTTCGCCGAGTCCGGTCAGGCGGCTCGCGGACACGGCCGATCGGGGGTGCGACAGCTGGAGGGCGCCGGCTGCGTCGTACATGCCGACCCAGACGTCGAGGCGTCGGCCGAGTTCGGCGACGGTCGCGTCGAGTCCCTGCGGGCGGAGCGCTGCCAGAGCGAGCGCGCGCTGGGTGTCGAGCGCCCACGATCTGCGGGCGTACGCCTGCGCCGCGATGGCCTCCGAGTGCGCGCGGGCGACCGCGATGAACGGCGTGCGGTAGGGCACCTCGAAGAGGGGGATCCCGCGGCGGGCGCACTCGAGGATCAGCTCCTCGGGGATTCCCGCACGGTGCACGTCCGTGCCGAATCCGAGGCCGAGCACCCCGCGATCCGCGAGCCTCCCCACGTACACCTCGAATCCGGTCCCGGCGTCGAACCGGGTGCCCGCGTCGAACTGGGTGCCCGTGGTCAGCAGCACGAGGTCCTCGGCGAGGAACGGCGTCGGGTCGGCGAGGTCGGAGCTGTGCACCCAGCGCAGGGGGCGATCGAGGGCACCGGCCGGAAGCGCGTCCTCGGCCGAGACCAGGCCGAGTCCGAGGTCACGGCGTCGGAACAGGGCGCGCAGCGTGGGCTGCTCGGTGTCGTCCATGCCAACGCTCCTCTTCCGAGTTCGCCCTCGACCATGGATTATACGATCGGGCGATGATCTCTTCGAGATTGTACAGTCAGGCGAATGCGGCGATGCCGGAACCGGTCGTACGCTCACGAACATGGCTCTCCTCGACACCGCAGCTGTTGCAGTCCCCCTCGGCGGACCCGACCTCCCTCAGGAGCGTCGCCTCGTCACCGACCTTCCCGGCCCCCGCTCGGCCGAGATCCTCGCACGCAAGGCGGATGCCGTCGCCGCAGGCGTCGGGCACACGGTTCCCGTCGCGGCCGTCGCGGCCGGCGGGGGAGTGGTCGTCGACGCCGACGGCAACTCGCTCATCGACCTGGGATCCGGCATCGCCGTGACCACGGTCGGCAACGCGCACCCGAAGGTCGCGGCCGCCGTCGCCGCGCAGGCGGCGCAGTTCACCCACACCTGCTTCATGATCTCGCCGTACGAGTCGTACATCGAGGTGGCCGAGGCGCTGAACCGTCTGACGCCCGGTGACTTCGCCAAGAAGAGCGCCCTGTTCAACTCGGGCGCCGAGGCCGTCGAGAACGCGATCAAGATCGCCCGCAAGCACACCGGCCGCCAGGCGGTCGTCGCCTTCGACCACGGCTACCACGGCCGCACCAACCTGACGATGGCGCTGACCGCCAAGTCGATGCCCTACAAGAGCGGGTTCGGCCCGTTCGCCCCCGAGGTCTACCGTGCGCCGATGTCGTACCCGTTCCGGGACGGGCTCGAGGGCGGCGAGGCCGCGGCCCGCGTGATCCTGCAGCTCGAGAAGCAGATCGGTGCAGACAACCTCGCCGCCGTGATCATCGAGCCCATCCAGGGTGAGGGCGGCTTCATCGTCCCGGCCGACGGCTTCCTTCCGGCGATCGCCGACTGGTGCCGCGCCAACGGCGTCGTCTTCATCGCCGACGAGGTGCAGACGGGCTTCGCCCGCACCGGCCACATGTTCGCGAGCGAGATCTTCGGGATCGAGCCCGACCTCATCACGACCGCCAAGGGCATCGCGGGCGGCCTGCCTCTCGCAGCCGTCACCGGGCGCGCCGAGATCATGGACGCCTCCCACGCGGGTGGGCTCGGCGGCACCTACGGCGGCAACCCCATCGCCTGCGCGGCGGCACTCGCCGCGATCGACGTCTTCGAGAACGACGGAGTGATCGAGCGGGCCCGTGAGATCGGCGAGATCCTCACGGCGCGCCTCGGAGCGATGCAGGATAAGGATGCACGCATCGGCGACATCCGCGGCCACGGCGCGATGATCGCGGCCGAGTTCGTGAACCCTGAGACGAACGCGCCGGATGCCGCGCTCACCGCCGCCGTCGCCAAGGCCTGCGTCGCCCAGGGTGTCATCGTCCTCACCTGCGGCACCTACGGCAACGTCATCCGCTTCCTCCCTCCGCTCTCGATCGGCGACGACCTCCTGAACGAGGGTCTCGACGTCGTCGCGGCAGCGCTCGCGGCGAACGCGGCCTGACAGACCAGTGGTCGCGGCTCACCGCGACCGCCACCACACGTCCGGCCGCGACGAGGATCGGGGGATTTCGAGTCGCGGCCGGCACACACATTTCCAATGAAGGAGAAGCAGATGGCTGAGATCACTCGTGACGTGCTGATCGTCGGAGCCGGAGCCGCAGGGCTCACGGCCGCGAACGACCTGCGCAAGGCCGGCCTGTCGGTCGCCGTCCTCGAAGCACGAGACCGCGTCGGCGGCCGTCTGTGGACCGACGTCATCGACGGCGCCATGCTCGAGATCGGCGGCCAGTGGGTCTCGCCCGATCAGGATGCGCTGAAGGACACGATCGAGGAGCTCGGGCTCGAGACCTACAGCCGGTATCGCGAGGGCGACAGCGTGTACGTCGGCCCGGACGGGCAGACGCACCGCTTCACGGGCGAGATGTTCCCGGTGTCGGCCGAGACCGAGGCGGTCATCGCCGAGATCACCGAGCGCCTCGACGCGATGGTCGCCGAGATCGACCCCGATCGTCCGTGGGAGCACGCGAACGCCGCGGAGTGGGACTCGGTCACGTGGGATGCCTGGCTGCGGGCGCAGACCGACGATGACGAAGCCGTGCGCAACCTCGCCTTCGCCACCGGATCCGCGATGCTCACGAAGCCCACGCATACCTTCTCGCTGCTGCAGTCGCTGCTGATGGCGGCATCCGCCGGTTCGTATTCGAACCTCGTCGACGCCGACTTCATCCTCGACAAGCGCGTCGTCGGCGGCCTGCAGAAGGTGCCGCTGCTGCTCGCCGAGCGCCTGGGCGACGACGTCCTCCTGAACCAGCCGGTGCGCTCGCTCGAGTGGGGCGTCGACGGCGTGACCGCCACGACCGATGACACCACGGTGCGCGCCCGCTTCGCGATCCTCGCGCATGCTCCCGTCCTCTACAGCCGGATCGCCTTCGTGCCGCCGCTTCCGCGTCGACAGCACCAGATGCACCAGCACATCTCGATGGGCTTCGTGATCAAGGTGCACGCCGTCTACGACCGCCCGTTCTGGCGCGAGCACGGCCTCAGCGGCACCGCATTCAGCCCGTATGAACTCGCGCACGAGGCGTACGACAACACGAACCACGGCGACGAGCGCGGCACGCTGGTCGGCTTCGTCAGCGATCAGAACGCCGACGACCTGTTCACGCTCTCGGCCGAGGAGCGCAAGGAGCGCATCCTCGAGTCGCTCTCGCACTACTACGGCGACGAGGCGAAGAGCCCGGTCGTCTACTACGAGAGCGACTGGGGCACGGAGGAGTGGACCCGCGGCGCGTACGCGGCGAGCTTCGACATGGGCGGACTGCACCGCTACGGCGCCGACCTGCGCTCAGCCGTCGGACCGATCCACTTCGCGTGCAGCGACCTGGCCGGAGCCGGATACCAGCACGTCGACGGCGCGATCCGCATGGGGCACCTCGTCGCCTCGAACATCGTCGAAGCCACCCGCGCCGCAGGCGACACCGCCGAGGTCGGCTGATGACCGGTGCGGTCGTCGTCGGCTACACGGCGACGGATGCGGGCGCGGATGCCGCTGCGCTCGGTGCGCGGCTCGCGCGCAGCCTCGGCGCGGTTCTGCATCTCGTGATCGTGCTGCCCTCCGAGGGCACCCGCAACGCGGCCGTCCCGCCCGAGCGGGCCTATGAGGACCACATCCGGCGACAGGCAAAGGAGTGGCTCGAGGATGCCGTCGTCCGGCTGCCGCAGGAGCTCACCCGCACGGGCCACGTGCGCTTCGGCGAGTCCTTCGCCGAGGGGCTCATCGCCGCGGGTGAGGAGTTCGATGCCCGCCTGATCGTCATCGGAACAGCCGGCGGCAGCATCTTCGGCCGCCACCGTCTCGGCAGCGTGGCCTCCGAGCTGCTGCACTCGTCGACCATCCCCGTCGCGCTCGCCCCGGCGGGCACCGCGGAGGAGGACGACCACGTGCTCCCACGGGTCACGGCGGCGATCGGCAACCGCGCCGGGGCGGAGAATCTCCTCGACGAGGCCGCGGCGATCGCGACCGAGTCGCGGGTCGGTCTGCGCCTCGTCTCGCTCGTGCCGTTCGACGTGCCGCCCGGTCTCGACACCGGCGCGATCCGACTTGTCGGCGACGAGCACGCGAACGACGTGCTCGAGGTGGCCAAGGGGCTGCTGCCCGAAGAGCTGAAGGCCGAGGTCGAACAGGCCCCCGGCGACACCGTCGAGGACGCCGTCGCGAATCTCTCGTGGCTGCCCGGCGAGGTCGTCCTCGTGGGCTCCAGCCGCCTGGCGCAGCCGCGCCGCCTGTTCCTGGGCTCGACCGCAGCGAAGATGCTGCACGAACTGCCCGTGCCCATGATCGTCGTCCCGCGCACCCGCGCCGAAGCAGGAGTCCGCTGATGAGCAGCTCGAACCGGGCGACGGAGCCCGCATCCGGTGTGACGACCGGCATCTCGCAGAAGGGTCTGCGCGCGGGGGCCGTCGGCGTCCTCGGAGCCGTGGTCATCGGCGTCTCCACGATCGCCCCGGCCTACACGCTCACCGCATCGCTCGGTCCGACGGTCGCCGTCGTCGGCACCCAGGTGCCGGCGATCATGCTCGTCGGGTTCATCCCGATGCTGCTGACCGCGTTCGGCTACCGCGAGCTCAACCGCATGATGCCCGACTCCGGCACCTCGTTCACCTGGGGCGTGCGCGCCTTCGGCCCGTGGATCGGCTGGATGACGGGGTGGGGCCTGATCGCTGCGACGGTCATCGTGCTGTCGAACCTCGCCGGCATCGCGGTCGAGTTCCTGTTCCTCCTGATCGCACAGCTCAGCGGAAACCCGGGGATCGCCGATCTGGCGTTCAACCCGATCATCAACGTCGTCGTCTGCCTGCTCTTCATGCTCGGTGCGACCCTCGTGTCGTATCGCGACATGCAGACGACGCAGAAGTTCCAGTACGTCCTCGTCGGCTTCCAGGTGCTCGTGCTCGTGGTCTTCGCGACCGTCGCGATCGTGAAGGCCGTCAACGGAGACGCTCCCGAGCCGACCGCATTCTCGTGGTCGTGGTTCAACCCGTTCGAGGTGCCGTCGTTCAGTGCCTTCGCCGCGGGCCTCTCGCTGTCGATCTTCATCTTCTGGGGCTGGGACGTGGTCCTGACCATGAACGAGGAGACGAAGGATCCCGAGAAGACGCCGGGCCGCGCAGCGATGGTCACCGTCGTGGTCGTCGTCGCCCTGTACCTCCTGCTCGCCATCGGCCTCATCATGTTCGCGGGCGTCGGCTCGGGCGACTACGGGCTGGCGAACGAGGACATCTCGGCGAACGTGTTCTTCGCGCTGTCCGACCCGATCCTGGGCCCGCTCGCATTCCTCGTCTCGCTCGCAGTGCTCTCGAGCTCGGCGGCATCGCTGCAGTCCACCGCTGTCGGTCCGGCCCGCACGCTGCTCGCGATGGGACACTACGGCGCCCTGCCGAAGAAGTTCGCACGGGTCAGCCCGCGCTTCTTCACCCCCGGCTACTCGACGATCGTCTCGGCCGTTGTCGCATCCGTCTTCTACGCCGTGATGCGACTGGTGAGCGAGAACGTGCTCACCGACACGATCCTGTCGCTCGGCATGATGATCTGCTTCTACTACGGTCTCACCGCGTTCGCGTGCGTCTGGTACTTCCGCAAGCAGTGGTTCGACTCGGCCAGGAGCTTCTTCTTCACGTTCCTGTTCCCGCTGGTCGGCGGTGCGATCCTCGCGGTGCTGTTCGTGACGACGCTCATCGACTCGATGGACCCCGCCTACGGCAGCGGTTCGAGCATCGGCGGGGTCGGCCTCGTGTTCGTCCTCGGTGTCGGCATCATCGGCATCGGGATCGTCATCATGATCTGGCAGTCGATCAAACGACCGGCGTTCTTCCGCGGTGAGACGCTCAGCATGGATGCTCCCGCGAGCGTCCGCAGACGCTGACCGGTTCCACGGCATCCCCCTTCCTTCCTCCCCACAGAAAGAGATTCCATGAGCACTCAGACTGAGCAGGCGCTGCTCGACAGCATCCCCACCGGCCTCTTCATCGGGGGAGAGTGGATCGACGGCGAGACCGGCGGCACCTTCGACGTGCAGGACCCGGCGACCGGTGCGGTCATCCGCACGATCGCGGACGCGACGCCCGCCGACGGCATCCGTGCCCTGGACGCCGCAGTCGCTGCGCAGGATTCCTGGGCGGCGACCGCGCCCCGCACCCGCAGCGAGATCCTGCGCCGAGCGTTCGATCTCGTGCAGGAGCACAAGGAGGACCTGGCGCTGCTGATGACGCTCGAGATGGGCAAGCCGCTCGCCGAGGCCCGCGGGGAGGTCGCCTACGGTGGCGAGTTCCTGCGGTGGTTCAGCGAGGAGGCGGTGCGCATCAGCGGTCGCTACGGCATCAACCCCGAGGGCACCGGCCACATGGTCGTCTCGCAGCGGCCCGTAGGGCCGTCGTTCTTCGTGACGCCGTGGAACTTCCCGTTCGCGATGGCGACGCGCAAGATCGCCCCCGCCCTCGCGGCCGGCTGCACCGTGGTCATCAAGCCCCCGGCACTCACACCGCTGACGACGATGTTCTTCACCTCGCTGCTCGAGAAGGCCGGCCTCCCGGCCGGTGTCGTCAACGTGGTGCAGACGTCGAAGTCGTCGGCGCTGTCGGCCCCGATCATCGCCGACCCTCGTCTGCGCAAGCTGTCGTTCACCGGATCGACCGAGGTGGGCCGCAAGCTCATCGCTCAGGCCGCCGAAGGCGTGCTGCGCGTGTCGATGGAGCTGGGCGGCAACGCCCCGTTCGTCGTCTTCGACGATGCCGACCTCGACAAGGCGGTCGACGGCGCCCTTGCCGCGAAGTTCCGCAACATCGGCCAGGCCTGCACCGCCGCCAACCGCTTCATCGTGCACAAGGATGTCGCCGACGAGTTCGCCCGCAAGGTCACCGACCGCGTCAAGGCGATGAAGATCGGTCGTGGCACCGAAGAGGGCGTGGCCATCGGACCGCTCATCGACGAGGGCGCGGTCGCCAAGGCGGGCGAGCTCGTCGATGACGCCGTCGAACGAGGCGCCACGCTGCTCGCCGGCGGCAAGGCGCTCGAGGGCACCGGCACCTTCTACGAGCCCACCGTGCTCACCGACGTGGTCGCCGGCTCCGCGATCCTCCGCGAGGAGATCTTCGGCCCGGTGCTCGCGATCGCGACCTTCGAGACCGAGGACGACGCCGTGCGTCTCGCGAACGACACCGAGTACGGTCTCGTCTCCTACGTGTTCACCGAGAACCTGCAGCGCGGGCAGCGGATGATCGACAGGCTCGAGACCGGCATGATGGGTCTCAACGTGGGTGTGGTGTCGAACGCGGCGGCACCATTCGGCGGCGTCAAGCAGTCCGGCGTCGGCCGCGAAGGCGGTCTCGAGGGCATCCACGAGTACCTGTCCACCAAGTACACGCTGATCCCGATCTCCTGATCCCTCCGGTCGTCGGGTGGGCGAAGCTCCGCTCCTCGCTCGACGACCGGACACCGAACGAGAGGAAGAAGAACATGACCGACTACGCCGTCATCAACCCCGCCACCGGAGAGACGCTGGCGTCCTTCGACACGTTCACGGATGCGCAGATCGAGGAGGCGATCGCCGCCGCCGACGAGGCACACCGCACCTGGTCGCGTTCCTCGACCGTGGCTGAGCGCGCAGCAGTGCTGCGCCGTGCAGCCGAGCTGCACCGCGAGCGTCGCGAGCAGCTCGCGGACGTGTTCGTGCGCGAGATGGGCAAGCCCCGCGAAGCGGCCCTCGGGGAGGTCGACTTCGCCGCCGACATCGCCGAGTACTACGCCGACCAGGCAGAGGCGATCATGGCTGACCAGCCGATCGCCATCCTCGGAGAAGGATCGGCGATCGTGCGCCGCTCCTCGCTCGGACCGCTCGTGGGCATCATGCCGTGGAACTTCCCGGCGTATCAGATCGTGCGTTTCGCGGCTCCGAACCTGATCGTCGGCAACACGATCCTCCTCAAGCCCGCACCCCAGTGCCCCGAGTCGTCGACCGCGATCGAGGCGATCTACCACGACGCCGGGTTCCCGAAGGGCGCGTACCAGAACGTGCTCGCGACGAACGACCAGATCGCGGACATGATCGCCGACCCCCGTGTGCAGGGAGTCTCGCTCACGGGCTCGGAGCGTGCGGGCGCCGCAGTGGCCGAGATCGCCGGGCGCAACCTCAAGAAGGTCGCCCTCGAGCTGGGCGGATCCGACCCGTTCATCGTGCTCTCGACCGACGACCTCGACGCCACGGTGCAGGCTGGCGTCGACGCCCGTCTCGACAACAACGGACAGGCGTGCAACGGCGCGAAGCGATTCATCATCGTCGACGGCCTCTACGACGAATTCGTCGAGAAGTTCACGGCGGCGATGGCATCGGTGACGGCGACCGACCCGACGCTCGACGACACCGTGCTCGGCCCGGTCTCGTCCGAGACGGCGGCGGAGAATCTGCAGAAGCAGATCGACCAGGCCGTCGAACAGGGTGCGACGCTGCTGACCGGAGGCACCCGTGACGGGGCGTTCTTCGCGCCGACCGTGCTGGCCGACGTGACTCCCGAGATGAACGTCTACCGCGAGGAGCTCTTCGGCCCCGCCGCCGTCGTCTACCGGGTCGCCGACGAGGACGCCGCCGTCGCCCTCGCGAACGACACCACCTTCGGCCTCGGCTCGTACGTCTTCACGACGGATGCCGAGCAGGCCGAGCGGGTCGCCGACAACATCGAGGCGGGCATGGTCTACGTCAACCTCGTGCTCGCCGACAGCCCCGAGCTGCCCTTCGGCGGCATCAAGCGCAGCGGCACGTCGCGCGAGCTCGGCCACCTCGCCGCCGACGAGTTCGTCAACAAGAAGCTCATCCGCATCGGCTGAGCGACTGCGACAAGAAGGGGCGGATGCTGCGGCATCCGTCCCTTTCTCGTGCCAGGCCCTTTCTTGTCGTGCCGGCCCCTCCTGCTGTGCCGCCCCCTCTTGCTGTGCCCGACTCCTGTGACCGTCTGCAGGACTGCGGCACGTCAGCAGGACCGTAAGCCGGTTCTCGACCCTGCAGACGTGCCAGAGTCCTGCAGACGGACGTGGGTACCGAACGTCGAGTCGAGGTCCGACGGATGCCGGAGCCCGCACAGGAACCCGGGCGTAGGTTGGAAGCATGGCAACCGTCGCAGCGAACATCGTCAAGACCCTCCGCGCCAACGGGATCGACCGTGTCTACGGCCTTCCGGGTGACTCCCTCAACGGGTTCACCGACGCCCTCCGAAAGGACGGCGGCATCCGCTGGGTGCATGTGCGACACGAGGAGTCCGCGGCCTTCGCGGCGGCGGCTGATGCGGCGCTCACGGGTGATCTCGCGGTGGTCGCCGGTTCGTGCGGCCCCGGCAACCTCCACCTGATCAACGGCCTCTACGACGCCAACCGCTCGCGGGTGCCGGTGCTGGCGATCGCGGCCCACATCCCGACCACCGAGATCGGCACCGGATACTTCCAGGAGACCCACCCCCAGGAACTGTTCCGCGAGTGCAGCGTCTACGTCGAGTACGTCGCGGACCCCAAGCAGATGCCGCGCCTGCTCGAGATCGCGATGCGCGCGGCGATCGAGCAGCGCGGTGTCGCCGTGCTCGTCATCCCCGGTGATGTCGCGCTGGCCGAGATCTCCGACGACCGTGCCGTCGTCATCGAGCGCGCCCGCCCGGTGATCGTGCCGAGCGGTGACGAGCTCGAGCGCGCCGCGACGCTGCTCAACGCGTCGAAGAAGACCACGATCCTCGCGGGTGCGGGCGTCGAAGGCTCGCATGACGAGGTGATCGCCCTGGCCGACAGGCTCGGTGCGCCGATCGTGCACGCCCTCCGCGGCAAGGAGTTCATCGAGTACGACAACCCGTTCGACGTCGGAATGACCGGACTGCTCGGCTTCGCCTCCGGATACCGGGCCATGGAGGCGGCCGACACGCTGCTGGTGCTGGGCAGCGATTTCCCGTACGAGCAGTTCTACCCCGAGCACGCCACGACCATCCAGGTCGACATCCGCGGTTCGCAGCTGGGCAAGCGGCATCCGCTCGATCTCGGTCTCGTCGGCGACGTCGGAGCGACCGCCGCGGCGCTCCTGCCTCGACTCGCGGCGAAGAGCGATCGCGACCACCTCGACGACTCGACCGCGCACTACCGCAAGACCAGGGCGAAGCTCGACGACCTCGCGACGCCGACGAAGGCCGGTCGTCCGATCCACCCGCAGTACCTCGCGCGGCTGCTGAACGAGCAAGCGGCGGATGACGCGGTGTTCACCGCCGACGTCGGCTCGCCGACCGTGTGGGCTGCCCGGTATCTGTCGATGACCGAGAACCGCCGCCTGATCGGCTCGTTCACGCACGGCTCGATGGCCAACGCGCTGCTGCACGGCATCGGCGCACAGGTCTCGCATCCCGATCGCCAGGTGATCGCACTCGCCGGTGATGGGGGGCTCGCCATGATGCTGGGGGAGCTGCTCACCCTCACGCAGAACAGGCTGCCGGTGAAGACGATCGTCGTGAACAACTCGTCACTGAACTTCGTCGAACTCGAGATGAAGGCCGCCGGCTTCGTGAACTACGGCACGTCGCTCGACAACCCGAGCTTCGCGGCGATCGCGGAGGCCATGGGCATCTTCGCGCGCCGCGTCGAGAACAGCGAGGATCTGCCGGATGCCGTCCGCGAGGTGCTCGCCCACGACGGCCCCGCGCTGCTCGACGTCGTCACTGAGCGTCAGGAGCTGTCGATGCCCCCGGCGATCGAAGCCGCGCAGGTCAAAGGCTTCGCGCTGTACGCGATCCGCACGGTGATGTCGGGCAAGGGAGACGAGCTGCTCGATCTCGCGCGGGCCAACTGGCGCCAGTTCCTCTGAGCAGCGGGCTTCGGGAGACAACACCCCCTGGGAGGAGAACGCGTCTTCGGGAGGAGAACACCTCCTGGGAACGCATCCTGGGGAGGAGAACACCTCCTGGGGAGGATGAATCTGCCCGATTTCTCCTCCCGACGGGGAGATCTCCTCCCGACGAGGCGCTGCCCCGAACCCGACCCCGAACCCGAAGCCGAACCCGAACCCCCGCTCCGACACGCGCCTAGCTGTCGATGAGCGCGCGCACCTCGGCCGCCTCGACCTGGCGACCGAGCGCCTCGAGCAGGTTGCCGAGCTCGAGCGCCGACACCTGACGCAACGGGGCGTGGTCCACGGCGTGCTCGAGCGCGCTGCGGTAGATCGGCACGGCGTCGGCGGCGCGGTCGTCGGCGGCGAGCAGGCGCGCGGCGAACAGCTCCGAGCCACCAGCCGAGCCCGCATCCCCGATCGCGGCGAATCCATCGGCCGCCGTGAGCGCCGCGGCCACGGCCTCGTCGATGCGGCCGAACTGAGCGAGCACCCGACCTCGCGAATCGGTGACGTCGGCGAGCAGCCATCCCGCCTCATGCTCCTGAGCCAGAGCAGCGACCTCGTCGAACAGAGCGAAGGCACGGGCGTCCTGCTTCGCGCCATAGGCCTGGCCGAGGTTGTGCAGCACGTCGGCGAGGGCGCCGACAGCCTCGGGCGCCTTGCGTGCGATCTCGGACGCTGATTCGAGCGATTCGATCGCTTCGTCGTGCTCGTCGAATCGGGCGAGGATCTTCGCGCGCTCGGTCAACGACATGGCCTGATCCGCGTGCTCCTCCGCCTCGCCGAAGAGATCCGCCGCATAACCGAACGCGCCGACCGCCTGGCCGAACTCGCCGGCCGAGCCGAGGGCTCGCGCGAGCAGCGACGCCGTCATCGCTCGAGAAGCTGCAGGCACCTCGGCCTGCTCCTCCCGCTCGAGGACCTGACCGAACAGCTCGGCGGCCACCTCGGCGTCACCCGCGGCGAGCATCGCCCGTGCGAGGCGGAAGTCCGCCCCGGCCTGGTCGCCGCCCTCCTGCGCGACGAGACGCGAGGTGACCCGGTACCGAGCGACGGCCTTCTCCGGGTCGCCCGCATCCTCCCAGAGCGCCCCGGCGAGCAGATGCGCCGTAGCCAGAGCCGTGGTCGCGCCGAGCCCGGCGAGCAGCCGAGACGCCTCATCGGCATCCGCCGCGCCTTCCGCGTAGTCTTCGCTGCCACCGCGTACTCTGGCGCGGGTCTGCAGTGCCTGCGCGCGGTGACCTGCGCTGAGGTCGTCCTGGGCCAGGAAGCGATCGAGCAGAGCGGACGCCGCCTCGATGTCGCCCTTCTGCAGCACGGCCGCGATGGCGACCAGCGTGGTCGTGTTCGAGAGCCGCACGTCGTCTGCGTCGGCGAACGCCCGAGCGGCGATCTCCGCCATGTCGAGCGCCGCATCGGCTTCGTCGGCCCGCATGTGCAGCGAGGCCCGGCTGATCGCGAGATCGCCGAGAGACCAGGCCGGGAGCGACGCGGCGTTCGCGAGTTCATCCTCGAGCGCGGCGGCGGCGTCGGCGGTGTTCAGGCCGAAGGTCGCGAGCCCCAGGCGCTGCTCGAGGTCGGCCTGCGCGTCGAGCCCGGCGGCGCGCAGGGCGTCGATCCGCGCCGGCAGCAGCTCGGCCGCCTCCTCGCTGCGGTCGAGGGCGATGAGGATGCCGAGGCGCATCGACATGAGCTGAGCGATCTTCGAGGGGTCCTCGACTCCCAGAGCATGCGGCAGAGCCTGCAGCGTCTCGTGCTCCGCCCCGAACTGGGCGAGGTTCATCACCCGCTCGAACCAGGCGTCCGGATCGCTCGGCGTGGCCGAGTCCGTGGCCGTGACGAACGCATCCGACCTGATCGGCACGTCGTAGCGCTCGTCAGCGAGAGCCCGCAGGCGGGCGAGGCTTCGCGCGTGGCCCTCGGTGCCGTCGCGGCGATCGAACTCGGACCCGATGCGCTCGGCGGCGGCCCAGGAGACGGCGGCGAGTTCGGCCGCGCCCCACGTTCCGTCGTGCTCGCCGAAGAAGTCGGTGAGCGCGGGGGAGTCGGCTCCGCGCACCGGAGCGTCGCCGTGGCCCGCTGCGGTGACGCGGTCGAGGGCGAAGGCGAAGGCGGCCAGTGCTGCGAAGTGCGCGTCGACGTTGAGTCCGTCGTGCGCGAGCCACGGGATGTGTCGCTCGACCTGGGCGAGCGCCCTGGCCTCGTTGCCGGTGAGGGCGGCGAACACGATGTTGTTGGCGACGATCCGCAGGTTGTCCGGGTTGTCCTTCGCGAGGCGATAGCTGCGCAGGTGCGCGCTCTTCGCCTCGTCCAGGCGCCCGGCGCGCAGGTACGGCACGAGCACGCGCGACAGAGCGTGCTCCGGCTCCTCGCCGCACGAGAATCCACCCTCGAGCATCTCCTCGACGAGCCGGATGGCCTCGGCATCTCGATCGGTCTCCGCGAAGAACCCGGCGAACTGGCTGCGCCCGCACGCGTCGCAGTGGCTGTGGTCGTCGCGAGGCGTGGCCTCCAGCTGCACGCGCAGCGCCTCGGCGTCGTCGATGCGTCCGGAGTCCCAGGCGTCTTCGAATCGGGCCGTGAGCACCCCGCTCATGCCGAGCCCGGCCGTGCGGTAGTGGGTTTCCATGTCATCGAGCACCGCCGCGATCTGCTCGACCGAGAAGGCGGGGGACGAGCGCAGAGACGATGCCATCCACTTGAACTGCCACATCAGATCGGCGCCGCCGTATTCGAGGTCGGCGGGGAACCGCTGCGGGTCGGCGTCGTGCCGGGCGAGACACCACGCGAAGGAGTTCAGCATCACGTCGGTGGCGCCGTTCATGTTCGCGGATGCGGTCTGACGCATCCGCGCTTCGTATTCGAGCCTCTCATCACCGAGTTCGACGGCGAGTGAGACGGCATCCGCCACCAGCGCCTGCTCGGCCGGGCCCCACGGAGTGCGGTCGATCTCCTCGATCAGCTGCGTGAAGCGCTTCTTCGGACGTGTCATGGGGATCCTTCGAACGGAGCGGGTGTGCAGAGCGTGGTCAGACTGCGTCGCCGAAGGGGATCGAGTCCTCTTCGATGCCGGCCGACAGTGAGACGAGGTCGGAGAGCGCCGTCGTCATGAGCGCACGATCCGAGTCGGAGAGCGGATGGTGACCGGCCAGCAGAGCCTGGATGTAGAGCAGCTGCACGGTGCGGGCGAACACCGCGTCGTCCTGCACGCGCACGAGCGCTCGCACGACGCGGTTCGACCAGTTCAGGCACAGGCGCGCGCTCAGATCGTCGTCGCGGGAGGCGGAGACGGTCGCGTCGATGCGGTCGAGCACGCCACCCCACAGCGACCCGGTGATGCCCTTGGTGCGTCCGCGGTCGATCCGGCGCAGCACCTCCGGATCGGCGACGTAGAGCGCTGCGAGCTCAGGCTGGTCGATCGAGCGCACGGTGACGGAGCATCCGGATGCCGTCAGCACCCCGCCCGCTCGTTCCTCCAGCGCCATCGCGGCATCGCGGTCGTCGAGGGGCGGAGGGTCGAGGCGGTCGAGCTCACCCGCGACGTCGACGAGCTCGATCGTGACGTGAGGGTAGAGCTCTGGAAGCATCCGCACGAGGTCCGCGTCATACAGGTAGCCGCCGTTGACCAGCACCTCGGAGCCGGGCGAGATGCCGGCGACCTGGCGGAACTCGTCGACCGACTGCGCGAAGCGCACGTGCGGGTACCGTTCGACGAGATCGCCGATGCGCATCGTGCCGTGCGTGGTCTCGAGGGTCAGCCAGCGCGTGATGAACGTCGCCAGCTCCTCGTCGTGACGCACGAGCGACTTCAGGCCCACCTCGTGGATCGCCACGAACTGGGCCAGTCTGTGCGGCTCGCGCAGTCCCAGTTCGAGCACCCAGCGACGGATGCCGGCACCCAGCTGTTCGCGGACACGCTCGAGCGCCGCATCGTCGACGAGAGACTCGCGGCTGGCCGTCGGAGCGAGGCCGGTCGAATCGACGACCGCCCGCACGAAGAACGCCCACTCGGGCAGCACGTCGTCGACGCGTTCGCCCAACAGCATCCGCCCGAGGTACATGCGGGTGGCCTGGCGGGCGCCGGGCGGGGGAGCGTAGGGCAGCACATAGGCGAGCCCTCGGGTGCCCGTGGCGGGTTCGCTGAGCTCGATCGCGTCGAGCGGGGTGGCGCCGAGCAGATCGCGTCCGTACTGGAGCGCACCCTCGATGTCGTCGACGGCATCGAGGAAGGGCGCCCGCCGCGTGATGTCGATGTCGCCGTTCGAGGACTCGAGCGTCACCCGTACGGGCAGGAATTCGGCGAAGGCCGTCGCCAGCTCGCGCACGGCGGCAGGGCGCAGCAGCTCGTCGGCGTCGAAGCGCGGCTTCAGGTGCACACTCGTGCCGATGGGAAGGTCGTCATCGATCTCGACGACGCGGAAGGTGCCGTCGGCGCTGCCCGTCCACTCGACGGCAGAACCGCCCCGGGCGCTGCGCGAGCGGATCACGATCGAATCGGCGACCATGAAGCAGCTGAGCAGGCCGATTCCGAACTGACCCAGGTAGTCGCTGCGGGGAAGGTCGAAGATGTCGCGTTTCGAGCTGCGTCCGACGGTGGCGAGGAGATCGCCCACCTCCGCCGCGTTCAGACCGACCCCGTCATCCCGCAGCACGAACTCGCCGGAGCCGTCGGTCAGCGCGGTGATGCGGATGCGTCCGCCCCCGCCGTCGACCTCGCGGCGTGCCGTGATGGCGTCGCGTGCGTTCTGCAGCAGCTCTCGCAGGTACACGCGCGGACTGGAATAGATATGGCGGCTCAGAAGGTCGACGACACCGCGCAGGTCCACCTGGAACTGCTGCACGTCAGCGCTCACTGCGCCCCCTCCCGTTTCTTCCGCTCGCCGAGCCTAACAACAACGGCGAGAGCGGGCCCGGTTCGGCACCGACCGGCGGATGCCGTATGCTTGACCAGCAGTTGTTGTCTGCATTCTTTCGCCGTGCCCCGGTCCTTCCGGTCCGGTAGCGGTGGCAGGATGGAGATGACACCCCGAGACCTCCCGGTCTCTAGGGCGGTAGCTCAATTGGCAGAGCAGCGGTCTCCAAAACCGCAGGTTGCAGGTTCGATTCCTGTCCGCCCTGCGCGTCAGCACACGCTGACACACGAAAGGTACATTCAGGATGGATCAGGACGAACCGCGCGGCGAGGTCGTCGCGGCCGGCGCCACCCGCGAGAAGAAGCGTGGCATCGCGGGCTTCTTCGCAGGGATCGCCCTGTTCTTCCGTCAGGTCATCGCCGAGCTGCGCAAGGTCGTCACGCCGACCCGCAAGGAACTGGTCAAGTTCACCGCAGTGGTGCTCGTCTTCGTTCTCATCGTCATGGGCATCGTCTACGGACTGGACACCCTGTTCGCCTGGGTGACGCACATCGTCTTCGGGGTCCCGGGCGCCTGACGCCCTCGCGGCCCTGGCCGCAGTGATTGGAAAGAAACAACGTGTCTGAACGATATTCCGACGACGCCGACTGGGCGACGGCTGCTGAGCAGTCCAGCGAAGAGGACGAGGCCCAGGAGGGCAACGTGCTCGCTGCGGAAGAGCAGTCGGTCACCTCGGCCGAACATGTCGCCCTTCACATCGAGGACGTCGACGGAGACGACGACGCCGTCGCGCAGGACGACGACACCGACATCGACATCAACGACCCGGAGGCGGACGCGATCGTGAACGACGCTCTCAACCTGGACGAAGCGGCTGAGACGGAAGCTGCCGCTGAGGTCCTCAACGAATCCGTGGCGGAAGAGACCGCCGAGCTCGAGGCCGCTGAGGCCGAAGAGGTCACCCCGTACGACGGACCCGACATCAACGGCGACGATGACGCCGCGACCGAGTCCGACGACGAGTCCGAAGAGGACGACGACGCCGAGGAAGACCCGTACGAGGCCTTCCGCCTCGACCTGCGGATGCTTCCGGGCAAGTGGTACGTCATCCACTCGTACGCCGGATTCGAGCGCAAGGTCAAGGCCAACATCGAGCAGCGCAAGTCGACGCTCGAGGTCGAGGACGAGATCTACCAGATCGAGGTCCCGATGGAAGACGTGGTCGAGATCAAGAACGGCCAGCGCAAGATGGTCACCCGCGTGCGCATCCCGGGCTACGTGCTCGTGCGCATGGAGCTCACGGAAGACACCTGGTCGGTCGTCCGCCACACCCCCGGCGTCACCGGCTTCGTGGGCAACGCCCACAACCCGACGCCGCTGCGCTTCGAAGAGGCCTTCAACATGCTGAAGTCGCTCGTCGAGGTCAAGGACGTCCCGACCGCCAAGAACATCGCGTCGAAGGGCGGCCTCGCCGTCGCTCGTCCGCTTCCGGCCGAGGTCGACTTCGAGGTCGGCGAGACCATCACGATCAAGGAGGGCTCGTTCGCGGGTCTTCCCGGTTCGATCAGCGAGATCAAGCCGGAGAGCGGCAAGCTCACCGTGCTCGTGTCGCTCTTCGAGCGCGAGACCCCGGTCGAGCTGTCGTTCGACCAGGTCACCAAGATGGTCTGACACACACGCTTCACGAGAACGGCCGTCCCATCCGGGGCGGCCGTTCTCGTACCTTTCGATCCTCCCGGCGGGCTGGGGGCTCGAGCTGCGCCCATCAGGTCGCGCCCGCGGCCCGGTACGCGTCGGCGAGGTTGTTGCGGCTGTGTAGGGTGTTGGGGTGGTCGGGGCCGAGGATGCGTTCGCGGTCGGCAAGGGTTCGTTCGTGGAGCGCAATGGCTTCCTCGTACCTTCGTGTCCGCGAGTACAGATTGGCGAGGTTGCTGCGGCTGCCGAGTGTGTCTGGATGGTCGGGGCCGAGGATGCGTTCGCGGTCGGCGACATTCTGTTCGTGGAGTGCGGATGCTTCGTCGTATCGATTGATCTCCGCGTACGCGCTGGCGAGGTTGTTGCGGCTGCCGAGTGTGTCGGGGTGGTCGGGGCCGAGGATGCGTTCGCGGTCGGCGAGGTTCTGTTCGTGGAGTGCGATCGCTTCGTCGTATCGCCCGGTCTGCGCGTAGATGTTGGCCACGTTGTTGCGGCTGATGAGGGTGTTGGGGTGGTCGGGGCCGAGGATGCGTTCGCGGTCGGCGAGGTTCTGTTCGTGGAGTGCGATCGCTTCGTCGTATCGGTGGATCTCCGTATACGTGCTGGCGAGGTTGTTGCGGCTGCCGAGTGTGTCGGGGTGGTCGGGGCCGAGCATGCGTTCACGGTCGGCGAGGTTCTGTTGGTGGAGTGCGATCGCTTCGTCATGCCGCCCTGCCTTGGCGTACGCGGTTGCGAGGTTGTTGCGGCTGCTGAGGGTGTTGGGGTGGTCGGAACCGAGGATGTGTTCGATGTCGCTGAGGTTCTGCTCGTGGAGTGTTATCGCCTCGTCGTATCGGCCAGCAAGGGCGTACGCGGTTGCAAGTGTGTTGCGCAGAGCGAGAGTCTCATGACGGGCGTCTCCACCGATCTTTACGGCTGTGCCCACCAGCGCTTCGGTAAGAACGATCGCCTGGCTGAGGCGCCCCGCCGAGATCAAAGCTGACGTTACGTAAAATCCGGCGACCAGCCGTTCCCGTTCAGTCGAGCCGGCCAGGGCCATCGCGGTCAGGCTACCTTCCGCGGCAGCGAAGTCCCATCCCTGAAGTTGCCAGCGTATGGTCGTGAGTAGGTCTGAGTTCCCCCGGGGGCTTGCAAGCGTTGATGCACGTCGGAGCCATTCCGCGCCGAGGGGGTGGGGCACGGATCCCATCTCTTCGAGTGCGAGGAGATGGACTTCTCTACGAAGCGCGCGAAGTTCTATGAGGAAACGGGAGCCCCCAGACGGCAGCCTTGATTCGAGCGCGACCCTGAGCGGTGTGGGCAGTCGCATTATGGCGGCAGGATTCCCGGTGGGCAGGGCCGCGAGTGCGTCGTCGATCTGCCCCAGAAGTTCGACCGAGGGTACCCGTGTGCTCGGCAGGCGGCTGAGGGTGCGGATTACGCTGCCCGCGGGATCGGTTTCGAATTCTTCGATCATTCGCCTCGTGTACTGGTCAGCGTCGAGATCGTCCGTATCGGCGGGATCGAACCAGGCCGTGAGGAAGTCGACCACGAGGCGCAGTGGCTCTCCTCGTGTCTCCTTGATCTGGAAGGAGAGCCTCGCCAGGGGCTCGGCCAGCTCGTAGTACGTGCGCCGGGCATCCACCAGCTTGGCGAACGGCGAGGTCGTCGGGCGGACCCAGCCAAGGTCGCGCAGCTCCCCTAGGGTCTTGGCCATCGAGCGCTTCTCGATCCCGACAGAATTCGAGAGCTCTGCCACGTGTACCGGGTGGTCTGCGGATGCGAGGGCCGCGACGGCGAGTCGTTGATGTCCGCTCAACCGCGCGAGCTGTTCCTGGTAGTAGGGCGTCAGGTCGTCGAACCGAGTCAGGAGCGTGTCGATGAGTCCGCGCGCCCCTGTGGCGGTAAGGGCTTCAGCAAGTGCGCTCCACAGTCGTGGCTGTCCGCCGGCAAGGTGAGCGATCGTCCGCAGCCGTGCCGTTGCTTCGTCGCTGTCGAGTCGTGCCGCGAGCTCATCGTCTCCGCGCTCTCGGGCAATCGTCTGCAGCATCAAGCGAGCTTCCTCGACCGTGAAGGGTTCGAGCTGCGTCGTGGTGAAGAAGTTATAGAACGGTTCCGAAGAGGATGTGAGCGCGCGGTCCAGACGGGTCGTCGAGGCGACGACAAGCAGATGCTCGGTCGTCTGGAGCAGGTGGCGGAGTTGGCTCTGCCCGGTAGGGGTGATTTGGAGGAGCACCTGGTCGAGATTCTCAACAATGACCACCAGCGGTCCAGCCTCGCGGACCAGATCTGCGAGCAGCGTCTCGTAGTCACGGTCTTTCAGGCCCGGGTCAGCACTGCGTCCCGCGTGAGCGAGGACTGCGCGCAGGAGTGAGCCATAAGAGACGATCGTCCAGGGATCCTCCGGTAGCCACGACAGCTGCAGACGCGCGCCGGCTTTGATGAGCCCCCGCGTCCGATGAGCCACCAGTGAGAGCAGGTGGGTCTTTCCCGCGCCCCGAGGTCCGACGAGCAGGCTGTGATTGCGAACGTCGCTCGCCGCTGCCTCGCGCACTCGGTCCATGGTTAATTCGAGTGGTCGTTCGCGTGCGACGAAGAGTGCTTCGAGTGTTTCGCCGGGGAGGAGCGAGGGGGTGTAGCGGGTGTAGGACACGGTCAGGTCAGCTTTCTGCGCTGCAGCCAGATGCGCTTCAACACGGGGTACCGCCAGGTGAGTACGCCGCTGCTTTCGATGAGGTAGTGGTCGTCGACGAGCAGATCTATCAGCCGCGCGCGAGCGTTTCGGCCGCTTTCGTGGTTGAGTATCTGGGTGACGACCACAGACTCGTCCATGGCCACTCGATCGAGTATTCCCATCGCCTCATCGCGGTCCTCGCCGTAGTTGACGTCGAAGCGCTCGACGAAGTGCGTGACCGCGCCGCTCTCGTCTCGATCGTCGAGAAACCCCTGAAATACATCGACGATGAGGTCGGGTGTCGCTTCTGAGGTCGACCGCTCCCCGATCATCTGCGCGATCTTGTGCATCAGGAAGGGTATGCGGCCGCATCGTTCCCTGAGTTCGGCGATGGCGGCGGGCGAGGGACTGACGCACCCGGCCCCGAGGAGGAGTCGTTCCGACAGCTCATCGGCTTCAGTCTTTTCGAGCGGTCCGAGGGGGATGCTCTGCAGGTCGTTGAAGTCCCCCTTGGTTGCACCGCACTGGGTGACCACGTGGTGGAGTCCGATGGATCCGCAAAGGATCCAACGGACGTTCGGTGCCGACGAACGAAGCGCCCGGAGAGTTTGTAGGACGATTCGGGCCTCCTCCGGAGATTGATTCTCGGTAATGTTGCGGATCGCGAGAGGAAGCTCATCGATCAGCAGAAGCACCGGCCTGCCGCTGTCGGATGCGGTCTCATCGTTCAGAGTGGTTATCAGATTCTGCAGTCTTTGCGCTGCCGTCCCTCCTACGCGTAGGTCGAGCGACACGCCCATCGCCGATGCTCCCTCGATCGGCTTGAGGAACTGTAGGAGGCCGTCGAGGAACCTCTTCGGAAGACGCGCAGCGTGGACGAGCGCGTCCGCGGTCTTCTCGAAGAGCTCATCCGAGGTGCGCGCAGATTCGTAGTTGATGAAGACGGGCGTAAAGGCGACGGTCGTTCGCTCCAGATGCCGGAGCCATTGGGTCTTTCCCATGCGCCGCGGGTCGGTCAGGAGCAGGTTCTCTCCGTTCAGCAGCCTGGTCTCCGCTCGCGTGGTCATCCCTTTCCGACCGACGAACGTCTTCGCCGACTGCGCGTTGCCCGGTTGGGGCGTTATCGGTTCCATCGAGCCTCGTTTCGATATGCGGCAGATCTCCCGTATAAATGGACGGAGAATCTCCCGTCCATTTATACGGCAGATTTCCCGTCCAATCAAGAGGCTTCTCGCTCTTGTCAGGATTCAGCCGAGACAGGCTGGCGTCACGGTCTCCGACACCATCAGGGCGCTGATCGAACGAGTGGCCTCCGACCCGCGTCCGCTGCGGGTGCTCAACAACGCGGGGCGATCAAAGCCCCGGTCGAGACCATGCCGCTCGACGACTGGCGTCGGGTGTTCGAGGTCACCGTGTTCGGCAAGATCGCCCTGACCCAGGCTCTGCTTCCCGCCCTTCGGCGTGGGCGAGGTCGCATCGTCAACATCAGCTCGGCTGGCGTCGGGGTCTCGATATCCGCAGCCGGAGCGTTCTTGGGCAGCAAGTTCGCCGTGGAGCGGTGGGCGACGCGCTCCGTCAGGGGCTCGCCATCGAAGGCATCGGCGTCGCGATCGTCGAACCCGGAGCGGTGCGGGCGTCGACGGCTGGCTCATGCATGCGGCCGTCTCGCTCACCGCCTCCTTCGGGAAGGATGGTACGTCGGCAGAGCAGGCTGCGGCGACCTCGACAAGGCCGCGACGGCTCTCCGGCCGCGCATCCGCTACACGATCGGATGTGACAACACCATGCTCACGCGTCTCGCGGCTCCTGCCCGTGCGGTTGCTCGACCGCGCCATCGTCCTCACGATGCGCCCGCACCTTCCCGCCTCCTGACGAGCGCGCGGCCTGCGTCAACCGGGGTCGTCGAGCAGGAGACCGAGCCGACGTGCGGTAGACGCGGTTCTCAGGTAGACTTGTGTGGTTTGCGTGTCGCTTCGGCGTGCGCGCAGACGACCGCAGCCCGGAGATGCCGGGTTCGCGGGAGAGCAGATGCATCCGCATCCGTTCGATGAAAGGAAGAGGATATGGCACCGAAGAAGAAGGTGACCGGCCTGATCAAGCTTCAGATCAACGCCGGTGCAGCCAACCCGGCGCCGCCGATCGGCCCCGCGCTCGGTCAGCATGGCGTCAACATCATGGAGTTCTGCAAGGCGTACAACGCCGCGACCGAGTCGCAGCGCGGCAACGTCATCCCCGTCGAGATCACCGTCTACGAGGACCGCAGCTTCACGTTCATCCTGAAGACCCCGCCGGCCGCGGAGCTCATCAAGAAGGCCGCCGGCGTGCCCAAGGGCTCGTCGACGCCTCACACGGTCAAGGTCGCGAAGATCACCAAGGACCAGGTCCGTCAGATCGCCGAGACCAAGCAGGCCGACCTGAACGCGAACGACATCGAGGCTGCCTCGAAGATCATCGCCGGCACCGCCCGTTCCATGGGCATCACGGTCGAGGGCTGAGGAGAATAATCATGGCTACGAAGTCCAAGGCTTACAAGGCTGCCGCCGAGAAGATCGAGGCAGACCGTTTCTACACTCCCACCGAGGCAGTCGCCCTCGCCAAGGAGACCGGCTCGTCGAAGTTCGACTCGACCGTCGAGGTCGCGCTGAAGCTCGCCGTCGACCCCCGCAAGGCAGACCAGATGGTGCGCGGCACCGTCATCCTGCCCCACGGCACCGGTAAGACCGCCCGCGTCATCGTCTTCGCCACCGGCCCCGCGGCCGAGGCAGCGATCGCCGCAGGTGCAGATGAGGTCGGCGGCGCCGAGCTCATCGAGAAGGTCGCCGCAGGCTGGACCGCGTTCGACGCGGCCGTCTCGACACCGGAGCTCATGGGCCAGGTCGGTCGTCTCGGAAAGGTCCTGGGTCCGCGTGGACTCATGCCGAACCCGAAGACCGGCACCGTGACCCCCAACACGGCCAAGGCCGTCGAGGAGATCAAGGGCGGAAAGATCGAGTTCCGCGTCGACAAGCACGCCAACGTGCACTTCGTCGTCGGCAAGTCGTCGTTCTCCGCTGAGCAGCTCGACGAGAACATCGGCGCAGCGCTCGAGGAGATCGTCCGCCTCAAGCCGTCGAGCTCGAAGGGCCGTTACATCCAGAAGGGCGCCGTGTCGACCACGTTCGGCCCCGGCATCCCGCTGGACGTCAACTCCATCTGAGTGTGATTCCTGAAAGGCCCCCGCATCGTGCGGGGGCCTTTCTGCATCCCCTCGGGGCGACATCCGACGTCATCCGATGTGGGATGCTGAACCGAAGCCCCGTACTGTAAACGAGTCCGCGCCACAGCACTCGCGCCTCACCGCACCCCAGGAGGGTACTCACATGTCCCGTCGCATCATCGCCGTCACCGCACTGGTCGTCGCCGCAGCAGCGCTCACCGCCTGCAGCGGCAGCACCGCCCCCGCCGAGAGCAGCTCCAGCGAAGGCGGCGCCGACTTCGGTCTCGTCAAGGACGGCACCCTCACCGTCGCCACGGAGGGCACGTACCGTCCGTTCAGCTTCCACGGTGACGGCGGCACGGGTGACCTGACCGGCTTCGACGTCGAGATCATCCAGGCGGTCGCCGACAAGCTCGACCTCGAGGTCGAGTTCCAGGAGACGCAGTGGGATGCGATCTTCGCGGGCCTCGATGCAGGCCGCTTCGACGTGATCGCGAACCAGGTCAGCATCAACGAGGAGCGCCAGGAGAAGTACCTGTTCAGCACTCCGTACACCGTCTCGCCCGGCGTGATCGTGGTCGCGGAGGACGACGACTCGATCTCGTCGTTCGACGACCTCGAGGGCAAGACCACCGCGCAGTCCCTCACGAGCAACTGGTATGAGCTGGCCACCGAGTCGGGCGCCACGGTCGAAGGCGTCGAGGGCTGGGCACAGGCCGTCGAGCTGCTGCGACAGGGTCGCGTCGATGCGACCGTCAACGACAAGCTGACCTTCCTCGACTACGAGACGACGAACAGCCCGTCCGGACTGAAGATCGCTGCCGAGACCGATGAGGCCGGCGAGCAGGCGTTCGTGTTCACCAAGGACAAGACCGACCTGGTCGACGCGATCGACGGCGCACTCGAAGAGCTGCGTGCCGACGGCACCCTGGCCGAGATCAGCGACAAGTACTTCGGCGAAGACGTGACTCAGTAGCCCATGGAGAACCCCTGGCAGCTGTTCTTCGACTCGCTCGGCCCGATCGCCCTCGCGGGGGTGACGGTGACGGTTCCGCTCGCGCTGATCTCGTTCGCGCTGGGTCTCGTGCTCGCCATCGGCGCGGCGCTCATGCGGATCTCGGTCAATCCGCTGTTGTCGGGCATCGCCAGGTTCTACATCTCGGTCATCCGCGGCACGCCGATGATCGTGCAGCTGTTCGTGATCTTCTACGGGCTCGGATCGATCGGGCTCAAGCTGGATCCGTGGACCAGCGCGATCATCGCACTGTCGCTGAACGTCGGCGGCTACGGAGCCGAAGTGGTGCGCGCAGCCATCCTCTCCGTTCCGAAGGGGCAGTGGGAGGCGGCGTACACGGTAGGCATGAATCGCACGCGCACTCTCACGCGCGTGATCCTGCCGCAGGCTGCGCGGGTCTCGGTGCCTCCGCTGTCGAACACGTTCATCTCGCTGGTGAAGGACACCTCGCTCGCCTCGCTGATCCTCGTGACCGAGCTCTTCAAGGTGGCGCAGCAGATCGCAGCGGCGACCCTGGAGTTCATGGTCGTCTATCTGGCTGCCGCGCTGGTCTACTGGGTGATCTGCCTGGTGCTCTCGTTCGGCCAGAGCGCACTCGAGAGGAGACTCGATCGCAATGTCGCTCACTGATCCGACCCACCCGGCGCACACGTCCACGGCCGACGCGCTGCTCACCGCCCGCGGACTGCACAAGCGCTTCGGTGACAACGAGGTGCTTCGCGGCATCGATCTGACGCTGCATCGCGGAGAGGTCGTCGTGCTGATCGGTCCGAGCGGATCGGGTAAGACGACGGTGCTCCGCGCGCTCAACGGCCTCGAGACGCCGGATGCCGGCACGATCGTCGTCGCAGGCGGACCCGACATCGACTTCGCCCCGTCGGATCCGGTGTCGAAGCGCACGCGGGCGCAGAAGCGTCTCGCGCTGCGCGACCGCTCGGCGATGGTCTTCCAGCATCACAACCTCTTCCCCCACCTCTCGGTGCTCGAGAATGTGATCGAGGGCCCGTGGCGGGTGCAGGGTCGACCGAAGGCCGAGGTGGTCGCCGAGGCGCAGGTGCTGCTCGCGAGGGTCGGACTCGCCGACAAGGAGAATGCTCGCCCGCACGAGCTGTCCGGCGGGCAGCAGCAGCGGGTCGGCATCGTTCGCGCTCTCGCCCTGCGCCCCGACCTGCTGCTCTTCGACGAGCCGACGAGCGCGCTCGATCCCGAACTCGTCGGAGAGGTGCTCTTGGTGATCAAAGAGCTCGCCGACGAGGGGTGGAGCATGGTCGTCGTCACGCACGAGCTGAGTTTCGCGCGCGAGGCGGCAGACCATGTGCTGTTCATGGATTCGGGAGTGGTCATCGAAGAGGGGGCACCGGCCGACATCTTCGGCGCGCCGCAGCACGAACGCACGAAGAGGTTCCTCACCCGCATCCTGCGGCCGCTCGACGGCGACTGACGGGCATCCGCCCACTTCTGCGACGCAGGGTCAGCCGCCGAGCACCGGCAGCACCAGGCTGACAGCCAGGGTGATCATGACGACGGCGATCAGCGCGTCGAGGATGCGCCACGCTCGTTCCGTGCGCAGCCAGCGGCCGAGATAGCGGGCGCCGAACCCCAGCGCGGTGAACCACAGGATGCTGGCAGCGATCGCTCCGGCGGCGAACAGCCAGCGCTCGTCGCCGTGCGTCGCGGCGATCGACCCGAGCATCAGGACCGTGTCGAGGTAGACGTGCGGGTTCAACCAGGTCAGGGCGAGAACCGTCGCGATCACGGGAGCGAGCGCGGTGCGGGTCGCAGTCGTGGTTCCGCCGCCCGACCCGGGCGCCGAGCCCTCCGCACCGGTCCGGTCGACTCGCAGCTCCTCGCCGCCCCTCCAGGCGCGGCGAGCGGCGAGGATGCCATAGGCCAGAAGGAACACGGCCCCCGCCCAGCGCGCGACGACCACGAGCCACGGGGCTGCGGAGATGACGAAGCCGAGTCCCGCGACGCCGGCGGCGATGAGCAGGGCGTCCGACACGGCGCAGATGATGACGACGGGCAGGACGTGCTCTCTGCGGATGCCCTGACGGAGGACGAACACGTTCTGCGCGCCGATGGCGACGATCAGGGAGAGGCCGAGTCCGAGACCCGAGAAGACGGAGAGCATGAGTCCACGGTACGGATGCCACAGACATGAGCACCAGCGATGATTCCTTGTGCGGCATTAGCATGACTAATGTGAAGATCGATCCGGAGCTTGCCGCCACTGTCGCCGCCGTGGCCGACGAGGGAACCCTCGACGCAGCGTCGCGGGTGTTGCGTGTGACTCCTTCCGCCGTGAGCCAGCGGCTCAAGACGCTCGAGGAGCAGCTCGGACGGGTCCTCGTCGTGCGCACCAAGCCTGCCCGTCTCACTGAGGCGGGCGAGGCTGTCGTGCGGCTCGCACGACAGCTGGCACTGCTCGAGCACGATGCCCTCGCAGAACTCGGCCTCGAGGGCGACGAGGCGCCCCGCACCCGCATACCGCTCGCCGTGAACGCGGACTCGATGGCCACGTGGTTCCTGCCTCCGCTCGCACGGCTCTCGGCAGCCCACGACCTCGACTTCGACCTGCACCGCGACGACCAGAACTTCACGGCCCGGCTGCTCGAGTCCGGCACGGTGATGGCGGCGGTCACGAGTGAGGCGGCGCCTGTCGCCGGGTGCTCCGTCGCACCGCTCGGTGTGCTGGAGTATCACGCGATGGCAGAACCGGCGTTCGCTGATCGCTGGTTCTCCTCCGGTGTCACCAGGGAGGCGCTGGGCGCCGCGCCCTTCGTCGACTTCGACAGGCGAGACACGCTTCAGCACGAATGGCTCGAGCGGATGGGCGTCGCGCACCACGGTGCTCCTCGGCACTACGTGCCCGCGTCGCACGACTACGCGCTCGCCGTGCGGCTGGGCCTCGGATGGGGGATGCTGCCGCTCCTGCAGAAGGAGCGCGGGCTCGTGCCGCTCGGCGGGCCACCGCTGCGAGTCCGGCTGTACTGGCAGCAGTGGAACCTGCGCTCCGCGCTGCTCGACACCATCGCGGCCGAAGTCTCCGTCGAGGCGAAGCGCGTTCTCGCGACCTGACCCCCAGTTCTGGACGAACTGCAACCATCCGATCGGTCGCAGAAACCGATAGACGTTTCTGCGGAATTCACGAGCCGGAATGCGCAATCATGACCCCGAAGGCCTTGAGTGGGCGCAGAAAGTGGACGAAGCTGTCGGGAACGACACGAGTACCGGATGCAGGCCGCGAAGGGCGGCCGTCCCCAGCCATCTGCGTCTCGTGAAATTCCTGAGGGGGAATGTCATGGTTGAGAAGGATACGCAGCGCAAGGTTCTGGCAGTGCTGGCCGGCGGGCTGGTGCTCGGAGTCGGGATCGGGGTGACGCTCGCAGCCTGGAACGATTCGGAGTTCGCGACCGGAACCTTCACCGCAGGGTCGTTCAACCTGGAGGGGTCGACGACGAGCGCCACTGCCGGCTACGCCGACCACAACGTCGACGACGAGGATGCTCCGGCCTCGCTCATCTTCCAGCTGCCGGCCGTCGCGTCGTCGATGTCACCGGGTGACGTGGTCTACGCGCCTTTCTGGGTGCGTCTCGACAGCACGACGACAAACGGAGCCACGCTGGTCCCCTCGGGGATCACTGCGGGCACCGGTGGGAACGAGGCCAATCTCTCGTACACGGTCACGGCCATCGCCGATGAGGACACGTGCGGGGCCGCGGCGACCGGGACGGTCGTCGCGACAGGAGCGACGCTCAGCGCCCAGACGGGTGCGACGTCGGTCGATCTCGCTGAGGGCGCACCGGCAGGCACTGCGGGAACACCGGTCCAGCTGTGCTTCGCGGTGACCGCCGGCGCCGGACTGACCCAGGGTGCCGCCGCGACCGCGACATGGGAGTTCACGGCCACCTCGACTGCGGACTGATCATGGCCGAGACCCGCAGAGGCATGCGGGAGGGGAAGCGACTGCTCTCCCGTCGGATACGTGCCGTGCTCGCGGGCGGTCTGGTGTTCGGCGTCGGTGCGACGATGACCCTCGCCGCCTGGAACGATTCCGAGTACGGCAACGCGACCTTCACCGCAGGACGGTTCGACATCGTGGGTGCGACCGACGGAGCGACGTTCTCGAGCCACCCTGTCGGCACCCCGGCAGCCTTGTCGTTCAGTGCACCGTTCTCGGCGATGGCGCCCGGCAACACGGCCTACGCCCTGTTCAGCGTGCGCACCGCGAACCCATCCGTGGCGGGAGCGCTGCAGCTCAGCGTGACCTCGACGGCAGGAACCGGGCTCGGCACATATCTGCGATACGGAGTGCGGGCGATCACGGGGACGACATGCAACGGCACGACCTACACGGCGGGAACCGCGGTCGTTCCCGACAACTCCGTGATGTCGATCGGCGGAACCGGCACCCAGGCGGTCGCGGCCAACGGTGGCACGACCGTCAACTACTGCTTCGCGGTGACGCTGCCGGCGGCGACCGACAACGGGGCCCAGGGCCTGACGGCGATTCAGACGTGGCAGGTCGTCGGGACTTCGAGCTGACGCACGCGTCGAAACACCGATGACGTCCGAGGAGGATTGATGAATGCACCGACGAGGCGGAGCCTGCGGGAGCATGCGGCGAGCATCGATGCGTCGCCCTCCGTCCTCGCAGCGTCGTCGGCCGTCCCGTCGCGGCCGACTCGACGCACTCTCGGCCGCCTGTTCGCCGATGTCCTGCTCTGGCTCGCGGCCCTCGCCGGGCTCGCCTGCATCGTGCTGGTGGTCATCGCGTTCACGGCGAACATCACTCTCATCATGTTCCGCACCGGATCCATGGCGCCCACCATCCCGGCAGGCTCGGTCGCGGTCGTCCAGAGCGTCGCGGCATCGGACGTGCGGGTCGGTGACGTCGTCACCGTCGATCGCGACGGTGATCTGCCGGTCACCCACCGCATCACCTCGGTCGCCCCCGGTGCGAACGAGGGCGAGCGCGTGATCACGATGCGAGGAGACGCGAACGCCGCGGATGATCCCTACCCGTACACCGTGCAGACGGTTCGAGTCGTGCTGTTCTCGATCCCGGGGATCGCCGCCGTGATCGTCGCGATGGGCAGCCCCTCTGTGCTCGGCGGGCTCACGCTCGGCGCGACGGCCCTGGTCGTCTGGGCATTCTGGCCGCGCTCGAAGGGTCCCCGTGCACGGCACGAGACT
Source organism: Microbacterium sp. NPDC088619 (assembly GCF_044752825.1). Classification (NCBI taxonomy): domain Bacteria; kingdom Bacillati; phylum Actinomycetota; class Actinomycetes; order Micrococcales; family Microbacteriaceae; genus Microbacterium; species Microbacterium sp. NPDC088619. The sequence continues at coordinate 401,385 of NZ_JBIVLZ010000002.1, read as the reverse complement.
GCGGAGCCCGACCGATGAATCGGCGGACGGCATGCGCGGCGGGCGCTTCGGCGGTGGTCCTCGGACTGCTCGCGGCAGGCCCGGCGTGGGCTGCGCCGTCGACGCAGGTCGTGCAGGGCGAGGTCCTGCGGCTGGTCTCGGTCGCCGACTGGGACGTCGCATCGAGCCTGCGGCCGGGGCAGCCGGTGCAGTGGGACGTCACGGTGAGCGCGGAGGCGCCCGATCCGGGGACCGTCGCCGTGGGGATCAGCGCGAGCGGCGGTGCGCAGCTCGTGATCGATGTGCTCCGCTGCGCCCAGGAATGGGACGGCGGCGGATGCCCCTCGGGGTCGACCACACTCGAGTCCGGCTGGTCGATACCGCGAGACGGCATCGAGGTGCCGCTCGTCGAGATGGCGGATACGGAGGTCGCGCACCTCAGACTCATCATCGCGCTCGCCGGTGAGTCCTCCGGCAGCACGCAGGTGCGCGTGCATGCGCGTGGCGCGGGAGAGTCGGCGGCGATCGGGCCCGGAGACGGCGATCTCGCGACGACGGGTATGACACCGCTCACTCCCTGGATCACGGGCGGCGCTCTGGCCCTCGTCGCCGCGGGCGCCGCGCTCAGCACGACTCTGCGGCGTCGAGCCTCCGGACGGAACGGCGGTGAGACATGACCGACAGGAGACGGCATCGCACCCTGGCCGGATTCGCCGGCGTGGCGCTGCTGATCGGTGTGGGGTTGGCTCCGACCGCCCAGACGACGGATGCCGCGTTCACCGACCCCGAATACGCGCGAACCACCATCACCGCGTTCCGTGTCCCGGCGCCCACGATCATCGCCTGCGGGGTCACCAACAACGGGCTCGGAATCTTCCAGAGCGTCAGGCTCGACTGGACATCGCCCTACCCCGTGACCGGGACCAGACTCACCCTCACCCAGGGTGCGACGACAGCAGTGGTGCCCGCTTCGAACATCACCACGAGCGGACCGGCCGGTGGTCTCTACACGCACTCGGCGGTGCTCACACAGGCCCTGTTGACCAGCCTCATCTCCAACCTGCTCGGCAGCACGACGACGTTGACGGCCACGAACCTTCTGGCCGGAACGACGTGGGTGTCGGCGGGAGCATCGCGTCAGCTGTCCATCGCGTTGCTCGGACTCAACGCGTCCTGCACGTGAGAGCGGACGAGGAGTGCAGGTTCAGTCGGCGAGAGCGAGCGCACGGAAGGCGTCGCGCTCGCGGAGGTGCTCACGGCGGCTGGCGGCGGCCGCAGCCGCGGCATCCGCTATGCGCGTCGGCACCTGCATGCCGGTGGTCCGCCGGTACAGCTCGTCGATGAGGTCGGTGGCGAGGCCGACGAGCTTCGCGATCTCGCGGTCGTCGCGGTCGATCCAGACGCAGCGGGGCTCGTCATGGATGGGGGAGAAGTCGACGTGCTCCTCCCAGACGAACAGGGTGCGCTCGGCGCCGAGCACGTGCTGCTGCCACCAGATCTGGCGGAGGTAGGTGCGGGGGATGCCGCGGAACGCCTTGTTGGTGGTCTTGATCTCGGCGAGCTTCACGCGGCCGTCTGCATCGACGGCGATGCCGTCCGGCGTGGCGAGGTGACGGTGTTCGACCTCTGCACGGAACAGGGCGGAGGAAGGCAGGATGCCGTGCGTCGCCGCCACCCAGGCGGCGATCTCGGGCTCGCGGCGGCGCCCGTGATCGGTGTACGCGTTCCCTCCGAAGCGGGGGCCACCGCCGAGCTTCGAATCGGCCGCGCGCGCGATGGACCTCTCGCTGGTGAGCCCGGCGACGTCCGTGGCGGTGATCCCGCGCGACCGTGCTCTCATCCAGGCCACGCGGTCGCGGGAGTCCGCGACGATGCGAGCTTGGAGTTCCGGGGTCACCTATCGAGGGTAACCCCGGTCGCCGACTCTCCCGCCCGCACACGCCGCCCCGAAGCATCCCTCGGGGGCTCGCGATGGCGGTGGCGGGTCAGCCGTGCGTCGGCCACCCCTCGGGCCCGGAGGAACCGGCGACGTAGTCGTCGAGCGGCACATCGCCCCGTCGCCACGCCTCGAGGATCGGGGCCACGATGCGCCAGGACTGTTCGGCGGCGTCTCCGCGCACCGCCAGCATCGGATCGCCGTCGAGCACGCCGGACAGGACCTCGGCGTACGCCTTGAGTGCGCCTTCGCCGAGCTCGGCCGACAATGTCGCCCGTTCCAGCTCGAACGGGTCGTCGGATGCGTTGAGGTTGAGCTCGAGCGACATCAGGTCCGGCCCCAACGAGAACCGCAGGACTGCGCCGTCCGATGTGCCGGTGAGTCCGCGCGGCAGGTGCCGGACGGGACGGAAGCGTACGACGATCTCCCTGGCAGGCGTGCCGAGGGCCTTGCCGGAGCGGAGCCGGAACGGGATTCCCGCCCAGCGGGAGTTGTGCACCTCGAACGTCGCCTCAGCGAGCGTCTCGGTCTGACGTGCCGCGTCGACTCCCGGCTCGTCGACGTACGACGGCTTCGCCGTGCCGTCGATCTCTCCCGCCGTGTAGCGGGCTCGGCGCGACGACGCGCCGGGGTCATCGCCCCACACTGCGGTCGCGCGCAGCACCGCGCCCGTCGCCGCGCGGAAATCGATCTCGTCGAGGGTGGCAGGTTCTTCCATCGCGAGGACGGCGAGCACCTGGAGGAGATGGCTCTGGATCATGTCGACGAGTGCGCCGGCCTTGTCGTAATAGCCCGCGCGGCCCTCCAGTGCCAAGGACTCGTCGTAGACGATGTCGACCGACTCGATGCTCTCGGCAGACCAGAGCGGCTCGAGGATGCGGTTCGCGAACCGCGCTCCCAGCAGATTCAGGGTGGTCGAGCGGCCCAGGAAGTGGTCGACGCGGAACACCTGGCTCTCCGGCACGAGCGCGGTCAGCGTGCGGTTCAGCTCTCGGGCGCTCTCCTCGTCGGTGCCGAACGGCTTCTCCATGACGAGCATCGCGCCCGCGGGCAGCATGTCGGGAGTGAGGGTCGCGATGCATGCTGCGGCGACCGATGGAGGTACAGCGAAGTAGACGGCGACCCGACCGGTGAGCCCGCCCAGCAGCGAGCGGAGGTCATCGGCGCGGGTGATGTCGGTGCGCACGTACGTGACATCCACGCGGACTGCCTCGTCCTCGGCGCCCATGGAAGCGAAGGCCGTCCGGACGACGGTCTGCAGCTCGGCATCCGTCCATTCCTCGCGGTCGGCACCGATGATCCGCACTGCGCGCGCGGGCTCCCTCGCCAGCAACTGTCCCAGGGCGGGAAGGAGCAGCCGCGAGGTGAGGTCGCCACCTGCTCCGAGGATCACCAGCGTCGTCGCATCGGTCATGTTCTCACCGTAACGGCTCTCACCGAGCACGAACATGCCAGACTCGGTCGATGCCTGCTCCGATCGAGGACTACGCCCTTCTCAGTGACTGCCGCACCGGCGCGCTCGTGTCGAAAGAGGGCAGCATCGACTGGCTCTGCCTCCCGCGCTTCGATGCACCGTCGCTGTTCGGTGCGCTGCTGGGAGAGGAGAGCAACGGATGCTGGAGCCTGCGACCGCTCGATGCGACGGCGACCTCGAGCCGTCACTATGTGTCGGACACGTTCATCCTCGTCACGCGATGGGAGACCGCCGACGGCGTCGCAGAGGTGCAGGAGTTCATGCCGCTGCACACGTCACGCAGCGATGTCGTGCGCCGGATCGTCGGCATCGAGGGTCGCGTCGAGTTCGTGACCGAGCTGCGGCTGCACTTCGACTACTCCCGCAGGCTCCCCTGGGTGCGGCAGGTGGGCACGAGCGACGAGCCGGTGCTGAGAGCGACGGCCGGACCCGAGGCGGTGACCGTGCGAGGAGTGCGGCTCGTCGCGGAGGACCACCGGCACCGGGCGACCTTCACCGTGTCGGCGGAGGAGGTCCGCGACCTGACGCTCAGCTGGTTCCCCTCGCACGAGCATGCGCCGTCGGCGCTCGATGTCGACGATGCGATCGCCGGGACGCGATCGTGGTGGCAGGGATGGGCGAGCGGGATCCAGCACGACGGAGAGCATCGCGCGGAGGTCGTGCGCTCGCTGCTGGTGCTGCGAGCGCTCACGAACAGAGACACCGGGGGCATCGTGGCGGCGGCCACGACCTCTCTTCCCGAGCAGTTCGGCGGATCCCGGAACTGGGACTACCGCTTCGTCTGGCTGCGCGACGCCGCGCTGACCCTCGAGGCCCTCATCGCCCACGGGTTCCTCTCCGAGGCGCACCATTGGCGGCGATGGCTGCTCCGTGCCGTCGCGGGCGAGCCGGCGGAGGTGCAGATCATGTACGGGATCGCGGGGGAGCGTGATCTCATCGAGCGTGAACTCACGAGTCTTCCCGGCTACGGCGGCGCCGCGCCGGTGCGAATCGGCAACGGCGCGGTCGACCAGTACCAGGGCGACGTGATCGGCGAGGTTCTGGTCGCTCTGGAATCGGCACGGATCGCCGGCCTCGAGGAGGGCGACTTCTCGTGGCCTCTGCAGCGCGCGCTCATCGAACAGGTGATCGCCTCGATGGATCGTCCCGACAACGGCATCTGGGAGATCCGGGGCGAGCCGCAGTGGTTCACGCATTCGCGAGTCATGATGTGGGCTGCGCTCGACCGGGGCGTCCGCGCCGTTCAGGAGCAGGGCCTCCCGGGCGATGCAGCTCGATGGGCGGTCGTCCGCGACACGCTGCGGCGCGAGATCGACGAGCGCGGAGTGGACGCCGAGCACGGGTACTTCATCCAGCACTACGGGTCGACCGAGGTCGACGCATCGCTGCTCGTTCTTCCGCAGGTCGGGTACTGCGCACCCGACGATCCTCGGATGCTGCGCACCGTGGAGCAGATCGAGCGGACGCTGCTCACAGGCGGGTTCCTTCGGCGCTACCGCACGGAGTCCGGGGTCGACGGTCTCGACGGCGGAGAGCACCCCTTCATCGCGTGCAGCTTCTGGTTGGTCGAGCAGTATGCGACGAGCGGCCGGATCGACGAGGCCCGCGGCCTGATGGCGCGGTTGATCGCGATGTCGAACGATCTGGGCCTGCTGTCGGAGGAGTACGACGTCGCGAATGCGCGCCAGGCGGGCAACACCCCGCAAGCGCTCTCGCACCTCAGTCTCATCCGCGCCGCCGACGCGCTCGCCGGCCATGGAGGACGCGCGGCTCACCGGCGGTGACCCGCCGGATTTGAGTGGCAGGAGGCGGTGGGGTACAGTAGGAGCAACCGAAGACCGCTGGTCATCGTCGTGCGTGTGAACGCGAGGCGATCGAAGCTCTGCTCAGCAGGGGCCCGCGCAGGACACGAACTTTCACAGCTCCGTGCGCTTGCGCCGGAGCTTTTCTGTTGCATGCGGTCAGGGGTTGGTGCCTCACCGCCGTGAGGCGCCTCGTACACACCAAGGAGTGACCATGGCGCAGAAGGACGCATCGGTCGCCGAGCTCACGAAGTCATTCGAGAACTCGACTGCCGTTCTGCTGACCGAGTACCGCGGTCTGACGGTTGCCCAGCTCAAGGAGCTGCGCAACAGCATCCGTCAGGACGCTGAGTACGCCGTGGTGAAGAACACGCTGACCAAGATCGCCGCCAACAAGGCTGGCATCACCGCGCTGGACGACGACCTCAAGGGTCCGTCGGCCGTCGCGTTCGTGCACGGTGACTTCGTCGCCACTGCCAAGGCTCTTCGTGACTTCGCCAAGGCCAACCCGCTTCTCGTGATCAAGTCGGGCATCTTCGAGGGCAACGCCCTCTCCGCCGACGAGGTCAACAAGTACGCCGCGCTCGAGAGCCGTGAGGTTCTGCTGGCGAAGGCTGCGGGCATGATGAAGGCCACGATGGGCAAGGCTGCCGCCACCATCGATGCTCTTCGCGAAAAGCTGGAGACCGCTGAGGCCGCGTGAGCGACCTGCGATCTCGTTCAACAAACCCATCTATCTAGGAGATACATCATGGCTAAGCTCACCACTGAGGAGCTGCTCGAGCAGTTCGCAGGCCTGACCCTCGTCGAGCTCAACGACTTCGTCAAGGCGTTCGAGGAGAAGTTCGAGGTCACCGCTGCTGCCCCCGTCGCCGTTGCAGGCGCAGGCGGCGGCGCTGCTGAAGAGGTTGAGGAGAAGGACTCCTTCGACGTCATCCTCGAGGCTGCCGGCGACAAGAAGATCCAGGTCATCAAGACCGTCCGCGAGCTCACCTCGCTCGGTCTCGGCGAGGCCAAGGCTGTCGTCGACGGCGCTCCCAAGGCCGTGCTCGAGGGCGCGAACAAGGAAGCCGCCGAGAAGGCCAAGGCTGCTCTCGAAGAGGCAGGCGCCACGGTTACCCTCAAGTAATCCGTTCCAGGTCGCGGCGCGTGCGCCTCGCCCTGGATGCGTCTGAACGCTTCATGAAAGCCCCGGGTTCGCCCGGGGCTTTCGTGCGTCCAGGCCGATGGGCTGAGGCTCAGCGACGCCCGGCGGTGGAGCTGCGCACGACGAGCGAGGATGCCGTGACGGTGCGCTGTAGCGGCGCATCCGGTCTGTCGATCTGCTGCTGCAGCAGTCGCACGGCCTCGTGCCCCTGTTCTCGCGGCGACTGCCTGATGGTCGTGAGCGCGAACATCTCGGCGTGCACGTGGTCGTCGACTCCGACGATGCTGAGTTCAGTGGGGACGGCGATTCCCAGGCGTCGGGCCCCGATCATCGCTCCGATCGCCGTTTCGTCGCAGACGCCCACGATCGCGGTCGGACGCCCTCGGCGGTCGCCGAGCAGCTCGACGGCGGCGGCGTACCCGCCCGGCATGGTCGGCGGGGAATCGGCGATCCGCGCGACCGCCTCGAGTCCGGCGGCGGCCAGGGCTTCCAGATAGCCCTCGACGCGCTGGGCGTCGCCGTAGCTGAGCTCGTCGGGGTCTGCCGACCCTCCGACGAAGGCGATGTCGGTGTGACCGAGCTCGATGAGATGCTCGGTGGCGATGCGAGCGGCGGCGACGTCATCGATCGAGACCGCACTGGACCCCTCACTGTACGGACCGACGCTGACGAGCGGCCGTTCCGAACGATGCAGGCGCTCGAGCTCCTGGGCGCTGGGTTGGATGCCGACGGCGATGATCCCGTCGAACCGCCGACCGGGCAGAACCGTGTCGAACAGACGCTCTCGGGTCTCGGTGCCTTCTCGCACCCCGTAGAGCGCCAGCTCGTAGTCGAGACCGAACAGCGATTCCTGGATGCCGGCCAGCAGCTCGGAGAAGAACCAGCGGTCGACCGGCGGCATGATGACGCCGACGGTCTGGGTGCGCCCCGTGGCGAGGCTGGTCGCCGAGGAGTGCGCGACGTAGGCCAACTCGGTCGCCGCCGTCGTGACCCTGTCGCGCGTGCCCTCTGAGACGTAGCCGCGGCCGCTGAGTGCCCGGCTCGCAGTCGCCTTCGACACGCCGGCGCGCGCCGCGACGTCGGCGATCGTGCTCATCGGTCCTCCTCGACCATGCCCTCGGCGCGTCGTCTCCCCCCACGCGCCGATGACAGCGTACCCGGTGCGGAGAGGGAAAGGAACCGGTTCCAGGCGGAAAGCGAGGGAGCGCTCCCATCGCTCCGGAGAGAACCGTCGAAAAGGTTGCGAGCTTGTGATCCTGGCTTGTTGTGTCGCGCTGCCGGACCCCGGTAGGTTGTCCTGGAATCGGTTCCCGATTCCGTGTCCAGGGGCGGCGCGGAACGAGGGGAGCCGCAAAACTCGAAGAGGAGAATTCACATGGGTCTGTCACAGCGTTCCCGGCGTTACGCGCCAATCGCTCTGCTGGGAGTCGCGGGTATCGCGCTCGCCGGTTGTGGTGCTCCCGGCGGCACGGACGGCGGGGGAGAAGGCGGCGGCGGCGACAACACCGTCACGATCTACGGCACGATCGTCGAGGGAGAGGCCGACCTTCTCGCGGAGTCCTGGGCGGACTTCGAGAAGGAGAACGACATCGAGATCAAGTACGAGGGCAGCCAGGACTTCGAGACGCAGCTCGGCACCCGCGCTCAGGGCGGCAACCCGCCCGACATCGCGATCTTCCCGCAGCCGGGTCTGTTCGCGGACTACGCGGCACGCGACTTCCTGAAGCCGGCCCCCGACGCGGTCGAGGCGAACGCCAAGGAGTACTGGACGCAGGGCTGGGTCGACTTCGGCACGTACGAAGACGAGTTCTACGGCGCACCGCTGATGGCGAGCGTCAAGGGCTGGGTCTGGTACTCGCCGAAGAAGTTCGCCGAGTGGGGCGTCGAAGAGCCCACCAGCTGGGACGAGCTGCTCACGCTGACGCAGAAGATCCAGGAGACGAGCGGCAAGGCTCCCTGGTGCGCCGGCTTCGAGTCGGGCGTCGCGACCGGCTGGCCCGGAACGGACTGGATCGAGGACCTCGTGCTCCGCAACGCCGGAGCCGATGTCTACGACCAGTGGGTGAAGAACGAGGTCCCGTTCACCGACCCGCAGATCAAGGAGGCGTTCGACGCCACGGGTGAGCTCCTGCTCAACCAGGCATACGTCAACGCCGGCTTCGGCGACGTGCGCTCGATCAACTCGACGGCATTCGGAGATGTGGCACCGGCGGTCGCCAGCGGCGAGTGCGCGCTGACCCACCAGGCATCCTTCCTCTCGGGCTTCTTCCCCGAGGGCACCGACATCTCCGAGGACGGCGACGTCTGGGCCTTCCTGCTCCCGAGCCAGAGCGAAGACGAGACCTTCATCACCGGCGGTGGCGAGATCGTGGGAGCGTTCAGCGACGACGAGGCGACCCAGAAGGTGCTGGAGTACCTGTCGAGCCCCGAGTGGGCCGACAAGCGTCTGGCCCTCGGCGGCGTGACCTCTGCCAACAAGGGCGTCGACATCGAGGCCGTGGAGAACCCGATCCTCCAGGAGTCGATCAAGCTCCTGCAGGACGACTCGGTCACGTTCCGCTTCGACGGATCCGACCAGATGCCCGGCGCTGTCGGCTCCGGAACCTTCTGGAAGGGCATGGTCGCCTGGATCAACGGGACCTCGACCGACGAGGTCCTGACCCAGATCGAGACCGGCTGGCCTTCCAGCTGATCGGATGAGGTGGGCCGCCCTCGGGCGGCCCACCTTCTCCCTCTCGGTCCGAGCGTCTTCGCCCGGACCGCTGATCAGCTCCGTCTCATGAAGGGGAATCCATGAACGCGACTGTGTTCTTCCAATGGATCGGGACTCTGCCCCCGATCGCCCAGGCTCTCGCCGTCGTCATCGCCTTCGCGGTGGTCGTCGTCGTCATCCTGCTTCTCGTCGACATCGCGCCTCGCAAGGGCGCGCTCTACACCGGCATCCGCCTCGCGATGTGCCTGCTCATCCCGTTCGCGGTGATGTGGTTCTTCAACTCCTATTACTGGGCGATGGGAGTCGCGGTCGCCGTCGGCGCACTGTTCTTCTTCCTCGACTACCGGTCGCGTGACGGAGCCGGGTACCTTATCCAGCTCGTCGCATTCATGGCTCCCGCCATGCTGCTGCTGCTCGCGGGTCTGATCCTGCCGTCGATCCAGACGGTGTACGCATCGTTCTGGAACTCCACCGGCAGTGACTTCGTCGGATTCTCGAACTACCTGTGGATCTTCACGCAGTCGGATGGCGTCACCTCGGTCGTGAACACGATCGTCTGGGTGCTGCTGGTTCCGACGCTCTCGACGATCGTCGGTCTGGCCTACGCGGTGTTCATCGACAAGACCCGCGGCGAGAAGATCTACAAGCTGCTTGTCTTCATGCCGATGGCGATCTCATTCGTCGGCGCGAGCATCATCTGGCGCTTCGTGTACGCCTACCGTGGCCCCGAGTTCGAGCAGATCGGTCTGCTCAACCAGATCCTGGTCTGGTTCGGCGGAGAGCCGCAGCAGTTCCTGCTGAACGGCCCGTGGAACAACCTGGCGCTCATCGTCGTGCTGATCTGGGTGCAGACCGGTTTCGCGATGGTCGTGCTCTCGGCATCCATCAAGGGTGTTCCCACGGAACTCCTCGAAGCGGCCGAGCTCGATGGCGCGAACGCCTGGGAGCGTTTCCGTTCGGTCACGATCCCCTCGATCCGACCGGCTCTGATCGTCGTTCTGACCACGATCTCGATCGCCTCGCTGAAGGTGTTCGACATCGTGCGCACGATGACCGGTGGCAACTACGGCACGTCGGTGCTCGCGAACGAGATGTACACGCAGTTCTCCAAGTTCGAGGCGGGACGCAGTGCTGCGCTCTCCGTCATCCTGTTCATCCTGGTGCTCCCGATCGTGATCTACAACGCGCGCCAGATCAAGAAGCAGCGGGAGATCCGATGACCGACACCGTGAACTCAGACACCGGGCAGAGCACGAGGGCGATCACGACCGCCGGACGCTTCGAAGCCTCGGCCGGCCGTGCGCGAAAGCGGCTCAGTCGCCCGTGGGCGACGGTCGCCTCGATCGTCATCGCAGTCCTGTGGACCATCCCGACGCTCGGACTCTTCATCTCGTCGTTCCGCGAGCGGGATGCGATCGAGACCACGGGGTGGTGGACGTTCTTCACCAACCCGCAGTTCACCCTCGACAACTACGTGGCCGTGCTGCAGTCCGGCACCACGCAGCTGACGATCCTGGAGTCCTTCTTCAACTCGATCGTGATCACGATCCCGGCCACCCTCATCCCGCTGATGATCGCGGCGATGGCGGCATACGCCTTCTCGTGGATCGACTTCAAGGGACGCAACGCGCTGTTCATCTTCGTGTTCGCACTGCAGATCGTGCCGATCCAGATGGCGCTCGTCCCGCTGCTGTCGTCGTTCTCGCGGGGTATCAACCTGTTCGGCGTGCAGGTGACGCAGGGACTCGATGCCTCGGGCGGCTACGCGCAGGTGTGGATCGCCCACACCATGTTCGCGCTGCCGCTGGCCATCTACCTGCTGCACAACTTCATGTCGGAGATCCCCGGCGAGATCATCGAGGCCGCGCGCGTCGATGGCGCATCGCGTGGTCAGATCTTCTTCCGGATCGTGCTGCCGCTGACGATGCCGGCGATCGCCTCGGTCGCGATCTTCCAGTTCCTGTGGGTCTGGAACGACCTGCTCGTGGCCCTGGTGTTCGCCGACGGCGCTGCGTCTCCGATCACGAAGGTTCTCGCCGAGATCACCGGTCGAGGCGAAGGATGGTACCTGCTCACCGCAGGTGCGTTCGTGTCGATCATCGTTCCGCTGATCGTCTTCTTCTCGCTCCAGCGGTACTTCGTGCGAGGGCTCCTGGCGGGTTCCACGAAGGGCTGATCGCTTCTTCGGCACATCTGATGACATGATGCCGCGATCGGGTGCAACACAGACCCGGTCGCGGCATCGTCGCACGTACGCTGTGAACATGAAGTACGCAGACTCCATCGTCGACCTCATCGGCGACACGCCCCTCGTGAAGCTCCAGCACGTCACCGAGGGCGTGGAGTGCACGGTGCTCGTGAAGCTCGAGTACCTCAACCCCGGCGGGTCGGCGAAGGATCGCATAGCCGCGCGGATCATCGACGCGGCCGAGGCCTCGGGCGACCTGCAGCCGGGTGGGACCATCGTCGAGCCCACGAGCGGCAACACCGGTGTCGGCCTCGCTCTGGTCGCCCAGCAGCGCGGATACAAGTGCGTCTTCGTGCTTCCCGACAAGGTCGGCGAGGACAAGATCGACGTGCTCCGCGCCTACGGCGCCGAGGTGGTCGTCACTCCGACCTCGGTCGCGGCGGACAGCCCCGAGTCGTACTACAGCGTCAGCGATCGGCTCGCCCGCGAGATCCCCGGAGCGTTCAAGCCCAACCAGTACGAGAACCCGAACGGCCCTCGCAGCCACTACGAGACCACAGGTCCCGAGATCTGGCGCGACACCGACGGGCTGATCACCCACTTCGTCGCCGGTGTCGGCACGGGCGGCACCATCACGGGCACCGGCCGCTATCTGCGCGAGGTGTCGGAAGACCGCGTCCGCATCGTCGGGATCGACCCGGAGGGCAGCGTCTACAGCGGTGGCACCGGACGCCCGTATCTGGTCGAGGGGGTCGGCGAGGACATCTGGCCCGGAGCCTACGACCCGACGATTCCGCATGAGATCGTCGCGGTCGGCGACGCCGAGTCCTTCGCGATGACCCGGCGGCTCGCACGTGAAGAGGGAATCCTCGTCGGAGGCTCCAGCGGCATGGCCGTGGTCGGCGCCCTGCGGGTCGCGCGCGAACTGCCGGCGGATGCCGTGATGGTGGTGCTGCTGCCGGACGGCGGACGCGGCTACCTCAGCAAGATCTTCAACGACGGCTGGATGCGCTCCTACGGCTTCAGCGAGGTCGAGGAGGGCGAGACGGTGGCCGACGTGCTGGCCGCCCGCACCGACCGCCTGGGGGAGGGGATCCCCGATCTCGTGCACGCGCACCCGACCGACACGGTGCTCGAGGCGATCGGCATGATGACCGAGTACGACGTCTCGCAGCTGGTGGTGCTGAGCGCGGAGCCTCCGGTGATGATGGGCGAAGTGGTCGGCACGGTCGACGAGAAGGGCCTGCTCGACCTGCTGTTCCGCGGAGACGCCAAGCCGGCCGACGCCGTGGGAGAGCACGTCGGGGAGCGGCTGCCGCTCATCGGCATCCATGCTCCTCTCGCGCAGGCCAGAGCCGCTCTCGCCGACGCCGACGCGCTGCTCGTGACGCTCGACGGCAAGCCGCACACGGTGCTCACGCGACAGGACCTGCTGTCGTACCTCTCGCGCTGACGCTCGGCGTAACAGGGGCGGCCGCCCTCCCCGGCGCGGACGTAGGCTGAGGGGCATGTCCGAGCATGCTTTCGCCACCCGAGCCATCCACGCAGGTCAGGCGCCTGACCCGACCACAGGGTCGATCATCCCGCCGATCTATCAGGCATCCACCCATGTGCAGGACGGCATCGGCGGGTTCCGCGACGGCTACGAGTACAACCGCGCGGGCAACCCGACGCGCTCGTCGCTCGAGACGCAGCTCGCGGCGCTCGAGGGCGGGGCGAACGCCCTGTCGTTCGCGTCCGGGCTCTCGGCAGAGGACGCGCTGCTGCGCGGCATCCTGAAGCCGGGCGACCATATCGTGCTCGGCAACGACGTCTACGGCGGCACGTACCGCCTGCTCACCAAGGTGCTCGCCCCGTGGGGCATCGAGACGACCACGGTCGAGCTGTCGGACGTCGACGAGCTGCGCGCGGCGATCCGCCCGGAGACGAAGATCGTCTGGGTCGAGACGCCCAGCAATCCGCTGCTGAAGATCGTCGACATCGCGCTCGTCGCCGAGATCGCGCACGCCGCCGGTGCCATCGCGGTCGTCGACAACACCTTCGCCTCGCCGGCGCTGCAGCAGCCGCTCTCGCTCGGTGCGGACCTCGTCGTGCATTCCACCACCAAGTACCTCGGCGGGCACTCCGACGTCCTCGGCGGTGCGGTGGTCTTCGGCGACGATCGCTTCTACGAGCAGATCAAGTTCCAGCAGTTCGCGGTCGGCGCGGTCTCGGCCCCGCTCGACGCCTGGCTCACGACTCGCGGCATCAAGACGCTCGCGGTGCGTGTGCGTCAGCACTCCGAGAACGCGCAGGCCATCGCCGAATGGGCCACGTCGCGCCCGGAGTTCGCGACCGTGTACTACCCGGGGCTCGTCTCGCACCCCGGGCACGAGGTCGCCGCACGCCAGATGAGCGGCTTCGGGGGGATGCTGTCACTCGGCCTTGCAGCGGGTGCGGATGCCGCGAAGGCGTTCGCCGAGTCGACCGAGCTCTTCCAGCTCGCCGAGTCGCTCGGCGGCGTCGAGTCGCTGATCGGCTATCCGCCGGACATGACCCACGCCTCGGTGCGGGGCACCGCGCTCGCCGTGCCCGAGAACGTCGTGCGCCTGTCGGTGGGCATCGAGGGTGTCGATGACCTCATCGCCGACCTCGAACAGGGGCTCGCGCGCCTCGGCTGAGTGCTCGACCGACGTCCGCGGCGAGAGACCGCACGGATGCATGCTCAGAAGACGGATGGATGCCGAGACCGCGTGTTTCGGCATCCATCCGTCTTCTCGGCATGCAGGTGTGTTCGTCGCGGACTGCGTCGGTGTCCGGCGGGGCTGTAGCATGGAGACTTCGCCCAGATCGAATCGATTCGACCTCGCTCGCCGATCCGACTGCCTCAGCGACTCGCCTGATCCCCTCGAACTCCGGAAGGACCGTCGTGCCCGACGCTCCACGCACTGACTCCATCTCGACGACACCCGCCCCCGAGCGGACGGCCACCGGCAGCATCCGCATCCCGTCGGCGACGGGCGCGATCCGCACCCTCGGGTCGAACCCCGCCACGGCGCCGATCATGCTGCACCCCGGCGACTCGATCTCGAACGGCCGCCGCGCGCTGTACATCGTGCTGCTCGGGGCCCTCACCGCCCTCGGACCGTTCACGATCGACCTGTACCTGCCGGCTTTCCCCGTGCTGGAGCAGGACTTCGAGACGACGGCGGCGGCGATCCAGCTGACCCTGACCGGCACGATGATCGGATTCGCGCTGGGGCAGCTCGTGGTGGGGCCGCTCAGCGACAAGGTGGGTCGACGCATTCCGCTGATCGTCGTCACCGCACTGCATGTGCTGGCCAGTGTCGCCGCAGCCTACGCCCCGACCCTTCCCCTGCTCAGCGGTGCTCGTGTGCTCATGGGCGTGGGAGCCGCGGCCGGTGGCGTCGTCGCGATGGCCATCGTGCGCGACCTGTTCGGCGGTCGACGGCTGGTCGTCATGCTGTCGAGGCTCGCGCTGGTCTCCGGAGTCGCACCGGTGATCGCCCCGCTGATCGGCTCGTGGCTGCTCACGCTCATGCCATGGCGCGGCATCTTCGTCGTGCTCGCCCTCTACGGCGTGCTGATGCTCGTCTCGACCGTGGTGTTCATCCCCGAGACGCTCCCGATCGCGCGCCGCCAGGAGAAGGGCGGTGCCACCGTCATGCAGCGCTATCGGTCGGTGTTCTCCGACCGTGTGTTCATCGGCGTGCTGATCATCGGCGGCATGACGTTCTCCGGCCTGTTCTCCTACCTGTCGGCGTCGCCCTTCCTGTTCCAGCAGACCCACGGGCTGGACGCGCAGCAGTACGGCCTGCTCTTCGCCGTCAACTCCCTCGGCGTCGTGGCCGGCGTCCAGACGGCTTCGCGACTCGCCGCACGATTCGGCCCCCAGTGGGTCATGGCGTACTCCACGGCGGTGCTGCTGCTCGCCGGCGTCGCGATCATCGTGACCGACCAGCTCGGCCTCGGGCTCTGGGGCACGGTCATCCCGCTGTTCTTCTTCATGACGGCCTGCGGCTTCACCTTCCCGAACGTGCAGGTGCTCGCCCTCGACCGCCACGGCAAGGCCGCGGGCACAGCGGCCTCCGTCATCGGCGCCACGAACTTCGGTGTCGCAGGACTCATCTCGCCGGTCGTGGGATGGATCTCTCACGGCACCGGAATCACCGCCACGAGCATGGCATCGGTCATGGTCGGGTGCGCGGCGATCGGCATCCTTTCGCTGTGGCTGATCGTGCGTCCCCGGACTGTCGGCATGCTCGCTCCCTGATATTCAGCTCCCGACCGGCAGAATGGTTCGATGAGATCACGAACGCTGCTGTGGTGGGGAATAGGGATGCTCGTCGCGGCGACGCTCCTCGGGGCGGCGATCGTGTTCGGGTACACCGAGCCGCCGGGGTTCGACACCTGGTGGAATGACACGGTCAGCGCATCGCGCTCGGACTGGATGCTGTCGTTCGCGCTGCTGCTCGATCACATCGGCGGGGGCTGGGTCGCGATCCTCCTCGTGCCGCTGCTCGTGATCGTCGGTCTGCTGATCGCGCGGCGATGGCAGGCGGCCGTGTTCGCCGCGGTGGCTTTCCTCGTGAGCGCCGGAGCGGTGCAGCTGCTCAAGCACCTGTTCGGCCGTGCACGCCCGGAGGACATGATCGTGGCGAGCGATTTCGGTTCATTCCCGTCGGGGCATGCGGCCAACGCGGCGACGATCGCGATGGTGCTGTGGCTCGTGTTCCCCCGGGTATGGACGGCGATTCTCGGAGTGGCCTGGGTCGTCGCAATGGCGATCTCGCGCACTCTGCTCTCGGTGCATTGGGCCACCGACACGCTCGGAGGGGCGCTGGTCGGGGCAGGCGTGGTGCTCGTGCTCGGGGCGTGGCTGCTGCCGTGGGTGACAACGTCTCGGCGAGACGATCCGGCGGTCACCTCGGTAGGCTGACAGCTCACCCCACTCATCGAGGAGCAGCTGTGTCGCGCATCCGTCCGTATCGACCGTCCGATCGTGATGCCCTCTACGAGATCTGCGTCCGGACAGCGGATGCCGGTGCAGACGCGACCGGGCTGTTCTCCGATGACTCGCTCTGGGGAGACCTGTTCGCGGTGCCGTATGTCGAACGGCATCCCGATCTCGCATGGGTCGTCGAGACCGATGACGAGCGCGTGATCGGCTACATCGTGGCGACCGACGACACCGACGCCTTCGCGACCTGGTTCCGAGACGAATGGTGGCCGACGCTGCAGGATCGGTATCCGCAGGCCGCCGAGCCGACGAGCCGCGAAGAGCGGATGATCGAGCACGGCTATGCGCAGGCTCCGGGGCGCAATGCCAACGCCGCAGAGTACCCGGCGCACCTGCACATCGACCTGCTGCCCGAGACGCAAGGTCAGGGGCTCGGACGTGCGCTCATCGAGACGCTGTTCGACGAGCTCACCCGCCGCGGAGTTCGCGGGTTGCACCTCGGCATGGACCCGAACAACACGGGAGCAGCCGCGTTCTACGAGCGTCTCGGTATGACGCCCCTGCCTGCAGAGCCGGGCGGGCAGAGCTTCGGCGTGAAGTTCGCCTGAGTCGCAGACCGTCCGTTGTGCCCCGTCGTGCTCCGTCGGGCTCCGTCGGGCGGAGTTCACCGTGAGGGGAGGACGGATGCCGTCCGCACCTCCGCCCTACCGGGAGAACTCCGCCTGACGGGGTGCGGATGCCGGTGACGGCGGGACTCCGATCCTCGCTTCGCTCGGTTCTCCCCGAATCCCCAGTGCTCGATAAAAAGCATGAAGGGCCCCCGCTGGCGCGGAGACCCTTCATGCTTTTTGGCGGTGACGGCGGGATTCGAACCCGCGGTTGCTTGCACAACACACGCTTTCCAAGCGTGCTCCTTCGGCCGCTCGGACACGTCACCAGGAACAACCTGAACAGTCTATCCGATCGCACGGGCGACCTAGACCAGGCATCTCCGACGCTCCCCATCGGCGCCCACCGAGCGGGATGCCGTTGCACCGATATGCGATGCGTCCTTGCCTTGCGCTCGCACCGACGTACTTCTTAGCCTCGGGAGCAGACGCAAAGTCGTCATACGAATGCACTCCTGCGTCGATCGGACGCTCTCGTCCCAGAAGGATCTTGATGACGACTGTCGAAACCACAGCCACGACCAGCACGGCCTTGCGTGTGGCACTGCGCACTGCTCACTCCCGTTCGCTCGCTGATCTCGGGCTCAACGCGATCGGCCGCGCCCGATTCGGATGGCGTGATCGGTCGATCGGCTCGGTGGTCGAACGCGCGGGTGGGCGGTACTGGCTGCGCGTCGTCTGGTCTGCGAGAGGCCGGGCGCGTGGCGCCTGGTGGACCGGCAATCAGGACGCCTCGCAGATCGACGGAGTGGCGAAGCCGCGTCTGCTCGACGCGCGGGCCTGGGAGGAAGGGCCGCTCGTCTACCGCGCCGAACTGATGACCCTGCTGCCTGGGCGGGTCTGCGCGCCGGACGCCGTGCTCACCGGCACGCCCGGTCTCGACGAATCGTGGTGGGGAGAGCTGGAAAGCAGCCTCGACACCCTGTCGGCCGCGAGAACGGATCGGATGGTGCTCGACCCCGAGATCATCCGACGGCGGATCAGCGTCTTCTTCGGGATCGAGATGGACGTCGACCGAGACGACTGGGTGGCCAGCCACGGCGACCTGCACTGGAACAACATCCACCGAGATCCGTTCGCGATCGCCGACTGGGAGGCGTGGGGGCTCGCCCCCCGCGGATACGATGCCGCGTTCCTGCTCGGACACTCCTTGGCCGTGCCTCACGTCGCCGAGCAGATAGCCCGACGCTTCCGGCGAGACCTGGAATCAGAGGGTGGCATCGTGTCGCAGCTGTACGTGATGACGAAGCTGCTGACCCGCGCCGACGCAGGCGAGCACGAGCATCTGGTGCCAGCGCTCCACCGCCATGTGGGGCGCCTTCTCGGCACCAGGGTTCCGCTCGTTCGCGCGTCGCGCACTGTCACCGCCTGAGTGTCGCCGGCGACTGCCGGCGTCGAGAAGTCGTCGACGAGGTGCCGAATCTCGCAGATTCGAAAGCGATCGGAATGACGATATCGGCTCGAAAAGAATATATTGCAGCACATTCGACACATATATAGCCTCATATGAGTACGCACATTCACTCGAACGCAATTCGATATCTCTGGGGAGAAATGCACACCAGCTCGACGCAGGCATCGCGTGAAAGTCAGCGCCTCCGGAAAGCGACTGCTTTCACGCCGAATGCGAGCGCGGCATATCTTCGCGCATTCGCGGCGCCGGGTGTCTGCACCGCGGGTCGGTGGGTCGGCGCATGATGCCCGACAGCGGCGCGATCGCCGAACCGGAGCTCGTCGGAGCCCGGGCGCTCCGTGAATGGATCACCGGCGAGCAGGAGGAATACTCGCGCGTGTTCTTCGTCGAGAACGGTGCGTCGGTCGAGAGCGTCGTCGCCGCCGCCGGCGAAGGCGACCTGGTCCTTCTGCACGCGCAGAGCGGAGCCTATGACGGGCCAGCCCACGCCGTTCGCTACACCGGCGCTCTGCGCGAGATCGGAGACGAGCTGTTCTTCGGCGAGCGAGGCGTCGAGCTCCAGGACTATGTCGCTGCGGCGTTCGTTCAGATCGTCCGTCCGACTGCGGTGGGATTCTTCGACCGGAACAGCTGGCAGGCGTTTCTCGACGACGCGGAACTCGCTCGTCGTACGGGTGTCTTTCCTTCGGCATTGATCGATGCGCGGGTGCTCCTCGCGAACCGCACCGCTCTGGGAGCACCGGATGAACTCGCGGCTCCGACCGCGATCAGGGTGGGCTCGGACGGCCGGGTCAGCGTCGGTGTGTGGGGCGAGGTGATCGGCCACGTCGTCGAGCTGAAGACGGTGATCGAGTCCCCTCTGCCCCGTGCCGCGGTGTGGGGAGAATCGGAACTGAGACAGGCCGCCGCCGCGGACCTGACCAGCCGCGGATGGATCGGTCGCTACGTGAACGCGACGGATCTCATCAAGATGCTCGGCTTGGAGAACGGCATCGCGAAGATCTCAGGATTCGGCTGGTGGCTCATCGACGATGACCGCGCGGACGCCGAACCGCTGGCGTCGGATCCCTTCCTGCTCGAGACCCCGGACGGCTTCGTGCTCGCCGACACCACCACGTTGCGACGCCAGCTGCTGTCGCCGCTGACGGCGAAGGTCGTCGCCGCCACACAGACCTCGAGCACGCTGGAGGTGGCGGTGGATCGCTTGGCTCTCGAATGCGGCTTGTCTGCGTCTGATGCGAGCGCCCTGTGTCGGGAAGCTGCCGCGGTGCTCGACATCCACTTCGGCACAACAGCTGACGGGGCGCGCCGGATGGCGTCGGGAAGCGCTCGATGAACGTTCCGCATGCGTTATGGACGTCGATGCTGCCCGCAGACGCCACGTTCACGCGCGACGAGGTCGCCGTCGGCGCCGCCGGAAATCGCATCGAATTCGCGGACGGATCGACACGCCTCAGTGCGACGAGCGGACTCTGGAACGTCCCTCTCGGTTTCGGAAACAAGGCGGTCGCTGATGCTGTGAGCAGAGCGACGCATGATGCGTCGTATCTGACTCTGTTCCGGGCGCCGCATCGGTACGCTGAGGCCGCGGCCGAAGCGCTCATCGAACTCGCCCACCCGATCCGGTACAGCCGGGTCATCTTCTGCACGTCGGGAGGGGCAGCGAACGACTCGGCGATGAAGCTCGCGAGACAGTACTGGGCACAACAGGGAGCCGGATCCCGCTCGCTGGTCGTGGGTCTCAACGGCAGCTATCACGGCACGATGTACGGCAGCCACGCGCTCAGCGGCGACGACCTCCTTCAATCGGTCTACTCCGTCGACCGCAGGTCGGTGCGTCATGTGTCTCACAGCGATGACGGGGAGGAACTGGAGACGCTGCTGAAGCGCGAAGGCTCCAGAGTCGCGTCGGTGGTTGTGGAGCCCGTCCTGGGCAGCGGCGCGCATGCGCTGTCCGATGGGTTCATATCGCGACTCCTCGAGCTGCGCGAGGAGTACGGATTCCTGATCGTCGCCGACGAGGTCGCGACGGGCTTCGGACGCACCGGAACGATGTTCGCCACGGACGAATGGGGTGCGCCACCAGACATCCTCGTTCTGTCGAAAGCGTTGACGAACGGCGCAGCGGGCGCTGCCGTGCTGCTCGTGGGGGCACGCGTCGCGTCAGAGTTCGCACGTGGGGGCTGGACGTTCGTCCACGGGGAGACCCAGGCGGGGACGCCGGCCTGCGCGGCGGCCGTCGTCGCGGTGATCGAAGAGTTGCACCGCATCGACGTGGAATCGACGACGCGAGCGTTGGCGACCGACTTGTGGCGTCTCGCGAGTCGGCTGAAGTCCGATGGCGTGGTCGCCGAGGTGACGGGGCGAGGCTGTTTCGTGGGGCTCGCCCTTCGAAACCTGGACGCGAGTCGGCTCTCCGGGGCTGAGGTTCTCCGAGTGGTGGCCGCCATCGCAGAGAACGGCGTGCTGGTGCAGCCCGGCCCCAGTGCGATCCAGCTGATTCCGGCGTATGGGTTCGACGCGAGTGAGCTTCTCGAGATGGATTCTGCTGTGCGCGCTGGCGTGGCGCAGGTGCGGGAGCGTCAGCATGAGATCTGACTTCGCTGCACGGGTTCCCACGCTCTGGCACGGCCGCGGCATCGCGCGGCAGACGATCGCGCGGCTCGCTGCCGATCGAGAGCCCCTCGTGATCGCGGATTCGTCGCTCGCCGCATCGATGCTCGCCGGCCGCTCGGCCAGAACCATAGAGGTGGACGCTCGCTCGGTCGACGTCGCGGCTCTCGTCGGCATCGCGGAGGAGATCGCTCGACGGCCCCCGAGCGTGATCGTCGCGGTAGGCGGCGGAACTGTTCTCGACGCCACCAAGATCGCATCGCTTGCGCTCGCTCCGGGGCGGTTGTTCGACTTCGCCATCGAACGTGCATCGAAGTCGGCGCTGACCTTCTTGCCCGATGCGCCACCACCCGTGGAGATCGTCGCGGTGCCGACGACGCTCGGCACCTCATCGGAGACGAACAGCGTCGGCATCCTCAAGAACGAAACCGGCTATCGGCTCATCGTCGGCCGCGCGTTGAGACCCCGGCACGCCATCATCGATCCCGGCAACCTGGTGACCCTCACGCCGGCATCCGTCAGAGAGGGAGCACTCGAGGCCTTCCTCCGGCTCGCAGGCGCGGCGACGAGCCCGCGGCGAAGCTCGAGGGGGAGACGCGACGCCGTCGCTCTCGGGGGTGCACTTCTCGAGACGGCCTCCGGCGACGCAGCCGCTGCCGCCGTGCGCCTGCGTCTCGCTCGCCTCAGCGCGGCGACGCAGCGCAGTGCGGCGCTGAGGGGGCAGGATCCCTACAGCGCCCGCCACTGGTATGTGGCCAACGAAGTGGCCTTCGCGCTGGACGTCCGCAAGATGGTGGCCACAGTGGCGGTCATCGCTGCGGTCTGGCGCCGAGTGTGCTCGGGGGACCAACGATGGGGCGATCGCGAGAGCCTCGAAGAGTTCTGGATGAGCGTGGCCGGCGGCGTCGCACTGCCGCTCGACCCGCCGACCGGCATCGCTGCCCTCATCGAGCGCTGGGGGATCCCACGTCCGTCGCGGCCGACGGCTCAGAACCTGCGCCGTATTGCCGGTGCCACGGAAACAGCGTGGGGAAACCGCTACCCGATGCTCGCGGGTCTTTTCGCAGAGGACTTCTGCGATGTGCTCCGCGACTCCTACTGGAACGAAGGAGGTGAATGACATGAACGAAAGTGTGGAACGAATCCAGTTCCAAGAACTGGAGGGGATGGATGCCCCCAGTTGGGAGAGCTTCTATCAGGGCGCGATCAGCGCCCTGGTGCTCATAGGAATCGGCGCTGCTGCTGCGACGTGACCTCGTCGAGCAGACACAGATGAATCGGAGAGAGGTAAGCATGCACGCAACAATGCCGACCCTTGAGTTCACCGAACTCGAGGCAATGGAAGCGCCGGATGACGCCCTTGATTGGACCCGCGGATTCGCCGTCGGCGTGATCATCGGAATTCTCGCGCTGACATAGGAGCACCTTCGCAAGGCGTACCTAGGAGGTATGAAATGCAGACACAGTCGCTCGAGTTCCTGGAGCTCGAACACATCGATGCACCACTCGAATGGTGGGAGCACGCGAGCTACATCATCGCCATCATCGGCGGTGCGGCCGCGATCGCGACCTGACCGAAGGGGTGCGGGCCTGACACGCCCGCACCCCACTGATCCCCGCTGAGAGGTGATGCGTGAATGTCCAGTTCTCTAACTGAGGCCGTGGTGGCGAGACTCGCCGTGGTCGGAGCACTGCCGAAGGAGCAGGATCTGTACGCGGGTGCGGGCACCGATTTCTACGACAGGCTGGTCGGGTCCGACCGCGCGGAGATCAGAGAAGTGCTGGCGCTCGCGAGAGGCACCGTGGGGCCGATCCTCGATGTGGCGGCAGGGAGCGGGCGGTTGACCATCCCTTTGGTGCGATCGGGCAAGCGGGTGACGGCGATAGATCTCTCCGACGACATGCTCTCCCGCCTCCGTCGAGCGCTGCCCGACCACACGATGCTGGAGTGCATCGTCGCGGACGTGCGGGACTTCTCACTGCGGCAGCAGTTCGGTCTTGTGATCATGGGCGCGACGTCGATCACGCTGCTCGACGGTGTCGGCAGGTCCCAGCTCTACGCGAACGTGCGACGTCACCTCGCTCCGCACGGTGTGTTCGCCCTGACCGTGGCCGGAGGAGCCTCAGCGGAGAGCCTCTCGGTGTCGAGAGATCGAGAGATCGCTGTCCCAGGACCGGGCGGAGACGAGACCTATCTGTTCTCGCAGCAAGTGGAAGAGGGCGGCGCGGCACGTGTGGTCAACTGGGTTCGTGTCGCCGACCTGGCAGAGGGCGGCGACGTGACAGTTCTCACGAGCCGTCTGCGAGTTCTCGACCACGAGGTCCTCTCGAGAGAGCTCATCAACGCGGGGTTCACCGCTCCCGCCGTCTCGCCTGTTCGGACGCTCGGCGGTGAGGACATCGTTCTTCTCACCACGACGTCTGCGGCAGACCCGGAAGCGATGGATGACGATGCTTCGCGGTAGTTTCCCTCGACGCCGAGCGACTCGGTCTGCGGAAGACGCGCTCGCTGCTGACGCGTGCCCTGTCCTCTCGTCCGGCGTCGACTTCGAACAGGTGGCCGAGGACGGGACGTGGATCGCGATGCTCCACGGTGTGCCGTCATCGAGAGTGTCTCTGGCGGTCGTCGATCTGCTGCGCGCGATGAACGGCGAAACCGCACTTCATGATCTGCACCGGCGCTTCGCTGCGTCCGAGCCATTGGAGCAGTTTCTGATGCTGGCCCAGCGCTTCCGCGCCTGTGGACTGCTCGAGGGCGACGAGAAGCTCCCTCCCGGTCGAGTGGTCTATCGGCCCCCTTTCACTCTTCAGCTCGCGACGCTGCGCGCACCTGCGATCTTCGGTCGTCTGGACCGACTGACCGTTCCTCTCCCGCACCGAGCGGTTCTCGTGTCGGTGGCGGTTCTGGTCTGCCTCGGCGTTCTCGCCGCATCCGTTCAGGCGGATGAGCTGCGGGAAGCCCTCACCACGCCGGTGCCGCTCTCGGCCCTCGTGTCTCTCGTGGCAGCGCTTTCGCTCATGACCCTGCTGCACGAGAGCGCCCATGGCCTCGCGCTGACCAGATTCGGCGGCAGCCCCCGCCGAGCGGGCTTCATGCTCTTCTACCTCAGCCCCGCATTCTTCGTGGACGTGACAGACGGGTGGCGGCTCCCGGAACGCCGGCACCGCGTCGCGATCGCGCTGGCGGGCCCTGCGGTGCACGCTGTCATCGGCGCGATCGCGCTCCTCGCAGCGCTCCTGCTTCCGCATCCCGTGGTGCACCAGACGATGTTGCTCCTCGCCGTCTCCTGCGGGGCCATCGTTCTCATCAATCTGATCCCCTTCGTGCGGTTCGACGGGTACATCGCGCTCATGAGCGCTCTGGATGAGCCGAACCTCAGGGGTCGTACGATCCGCGACGGCTCGGAGTTCCTGGCCCGTCTGCTGTTCGGCGGTCAACGGTCGGCCAAGAGCCTGAACACGTGGTGGAGCGTGCCGTTCGGTCTCGCGAGCCTCCTCACCCCGGTAGTGCTGGTGGTGTTCGCCGTCACCCGCGTGGCTCGAGCGCTCGCCGGGGGCGGACCGGTGCTCGGTGTGCTCATCGTCGCTCTGGAAGGCGCCGTGGTCCTGACCGGCGCCGTGCTGCTCATCACAGCTCTGCGCCGCGTGCATCGTTCCGGAGTCGCGCGGCTCCGATTCTGGTCGGTCGTCGCCGCTCTGGTCGCAAGCATCGTGATCGCCGGTGCTGTGATTCCCGTGCCCGCGACAACCACCTTCGGTTTCGCCGTGCACGGCGAGCGCGTGATCCTCCTGCACGCCGGCGAGACCGCCGAGGCGGACGTGCCCGAGGGGGCGTCGGTGGCTCTGATGAGCAACGGCATCCTCGTGAATGAGCAGGTCGCCGACGGCGCGGTCAGGCGGCAGCGTCCCGAGCCGACGACGGTGCCGCTCGACGCGCTGTTCCCGATCACCGCCGACGGTGTGACGGTCCCGGCGGTGATCGTCGCCGTGGTGGATGTGTCAGAGCGGAGCGGGCCCCTCCCTTCGACGGGGCAGGCGCGAGTCGAAAACGGCGTGAGAAGTCTGTGGCAGACGCTCTGGGTGACCGGCGTGGCAATGCCACTGTCGTCGCTCCACAGCGGAGAAGTGGGAAAGGAATGAAGATGAACGACCACGCAATCGAGGTTCGAGGACTCACGAAGAGGTACGGGGACAGGGTCGCAGTGGAAGGGCTGTCGTTCGCGGTGCCGCACGGGTCGATCGTCGGCCTCCTGGGTCCCAACGGGGCGGGCAAGTCGACGACTCTGCGAACCATCGTCGGGCTGCTGAAGCCGACGAGCGGTGACAGCCTCATCGACGGGCTGTCGTTCTCCGCGCTCGACAACCCGGCCTCTCACGTCGGTGTCCACATGGACGGATTCGGCTTCGAGGGTGGCATCACCGCCAGGCGGCACCTGGAGATCTGCCGGCTCGCGGCAGGGGCGCCTCGTGGTCGGGTCGACGAGGTGCTCGAGGAGGTCGGCCTCGAGACAGATGCCCGTCGCCGGGTGAAGACCTTCTCGACGGGGATGGCCCAACGACTCGGGCTGGCCGCTGCTCTCATCGGCTCGCCGCGGACGCTCATCCTCGACGAGCCGGCCAATGGGCTGGACCCCGACGGCATCCGCTGGCTTCGCAGGTTCCTGCGCGGCTTCTCGGAACGCGGCGGCACCGTCCTGATCGCCAGTCACCAGCTCGCCGAGCTGGAACAGGTCGTCGATGAGGTGGTCGTCATCAAACGGCGTGCTCTCTTCGCCGGAAGGTTGGGCGACCTCGTCTCGAGCGAAGCCGACTCGCTCGAGAGCAAGTACTTCGATCTCGTTGAAGGGGCATCCGCATGAGGCAGACAATCCGCAGCGAAGCCCTGCGAGCAGTGAGCGGGTCGTCCATCCTGGCGGTCTACCTGGTCGCGGTCCTCATGCCCGTCTTCGTGCTGGTCTCGGACGGTTCACGGTTCGACCTCGCCGGCCTCGATTCTGCCGCGGCTACGTCCCTTCTTCTGGAGCCGCTGGCCTGGTCCGCCATCTCAGCGGCGTTCGTCGGCGCCTATGGTGTCACCCGCGAGTGCTACTACGGCTCGATGGACAGGACGCTCACCGGGGTCGGCTTCCCGCGCGCCTTCGCCGCCAAACTCGTCGCCGGCGCCCTCGTCGCGGTCGCGCTGTCGGTGTGCATCTTCGTGATCTGGACGGTCGGAGCCTCCGTCTTCCTCGCTCAGGAAGGTCTGACGCTCGCGCTCGCCGGAGGGACGTGGCGCATCTACGCCGGCGCACTGCTCGGCGTGGTTCTCGGTGCGTTCATCGGTGGAGCAATCGGCTGGATCACCAGAAACTACTATGTGACCGCAGCGATCGTTCTTGTCCTTCCGATGGCCGTGGAGTTCGCGCTGTTGCGCACGGCACCGGAGCTGGCGAGATTCTCGCCGGGTTTGGCGCTGGCCGCTCTGGGTGTTCCCCGATACCAGGACAAGCTGCTCGAGTTCGCGCCCGCCCTCTGCATCGCGCTCGCGTGGGCCGTCGCGCTGGTCGCCGTCGCATGGGGCATGGGACGGAAGAGGGCCGCGTGATCGGCCGAGCGTTCCGTGCTCAAGCCCGCAGCTTCGCCGGCGATGCCGTGCTGTTCTGGGTGGCGGTTGCGGGATTCGTGTTGTCGCTTTCCGTGGCGACGAACATCCCGCCGGAGATGGCGGATGCACCCGCCGACGTCCGAGCCGCTTTCGCCGCACCGTACCGGGCGGTGCTCGCGACCTATGGAGCGGTTCTCGCGGCAGCCTACGGTTCCTTCCGATACACCGTCGACCGGCGAGACGGTGTCATCGCTCAGCGTCTGATGCTGCAGCCTCGATGGGCGACTCTTCTCGTGAGGGTGCCCGCCTCCGCTGTAGGGGGAGCGATCGTCGCCCTCGCCGGCGCCGTCGGCGGACACGTGGCGCTGACCGTCGCCATGGGCGGTCTCCCTCCGGAGTGGTCATCGGTCGGACCCACCCTGGGGCTCGGCGCGGTGGCGGGGCTGTGGGGGCTGGGCGTGGGAGTCGTCGTGCAGGCTCATCTCGTCGCCCTCTTCATCGCCCCGATGTCGATGAGCCTGGCAGTTCTCGTGGCGATCTTCTGGAGATCCGGAGCCGTCTACCTCCCTCTCCTCACGATGCTCGAAGCCTTGCGGTTCGACGTCTCCGCCCTGGGAATCCTGCCGCACGAGAGCATCGACTCCACGACGGCGGTGCTCATGACGGCTGCCTGGGTGCTCGCAGCCCTCCTCGCCGCGGGGCTGTCGTTCATGAACCGCGATGTGAAGTAGCGGCCTCGAGTCACCGCCGCGAGGGCGCGCAGTCAGGTGGCCGACGTAAAATCGCTGAGTGGCAACACCCAAGATCGTTCTCTTCTACGTGTTCACCCCGCTCGCCGATCCGGACGCGATCCGGGTGTGGCAGCGCGACCTCGGCGAAGCGCTCGGGCTGCGTGGCCGGCTCCTGATCTCGAAGGACGGAGTCAACGGCACCCTCGGCGGCGACCTGCCGGCGCTCAAGAAGTGGGCGCGCTCGTTCCGGTCCTACGCCCCTTTCTCGCACGCCGACATCAAGTGGAGCGAGGGCACCGGAGTCGACGCCGACGGTCGCAGCGTCGACTTTCCGAAGCTCAGCGTCAAAGTGCGCGACGAGATCGTGTCGTTCGGAGCGCCGGGTGAGCTGCGCGTCGACGAGCAGGGCGTCGTCGGAGGCGGCACCCGGCTGACCCCCGAGGAATTGCACGAGCTGATGGGGGAACGGGGTGACGACGTCGTCTTCTTCGATGGCCGCAACGCGCTCGAAGCGCAGATCGGCCGGTTCCGGGGAGCCGTCGTTCCCGACACCGAGACCACGCGCGACTTCGTGCAGCTGCTCGACTCCGGGGCATACGACGACCTCAAGGGCAAGCCGGTCGTCACCTACTGCACGGGCGGCATCCGCTGCGAGGTGCTCTCGAGTCTGATGACCGCGCGCGGGTTCGGCGAGGTCTACCAACTCGAGGGCGGCATCGTCCGCTACGGCGAGCAGTACGGCGACGACGGCCTCTGGGAGGGCTCTCTCTACGTGTTCGACAAGCGCGGGTCCGTCGAGTTCTCGGATCATGCAGCGGTCATCGGCCAGTGCGCGGGGTGCGGCACGGCGACCAAGCGCACGGCGAACTGCCCCGACCTCGCGTGCCGCACTCAGTTCGTGGTCTGCGAATCCTGCGACTCCGTGCGCTGCGCCCTGCACGCTGCCTGATCGCGTCGGCGCGAACTCTCGGGCAGCCCGTGGCGCAGGTGGAGCTCAGGTGAGCAGTGGCACGTCGGTGCGTCGGCTCGCGAAGAGCGATCGCGGAAGCAGGAACGCGTGCAGCCTCGTCCACCCGTCGACGCTCCGGCGGAGCTGCGCCGTCACCTCGACGAGCGCGACGTCGAGATCTCGCACGGCACCGGCCGAGGGGCGAGCGTAACTGGCCTGCTCGACCGCGGCGACGAGCACCCGCATCGCCTCGGCATCCGCCCGGCTGTCTCTGACCAGATCGTCGCCGCGCATGCGGGGTGATTCGGCATCCGACAGGGGCACGCGGAGATCCTGCATCGTCGCGCGCAGCTCGGTCCAGGCCGCCCCGGCGTCACCGCGGCTCGCGCGCCCGCGTCGGACGATGCGCAACGCGAGACGGGCGAACGCGGGCAGCAGCACCACCACCAGCACGCCGAGCGTCGTCAGCACGACGGGAGTGGGGTCCAAGCGCCGGAGCTCGCCGGTCGCGCCCGCGTTGTCGCCCGCGTCCTCACGCTCGAGCTCCGGTCCTGAGCTCTGCTCGGTGCTCGGGGCAGCGGTCGGAGCCGGGGTGGCCGAGCCGCCCGAACCGCCGCCGGCGGTCGCCGCAGCGCTGAATGCCGTCGGAACCCCCAGAGACGCCGTCGGCTCGAAGGGCACCCAGCCCACGCCGGGGAAGAGGACCTCGGGCCACGAGTGCAGCTGGTCGCTGGAGACGGAGTACACCGCTTCATCGCCGCGCGTGGTCTCGGTCAGAGCACCGGGAAGATAGCCGACGACGATGCGCACCTCCATGTCGAGGCTCTCGGCCATGAGAGCGAACGCTCCGGCGAAGTGGATGCAGTAGCCGGACCTCACATCGAGGAACCGCGCCACCGCATCCGCGCCTGTGCCGTCGAAACCCTCATCGACAGGGGTCTCCAGCGAGTAGGCGAACTGACTCCGGAACCAGGACTGCAGTGCGATGAGCCGGTCGTAGTCGTTGGTGGCGTCAGCGGTGACCTCGGCGGCAGTGTCGCCGATGATCTCAGGCAGCTCGACGGGCTGCGTATCGGGGTCGACGATGGGCGAAGCGGCGGGGAGCGCGCGGATCTGCTCGAGAGTCGGCGACACCTCCAGGGATCGCACCGTGTAGTCGTTGCCGACGGCTTCGGCGCTGCGAGACGCGAGCGTGCGGTTCTCGGGACTCACCCTCCAGGTCGAGGGAAGCCCCTGCACGCTCGTTGCCGGGTAAGGAACCGGGAGCCACGAACTCGACATCCGGATCACCCGGATGGAGGTGTTCTGGTCGGTGGTCTCGATGTCGTCCGCCCATTCGGCGGGGCCGAAACCCTCGCTCTGCGCCTGCAGGCCGCCGCGATCCGGCTCCCACACGTTGCCGTCGAACGCCGACAGCGTCGTGAGTCGCAGATAGGGCGCGGTGTCGGCCGTCGTCGCCACCGTGAGCACCTCGACCGGGTTCGGCTGCCGCAGGTCGTCACCGAGCCGCAGCGACGCATCGACGGTGACGCCGGTACCCGTGCCTGTGAGGCTCGCCGACACGGGGAGGATCGGTGCGACGATCACGGTCGCCGCCAGCGCCGCGACTCCGACGCCCGCGGCGACCGCCACCGACGTGCGCCGCGGCGACTCGGGGTTCTGCGCCGCCGTGAATCGGAGCAGGACGAGGATCAGGATGCCGAGCATCACGAACCATACGACGTTGACTCCGCCGAGGGTGACGATCATCGGCACGGATCCCACGACCGCCGTGAGGAGGCTGGCCAGAATGGCTCCGCGCTGTGCGACCAGCTGGTCGAGCAGGACGGCGACGACGCCGAAGCCGATGCCCATCACGGCTTCGAGTCCGGGGGAGGCCGCGATCGGTGCCGCGCCGAACGTG
The DNA here is from genome assembly GCF_044752825.1 of Microbacterium sp. NPDC088619. NCBI lineage: Bacteria > Bacillati > Actinomycetota > Actinomycetes > Micrococcales > Microbacteriaceae > Microbacterium > Microbacterium sp. NPDC088619. The sequence goes on along the minus strand of NZ_JBIVLZ010000002.1, from coordinate 371,324 downwards.
ATCTCCTCCCACGCGGAGGCTACGAGCGCCTGGAAGGTGAAGAAGGTCGCATCGGTGGGGATCACGCCGAACACCGCGGTGTCGCCCGCGACGAGCAGGACCACGGTGCCCATCACCGCCAGGATCTGGACGACGATGGTGACGAGGTCGCGTGCCCAGGCCGCACGACCGCGCATCAGCGTGCGCGACGACATGCCCGCGAGCGCGGTGACGACGATCACCGCGAGGACGGCGAACGACCAGGGGCCGGGTTCGATCACCGAGGTGAAGGGCCACATCGCGACGAGACCGGCTGCGGCGGCGAGCACCGACGGCACGACCGTGCCGGCGGGAAGCTCGTGCTCGCGGTGCCACGACAGGCCGGGTCCACGTTCGGCCCTTCGCTCAGCTCGCGACATCGGTCGCTCCCCGCTGCTCCGCGGGGCCGCCCACGCGGTCGGGGAGCACGTCTTCCCACGCCTCCGCGACGTCGTCGCCCAGTCGTGCGAAGCGCCACCCGTGCTGCTCGGCTGCCGCTGCGGCACCGCGATGCGGCGCCGTCGCGAACAGCATCGGGGCCGCGGCACCGGAGGGCCGCAGCAGGGCGGCATCCTCTTCGTCGATCTCGCCGGTGATGTAGACGAGCGGCCCGGGAGGAGTGCCGCCCACCAGGGTCATGATGTCGCGGGCATCGCCGCGGGGTCCGACCAGCGCGAGGGCGACGAGCAGACCGTCGCGGTCGTCCTCGTGGCCGCGCAGAGTGCCCAGCAGCGTGCCGCTGCTGTCGATCACGTCGACGCCGTATCCCTCCTGCACGAGGTGCACGGCGACGGAGGCGCACATCGACACAGCGGTCTCGAACGCGTGATCCTCGTCATCGCCGGGGCGTTCCCACCGCGCAGCGCTGCGGTCGAGGATCACGAGAGCGTCGGGGCTGGACTCCTCTTCTTCCTGCCGCACCATCAGCTGACCGCGGTGCGCGGTCGCCCGCCAATGGATGCGACGCATCGAGTCGCCGGGGATGTAACGTCGCGGCGACAGGTTGTCGCTGCCCTGCCCGAGGCGGCTCGACGAGGTGTGCGCGGTGCCGCCGGCCGCGCCGACCTTGACGGTCAGCGGCGCGAGGGTGAACACCTCGGGCACGACTGTCACGGAGCGGGTCTCTCCGAACGACTGCTCGCGTTGGGCGAGGCCGAACGGATCGACCGTTCGGAGCACCAGGGGGCCGATCGGCCAGACGCCGCGCCGCACACCGGTGATCAGGTAGCTCAGCTGGCCGGTCTCCGAGGGGTACTCGCCGGCCGAATCGCCGGTGACCGCAGGTGGGAGCACATCGCGCCAGAGTCCTCGAGGAACCCGCAGGGCACGCAGGGTGAAGCGCAGCGTGACGCGAGAGGTCTCCGACACCGTCAGCAGGTCGGTCGAGACCTGCCGCGTGACCGACCCGGCACGGCGGGGCAGCCGCACGGCGAGCACCGAGAAAGCTGTCAGTGCGAGGAGGAGGACGCCGATGTAGAGGAGGATCGGCGCGCCGATCATGTTGGCCGCTATCAGGCAGCCGAGACCGGAGAGGAGCGCACCCGTGCCCCGGAGGGTGAGGGATCGACGGCGAGGCATGGGGATGGGGATGGGGAGCGAAGGATCAGGAGCGCGAAGTCACGGGCACCCGCACGCGCTCGACGATCTGTCGGAGGGCCGCCTCGACGGGCTGAGCTCCGGCGCGATGCGCCCCGCGGGCAGGAAGAAGACGGTGTGCGAGAACGGGGATGATCAGCGCAGTCACGTCGTCGGGGATCACGAAGTCGCGACCGTCGAGCGCCGCCCACACCTTCGCGGCGCGGATCAGCTGCAGGGTCGCCCTCGGACTCGCGCCGAGGTGCAGGTTGGGGTCTGCGCGGGTCGCCTGAGCCAGAGCGACCGTGTATTCCTCGAGCGCCGGGGCGACATGCACAGAACGGGCCCAGGCGATCAACCCGGAGATCGACGCGGCGTTCGCGACGGCTCGCACTGCGGCGAGCGGATTCACCGTGTCGCGCTGACGCAGCATCAGGGCCTCCGCGGCCGCATCCGGATAGCCCATCGAGATGCGCATCATGAAGCGGTCGCGCTGCGCTTCGGGCAACGCGTAGGTGCCCTCCATCTCGAGAGGATTCTGGGTCGCCACGACGAGGAAGGGGTCGGGCAGCATATGCGTCGATCCATCGACCGTCACCTGCCCCTCTTCCATGGCCTCGAGCAGGGCCGACTGCGTCTTGGGGGACGAGCGGTTGATCTCGTCGGCGATGACGATGTGCGCGAACACCGCGCCGCGCTTGAACTCGAACTCACGATCGACGGGGTTGTAGACGCTCACGCCCGTCACATCTCCCGGGAGCAGATCGGGGGTGAACTGGATGCGCCGGACCGTGGCGTCCACGCTCGCCGCCAGGGCGCGCGCCAGCACCGTCTTGCCCACTCCGGGCACATCCTCGATCAGCAGATGCCCCTCGGCGAGGAGGCACACCAGCGCGCTCCGCACGGCATCCGGCTTTCCGTCGATCACCCGTCCGACAGACTCGACGATCGCCGACGTCTGCGCGGCGAACTGCTCGGCGTTGACGACGGACGGGGTCAGGGGCGGGTTCTCTGGCATGCGTTCCCTCTCACGTGGGCGCTGCGGTGCGCGTGATCTGATCGTAACCCGGCTGTCTACGGATGGGGTGGGAACCGACGTCGGGCATCAGCCCCAGACGCGAGCCCGGGGTTCCGCGGGGTCCACGCGGCTGTCGGCGCTGCGCGCGACGCGCAGCAGGGCGAGTCCCTGCACCCCGCTCAGCTCGTGCAGTGAGCACGTGCCGATCAGGGCCTGCCAATGGTCGCGGAAGCGCTCGGCGTCTCCGCGCCGCCGGGCGATCAGTCGAGGCACCGCGAGAAGCGTGCGTCCGGGGGAGAGATGGTCGGCGAGGCGTTCGAGCACCGGGACCCGCGGCAGCCCGGCCGCGTCGATGCGCAGCAGGAATCGGGGTGTGCGCACCGGTGCGAAGAGCTCCTCGACGGCATCGGCGATCACGCGTGCGTCGGTGGCGGAGCCGCCGAGCTCGAGGCGGATGCGGGTGGGATCGGCGTCGTCCGGCCGCGCGGTGATCGTCGACTCGTCGATCCGCCCGACGCGTCCTGCCTCTTCCAGCGTGCGGGCGACGGCGACCGCCGCGGCCCGGTAGATCTCCGCCGGCCTCGAGCGATCGCGCAGAGAGTGGACGAGCATGCGCACAGCGGATGCCGCCGCGGCGACACCACCCCCGATCAGTGCGAGCGCGACCCCGAGGGCAGGAGCGAAGGAGACCCCGGAGAACGCGAGCACGGTGACGAGGGCGCCTGTCGTCGCGGTGCCGGCGAGGAAGCCGCCGACCGCTCCCGCCCTCGCCGTCTGTGCGGCACGAAGCAGTGGGGCTCGAGCGGTGCGGCGGATCGCCACCGTCTCCCGCTCGTGGGCGCGGTACGGCTCGCCGATCCGCCATTCCTCCCTCGTCCGACTCCGAGAGGGCCACCGCGCGCGCACGAGGGCGTCGAGATCCGCGATCGACGTCGACGGGTCCTTGCCGAGCACACGCGTCCAGGCCTCGACGGCGGGTGCGGTGAGTGCATGGCCCAGTCCGCTGACGATACGGCCGTCGCGCTCTGCGCTCAGCCCCCACAGATGCGAATGCCGACGACGGAGTCGCAGGGACTCGGACGCGTCGTCGAGGTCGACATGCGAGGGGATCAGGCAGACGACCGACCAGTTGTGTGCGACCTTCTCGGGCCACGCCGGATCGAGCCTCAGGGTGCGCCCCCGCAGCTGCTGGGTGCCCGACGACGTGGCCACGGTCGTGAGATCGACGAGGGTGTTCACCGACGGGCAGTCCCAGCCTTCGCCGAGCAGCCCCCGGGTGCCGACGAGCAGGCGCACATCCCCTCGGCGGATCAGCTCGGACACGGCCCCGACCACTCGTCCGCTTCCGGCGGCGCGCACCTGAAGGTCGCGCACGGGGCCGACGCCCTCCGCGATGCCGATCCGCTCGCCGAGCAGATCGCCGAGCGCGACCGCGATGTCGGCCGCATCGTCCGCTCGGACGCGCAGGTGCTGCGAGGTGAGCAGCACGGGGCGCAGTCGGGAGGTGACGGCGTCGACGGCGAGGAGGCCGAACGTGCGGAGCGCCCCGGCGGGTGTGTCACCGGCCAGACCGCGGTTGTTTCCATGCTCGACGAAATCGGTCACGACGACCGCCCGGATCCGATCGCCGTCGGCACCCGCGAGCTCTCGGTGGAGGATCTCGACGGCCGCGTGGTCCTTGGCGGCGGAGAACGCCAGAGTGGTCTCGATCGGGTTCCGACCGCGTCGGATACCCCGGTCGGTCAGCGCGTACCCGAAGTCCGCGAGCGAGCGCCGCACGTACTCCCACTGGCGCATGGCAGCGGGATCCGAGAGCAGTCGCGTCTGGGCGAACCGTGACAGGACCGTCAGCAGGTCGTCGGTCGTGCACCGGTCGAGCAGGGCCGGCGGGATCGAGGTGATCAGCGGATGCTGCGGCGAGACCTCGCGCAGCACGAGAGCGCACGATCGAGTGAGGGCGAAGTCCGTCGCGAAGGCCCGGTCGAGGCGTGCGAGGGGAGTCTCGGCGACAGAGCCGTCCTGCGGGTCTGCGGGTTGGAGGTGCTGTTCGAGGTACGACAGCGCGTCGGGGGTCGACAGCACCTGCGTGATCAGGTCGTGCAGCAGCGATTCGTGCCGTCGGATGAACGCGGCCTCTGCGGGCAGGGGCTCGGTGAACATCACATGATCGCGATACGGAGCCAGATGGCCTTCCTTGACCACGGCGGGAGTCGGCACCTCGTAGTCGACCTCGCCGAGCAGGTGGCTGTAATTCTCGAACTCGGTCTCGTCGTCGGGCGACGGCAGGGTCGCGGTGAGGCCGATCAGCGTCGGCTCCGCGCCGCTCTCTCGGATGCGGGCGACCAGATAGGCCACCACGATCGCCCAGTGGTCGAGCAGGTGATGGCATTCGTCGAGCACGATCGTGCGCACCCCCGCCTCGACGAGTCGATCGATGAGGGCGACGGCGTTCGGGTGGAGCACGCGCGCGAGCTCCGACGGGCGCTGACGGGTGAAGCGCGAACGCAGGCGGCGCGCACGACTGCGGATGCCGGAGCGGTGACGGGCGGGGTTGTCGACCGCCAGCTCGGCGAGCCACGTCGCGGCATCCGCCTCGGTGCGGCCGCTCGCGACGAGTTCCTCCGTCCAGATCGCCCGGGCGAGGTCGTCGAAGGGCGAGCCGTCTCCCGTCACGCTGAGCAGCTGATAGGTGAGCACCGTCAGGTCCCCGAGACGCTCGGGATCATCCGAGACGGCCTCCGCGTGCGGCGCCAGCTCCGAGGCGGTGCGCACCCACTGATGGCGGATGGTCACCGTCGGCGACAGCACGAGAGTGCGATGGCCTTCGCGTGCGGCGAGCAGCAGGCCCAGCAGCGTCTTCCCGGAGCCCGGCGGAGCGACGATGTGCAGCGGGGCCGCTCCTCCCGGAGGGATCCGGTCGAGGACCTCGGCCTGGTAGGTGCGCAGCGTGCCCGGAAAGTGCCACGTCGACAGAGGAGGGGCGGCGACGGGATCCATGACCTGCCCAGTCTGTCAAAGAGCAGGGGCAGACATCGGCTAGACTTGTCGACGGCTCTCCGCGTGGCGGCATCCAGGCCAATTCCCCCAGGGCGGAAACGCAGCAAGGGTAACCGGGCTCTGCTGGGTGCGCGGAGAGTCACTTTCTTTTTGTCAGCGTCCTCCGGGTCAGTCCTGACAGGATCGTGACGTGACAAGGCCAGACGTGATCAGCACCGTCGATTCCCCGCGCTCCAGTGTTCTCGGCCGTTTCGCGGCGCCTCTCGTGCTGGTCACCCTGATGTGGGTCGTGCAGATCGTCGATGCGATCCTTCCCGGATCCTTCACGGGCTTCGGGCTCCGCTCGTGGGATCTCTCGGGCCTCGGGGGCATCGTGCTCGGACCTCTCCTGCATGCGGATTGGGCCCATCTGATCGGCAACACCGTGCCGCTCCTCGTGCTCGGCTGCCTGGTCGCGGTCGACGGCGCGCGTCGGTTCTGGACCGTCACCGCGTTCGCCGCCGTGATCGGCGGCCTCGGCACATGGCTCGTGAACGCGCCAGGGGCATTGACCGTCGGGGCGTCCGGGCTCGTCTTCGGGTACTTCGGATACACGGTGATGCGGGTCTTCGCGCCTGGTCGGGTGGCGCACCGAGTGCTCTATGCGATCGTCGCTCTCCTCGTGATCGGCCTCTACGGCGGCTCCATGCTGGCCGGCGTCGTCGGCGTGCGCGAGGGCATCTCGTGGCAGGCGCACCTGTTCGGCGCGATCGGCGGCGGTCTCGCCGCGTTCGTCGGCAGAGGCAGCACCAAGACCAGGGGCGCATGAGCACGACGAGGAGCACCCGCGCTTCCGCGAGCCGGAAGAAGCCCGCAGGCAGAAAGCCAGCAGGGAAGAAGCCCGCAGGAAAGAAGCAGCCGAGCCGTCAGCGGTCCCGCACGCGCCGCGCGTCGCCCCGCCGACGGGCGCAGCGGCGGATGCAGCGCGTGAAGCTGCTGCGTCGCATCGCGCTGTCCGCAGCAGCAGTGATCGTCGTCGCGCTCGCCGCGGTGCTGATCCCGCTCGGGCTGGCTCACGAGAAGCCGTCGGCGATCTGCATCACCGACCCGACCACGTTCCCCGAATCGGGGGTCGAGGGCTGGCGGGGGGAGCAGCTCGAGAACGCCGCGACCATCATGCAGACGGCCACCGCGCTCGGTTTCGGTCGCGACGGCCAGATTCTCGGCGTCATGACGGCGATGGGCGAGAGCAGCCTGAACAACATCGACTACGGGGACTGGGAGACGAGCGGGTTCACCAACCCGGACGGCACCCGGACGACGAGCATCGGGCTCTTCCAGCAGCAGCACTGGTGGGGCTCGGCCGAGCAGCGCATGGACCCGGCGACCGCCGCGACGCTGTTCTACGAGCGTCTCGCGAGGGTGCAGGACTGGCAGTCGATGGACCCGTCGCTCGCGATCCACAGGGTGCAGATCAACCTCGACCCCACCTACTACACGCGCTACGCACCGGATGCCACGGCCGTGGTCGATGCGCTCTCCCGACCCTGCTGAGCGCATTTCGCACGGCTGTCAACCCAGCGAGATCATGGGGTCGTGCACCTAGGGTGGGACTGTGGCGCAGAGCATCTACATCACCTCGGCCGAAGGCCATACCGGTAAATCGACCATCGCACTCGGCGTGCTCGATGCGCTCATGCGCGTCACGCCCAGGGTCGGCGTCTTCCGGCCGATAGCGCGGTCGGTCACCGAGCGCGACGACGTGCTCGAACTGCTGCTCGCGCACGACGGCGTGCACCTCGACTACGAGGACTGCATCGGCGTGACCTACGACGATGTGCGCGACGATCCCGACCGGGCGCTGTCGACGATCGTCGCCCGGTTCAAGGCCGTCGAGGCCCAGTGCGACGCCGTGGTCATCATCGGCAGCGACTACACCGATGTCGCCAGCCCTGCAGAGCTCGGATACAACGCTCGGATCGCCGCCAATCTGGCGGCACCGGTGCTCCTCGTGCTGAGCGGTCGCGACCAGCAGCGTCAGGCCGAGCAGCTGGGCACCACCACCGCCCGCACGGCCTCGGCCGTCGGGCAGATCGGCGCTCTCGCTCTCTCCGAGCTCGACGTCGAGCGCGCTGAGCTCTTCGCGGTGGTCGTGAACCGCGCCGACCCCGAGGCGCTGGGCGACATCGAGGCCGCGGTGGCTGCGGTGCGGCCCCAGAAGACCACCCCGGTGTGGGCGATCCCGGAGGACCGCACGCTCGTCGCACCGTCGATCGACGGCATCCTCACCGCGGTCGACGGGCGCCTCATCAAGGGCGATCCCGATCGCCTGGCGCGGGAGGCGCTGACGATCGTCGTCGCCGGCATGTCGATGGTCAATGTGCTGCCGCGGCTGACCGAGGAATCGGTGGTGGTGATCCCCGCCGACCGCACCGAGGTGCTTCTCGCGACGCTGCTCGCCGATGCGTCCGGCACGTTCCCCCGCGTCGCCGGCATCATCCTGAACGGCCCCTTCCCGCTTCCCGAGCCGATCGTGCAGCTGCTCGACGGCTTCACCTCGACGGTGCCGATCATCGCGACGGACCTGGGCACCTACGACACCGCGGTGCGCGTGATGGGAGCGCGGGGTCGCATCTCGCCCGAGTCCCGTGGCCGCTACGACCGTGCGCTCGGGCTGTTCCAGACTCATGTCGACATCGCCGAGCTCACCACCCAGCTGGGCCTCGCCGAGTCGCGCGTCGTGACGCCGCTGATGTTCGAATACGGACTCATCGAGCGCGCGCGCTCCGACCGTCGACGCATCGTGCTGCCCGAGGGGGATGATGATCGCATCCTCCGCGCGGCCGCCACGCTGCTGGCGCGCGAGGTCGCAGACCTCACGATCCTCGGCGACGAGTCGGCGATCCGGTCCCGAGCGGTCGAGCTGGGAGTCGACATCACGGCCGCGCAGGTCATCAGCCCGACCGATCCCGAGATGGTCGAGCGCTTCGCGGCGGAGTATGCGCGACTGCGGGCGCACAAGGGCACCACGCTGGCGCAGGCGGCCGACACCGTCACCGACGTCTCGTACTTCGGAACGATGATGGTGCACCTCGGCCTCGCCGACGGCATGGTCTCGGGTGCCGCGCACACGACGGCGCACACCATCCGTCCGTCCTTCGAGATCATCAAGACGAAGCCGGGCGTGAACGTCGTCTCGAGCGTGTTCCTCATGGCGCTCGCCGATCGAGTGCTCGTCTACGGCGACTGCGCGGTGATCCCGGATCCGACGAGCGAGCAGCTGGCCGACATCGCGATCTCCTCGGCGGCGACCGCGCAGCAGTTCGGCATCGAACCCCGCATCGCGATGCTCTCGTACTCGACGGGGGAGTCGGGATCCGGCGCCGACGTCGACAAGGTCCGAGCAGCGACCGCCCTCGTGCACGAGCGCGCACCGGAGCTGCTCGTCGAGGGACCCATCCAGTACGACGCCGCCGCTGACGCCGCGGTGGCCAAGGCGAAGCTGCCCGACTCCGCGGTGGCCGGCCGGGCCACCGTCTTCGTGTTCCCGGATCTCAACACCGGCAACAACACCTACAAGGCCGTGCAGCGCTCGGCGGGTGCGGTCGCGATCGGTCCGGTGCTGCAGGGACTCAACAAGCCGATCAACGACCTGTCACGCGGCGCGCTGGTCGACGACATCGTCAACACCGTGGCGATCACGGCCATCCAGGCGCAGTCCGAAGGAGCGACCGCATGAGCGCCATCCTCGTCATCAACAGCGGATCCTCGTCGCTCAAATACAGCCTGATCGACATCGAGAACGAGAACGAGCTCGCCGCGGGGCTCATCGAGCGGATCGGGCAGGAACTCAGCGCGATCCGGCACACGGTCCGTCCTGACACCACCGCGGATGCCGTCGTGACGATGCTCGATGCCTCCTACGACTCCGAGCGCCCCGTCGCCGACCACGGCGCCGCCTTCACGGTGATGCTCGAGCAGTTCGCCGAGCACGGCCCGCTTCTCGACGAGCATCCTCCCGTCGCCGTCGGCCACCGCGTGGTGCACGGAGGGGCCCGGTTCTATGCGCCGACCCTCGTCACTCAGAACGTCGAGGAGCAGATCGAGGAGCTCGCGGTCCTCGCCCCGCTGCACAACCCCGCGAACCTGGCCGGGATCGTCGCGGCGAAGGCGGTGTTCTCGGGCGTCCCGCACGTGGCGGTGTTCGACACGGCATTCCATCAGACCCTGCCTCCGGCCGCCTACACCTACGCGATCGACGCCGAGCTCGCCGCCGAGCACCGGGTGCGCCGGTACGGATTCCACGGCACGAGCCATCAGTTCGTCAGCGAGTCGGCGGCCGCGTTCCTCGGACGCGACCTCGGCACGCTGCGGCAGCTCGTCTTCCACCTCGGCAACGGTGCATCGGTGACCGCGATCGAGGGTGGCCGGTCGGTCGAGACCTCGATGGGACTGACGCCGCTGGAAGGGCTCGTGATGGGAACCCGTTCGGGTGACCTCGACCCGGCGGCGCTGGTGCATCTGTCGCGGAGGGCCGGATACTCGATCGACGATCTCGACGCGCTCCTGAACACGCGCAGCGGTCTGAAGGGACTCGCCGGGCGCAGCGACATGCGCGACATCCTGGCAGGCAGAGACGCCGGAGATGCGGCGGCGACGCTGGCGTTCGACGTCTACATCCACAGGCTGCGCGCCTACGCGGGGTCGTACATCGCGCAGCTCGGCGGGGTCGACGTGATCTCCTTCACCGCAGGGGTCGGCGAGAACGCCGCCGCGGTGCGCGCAGAGGCGATGGCCACGCTCGGCTTCGCCGGGGTCGAGATCGATCACGGGCGCAATGTCGAGCGGCAGCGCGGCATCCGTCGCATCTCCACCGACGCCTCACGAGTCGCGGTGCTCGTCGTGCCGACGAACGAAGAGCTCGAGATCGCCAGACAGACCTCCCGTCTGCTCTGATCGACACACCTCGGGGGTTACCGCCCGGTGCCGAGCCGCACTACGCTTGCACAGTGGCACGGAGAGGTGCCGGAACCCCTCGTCCTTCTCCTGGAGGCTCCTGTGCCCGAAGCCCTGCCCGATCCGCTCCGCGCCGAAGGCGTCCTGTTCGACCTCGACGGGGTGCTGACGCCGACCGCCGAGGTGCACATGCGCGCCTGGAAGGTCGTGTTCGACGACGTGTTCGAACGCTGGGGCATCACGCCTCCGTACTCGGATGCCGACTACTTCGACTATGTCGACGGCAAGAAGCGCTATGACGGCGTGGCGAGCCTGCTGCGCAGCCGCAACGTCGAGATCCCATGGGGAGCGGTCGATGACCCGCCCGAGGCCGAGACCATCTGCGGCATCGGCAATCGCAAGAACGCCGCTTTCGCCGAGTCGCTGCGGGGCGAGGGCATCGCCCCGTTCCCCGGCTCGCTCGCGCTCGTCGAGAAGCTGTCCGCCGCCGGCATCCCGATCGGTGTCGTCTCGAGTTCCAAGAACGCGGAGGAGGTGCTCGCCGCGGCCGGCCTCCGCTCGTTCTTCCGCGTCGTGGTCGACGGTGTCGTCGCAGAACGCGACGACCTCGCCTCCAAGCCCGCCGCCGACATGTTCGCCGCCGGTGCTGTGGCGCTGGGCGTCGATCCCGCCCGCAGCATCGCCGTCGAGGATGCCACCTCGGGCGCGGCCTCCGCCGCCGCCGCAGGGTTCGCGGTCGTCGTCGGCGTCGATCGAGGCACCGGAGCGGATGCGCTGCGCGCTGCGGGTGCGACCGTCGTCGTCAGCGACCTCGACGTGTTCGTTCACGCCGCTGAAGAGGTCGCGAACTCCGATTCAGACTCCGCCGACCAGGACACCCGCTCAGACGACGAGGAGACCGCATGATCGACCGCGACCGCTTCCCCGTGGACCCCTGGCGACTCATCGAGACGCGATACTCCGAAGACGGAGTGGCCGAGACCCTCTTCGCCGTCGGCAACGGCTACCTCGGGCTCCGGGGCAACCACATCGAGGGCCGAGGCGCCCACGAGCACGGCACCTTCATCAACGGTCTGCACGAGACGTGGCCGATCAGGCACGCTGAGCAGGCGTACGGCTTCGCCGAGGTCGGGCAGACGATCGTCAACGCCCCGGATGCCAAGGTCATGCGGGTGTACGTCGACGACGAGCCGATCTCGTTCGACGAGGCCGACGTGCGCGAGTACCGACGCACCCTCGACATGCGCACCGGCGTGCTCGAGCGCACCGTGGTGTGGGAGACGCCGTCGGGCAAGCGCGTGCGGATGCGCGACGAGCGGATCGTCAGCTTCGAGGAGCGCCACCTCGCAGTGCTCCGTCTCGAGGTCGTCGTGGAGAACGCCGACGCCCCGGTCACCGTCAGCTGCCAGATGATCAACCGCCAGGACGGCGCCGGCGTGTACGCCGGCACCCCCAACCAGGCGAAGGGCGGATTCGATCCGCGCAAGGCGGAGAAGATCGCCGAGCGCGTGCTCGAGCCGGGGGAGTACTGGCAGGACGGATTGCGCTCCGCGCTGTCGTACAGCGTCGCCGATTCCGGCATGACGGTCGCCGTCGTCGCCGATCACATCATCGAGACGGAGAACGACTACACGTCGCGCACGCTGATCGAGGCCGACATCTCGAAGAACGTGTTCCGAGTGCAGGCGAAGGCCGGGGTGCCCATCACGGTCACCAAGCTCGTCAGCTACCACACCTCCCGAGGCGTGCCGGCCCGCGAGCTGGTCGACCGGTGCCGTCGGTCCCTCGACCGTGTCGCGTTCGAGGGCGTCCAGGCGCAGTTCGACCGACAGGCCGAATGGCTCGCCGCGTTCTGGGGCCGCAGCGACGTGCAGATCGGCGGGCACGACGACATCCAGCAGGCGACCCGCTGGTGCCTGCTGCAGCTCGCTCAGGCCTCGGCGCGCGCCGACGGCACGGGAGTGCCCGCGAAGGGCGTCTCGGGGTCCGGGTACAGCGGCCATTACTTCTGGGACACCGAGATCTATGTGCTCCCGTTCCTCACGTACACGTCGCCGCAGTGGGCGCGCAACGCGCTTCGCGCGCGAGCTCTCATGCTCCCGGCGGCTCGTCGCCGGGCCGCGCAGCTCAATGAAGCGGGCGCACTGTTCCCCTGGCGCACGATCAACGGTGAAGAGGCGTCGGCCTATTACGCGGCCGGCACCGCTCAGTACCACATCAACGCCGACGTCAGCTTCGCGCTCGGCAAGTACGTGCGGGCGACCGGTGACGACGACTTCCTGCGACGTGAGGGAATCGATATCGCCATCGAGACGGCTCGCCTGTGGGCCACGCTCGGCTTCTGGCGCACCTCGCGGCTCGTCGCCGACACGAGGGACGACGACGGCGTCGAGACCTTCCACATCCACGGCGTGACCGGGCCAGACGAGTACACGACCGTCGTCAACGACAACCTGTACACGAACGTCATGGCGCGCTACAACCTCCGCTACGCGGCGAGGGTCGTGCGGGAGGCGCAGGAGGCCAACGGCGAGGAGTTCGCCAGGGTCGTCGAGCGCACCGGCCTCGCCGAGGGCGAGGCCGAGGGATGGGAGCGCGCCGCCGACGCGATGTTCATCCCGTTCAGCGAGAGCCTGGGCATCCATCCGCAGGATTCGCTGTTCCTCGAGCGCGAGGTCTGGGATCTGGCCCACACGCCGAAGGAGCAGCGGCCGCTGCTGCTGCACTTCCACCCGCTCGTCATCTACCGGTTCCAGGTGCTCAAGCAGGCGGATGTCGTGCTCGCGCTGTTCCTGCAGGGAAACCACTTCACGCCGGAGGAGAAGAAGGCGGACTTCGACTACTACGACCCGCTGACGACAGGCGACTCGACGCTGTCGGCCGTGGTGCAGTCGATCCTCGCCGCCGAGGTCGGGTACCAGGATCTGGCTCTGCAGTACTTCCGGCAGTCGCTGTTCGTCGACCTGCACGACCTGCACCACAACGCTGCCGACGGCGTGCACGTCGCGTCCGCCGGCGGCGTGTGGACGGCTCTGGTGTGCGGCTTCGGCGGCATGCGCGACTACGCCGGCGAGCTCAGCTTCGATCCGCGGCTGCCCGCCGACTGGCCGTCGCTGTCGTACCCGCTGCAGTGGCAGGGGTCTGAGCTGCAGATCACACTCACGACGGGCGAGCTGCGCGTCCGCGTGCTCACCGGAGACCCGGTGGCGTTCACTGTGCGCGATGCCGCGTACATCGCCACGGCCGAGCAGGAGGTCGTCGTGCCGCTCGCCGATCAGGGACCGCTGATCCCGGGGCGCCCGTCGCTGCGGCAGTTCGCGGACGCTCTTCGCGAAGACGGCACGCGCCTGTCGGCATCCGTTCCCGTGATCACGACCGCGATCCCCATCATCGAAACGATCGACTGAGTGTGCTGATCACCGCAGCGCTGTTCGGGCTCGCGCCCGCGCTGCTCCTTCTCGCGCTCGCCGTCGTCGAGCGGGCGCGATCGGTGCAGCGCGTCGCCTCCCCCGGGGCGCGGTTCGCCCCGGCTGAGGGCGCGACCGTGCTGTACGACGCACTGCTGCTGAACGCGGATCGAAAGGCGGTCGCCGCCGCGCTGATCGACCTGGCCGTGCGTCGCAAGGTGCGGCTGCTGGTCGATGCCGACGCGGCGAGGCAGGGCGGGTCGCGCAAGCGAGCGCCGGTCGGCTTGGAGATCGTCGAGGGAGCGACGTTCACCCCCGAGGAGCTCAGCGTCCTCGAGGCGCTCTTCGGCCCGGATCACACGCCGGGGCGCGTGCGGCGCTTCAGCTCGGATGCTCGGGCGCTGCACCGCCGAGTGCACGGCGTCATCGATGAGGCCGAGAAGCGGCTCGCGTCGGCGGGCCTCATCGGTCGAGGGCGCCGCGGATGGGCCACGTTCCTGATCCGCGTCGCCGCGGTGCTGGTGATCGGCGTCTGTCTCCTCCTGCTGGTCGCCGCCTGGTCGGTGAGCGAACCGGGCGCTGCGCTCTACGTGGTGCTGGTCGCCGGCCTGGTCGTCGCGATCGCCGCCATCGTGGTCGCACCGAGGCCCTGGCGCCGATTCCGTTCGGCTGCGCAGCCGATGCGCGCCCACCTCGCCGGCATGCGCGAGTACATCGCCCTCGCGGAGGCGGAGCCGCTGCGGTTCTCGCAATCCACCGAGGGAGCGGATCTGAGGGCGGACGTATCGCCTGAGGCGTCGAACGCACGACTGCAGAGATTCCTGCTGAACGAACGGCTGCTGCCCTACGCCGTGCTCTTCGGTCTCGAGCGATCATGGACAGCTGCCCTGCAGACCGAGTCGCGCGAGCTGCGCGTCGCCGAGGGCATCGACGGCGCCATGGAGGTGGCGGGGGCCGTGATCGAGGTGATCGAGCTGGTGGGCGGCGTCGTGCATCTCGTGACCGCGGTCGGCGAGCTCGTCGATGCGACCGGTGGGGTCGTCGAGGTCGTGGGCGGCGTCTTCGAGGCCGTGTCGTCGTGATTTCTCCGCACCCCTCGACGGTCAGGACGGCGCGTCGGGGATCACCCGCCCGATCGACGGCGCCCGTCTGCCGGAACGTCCGTGGCACGCCGTAGGCTGTTCTGGTGACCACAGCCCTCTACCGCCGCTACCGCCCCGAGTCGTTCGGCGAGATGATCGGGCAGTCCCAGGTGACCGAACCCCTGATGACAGCTCTCCGAGGCGACCGTGTCGGCCACGCATATCTGTTCTCCGGGCCCCGCGGGTGCGGAAAGACGACGTCTGCCCGCATCCTCGCCCGCTGCCTCAACTGCGCGGAGGGTCCGACCGATGTGCCCTGCGGCACGTGCCCGAGCTGCGTCGAGCTGTCGCGCGCCGGCGGAGGTTCGCTCGATGTCGTCGAGATCGATGCGGCCAGTCACAACGGCGTCGACGACGCCCGAGACCTGCGCGAGCGGGCGACGTTCGCCCCCAGCCGCGATCGCTACAAGATCTTCATCCTCGACGAGGCGCACATGGTGACGCCGCAGGGGTTCAACGCCCTCCTCAAACTCGTCGAAGAGCCGCCCGAGCACGTCAAGTTCATCTTCGCGACGACCGAGCCCGAGAAGGTGCTCGGCACGATCCGCTCGCGCACGCATCACTACCCGTTCCGTCTGGTCCCGCCGGCCGCGATGCTCGAGTACGTCGAGAAGCTCTGCGTCGAGGAGGGCGTGGTCGCCGAGCGCGGCGTCCTGCCGCTCGTCGTCCGTGCCGGAGGCGGGTCGCCGCGTGACACCCTCTCGCTTCTCGACCAGCTGATCGCCGGTTCGGATTCTCCCGCAGGATCGGAGACCGTGACCGTCGCGTACGAGCGTGCGGTGGCGCTGCTCGGCTACACGCACGCGGCGCTGCTCGATGAGATCGTCGATGCGCTCGCCGCCGCCGACGCCGCTTCGGCGTTCCCCGCCATCGACCGCGTCGTGCAGACCGGCCAGGATCCGCGCCGGTTCGTCGACGACCTGCTCGAACGCCTGCGCGACCTCATCGTGATCGCTGCCGTCGGAGCCGGGGCGTCCTCCGTGCTCCGCGGCATCGCGGCCGACGAGCTCGCTCGCATGCGCACTCAGGCAGAGTCCTTCGGTTCCGCTCGGCTGTCGCGCACAGCCGACATCGTGAGCGCCGCTCTCGACGACATGTCGGGCGCGACGTCTCCCCGACTGCACCTCGAGCTGATGGTCGCTCGAGTGCTCGCAGCGGGAGCGGATGCTGTCGCCCCGTCGGCGCAGGTCGGGTCCGCAGCGCCCGCTCGCGCGACGGGTCCTGCGTCGGCTGCGCCTCAGCCCTCTGCCGCTCCGCCCGCTGCGGCCACTCAACCCGCTGCGGCCGTTCCGGCCGCCGCTGCCACCCAGGCCGCTGAGGCAGCTGCGCCCGTCGCCGCGGCCGAGAACGTCGACGCCGAGACGGCTCACGCCGGGCCGGTCGAGGTCGAAGCCCCCGCGGCGGCGGATGCCGCGCCCGAGGCATCCGACGACGCGACGTCGAGCACGCCGCCCACCGCACCGGCCTCCGACGGCGCCGCGCCCTCGGGTCCGGTCGCGTTCGAGCACATCACGGCGGCTTGGCCGGCCGTGCTCAAGCGGCTCGAGAGCGTCAGCCGCACGTCCTGGCTGCTGGCCACCGCCGTGCAGCCGCTCGCGTTCGTCACCGAGACGGAGGTGCTGACCCTCGGGTTCGCCAGCCAGCACGACGTGGCGAAGTTCAAGGGGACGACGCCGGGCTCCGGTCCGTCCGATCATCTTCGCGGAGCGATCGAGCAGGAACTCGGCGTGCGGGTCAAGTACCTGCCTGCCCCGATGCCCGCGGGCGGCGCGCCTCGCCAGCCCTCGTCGCCCTCTGCGGCGCGCCCGTCAGACGACGCGCCCGCATCGGAGCCTGCGTCAGCGGGTTCACAGCGCGCTCAGTCATCAGGTGCACAGACGTCGCGCGCTGAGACGCCGACTGCTCGGACCACGCGTCCTCAGACGGGTGGCGCCCCCGCGGCACCGGTGACGGAGTGGGCGGTGGCATCGATTCCGGCATCCGAGGTCGCGGCGCCCGCCCCGGTGACTGTCGCGGTGCCGGCCCCTGTGTCCACCGCGGTGCCGGCCGCGGTGACGAGCCTGCCGACGACGG
Source organism: Microbacterium sp. NPDC088619 (assembly GCF_044752825.1). NCBI lineage: Bacteria > Bacillati > Actinomycetota > Actinomycetes > Micrococcales > Microbacteriaceae > Microbacterium > Microbacterium sp. NPDC088619. The sequence goes on along the minus strand of NZ_JBIVLZ010000002.1, from coordinate 354,159 downwards.
CCCCTGCCGATGCGCCGATACAGACGCCCTCGACTCCGAGAGATGATCGGACCGACGGGGGAGACCAGCCGCCTCCTCCTCTCGACGACGAGCCGCCGTATTTCGACGACGAGCCGCCCTACGACCCGTCCTACGAGCCTGCACCGACGTCGCAGGCCGCACCGACGGCCGCTCGCGCACAGGCCGCCCCCTCCGCATCCGCGCGGTCGACGCCCGTGCAGGCAGCCCCGGCGCGCAAGGTGGCTTCTGCCGCAGCAGCCCCGGTCATCACCGAGCGCGCCCCCGCAGGGGGAGTCCAGCGCTACGGCGAGGCCGTGATCCGCCAGGTGCTCGGCGCGACGTTCGTTCGCGAAGAGCCCTACGAGCCCCCGACGAGGTTCTCCTGATGTATGACGGAATCGTTCAGGAGCTGATCGACGAGTTCGGCCGGCTTCCCGGAATCGGCCCCAAGTCCGCGCAGCGCATCGCATTCCACATCCTGCAGACACCGACGTTCGACGTCGCACGGCTCGCCGAGCTGCTCGTCGAGGTTCGGGTGCGGGTGCGCTTCTGCGAGATCTGCGGCAACGTGTCAGAGCAGGAGCGCTGCGCGATCTGCCGCGACCCCAGACGCAATCCTGCTCTCATCTGCGTCGTCGAAGACGCGAAGGACGTCGCCGCGATCGAACGCACCCGGGAGTTCCGTGGTCTCTACCATGTGCTCGGCGGGGCGATCAGCCCGATCGCCGGCATCGGTCCAGACGACCTGCGCATCGCGCAGCTGATGACCCGTCTCGCCGACGCCACGGTGCAGGAGGTCATCCTCGCGACGAACCCCAACCTCGAGGGCGAGGCGACGGCCAGCTATCTCAGCCGTCTGCTCACCACCATGCAGATCACCGTGTCCCGCCTCGCCTCCGGCCTTCCGGTCGGCGGCGACCTCGAATACGCCGACGAGGTCACCCTCGGGCGCGCGTTCGAGGGCCGACGAGTGCTGTGAACACACAGGGCGGCTTCACGCGACGCGGCTGGCTGCTCTTCGGGGCCATGGCGCTGCTGTGGGGCGTGCCCTACCTGTTCATCAGCATCGCGGTCGAGTCGCTCTCACCACCGGCCATCGTCGCGGGGCGCACCCTCATCGCGGCTCTCCTGCTCCTGCCGTTCGCACTCCGAGGCGGCGCGCTGAGAGCGGCGTGGAAGCACTGGCCCTGGGTCCTCGCCTTCGGGCTCGTCGAGATGGCCGGCCCGTTCGTGCTGCTGGGCCACGCCGAGATGACCCTGCCCTCAGGCATGACCGGCCTGCTCGTCGCCACCGTGCCGCTGTTCGCCGCCCTCATAGCCCTGGGCGGAGGAGACCGGAGCGTCCTGCGTCCGACGCGCGGGATCGGACTTCTCATAGGCTTCATCGGTGTCGCGATCGTCGTCGCCGGCCCAGGACTCTTCGGAGGCGAGGTCAGTCTGCTCGCCGCCGGCGAGGTGCTGCTGGTCGCCATCCTCTATGCGATCGCCCCCTTCATCGTCGCGCGCAAGCTGAACGATGTCCCGTCGCTCGGCACCATCACGCTGTCGCTGCTCATGATCGGCGTGATCTATCTGCCCATCGGCCTGCTCACACAGCACCAGATGCCGACACTTCCCTCGATCTTCGCGCTTCTGGCGCTGGCCGTCATCTGCACCGCCGTCGCGTTCCTGGCGTTCTTCGCGCTCATCCGCGAGGTCGGCCCGGTGCGCGCGCCGCTGTTCACCTACGTCAACCCGGTCGTGGCGATCATCCTCGGCGCGCTCGTGCTCGCCGAGCCCCTGACGCCAGGGCTGCTCATCGGGTTCCCTCTCATCATCGCCGGGTGCTGGTTCGCCGCCACCGGCGGGCGCCTGCGCCCACCGGCATCGACTGCCTCCGACCTGGTCCCCGCACCGCTCCCGCCTGCTCCCTGACACCCCCTTCCTGGCCGAGCACGACTTCGGATGCCGTGGGCGCCGCGCCCCGGAGTGGCACCGGTGACCGGCGCGTCCGTCACCGGGTCCGAGTCGTCCCGCCCGGAGCCGACCTCCACGCGAGAGCGTCACATGCGAAGAAGCGCATATGCGCCGCTCGTAGAATGAGGGTGGGCGGATCCGCCCGACATCCCAGGGAGTGAACGTGGCCCTCATCGTGCAGAAGTACGGCGGCTCTTCCGTCGCCGACGCAGAGAGCATCAAGCGCGTCGCCAAGCGCATCGTCGACACGCGTCGCGCAGGGCACGACGTCGTCGTCGCCGTGAGCGCGATGGGCGACACGACCGACGAGCTGCTCGACCTCGCCAACGAGGTCGCGCCGATCCCCGCTCCACGCGAGCTCGACATGCTCCTCTCCAGCGGTGAGCGCATCTCGATGGCGCTGCTCGCCATGGCGATCCACTCGATGGGGTTCGAGGCGCGTTCGTTCACCGGCAGCCAGGCCGGAATGATCACCGACTCCCAGCACGGAGCGGCGCGCATCGTCGACGTCACGCCCGTGCGTCTGCGTGAGGCCCTCGACGAGGGTGCGATCGTCATCGTCGCCGGGTTCCAGGGTTTCAACCGCGACACCCGCGACATCACCACACTCGGTCGTGGCGGCTCCGACACGACGGCCGTCGCGTTGGCTGCGGCGCTCGATGCCGATGTCTGCGAGATCTACAGCGACGTCGACGGCATCTTCACGGCTGATCCCCGCGTCATCCCGAAGGCGCAGAAGCTCGACCACATCGGCAGCGAGGAGATGCTCGAGCTCGCCGCCAACGGCGCCAAGGTGCTCTACATCCGCGCCGTCGAGTACGCACGCCGTCACGGCGTCCTGATCCACGCCCGTTCGACGTTTTCGTCGTCCGAAGGCACATACGTTCTGGGCGAGGGCATGAAGAACCCTCGCGAAGCCGAGGGAGCAGAAGCCATGGAAGAACCGATCGTCGCCGGTGTCGCCACCGATTTCGGCCAGGCCAAGATCACTGTCGCCGGTGTGCCCGACGTTCCGGGCAAGGCCGCGGAGATCTTCAAGATCGTCGCCAGGTCCGGCGCGAACGTCGACATGATCGTGCAGAACGTGTCGGCCACCGGTCGCACCGACATCTCCTTCACGGTTCCCAAGGCCGACTCCGCTGCGGCGCTCAAGGCACTCGCGGGAGAGCAGACCGAGGTCGGCTTCCAGAACCTCGTGCACGACGACCAGATCGGCAAGCTCTCGGTCGTGGGCGCCGGAATGCGCACGCACTCCGGGGTCTCGGCGGTGCTGTTCGAGGCGCTCTCGGCCGGCGGCATCAACATCGAGATGATCTCGACGTCCGAGATCCGCATCTCGGTCGTGCTCCGCGACACCGACCTCGCCGAGGCCGCCCGCACCGTGCACACCGCGTATGGACTCGACGGCGACGCCGAGGCGACCGTCCACGCCGGCACCGGCCGCTGACCTCGACACGAACGGCTGGGGTCTCCCCGCCTGGCTGACGGTCCGACCGGATGCCGACCGCCGGGCGGGAATCCTCCAGCCAGACGGACGGCCTCCCCTCGAACGGGTCGACGTCGAGGCCCGGTCCTCGAGCATCGGCCGACACGATAGACTCACCGAAACCCTGACATCGGCGCCAGGCGCGGCATCCGCACCCCGACGTCGCGCCCGAAGCCTCGCATGCAGCACTGCACGACGCCAAGGAACATCATGACCCGCATCTCCGACTCAGGACTCTCCGTCGCCATCGTTGGCGCCACCGGCCAGGTGGGCACCGTGATGCGCGAGATTCTCATCGAGCGATCCTTCCCGATCCGCGAGCTGCGCCTGTTCTCGTCTTCGCGCTCTGCAGGCACGGCGATCGAGTTCGGCGGAGCGACGGTCATCGTCGAGGACGTCGAGACCGCGGATGCCGGGGGCATCGACATCGCCCTCTTCTCGGCCGGCGCGACCGCCAGCCGCGCCTACGCTCCTCGTTTCGCCGAGGCCGGGGCCGTCGTGGTCGACAACTCCAGTGCGTGGCGCAACGACCCCGAGGTGCCGCTCGTCGTCAGCGAGGTCAACCCGCATGCGATCGATGACCGCCCGCGCGGCATCATCGCGAACCCGAACTGCACGACGATGGCCGCGATGCCGGCGCTGAAGGCGCTGGATGCCGAAGCGGGCCTCGAGCGCCTCATCGTCTCGACCTACCAGGCCGTCTCGGGTTCCGGCCTCGCCGGAGCGCAGGAACTGCTCGGCCAGGTCGAAGGCGTGCTCGCCCAGGGAGACACGCTGCGTCTCGTTCACGACGGGTCATCGATCGACTTCCCCGAGCCCGAGAAGTACGTCGCTCCGATCGCCTTCGACGTCATCCCGTTCGCGGGCAACCTCGTCGACGACGGCCAGAACGAGACCGACGAAGAGAAGAAGCTGCGCAACGAGAGCCGCAAGATCCTCGAGCTTCCCGATCTGCGCGTCGCGGGCACCTGCGTGCGCGTGCCGGTCTTCACGGGGCACTCGCTCTCGATCAACGTCGAGTTCGCCAGGGACATCACTCCCGAGCGCGCCGCCGAGGTGCTCTCCGCGGCGCCGGGCGTCGTGCTCGACGAGGTGCCCACCCCGCTGCAGGCCGCGGGCAAGGACCCGAGTTTCGTCGGCCGCATCCGCGCCGACCAGTCCGCCCCCGAGAACAAGGGCCTCGTGCTGTTCATCAGCAACGACAACCTGCGCAAGGGAGCGGCGCTCAACGCCGTGCAGATCGCCGAGATCCTCGCCGAGCGCCTGGTCGCCATAGCCTGACGGCATCCCCGCCATGCGGATCCGGTCTGACGAGACCGGCCCCGTTGGTCAGTTGTGCTGTGCCCGCGAACTAGACTGTCCTGGTGACCGAAACCGTCGATGTCGTCTTGATCGGTGGTGGCATCATGAGCGCCACCCTGGGTACCCTGCTGCACGAATTGCAGCCGGATTGGAAGATCGTCGCCTTCGAGCGACTCTCCGATGTGGCTCAGGAGTCGTCGAACCCCTGGAACAATGCGGGCACCGGGCACGCAGCGCTCTGCGAGCTGAACTACATGCCGCAGCAGAAGGGCGCTCCGCTCGACCCGGCGAAGGCCGTCTCGATCAACGAGCAGTTCCAGCAGAGCCGCCAGTTCTGGTCGTCGCTGGTCGACAGGGGAGTGCTCGATGCTCCATCGACCTTCATCAACGCGACCCCGCACATGACGTTCGTCCGCGGTGAGAAGGATGTCAAGTACCTCAAGGACCGCTACGAGGTGCTGAAGAAGCAGCCCCTGTTCGACGGCATCGAGTACAGCGAGGACTCGCGTGTCATCAACAAGTGGGCGCCGCTGCTCATGCAGCAGCGACGCAAGGGAGAGCCGTTCGCCGCCACCCGTGTGCCGGCGGGCACCGACGTCGACTTCGGTGCGCTCACGCATCAGCTCTTCGACCACCTCACCGCGTCGGGCGTCGAGCTGCGCACCAACCACGAGGTCAAGAGCCTGAAGAAGCAGAAGGACGGCACCTGGCTCATCACCTACCGCACGACCATCGGGCGCACCCCGAACCAGGTCAAGGCGCGCTTCGTGTTCGTGGGCGCCGGCGGCTGGGCGCTGAAGCTGCTGCAGCGCTCTGGCATCCCCGAGATCAAGGGCTACGGCGTCTTCCCGATCGGCGGCCAGTTCCTCAAGACCTCGAACCCGAAGATCGTCTCGCAGCACAAGGCCAAGGTGTACTCGCAGGCCTCTGTGGGCGCTCCGCCCATGTCCGTGCCGCACCTCGACACGCGCGTGGTCGACGGCGAGGCCTCGCTGATGTTCGGCCCGTTCGCGACGTTCAGCCCCAAGTTCCTCAAGAACGGCTCGATGCTCGACATCGTGTCGCAGGTGCGCACGCACAACCTGTGGCCGATGCTGCGCGTCGCCTTCGCGAACCCCGACCTCATCACGTACCTCGTCGGCGAACTGCTGAAGAACCACGCCAAGAAGGTCGACAGCCTGCGCACGTTCATGCCGACCGCGAAGGACGAGGACTGGACCCTCATCGATGCAGGTCAGCGCGCCCAGGTCATGAAGAAGGATCCCAAGAAGGGCGGCATCCTGCAGTTCGGCACCGAGGTGGTGTCTGCGGCCGACGGCTCGATCGCCGGTCTGCTCGGCGCGTCACCCGGCGCCTCCACCGCCGTGCCGATCATGCTCGATCTGCTCAAGAAGTGCTTTCCCGACGAGTACCCCGGTTGGGAGTCCGAGCTGCGTGAGCTCATCCCCACGTTCGGCGAGCAGCTGAACAAGGATCCCGAGCTGGCGGCGAAGTCCACCGCGGCGACGGCGGCCGTACTCGGCATCAACGAGTAGCGCGCCGGTGGCGAAGCTCTATTTCCGCTACGGGGCGATGAACTCGGGCAAGTCCACCTCGCTGCTCCAGGCCGCGTACAACTACGAGGAGCGCGGTCAGCACGTGCTGCTCGCGAAGCCGGCGATCGACACCAAGGGCGCGTCTGAGATCGCGAGCCGTCTCGGGGTCACCCGAGAGGTCGATTTCCTCATCGCCCCGGATGCCGACGCTCGTGTGCTGTTCGGAGAGCAGCGAGAGGCCGTGCGCAGCGCGGCTGCGGGGGAGCACCTCGCCGGCGGAGCGCTCGACGTCGCGTGCCTTCTGATCGATGAGGCGCAGTTCCTGACCGCTGAGCAGGTCGACGACCTCTTCCGCATCGCGATCGAAGACGGCATCCCCGTGATCGCCTACGGGATCCGCAACGACTTCCTCACACATGCGTTTCCCGGTTCCGCACGGCTGCTCGCCATCGCGCATTCGCTCGAAGAGCTGAAGACCATCTGCCGGTGCGGACGAAAGGCCGTCTTCAACGGCCGGGTGATCGGCGGGCGCTTCGTCTTCGACGGCGATCAGGTGGCCATCGACGAGGGCGCAGACGGATCGGCGGCACCCGAGATCACCACGTACGAGTCGCTGTGCGGTGCGTGCTACCTCGAAGAATCCGGCGGTCGCCTGGGCTGAGAGCCCCGCATCCTGCTTTCGCCTTCGGGCGGTGTCTCGGCGTGCACGGATTGCGTGGTCTGACCACACGCGCTACTGTGGTCAGACCACACGCGGCGCGCCGATGACGCAGCCGAACGCGAACGACGAGGAGAGCGGATGCCGGAGCAGCCTGCGCGCGCTTGGCGCCTCGTGCTCGAGCACGTCGAGCGAGACCTTCTCGACGGTCGGATCGGCCCTGGCGACCGCCTCGCCTCCGAACGGGATCTCGCCGCAGACCTCGGCGTCGGCCGCTCCAGCGTGCGCGAGGCTCTGCGCGTGCTCGAGGTGATGGGTCTGATCCGCACATCAGCCGGCTCAGGGCCACAGTCGGGAGCGATCGTGATCGCCACGCCGACCGGCGGCATGTCGACGTTGCTGCGTCTCCAGGTGGCGGCCCAGGGGTTCCCGCTCGCGGACGTGGTGCAGACGCGACTGCTGCTCGAAGATGCCGTAGCCGCAGCGCTGGCCGGTCAGGTCGCCCCCGATCTCTCTGCGGCGCACCGAGTGCTCGAGGCGATGGATGCCGACTCTCTCACGCCCGCCGAGTTTCTCGCCCTCGACGCTCAGCTGCACCTCGCACTCGCGGAGTCGAGCGGCAACACCGTCGTCGCAGCGATCATGGCAGGGCTGCGCACAGCGATCGAGTCGTATGTGCAGCAGGGTGCGGCCGCGATCGACGACTGGGATGCGATGGCAGACCTGCTCCGCGCAGAGCACCGAGCAATCGTCGAGGCCATCGCCGCAGGCGACGCCGCGACGGCCCAGGCGCTCGTCCGAGCGCACATCACCGGCTATTACACCGCGGCGGGGCTGACCCGCAGCGCCCGACCCACCGACTGAGAGGAATGACATGGTCCAGCGCCAGGTCCCCAACCCCGCAGAGCTTCTCGATCTGATGAAGTTCAAGAAGCCCGAGTTCAACGGCAAGAAGCGTCGTCTCGATTCGGCGCTCACGATCGACGACCTGCGCACGATCGCGAAGCGCCGCACGCCGAAGGCCGCCTTCGACTACACCGACGGCGCGGCCGAGGGCGAGCTGTCGCTCACGCGTGCCCGGCAGGCGTTCCAGGATGTGGAGTTCCACCCCGGCATCCTCCGGCCGGCCCCTTCGGTCGACACCTCGGTCGACATCCTCGGCGGCCCGTCGGCGCTGCCGTTCGGCATCGCCCCGACCGGGTTCACCCGCCTCATGCAGACCGAGGGCGAGGTCGCCGGTGCGGGCGCCGCCGCCGCCGCCGGCATCCCGTTCACGCTGTCGACCCTCGGCACGACGTCGATCGAGGGCGTGAAGGCCGCCAACCCGCAGGGGCGCAACTGGTTCCAGCTCTACGTCATGCGCGATCGCGAGATCTCCTACGAGCTCACCCGACGTGCGGCGGCAGCGGGCTTCGACACCCTGCAGTTCACGGTCGACACACCGGTGGCGGGCGCGCGCCTGCGAGACAAGCGCAACGGCTTCAGCATCCCGCCGCAGCTCACTCTCGGCACCATCATCAACGCGATCCCTCGTCCGTGGTGGTGGTACGACTTCCTCACGACGCCCAAGCTCGAGTTCGCGTCGCTGAGCACCACCGGGGGCACCGTCGGCGAGCTGCTCGACGCCGCCATGGACCCGACGATCAGCTACGACGATCTCGCCGTGATCCGCGACATCTGGCCCGGGAAGATCGTGATCAAGGGAGTGCAGAACGTCGAGGACTCGCTGCGGCTGCGCGACGCCGGCGTCGACGGCATCGTGCTGTCCAACCACGGTGGGCGTCAGCTCGACCGCGCGCCCATCCCGTTCCACCTTCTCCCCGAGGTCCGCAGGGCTGTGGGCGACGACTTCACGGTCATGGTCGACACCGGGATCATGAACGGGGCGGACATCGTGGCGGCCGTGGCGCTCGGCGCGGACTTCACCCTGATCGGCCGCGCCTACCTCTACGGCCTCATGGCGGGTGGACGGGCCGGCGTCGACCGCGCGATCGAGATCCTTCGCACCGAGATCGAGCGCACCATGCGGCTCCTCGGTGTCGCCTCGCTCGCCGAGCTCGAACCGTCGCACGTCACCCAGCTCACGCGCCTCGTGCCGGTCTCCCGCCCCGCGACGGAGGCAGTGGTCCTCTGACGGGGCCTTCGGTCACGCCGCGGGCGCTGCGACAGGCCGCGCCCGCGGCGGCCAGGGGATGAGCATCGACGTCCTACGGCGGTACTCGGCGTAGGCCGGGTACTTCTGTGCGGTGATCGACTCGGTGAAGATCGTCGACCCGACGAACAGGATGCTGAGCAGGAACGGGCCGATGATCGTCCAGTTGATCGCGCCGCCGAGCAACCCGGCTCCCGACGCCACGGCGGCGCTCGCCCCGATCGCGTAGAGGACCCACCACTGGCTCTGCTCGAAGAAGAAGTTGGGGTGTCGGCTGTAGCGGAACAGCCCTTCCGTGGCGAAGCCCGGGGGCAACGAGCCGCCGGCCTGCTTCTTTCGCCGGTGGAACTCCCACTGCTCGCGGTCGGCGAGCGTCTCCCCGACGAGCAGCACGAGGAAGAGAGCGGCGAAGACGAGGTCCCACGCGTTCAGCGGGGCGGGGTTCTGCAGTGCGATCTCGGCGGGGAGGGTGATCAGCACGAGCAGCGTCATCTGGTACCCGACGATGAACAGCAGATTGAAGATCTGGAACTGCCAGGGCTTCATCCGGCCCCGAAGGATCGCCCACCGGTAGTCCTCCAAGCCGGTGTATCCGCCTTTGCGAGCGAAGTTGAAGGTCAGCCGCACACCCCATGCGGTCACGAGAGATGCCATGAGCACCAGGCGGCCCGCATCCCCGCCGCTCGCGATCATCGATCCGGCGAAGATCCAGAGGTACACGACGGGCACGATCGACCATGCGCGGTCGACCCAGGAGGTATCGCGGGTCGCGAGCGAGAGCAGCCAGCATGCCGCGCTCGCGACGGCCGCGGTCAGGACGACGATCAGCAGCGGTTCCATACCGACATGCTAGAACTCCGGTGCGGTGGTGCGGCGGCTCTTTCTGGTGTCAGAGAGTCAGGAGGAGTGCGTCGAGCTTGTCGGCGGTGTCTTCCCAACCCTCCACGGCCACGGAGGGCACACCGATCGCGAGGACGGGGTAGTCATTGCCGCCCTCATCGAGCCGGTCGCCGTAGAAGAGCATGGAGGTGAGCGGGATGCTCGTGTGCTCGGCGAGCTGCTTCATCCCGAAGGCCTTGTCGATGCCGGCCAGGGTGATGTCGATCGAGGTCGAGCCTCCGGATCGCACCTCGAGGTCGGGCAGTCGCACGGCCACGGCGTCTCGCAGAGCCTCGCGCTTCGCACCGGACGGGTCCCAGTCGTGCTTCGCGTCTCGTGGGGCCTTCTGCCCGAGCGCCGAGAAGGTGATCTGAGATCCGCGGTCCTCGAGGATCTCGCCCCAGGGCTGCGCCTCCCAGAGCCCCAGGCGCTCCGCCTCTTCGCGCAGGGCGGCGAAGGCATCCGACTTCTGCTCCGCGCTGAGGTCGTGCGCGTAGAGCGGCGAGAAGTCGGTGCCGTCGTGCCGCAGGTACCGGGTGCCGCAGGTCGGGAGCAGGTGCAGTCGCGCGGCCGACTCGTCGTCGATGCTTCCGAGCCGGGCGATCACCTGTGCGCGGAACTGGGTCTCGTTGCCACCCGAGATGATCGCGACATCGACCCTCTGCAGTAGCGCGAGCAGCAGCGCGGCCATGCGAGCATCGATGGGCTCCTTCGACGGGGCGAGAGTGTCGTCGAGATCGAAGGCGACGAGTGCAGGCGCGGTCATGATGCCTCCAGGGTAGACGGGCGTTGCTGAGAGAAGCGCGGTGCGAAGAGCAGCGTGCCGGCGATCGCGAGGGCGACTCCGATCAGTGCGCCGCCGGAGTTCGCGACCACGTCGGTGAGGGTGGCTGCCCGATGGGGCAGCACGAGGCGCTGGACCACCTCGATCGAGAGTGACAGAGCCGGTCCGAGCACGATCGCCAGCGGCCACATGCGGCGCGGCACGAGGAGGAACGCGAGGATGCCGATGGGCACGAACACGAGCACGTTGGCGATGACCTCCAGGCGGGTGAAGTCGAGAGACTCCCACCCCAGGCGGTGCGCCGCCGACAGCACGAGGTCGAGCAGGTTCGGCAGCGACCGCTCGACGCGCTCCGGCGTGAGTGTGAGCAGCGCCAGGCCGACGAAGAACGGGATGCCGAGAGCGAGTGCGATACCGCGGGTCAGTCGGCGCGGGGGAGGGAGTAGGCGGCTCACAGCGTGCCTTTCACCTCGGAGCGGATACAGAGAAGGCCGCCCGTGAGGACGGCCTTCCGGTGTTACTTGTCGGGGTGACAGGATTTGAACCTGCGACCTCTTCGTCCCGAACGAAGCGCGCTACCAAGCTGCGCCACACCCCGTTTTGCAACCCTCCGAGTCTACAGCGAAATGCTCTCAGCACCGAATCGAGGAGTCAGCCGCGCGCCGTCAGCGTGAGCAGCGTCGCCTCGGGTCGGCACGCGAAGCGCACCGGTGCGTAGATCGAGTGTCCACACCCGGCGCTGACGTTGAGGGGGACCGTACGGTCTCCCTGAGTCCACGTGCTGAGGCCCTTCGCCTGCTTCAGAGGGATGTCGCAGTTCGCGACGAGAGCGCCGAAGCCCGGCAGACAGACCTGACCGCCGTGCGTATGGCCTCCGAAGACCGCATCGGCGCCGAGGTCGACGAAGCCGTTCAGCACCCGCTGATACGGCGCGTGGGTGACGCCGAGCACGGTCGTGTCGGCGTTCCGTGGTCCGAGGGCCTCGATGGCACCCGGCAGATCTTCAAGGCGATCCCAGTCGCAGTGCGCATCGCTCACCCCGAAGAGGTCGAGCGGGTTGCCGGCGACCGTGAGTCGCGCAGCGGCGTTGTTCAGACTCGTCCATCCGAGTTCGTCGGTGAAGTAGGCGTCCATCGCGTCCGTGTCGAGGAAGTTCAGCTCTCGGGGTCGCTGCGACGGGCCGGCGAAGTACCGGATCGGATTCCGCGGCGACGGGCCGATCACGTCGTTCGAGCCGTGCACGAAGACACCCGGGATTCCCGCAAGAGGCTCGAAGGCTCGGCGGATGCCCGCGAGGCCGTCCCGATGCCCGAGGTTGTCGCCCGTGTTGATGATGAGATCGGGTTTCAGCTGCGCGAGCGATGCGAGCCAGTCCTGTTTGCGGTGCTGCCACGGAGCCATGTGCGCGTCCGAGATGTGCAGCACGCGCAGCGGGGCTGAGCCGGGCGCGAGCGCGGATGCCGTCGCCTCCCGCACGGTGAACAGGTAGCGCTCGATGCCGATGCCCCAGACGGCTGCCGCAGCACCAGCGGCCCCCACCGCGCCGAGCGCGATGAGGGCCGGATGCGCCGCATGGCGAGACGTCACTTGCAGCTGACCTTGATGGACGTGCTCTTGGTGGTCGCCGTGTTCGCTGCCGGGTCGGTCGACGTCACTGTGGCGTTCTGCCCGTTGCACGATCCGTCGAAGGCGATCGACGAGAACCCTGCACCGAACAGGGCACTCTGCGCTTCGGACTTCGACTGCCCGGTGATGTCCGGCACGGTCGCCCCCTGACCGTTGCTCGGAGAGATCGTGATGGTCGCACCGCTCGGGGCCTGCCCGGACGGATCCTGAGCCATGACGATGTCACCGGCGGGGCCGTCGACGGCCGGGCCGACGGCCGCGGTGAAGCCTGCTGCGTCGATGAGGGAGCTTGCCTCTCCGACTGACTTGCCCACGACATCGGGAACGTCCGTCAACACCTGGCGGACCAGTTTGTCGTCGGGCCGGGGGAAGTCGCCAGCGGGGTACGCGGCGTTCGCGGCTCCCTGGATGGCCCGGGCGAGACCATAGCGGATGTCGCCCAGTCGAGTCCCCTCGCCGTTGCGGAAGTCGTTCAGCGGCACGCGGCCGTCGATGTTTCCCACCCACACAGCGGTCGTGACCCTGGTGCTCGATTCGACGAGCATCGTGTGTTCCTTCTCGGCGGTACCGGTCTTGCCGATGAGCTGGGTACCATCGCTCGGGTTCGCCCGTGTTCCCGTGCCGTTGCCCTCCATCACGCCGCGCAGTGCGAATGCGGCGGTGGCGGCCACCTCGGGGGTGAGCTGCTGGGAGCAGTTCTGCGCGGGAGGCGTGATCTCCTCGCCGTTCTCACCGACGACCCGGTCGATCACCCGCGGCTCGCAGTAGACGCCGCCGTTCGCGACTGTCGCGTAGGCGCCGGCCATCTGCAGCGGGGCCACGCTCTTCGAGCCGAGGACGGTGGGGAACGGATCGTTCGGGGCAGTGTTGGCGACGGTGCCGCCGACCGTGATGTCATCGCCGTTGCCGTAGTGGACGCCGAGTCTCTTGGCGACCTCGTTGATGTCGCAGAGGTCGAGCTGCTGGGCCATCGCGAGGAAACCGGTGTTCAGCGACTGCGCGGTGAACTGCCGCACACTGCCCACCGAACCGCCGGAGTTGCCGAAGTTGTTGATCTTGGCGCTGTTCGTCACGCGGTCCCCGCACTTCGTGAAAGGACTGAATGTCTTGAGGCGGCCGTCGAGCACCTGGTTGACCGAGTGGCCAGACTCCAGCCAGCTCAGAAGCGTGAACAGCTTGTACGTCGATCCGGTCTCGAACCCGTAGGTCGAGCCGCCGTGAGCCTTGTCGGCGGCGAAGACCTGCGAGGTCTCACCGGCGGCCAGGTTGGCTTCGGTCGTCTCGTTGAAGACGGTGTTCTGCGCCATGGCGAGGATGCGGCCGGTGGACGCCTCGACCGACACCCCGGCGCCGCCGACGAGGATCCCGGGCATCGCCTGCGGAACCTGCGACCTCACCGCGTCGATCGCGGTCTGCTGCACTCGCAGGTCGAGCGAGGTGTAGATCTCCATGCCGCCGCGGCGGAGGTTCGAGCGACGCTCCTCCTCGGTGGCGCCGAAGGCCTCGTCGTTCTCGATGACGGCCTTCACGTACTGGCAGAAGTAGGCGTTGTCGCCTGCGGCGCCGCAACCCTGCTGGGGCTCGCTCAGCAGCGGAGTGATCGGCGTGGCCACGGCCTCATCATGCGCAGCCTGCGTGATCTTGGCGTCGAGCAGCATGCGGTCGAGGACGTAGTCCCTGCGGTCCTTCGTGTCCTTGTACCCGTCGGCGTCTCCGTTGTGCGCCACTCCGGCGTCATCGGTCCAGATCCCGCCCGGGCGGTCGATGCGGAACCTGTTGGGCTCCTGGACCATGCCGGCGATCGTGGCCGCCTGAGCGAGGCTGAGGTTCGCCGCGGTGGTCGAGAAGTAGCGGTTCGCTGCGGCCTCGATGCCGTAGATGGTGCCGCCGAAGTTGGCGATGTTGAGGTAGCCGAGAAGGATCTCGTTCTTCGAGTACTCCTTCTCGATCTTCAACGCGTAGCGCATCTCCTGCAGCTTGCGCTCGACGCCCTCGCCGCCCTTCGCGACTGCCGCATCGAGGAAGCACTGCTCGATCTGCTTCGAGTAGTCCTCGGCCCCAGGATCGACGTCCTGTTCGCATTCCTGCACCTGGACGTTCTTCACGTACTGCTGGGTGATCGTGGAGGCGCCTCGATCGGTCGTGCCGGCGACGTTCCCGACCGCGGCCTTGATCGTCGCGCCGAGGTTGATTCCGCCGTGAGTGTAGAAGTTCTTGTCCTCGCTCGAGAGGATCGCGTCGTACATCACGGGCGCGACCTGGTCGTAGGCGACTGGGATGCGCTTCTGCTCGTAGAACGACGCCATCGCGACGGGGTTGCCGTCGAGACCTGTCACGTAGATCGTCGACTGCTGCATCGGGGCGCCGACCTGGAGGTTCTCGGGGAGGTCCTCGAAGATGGTGAGGGCCTGCGACCCGGCGATACCGGTCATGGCGAGCACCGGGGTGACGCTGGCCGCGACGAGGAGACCGGCGACGGTGCTCAGCCCGACGAGTCCAAGGACTCCGCCGAGCGCACCTTTCACCGTGCGATTCTTTTGAGGCATACGCTAGATCGTAGGGGAGTTCCCTGAATACCGCCTTTGACGCAGCCGCCGTCGCGGATGCCGCCAGACAGGAGAGCCATGACCACCTGGGAGTACCTCACCACCCCGCTGCTGATCCACAACACCGCCGCGATCCTCAACAACTGGGGTAAGCAGGGCTGGGAGCTCGTGCAGGTCATCCAGGGACCCGAAGGCGGTCTCGTGGCCTACTTCAAGCGTCCGGTGTCGGCGGATGCCGCAGGCAACGCCGGCCTCGCAGCCGCAGCCGAGGCGTCGCGCCAGTTCGAGGGGGGAGCGGCGTGAGCGTCTCCCAGCGTCTGGCGGAGCTCGGCATCGAGCTTCCCGCGGTGGCGGCGCCCGTCGCCGCTTACGTTCCGGCTGTCGTCCACGCCGGGCTCGTCCACACCTCCGGTCAGCTGCCGTTCACGGGAGGCGCACTGCCCGCGACGGGCAAGGTCGGCGCCGACGTCGCCCCTGAGGACGCGAACGACTACGCCCGCACCTGCGCCCTGAACGCCCTCGCAGCGGCCGCGGATGCCGCCGGCGGAGTGGACAGGATCGCAGGAGTGCTGCGACTCGGTGGCTTCGTGGCATCCACCCCTGATTTCACCGGCCAGCCCGGCGTCATCAACGGAGCCAGCGTCGTGCTCGGCGAGATCTTCGGCGACGCCGGTCGCCATGCGCGCGCGGCCGTCGGGGTGCCGGTGCTTCCTCTCGACAGCCCCGTCGAGGTCGAGGTCACCTTCATCCTCGCGTGATCTTCGGATGACGAACGCCCCCTCCCGGATCGGGAGGGGGCGTTCGTCATCCGGGCTACTTGACCTGAGCCGAGATGATGCTCATCACGGCTGTGTCTGCCAGCGTCGTGGTGTCGCCGACCTCGCGGCCTTCGGCCACGTCGCGCAGCAGGCGTCGCATGATCTTGCCCGAGCGGGTCTTCGGCAGCTCGCCGACGATGTACACGTCGCGGGGGCGTGCGATCGCACCGATCTGCTCGCCGACCCAGAGTCGCAGCTGCTGAGCGAGACCGGCGGGGTCGTGGGCCGAGAGGTAGCTCTCCTTGATGATCACGAACGCGACGACCGCCTGACCGGTGGTCTCGTCGGCGGCCCCGACGACGGCTGCCTCCGCCGTCGCCTCGTGAGCGACGAGCGAGGACTCGATCTCGGCGGTCGAGAGACGGTGGCCCGAGACGTTCATCACATCGTCCACTCGTCCGAGCAGCCAGAGGTCGCCGTCGTCGTCGAGGCGCGCGCCGTCGCCGGCGAAGTAGTACCCCTGCTTCTCGAACTTGTCCCAGTACGTCTCCTTGAAGCGCTCGGGGTCGCCCCAGATGCCGCGCAGCATGCTCGGCCACGGCTCGGTGACCACCAGGAGGCCTCCGTTGCCGTGGCCCACCTCGGCTCCGGTCTCGTCGACGACGTCGATCGAGATGCCCGGCAGAGGCACCTGAGCTGAACCCGGCTTGGTCGCGGTCACGCCGGGCAGTGCCGAGACCATGATCGCGCCCGTCTCGGTCTGCCACCAGGTGTCGACGATAGGGGTCTTGCCCGCACCGATCACGTCTCGATACCAGATCCAGGCCTCGGGGTTGATGGGTTCGCCGACCGAGCCGAGCAGTCGCAGCGAAGACAGGTCGAACTTCGCGGGCACGCTGCGGCCGATCTTCATGAACGAGCGGATCGCGGTCGGCGCCGTGTAGAAGATCGAGACCTTGTACTTCTCGATGATCTCCCACCAGCGGCCCGGATGCGGGGCGTCGGGGGTGCCCTCGTAGATCACCTGGGTCGCACCGTTCGCGAGCGGTCCGTAGGTGACGTAGCCGTGCCCGGTGATCCATCCGATGTCGGCCGTGCACCAGTAGACGTCGGTCTCGGGGTGCAGGTCGAACACGTACTTGTGCGAGTATGCGGCCTGGGTGAGGTATCCGCCCGAGGTGTGCAGGATGCCCTTGGGCTTTCCCGTCGTTCCCGAGGTGTAGAGGATGAAGAGCGGGTTCTCCGCAGGGAAGGCCTCGGCCGTGTGCTCGGGCGATGCGGCCGGAACCACCTCATGCCACCAGAGGTCGCGGCCATCCTGCCAGTCGACGTCGTTCTCGCCGCGCCTGACGACGAGCACGTGCTCGACGGTCTGCTGCTCGCCCTCGCCGCGGTCCGCGAGCGCCTGGTCGACAGCCGGCTTCAGCGCCGAGACGCGGCCCTTGCGGTATCCGCCGTCAGCGGTGATGACGAGCTTGGCGCCCGCATCGTCTATGCGGGAGCGCAGACTGTCGGCACTGAAACCCCCGAACACGACCGAGTGGATGGCCCCCACGCGGGCGACGGCGAGCATCGACGCGACCGCCTCGGGGATCATCGGCAGGTAGATCGCGACGCGGTCGCCGTGACCGACGCCGAGGCCCTCGAGCACATTGGCGACGCGCTTGACCTCGTCGGTGAGCTCGGCGTAGGTGATGGTGCGCGAGTCGCCCGGTTCGCCTTCCCAGTGCAGGGCGACGCGATCACCGTTCCCCGCTTCGACATGGCGGTCGAGGCAGTTGTAGGCCACGTTCAGCTCGCCGTCGTCGAACCACTTCGCGAACGGCGGCGTCGACCAGTCCAGCACGCGGGTGAACGGCTTGTGCCATTCGAGCAGCTCGGTGGCCTGCGTGGCCCAGAAGGCCTCGCGGTCGGCCGCCGCACTCTCGTACAGCTCGGGGGAGGAGACCGACTGGGCGACGAACTCCTCGGACGGCGGGAACTGGCGGGTCTCATCGAGAAGATGATCGATCTGGCTGCTCATCGGCAGGCGCTCCTTTGCGGCATGGCAGGTCGTGCGGGCATGAACGCGTCTCGACGCGATCAGGTCAGGGCGAATCTAGTCTCGGCCACAGACATCGCATACTGCCGAAAGTAGGTAGTCGCGCGGGTTTTGTCAGGACGGTCGCCTTGCGTACACTCGACGTCAGCCGAATTATCATTCTGGCCTTGGCGTGCCCGATTCCCCCATGAGGGACGCCGTGGGCGGCATCTCATTCCCCCCGTGAGGTGCCGCCCTCTCTTTTTCGGGAGCGCTCTCACGGCGGATCCGATCCTCGTCCCCGTCTGCGCGACCTCCTCTGCACGCGTGACCTCCCGATGCGGTTGCCCACAGGCATCGTCGGAGTCTCCTCATGCGGAGGACGTGCGTCGCGTGCGGAGCCTAGCTTCGGGTGATGCCCGATCCTTTCGTCATCCAGCCGCGCGGCACCTCGCTGCTCGCCCACGGCGCTCGCCCAGAAGGTCGCGCGCCGCTGCAGGTCGACCCCGTCTTCGGTCCGCTCGCCGAGCACTGTGCCGACGAGGAGGTCACCGACATCTTCGTCAACGGCGCCGCCGGGCTGTTCGTCGACCGAGGGCGGGGCACCGAATCCGTGCGAGGGTGGAGCGCATCCGAGCGAGAGGTCCGCGATCTCGCGGTCGCGCTCGTCGGACTCGGCGGCCGACATCTCGACGACCAGGCGCCGTGCGTCGACGTGAGGCTCGATTCCGGAATCCGAGTGCATGCCATACTCGCGCCGATCTCGACGTCGGGGACGGCCCTCTCGATCCGGGTGCCCAGAGTGCGCGCCGCCGACCTCGATGCGCTGGCAGCGCTCGGCGCCTTCGACGCCAGGCAGCACAGCTGGCTCCTCGGTCTCGTGGCTGATCGGGCGAACATCCTCATCACCGGCGGCACCGGCACAGGCAAGACGACTCTGCTGTCGGCGCTGCTGTCTGCTGCGCCGACCACCGAGCGCATCGTCACGATCGAGGACGTCGCCGAACTGCGCCCGCAGCACCCACACCATGTCGCTCTCGAGGCGCGGCAGTCGAACCTCGAAGGCGCCGGCGGCATCAATCTCGCGCGATTGGTCCGCGAGTCGCTGCGCATGCGCCCCGACCGTCTCGTGGTCGGCGAATGCCGAGGCGAAGAAGTGAGAGAACTGCTGACGGCGCTGAACACCGGACACGACGGAGGCGCAGGAACTCTCCATGCGAGTGGGCTGAGCGATGTGCCTGCCCGACTCGAAGCACTCGGAGCGCTGGCATCGATGGACGCCACCGCGCTCGCACGCCAGGCGGTGAGCGCGTTCACGATCGTCCTGCATCTCGACAGGGCGCCAGGTGGGCAGCGACGCATCGCGCAGGCGGGGGTGCTTGCGCTGGCCGGAGACCGGCTGGGCATCGAGGAGGTGCGACCGTGGTGATGCGGTGGCGACGAGGCGCCGCCGACTCGGGAGCAGACGCGGCGACCTCCGTGCAGACTCTCGCAGTGCTGCTGCAGGCTGGAGCGGTGCCGTTGGTCGCCTGGCGTCACCTCGCCTCGATCGGCGACGCGCACGCGGCATCGGTCGTGGATCGAGTGGACGGTGGCATCCCTCTCGTCGCCGCGATCGAGGCCGAGGGCGGGCCCTGGCAAGATCTCGCTGCCGCGTGGGAGGTGGCCACCACCGTCGGGGCGCCACTGGCCGAGGTGCTGCGCATGATCGCCGAGACCCTTCGAGACGCTGCATCCGCGGCCGACGATGTGCGAATCGCCCTGGCCGAACCGGCTGGCACCGCGCGGCTGCTGCTGTGGATGCCGTTCGCCGGTCTGCTGCTCGGCTTCGCCCTCGGCTTCGACACGCTCGGCGTCATCTTCGGGACGCCTGCCGGCGCCGCCTGCGTCGTGGCCGGGCTCCTGCTCGTCCTCGCTGCGCGGGGCTGGACGAACCGACTGCTTCGGGGCGCCCGGCCAGAGCCGGGCACGCCAGGGATGCAGGCGGAGCTCTTGGCAGTCGCCCTCTCCGGAGGCGCGTCCATAGATCGCGCGCTGCGCCTCGTCGCGGAGAGCCCGGCAGCCCGTCGCGGAGACGATGCCCGCATCCGTGCGGTGCTCGAGCTGTCCCACGCCGCGGGAGTGCCGGCCGGGGAGCTGCTTCGCGCTTCCGCAGGCCAGGAACGGCACGCGTCCCGTGTCGACGGACGGATGCGCGCGGCGAAGCTCTCGACCAAGCTGCTGATTCCGCTCGGCGTATGCACGCTGCCGGCCTTTCTCCTGCTGGGAGTCGCTCCGCTGCTCCTGAGCGTGCTCCTCTCGACCCCGCTGCCGCTGTGACGGCCGCCGACCACGGATGCACACGCATCCGTACACAGAAAGAAGGAACCCATGAACACCGTCCCTCCACTCACCCGGCGCCGGTCAGCGACGCTGTTCGGAGACGACAACGGCGCGGCCACCGCCGAGTACGCCATCACGACGATGGCGGCCGTGGGCAGCGAAAGACGTATTTCGTAAGACGACTGATCGCTGCGGGTGCAATCACTGCAACAGTCAATCCTCGCTAGGAGCTCGGGGTCGGGGCCCTGAGTTCTGACGCGTCGACGTCGAGAAGGTGGGTGCATGATCCTGCCAATCGAAGGCAGCTCACAGGCGGCGAGCGTATGGTTGCGTTTGTAACTGCAACGACGTATCTTCGACTCAAAGAACGAAATTGCAGACACGGAACAAGCAAACAAGCAACCAGAGAGCAACCAGAGAGCAGATCATGAAGGCCACGCTTCTCGCACAGTCCAGCTCACCTACCGAGCGACTCCTCTTCGATGAGCAGGTCAAGGAGGAAGCACGCGCAGTCGCAGCCGAGGCCCACGACCGCAAGCTGACTGGCGTCGTTTTGCAGCTTGAGGACGGTAGCCAGATTGAACTGCCCACCGAACTCTCTAGAGCGCTACTTTTCACAGTCCGAGGTCTGACCCAGGGCGATGTTTCGATGCGCGCCATTCCGGACGAACTCACTACCTCCACCGCGGCGTCGATTCTGGGCGTCTCGCGCCCCACCGTCATGAAGCTGATCGAGTCGCAGGCCCTCCCCTCTACAAAGGTGGGCAGCCACCATCGTCTGAACGCGCACGATGTGTTCGCGCTGCGGGAGCAGCGCGAAGCAGAGCGCGAGAGGGCGTTCAATCAACTGCGTGAGATGGACCTGGATCGCGATATCGACTGAGGCAGGCTGCGCCCCCGGCACGGTGTGTACATGCGGGGTCTATCCTCATGACATGGGCCTGGTCTTTGTCGACGCGAACGTCCTCCACAGCAAGACGCTGAGGGACTGGACGCTCCTACTAAGTAAGCACTGCAACCGCTTCGCAGTTGTCTCCTCACAGGACTGCATCGTCGAGGCTCTCGCAAGCATTCGCGAGCGTCACCCTCACCTCGACGGCGGCGCCATCCGACAGATCAGTGAATCCATCGATGGTGCACTCCACGACGTCATCGATAACTGGCCCGGTGGCGCGATCGAAGGTATGCCGGATGAAAAAGACTGGCACGTCGTCCACGCCGCCACTCACGCACAGGTCGAGATTCTCGTCACCGAGAACATGAAAGATTTCGCACCCATCGCGGAGACGCTGCCGTTCGACCTATACACTCCCGACGAGTTGTTTATGCTCATCGCCCACAATGATCCCGAAGCGGTCGAAAATACCACTCGGGAGCAGGTCGACTACTGGCATAAGACCGAGGCTCGTCGAGCTCTGGCGGGGGAGCCCGCGCCCAAGCGGATGAGCGAAGCGCTCCGCGATGCGAGGGCTCTCGAGTTTGCGGACGTGATCGATCAGACTCTCCGCAAGCTCGCCGGCATCCGAGAGGATGCACCGAGTGCAGGCTCCGATGAGTCCGGTACTCCGCGGGCAACAGACCGAGAAGGCGTAGGTATTGCGGGAGGGACTGCCTCTGCTTCGTAGGCCAATCGACCGCTACCTAGAGCGAAGACCTCGTTACGGTGGGTACGGCCACGCATCCCTGAACGGCTGACGATCACCCGCGATCGGCGTGGTCGACGTCCAGACCCTGAAGCTCTTCTTTTCCGGGAGCGTTCGGCGAGTAGCCCGTTATGTTCCCGTGTTTTTCGAGACACTCCATCGGGGGGTCGGGTTGGACGGCGCGAGCGATGGATATCGCTCCCCTATGCACTGCTGGAAAGCACCACCCTCGGCTCCGTGCGGTCGACCTACACTGCGCCCGGCGTATGTTGACGTTGTGGATCCATCAGCACCAAGCACGCTTCGCATGTCCCTTCTCGAGAACGCCTATGACTCATTCGCCGAATCGCTTGACTATGTCGAACGATCATCGTCGGATCTGTCGCGCTGGAAGTTCGCAGTGCTCAATCTTGTGCATGCAACTGAGCTAGTACTGAAGCAGAAGCTCCTAGATGAGCATCCTTTACTTCTCTGGCAAGACGTTGATCGGCCTGGTCGCACGACGGTAAGCCTCGAAAAGTCCATCGATCGGCTGCTGTCTGCGGGCGTTGGGCTTGAGGAGGAGGACACTCGAGCGATCAGGGTCGCGATCAAGTGGCGAAACAGCATCACCCATTACGAGGTCGACCTTGTTGCCTCCGAGGTGCGTGAGAACTACCTGCTCATCTTTGAGTTCCTGGACAAGTTCCATGAGGATCACTTCGATGGGTCGCTCTCGGAACACATACCTGACGCGCATGTTCAGACTGCCATGGACCTGGCGGAGTCGTTCAAGCGAGAGTTCATACAGTTTCGTGGTCGGAGAATGCACCGCATGTGGGCGCGAAAATTGGTCGCTGCTCAACGAGTACCCTCACTCTTTCTCCAAGAAGTCGAGTACCCGCGGTTGCGATGGGGTCACGAGCAGGTGTGGAGCGCAGAGTGGATGCGCGGTGTGTCGCCTTCGCAGTATTGCCGAGACTGCGGTGCAGCGATTGACGAGTATCACGGTCCGGGCTGCGTTCTAGAGGAATGCCCACGCCAAGGAGGGCAACTCTTCGGCTGCGAATGCGAGTGGGAGGCCAGCGAGCTATGGGGATTGGATGACGACGAGTGGCCGGAACAGGAGGATCTTGACTAGCGGCGGGCCACGGGGGCGGAACACCTCCAGGGTTCAATAGGAGCAGTTCCTTCTCCGCCCGGCCAAGCCTCCCGGCGAGAAGCCAAGATCCGCACGGCGTCAGGGGCGCGGCTGGCTTATCCGCTGCACTAGGAGGGGAGAGATGGCTTGCATTCTGGTGGGCGATCCGAACGGCACCATCTGGCGATCGCCCGGCTTAGTGGTTCGTACCGGTCAAAAGGCTTCTTGGGCGATGCGCCGAGCGAGCGTAGTGCTCGGGTCGCGCACCACGCGCACCGCAGAGGGTATGAGATTGGGAGTGTTGCCGTCGAGGTCGACAGCGCGCAGGCGGGCTGGGTATCGGCGCTACGAAAGTAGCGTTCTAGTCTGACGTCCCACGCCGGATAGATGCGATAAGTGGTCTAATCGTCGGTAACGGCCAGACAGGGAAGTAAGAAGGGACTGTGCTGGTGCGAGTGCGTTGCCGGCTCTAACTGGTTACTCTTCCGGAGTCTCAAGTACCTCATCGACGAGCGTGATGCCCCCGGAGCTGTTGGCCGAGTGCATAAGTGCTTCGACCCACTTCACGTTCAGGCGCGGAGCTTCCGGCTCGTCGAAGGTGAATCTCATCGGAATCGATGGGTGGAGCCAGATCGTGCTGCGACCCTCAGGATCGCCCTCCGGATGCCGCCACGACAGCGTGAAGGACTCCTGACGGCGCAGTTTCGTCGCGATGACGACTTTCAGGTGCGCAAGAGCGCGTTCCTCGATGTGGATGGGATCGTCGGATCCGCCGTAGTGAAGTGTGCCCATCTTGCAGGAGGTCCTTTGCTCGTTGAGCCGTACTGCGCGCAGCGCTCGCGCGGCTCGGCGTTGGGCGCCGCGATGTGTGCGACGGGGTTGGAGGTCAGCATCGTCGGCCCGCGGAGGAGAGGTTTACACCGTAAGTCTAGCTGTGGCAAGCCCCCTCACTGGCACACGATTGCGTCCTATAACGGTTGCCACCGGTCCGCTTGGGTCGGTCCGCGAAAAGGAGCACTCATGTCGGACAGTTTTGAGACGACCAGCCCGAGCGGCTCGGACGTGCCACCCCAGGGCTCGTCGGGAAAGGTCGATGCGGCGAAGCATGAAGCCGCCGATTTGAAAGACGCTGCGACCGGCCAGGCTAAGGATGTCCTGGGCACAGCGAAGGAGGAAGCGGCTACCGTTGCGACGGAGGCGAAGGCGCAGGCCAAAGACCTGTTCGCGCAGACACAGCGAGAGTTGACCGAGCAGGCTCACACCCAGCAACAGCGCCTCGCCGGAGGGCTGCGCTCCGTCAGTGACGAGCTCGACACGATGGCCGCGAACTCTGATGGATCAGGGATCGCTGGCGATCTCGTACAGCAGGTGTCCGGGCGTCTGTCCGCTGCAGCTGCCTGGCTGGGAGACCGCGACCCCGGCTCTGTACTGACCGAGGTCAAGCGCTTCGCGCGCCGCAAGCCCGGCACATTCATCCTGGCTGCTGCCGTCGCAGGAATCGTGGTCGGCAGGCTCACCCGCGCTCTTGCCGCGAACGCCTCCGACGCTAAGGACTCGACTTCAACCTCGACCCCAGCTCCCGCACCGAGGGAAGTGCATCCTGACCCCTCGATTCCGGTTCCGGTGGGTTCGATGACGAGTGACGTCAGTGCGACCCCGCTGTACGCCCAGACCGCGTCAACGCGACCGAACATTCTGGAGGGCGATGATGACCGATCCCACACCGTCTGAAGCGAAGGCCGCGTCGACGTCGCTCGGAGAGCTGCTCGGTGAGGTCTCGCGCGACATCTCGAACCTCATGCGACAGGAGGTGGCGCTCGCGAAGGCCGAGCTAAAGGATTCCGCAACGAAATCCGCCAAGGGCGCAGGCCTCATGGGAGCGGCGGGGTACGGCGCCTTGATGGCGGTGTTCTTCCTGTCCGTCGCACTGTGGTGGGCGCTCGGCACGCTGATGGGCGGCGGGTGGGCAGGCGTCGTCGTCGCGGTGCTGTGGGCGGTGATCGCGCTGATCCTGTTCCTGGTGGGTCGCGGTCAGTTCAAGCAGGTGAAAGGTGTTCCGCAGACGGTGGACACCGTGAAAGAGATTCCCGAAACGCTGAAGAGAAATGAGGAGAACCGATGAGTGATTCACCCGATGCGATTCGAGCCGACATCGAGCGGACGCGCGAAGATCTAGGACTCGACGTCGATGCGCTGGCAGACAAAGTATCCCCGTCCAAGATCGTGGATCGACAGATGGGCAAGGTCCGCGGCGTGTTCGGATCGGTCCGTGACCGAGTGATGGGGGCCGCTGATGACACCGGTTCCTCGTTCTCCGACGCGGGGTCTCATCTCGGCGACGTGAAGGATCGCGCAGTCGCGAAAGCCGAGGGCAACCCTCTCGCGGTCGGTCTGATCGCGTTCGGCATCGGCCTCGTGGCCGCGTCACTTGTGCCCGCGTCGACCAAGGAGAAAGACCTCGCGGCCACCGTGAAAGACCAGGCGCAGCCGCTCGTCGATGAGGTCACCGACGTCGCGAAAGAGGTTGGCGAGCACCTGAAAGAGCCTGCGCAGGCGTCCGTCGCGGCCGTGAAGGACTCGGCTCAGGACTCGGTCTCGGCAGTCAAGGACGAAGCGCAGACCGCAGCGCACGAGGTCAAGGATCAGGCGCAGCAGGCACGCGAGCACATCGCGGACAACTAACCCTCCCCAGGTCGGGCGGACCCATCCCGCGGGCAAATGGGGTGGGTCCGCCCTCACGATGAAGGAACCACCATGTCCCGTCCCGCATCCACCAGCGACCACCACGCCCCCGATCCCGAAGCGGCAGGCAAGCCGGATTCGCCGGACGATCTGCACAAGCGGTCCTGGAGGTACGTGCTGCAGAAGACGATCCGCGAGTTCTCGTCTGACCAGTGCACAGACATCGCCGCTGCACTGACGTACTACGCGGTGCTCTCGATCTTCCCCGGCCTCATCGCGATCTTCTCGCTCCTCGGCGTCTTCGGGCAGGGTCAGGCTGCAAGCGACGCCGTCCTCGGCATCGTCGAGCAGGTGGCTCCCGGCGACACCGCCGACACCATCCGCGGACCCATCGAGCAGATCTCGGGGTCACCGGCAGCGGGATTCGCGTTGATCACCGGAATCGTGCTGGCGATCTGGTCCGCATCCGGGTATGTGGCGGCGTTCAGCCGGGCGATGAACCGCATCTACGAGATCGAAGAGGGGCGGCCCTTCTGGAAGTTGAAGCCCGCTCAACTGCTGGTCACCATCATCGCCATCGTGCTGCTCGTGATCGCCGCCATCATCCTCGTCGTGTCGGGACCCGTCACCGAAGCACTGGGCAGCGCTCTCGGGCTCGGAGAGGTCCCCCAGACAATCTGGTCCATCGTGAAGTGGCCGGTGCTCGCGTTCATCGTCGTACTCATTGTGGCGATCCTCTACTACGCGACTCCCAACGCGAAGCAGCCGAAGTTCCGGTGGATCAGCATCGGCGCGCTCATCGCCATCGTCGTCCTCGTGCTGGGCACGGTCGGCTTCGGGCTGTATGTCGCCAACTTCTCCAACTACGACCGCACCTACGGGTCCCTCGCCGGCATCATCATCTTCCTGCTGTGGCTGTGGATCGCGAACCTCGCGCTGCTGTTCGGGGCGGAGTTCGACGCAGAACTCGAGCGTGGTCGTCAACTGCAGGCAGGTATCGCGGCGGAAGAGGACATCCAACTGCCCCCGCGCGACACTCGCAAGAGCGACAAGACGGCCAAGAAGGAGCAAGAGGACATCGAAGAAGGCCGCAAGATCCGCGCCGGCATGAGCGCCGAGAAGACGGACGACAGCGACTGACCCGGTGAGAAGCGGATCAGCGGCTGATGTCAGCGCTCAACCGGTCGAGGAGTGCCTCGAGGGAGACTTCGAACTCTTCCTCGCTCCGGTCCTCGCTCAGCAGAGGGCGAAGGCGAAGTACTTCCGGAGCGGTGGTCAGGCTGAGCTGTCCGTCGCGCTCGGGGATGTCGGCACCGCCCTCATCGAGCGGAGTCCCCACGGGGGCGGTCTCAGCCCCATGCACCGCAGACTCCAAGAGGAGCTGCCCGAGAAGGAAGCTGCTGAAGGAACGGTACGTGTCGACCGCCTGCTCGTCCGTGAACCCGAGGTCGATGAGCGTGCGCAGGAACATGTCTACGACCTCCACACTGCGCAACGGTGGCCGCAGCCACGGTGCCGCCGGGTGCCGGCTCGCCACGAGCGGAAACGCGCGTGGATGCTCGGTAGCGATCCGGCGCACCCGATGCGCGACGGTCTGCAAGAAGCCTTGCCAGTGCTCGGCCAACTCATCATCGAGGCTGGTGGTGAGTTTCCCCATCAGCGAGGCGATGATGCCCTCCAGCAAGTCTTCCCGGCCGTGAACGTACCGGTACAGGGACATCGCCTCGACCCCGAGGTCCTGGGCGAGTGAGCGCATCGACAGGCTGTCGGCGCCGGTGCGGTCGATCTGCTTCAGTGCCGTCTGGATGATGAGCTCGCGGCTCAGCCGCCCCGCGGACGAACCTGATGGGGTGTTCCGAGATCGCTCCGGCATGGTCACACGCTACTCGCATCTCCATCCACGAAGGCCACTAGCGGGCAGATGAGAAATGTAGGGGCTCAGGAACGGAGTTGGCGCCCGGCGTCGGATTCGAGCAGCTTCACGGCGAGTAGTTCGCCGAGCACGGGACCGAATCGGTCAAGGGCGGCGCGATGGAGTCGCGCGGAAGAGTCGAGTATCGGTGTCGTCACGTCCGCAGCCCGGCTCATCGTTTCGACCGTGTCGAGCTCCTCGACCACGCGGTCGATGCCGAAGCTCGCCATGTAGTCACCGCCGAGGAGACGCGAGAGGTGTTCGTCGAGAAATCGACTGCCTCCCGCGCTCTGCCGAAGCAGACCGTGCAGGTCGTCCACGCCGAGTCCCAGCCCCTGCCCGACGAGCATCGCTTCCGAGGCGGCAACGGCGTTCGCGAACCACAGGGCGTTGGCGAGCAACTTCACAATCTGACCATCCTCGGCTCTTGTGCCCGCTCGCCGCACACCATCGGCACGCGCCAGCATCTCGAGGATGAGGCGCGCTCGTTGGACAGCTTCGTCCGCGCCGCTGGCATAGAAAATGAGCTCGCCTGTCTTGGCTTCGGCGACGGAACCTCCCATCGGCGCGGACACAGGCTGCACTCCACGGCGGGTGGCCTGCGCGGCAAGCTCGCGCGTAGCGGCGGGGTCCCCCGACGTCAGATCGAGCCACAACGATCCTCTACGAAGCGCCGGAAGCGCCTCGGCCAGGCACTCGCGAAGTTCGGTCGGCCCCGGCAGAACCGTGATGAAGATGTCGGAGGTTGCGGCGAGGTCGCGTGCTGAGTTCACCCAGGCGGCGTCCGGCACGACTCCGTCCCGCGCTGCGTTGGTGTCGGAGACGGACACCGAGTACCGCTCGATTAGCCGTCTCGCTATCGGAGCGCCCATGCGCCCGACTCCTACGAGTCCGATGTGAGGATTCGCGTTCGCAGTTTCCATTGCCGCACTCTGCCACAGTCGCACTGCGAGGAACATCTCACGGGCTAACGTCGTCCGTCAGCGAGCTCATCCAAGCGAGAGCACGCTCGTCGCTAGCCGCTGCTCGCGACCGATGCAAGCCCCTCATTGACTCTCCAGCCGGACGCGTACTCTCGCCGGGGATCGGAGGCAGAGATGGTGAGAACACGGATCGAAATCGATGGGAGAGGTTTCGTATTGGGTGCTGGTCAGGACGTGAACGAGGTCATGTCCCAGATCAAAGCGGCGGCGGTGTCGCCTCCGGAATTTGTCTCGCTCTCCGGGGACAACCACACCGCGAGCGTACTCATCCAACCCACGACCCGTGTGGTCGTCGTGGTGGAGGAGGACGTCGTTGGTGCCACCGAGCTCGCCCCGCCGGAAGGAGTGGCTGACGACTGGGAGTTCTTCTAGGGAGCCACGCGTCACAGGCCTTCCTAACAGTCAGACACTGCCTGAGACGCCCACGCGGCGGACCGCCCTCGACGACGTATCTGGCGCGCGGCGGCACCACCGGAACACACGTATCCACTTGAGGCCAACTGCCCGTCGCGAGGGGCCCTTATGTGAGGCGTCGTGGCCGAGTACAGTCAGCGGTACGTTGCACCTTCCCCCTTGGGCTGCGACGTCTCGCGGGGTTGTCCGCTTCATCGGCAACATGAGAGGCCGCGGGGATCCGGCCTCTTCCGCCTGCGCCCCTATTGTTCCGTTACTTCGCGAAGTTTGCGGGTCAGGGGCAACGCCTGCGAGCCTGCCGTAGACGGCGGCTGGCACCTCGATATCGTTGCAATATGGCGACTCTTCACTACGGCGCGACGGGCGATCCGGTTCACATCGAGGACCGTGCGCTAGCTCACCTCAAGGTGGTTATCGCGACGAAGCTACGGACGACACGAGAGCTTCACGCTGTCGTGGAAGCACGGGTATGACGACCCTCGTGGTCGGTCGACGATCTGGCTTCATCCGTCGATTCCACTCCGGTTTACCTTCGAGGATCCGGAGGCGCCGCAGCTGAATGTGAAGTGGATTGATGAGCTGATGCAGTCAGCGAACTCAACCGGCGGCATCATGCTCGTCGACGAGGTGATAGACGCGCCCGAATCAGAATGATGCGGGTTCCCGTTTGCTCACAACGCGAGGTGCCTCTGGGTGATCTGCGAACCGGTCGCGGTTACGAATAGGCGTGAGCTGGTTGACCCGGCTCCACTTTCGTGGCGCCGTCCGGTTCGTGCACCACGTAGACCCTGTGGGCGAGTTCGCGGTGAACGTGAGGGCTTCGATCCAGTGGCCGGTTGAGGTCGGCCTGGCCCGGGCTGGAGTACTTGAACACGAGGTCGCTGACGGCCGATATCCACACGGAGCTGCGTCCGCCTCCGACGCTGACGTCCTCTCGCCACGTGAACAGGAATGGCTCCCCTCGGCGGAGTTTCGTCGTGATGACGACCTGGAGATGGTGCAGTGCGCGGTCCTCTATCTCGACCTTCTGATTACCGTCGTAGATGAACTTGCCCATTGTCCGCTGTCCTTTCTGGCTCAGCTCGGTCAGAACGGACGAGGGATCGGCCAGGTGCAACTACCGCAAGAGGCGAGTATAAAATCGCGGGCTGCTGGATAGCTACGGAGGCTTCTCTCGCCGGTGTCGCGGAAGGCGCCACCGGGTTCCGTCGCGAGGTCTAGGCAACGTATGGCCAGGCTACGGCCAACGGGAGGAAAATATCCCCACCTTCGTCTACGTTGCCACCTAGTTGGGCAGCGCTGCGCGATCTGCGGTGCCCCGAGCCTATTGTTGCGCGAGGGGCTGCGCCGGATAGCTGCGATAACTGGTCTTATCGTCCGTAAACGGCCAGACAGGGAAGTAAGAAGGGGCTGAGCAGGTGAGAGCGCGTTTCCAGTGATGGCGCGGGCTCTCGGGGCGACACGCGGACTTGATACCGAAGCTGAGAGCGAGCTAACGCGGAGTCGAAGGCGACCACCACGTGGGTGTGCCGATTGCGATCCTGCGCATAGGCTCTGCGCATGGAACCGAACCCGCTGCTGCCGTCGTTCCCCGACTTGCTGCTGATCGTCGGCATCGCTGTGGCCGTCATCGTGCTGCTCGGGGTCGTGCTCGGGGTGTGGCTGTCCAATCGCTCGCGGGCGCGAAGAGGCTCTGCCCGTGACGATACCCAGGATGGGAAAAATAATGCAGGCCAGTGATGGCGACGATCGGTCGTCCGAGGCCCAGCTGAGAGCTCAGCTTCGAAGTATCGAGGCCGAGCACGCAGACTTGCTGTCTACGACGATCGGAATGGTCAGCGTGGGAAACGCAGAGCTGGCGAGCGGGCCAACGAGCTAGAGCGCAAAGCTGATGTCGTTCGCGCTCGTCTTGGGGAGCCGACCCGGCATCCACCGGAGCCGCCTCGTCGCCGCGTGATTCTGGGGTGGGTCACCCTGTGCGTTGCCGTTGTGGCGATAGTGACGCTTGTGCTGCTCCTGCCTCACTGAACGCCGGGGACCGGGCAGCCGTTCTAGGAGTGCGCTGCGCAATCTTGGCTCTTGCGGGAATGGATCTCAGCGTGGAGCCTGAGGTTTCCAGAAGACGCCGGGGGGCGATCATCTGGCATCAGAGTGACGTCGGCGGGCATCGGCGTCGCTCCGGGGTGCCTCTCTTTGACTTTCCCTGCCTCGGGCGAGGCATCCCGCTTTCGCGCGCTGACGCAACGGGCAGGGCGGTTCGGACTCCGTGCTCGTGGCGCTGACTTGTCCGGTCGCAATTCTGGGAGTGTGTCGGCGAAGACGCGCGTACAGTGAGGGTGTCGGCCCGGACCCCGCTGGCGGTGGTGATGGGTCGGCGTAAGCTGGCCCATCATCTCGAAGCCACAACTCGAGGGCGGTCACAGGTCCCAGTCGGTCAAGTCCGTGGCGAGCGTGGGCTCGAACGTGAGCGTGTCTCGGGCTGGACCCGTACGCTTCGACGTCACGGTGATGGCGACCTTGGACTGACGGCCGACGAGCACACCCACCATCCCGTCGCCGTCGGAGAGATGGACGAATGAGGGGCCCGAGCGGGCGGCAGCTTCGATTTGGCTCATCAACTCGACGAGATCGTGATCCGCCGGCAGATGCCAGGACCATCCGTCGATGATGACCTGCGTGTTCGTCTCCACTCGTGTATCGGTCATCCCGCGAGGGTAGCTTTTGCGGCGAGGCTCGCACTTCGGGGTTGCATCCCAGGGCGGCGCGTTGTAGCGACCACCCACCGAAAGGCGCGCTGAGAGCCGGGGTGATCAGGCCTGCGCTGGGACCGCGACCCGGTCACCAGCCGTCTTCTCGGCCGGCTCGGGTACGAGGTAGAGACCGCTCGGCGAGTTCGCCGTGAACGCGAGAGCGTCCACCCATTCACGGTTGATCGCCGGCTGCCGGCTGCCGTGGAACTTGAACACGAGTGAGCTGCCCGCGTGGACCCACGCAGTCACCCGGCCACCGCCGACGCTGGTGTCTTCGCGCCAGGTGAACGGGAATGGTTCCCCGCGGCGCAGCTTGGCGGTGATGACCAGCTGGAGGTGCGTGAGTGCGCGATCCTCGATCTCGGTCTTGACACCGTTCTCGTAGATGAACTTGCCCATGAGGTGCCTTCTGCTCAGCCACGAGATCCTCGAGAGAGGTGCGGCTGACGATGCCGCACTGTGGTGGCTTCATTGTGACACGGGAGGATGTCTCACGACCTCGCTCATGGCCGTGAATATCCGCCTGACAGCCGCACGGTGAGCGTTCTCCTGTTGCTCGATAGGGTCCGAGGCATGGGAACCATCCAGTACGGCGGCGCCGGCGACGACATCCACATCGAAGATCGAGCTCTGGCGCACCTGAAGGTCGTCATCGCCACGAAGCTCCGCCGCAACGAGAGCTTCACCCTGTCGTGGAAGCACCACGACGGCGACGCGGACGGACGCTCGACAATCTGGCTGCACCCGTCGATCCCATTGCGCTTCACCTTCGAGGAGGCGGAAGCGCCTCAGCTCAATGTGAAGTGGATCGAGCAGCTCATGCACTCTGCGAGCTCGACTGGGGGCATCAGTCTCGTTGACGAGGTGCTGGAGACTCCCGCGGAGTAGGACCTCACCCGCATCGGGTGAGGTCCGGCGTCGGACGGTTTCAATGGTTGCTAGCTTCGGCTCCATTGGTGCACGACTCGATCGAGGAGAGACCCATGGCGGAGAAGCCGAACATCATCCTGTTCATGTCTGACGATGTGGGTTGGGGGGATCTCGGCTGTTACGGCGGTGGGGAGAACCGTGGGGCGCCGACTCCCAATCTCGACCGGCTCGCCGCCGAAGGCTTGCAGTTCATGTCGTTCTACGGGCAGCCCAGCTGCACCCCGGGTCGTGCCGCGGCCCTGACGGGGCGTCTGCCGATTCGCAGTGGAATGACGACTGTCGCGTTCCCCGGTGACGGGGGCGGGTTGCCTGCGCCGGAATGGACGCTCGCGAGTGTGCTGAAAAAGGCGGACTACAACACCTGCCACATCGGGAAGTGGCACCTCGGCGAAGCGGACTACGCGATGCCGATCGCGCACGGGTTCGACCAGATGTACAACACGACGCTCTACCACCTGAACGCGTACACGTACACGGACAAGGCTTTCAATCCCGACTTCCCGTTCGACGACGAGGCCACCATGAAGATGTGGGGCAACGTCATCGGCGCGCTCGACGGCAAGGCGGGTGAAGAGCCCACCGAGGTGGAGAAGCTGGATTCCGCGAACATCCCATTCATCGACGAGAAGTCCACCAACCGTGCGATCGACTACATCGAGTCACACGCCGACGACGACGAACCTTTCTTCCTCTACTTGAACACGGCCAAGCTGCACCAGCCGAATCTTCCTCACCCCGACTTCGAAGGAGCGTCGATGGGGAAGTCGAAGTTCCTCGACTCACTTGTCGAACTCGACCACCGCGTGGGAGAGGTCATCGACAAGATCCGCGAGCTCGGGATCGCCGAGAACACACTGGTCGTGTGGACGACGGACAACGGTGCATGGCAGGACGTGTATCCCGACTGCGGCTACACCCCGTATCGGGGCACGAAGGGGACCGACTACGAGGGCGGCAGCCGCGTTCCCGCCATTGCGTGGTGGCCCGGGACTATTGAAGCCGGCCGCCGCAACTCCGAGATCATCGGGTCTCTCGACCTCATGGCCACATTCGCGAACCTCGCCGGCGTCGACCTCCCCTCCGAAGACCGGGACGGCGAGCCGACCATCTTCGACAGCTTCGACCAGACCGCGCTACTGAAAGGCGAGGGCGGCTCAACCAGAGATCACTGGCTGTACATGACGGAGACCGAGATGATCCCCGGTGCCGTGCGAGTCGGTAAGTGGAAGGCGATCTGGAACGTCCGTGACCAATGGCGTGGGCCATCGTCGTACACGGCGATTGTGCCGGAGCTGTTCGACCTCTGGCAGGACCCCCAGGAACGCTACGACATTTTCATGACCAGCTTCGCGGAGAAGACCTGGCAGGCCCCGCAGATGGCCGCACGACTTCTGAGCGTGCTCCCGAGCTATAAGCAGTATCCGAACCGTCCGCTGCAATCCGCGGGCATCAGCTACGCCATGTTCGATGTCGAGGATGCGCAGGTCCAACAGCAGATCCAAAAGATGGTGCACGGCCTCACCTCGAGCGCCTGAGTGCAGCCCCTCCCGGTAGACGACTTCACACAGAAAGCAGGATGGACATGGCAGATCTCATCGTCATCGCATACGACTCCGAAGCAGACGCAGAGGCGGCCTACAATCGCGTCCAAGAGCTGCAGGGCGACCTCGTGGTCGAGCTCTCCGGCCTTGCGCTGGTGAAGGTCGACGGCGAAGGCAAGACCAAGGTCGAGTACCCCGGAACCACCGGCAAAGTCGGCGTCGGAGCAGCGAGCGGTGCGCTCTTCGGTGCTCTGATCGGGATCCTGTTTTTCGTGCCGTTCGCCGGCATGATCTTCGGGGGTCTGTTCGGGGCGCTGTTCGCAGGCCTGGACAAAACCGGCCTCGACGCCGAGTTCCGTGACAGAGTCAAGTCGACCGTGACCGCGGGCAAATCCGCGATCGTCATCTACGCCTCGAAACTCACTGAAGACAAGTTCGCGGCGGCCCTCGCGCCGTACAACGGCACGGTCGTGCAGACGTCCCTGTCGGAAGAAGACGAGCACGAACTGATCCACGACCTCCGCACCCACTGAACGCTCGCCACCGGTTCTTCAACCCCGGGGAACGAAAACCCGGTTCCTCGTGATCAGCACCCCGAGCACTCGGGGAAACAGACGCCCCGTCAACGTGCCACTCTGAGGCGTGCGCTTCGGATAGCGTGACCGAGTACGGTTCCACCGCCGTGCGCCGGGGGGTCACGATGGCAACGGACAAACTGAACGCTGAGCTGGATCGGATCTTCCGGGAGCGGGATCGCGAGAACATGGCGCCGACGATCGCGGCGCTTCGCCCGATCCTGGAGAAGCACCCGCACGATCCGCGCGTGCTCTACGAAGTCGGCGGCGCGTTCGACACCGCGGGCGAAGAGGTCATGGCGAAGGGCTACTACCGGCGCGCGCTCGAGAACGGACTCCACGGCGACATCCGCCGCCGGTGCTTCCTGCAGTACGGATCCACGCTGCGCAACCTCGGCGACCTGGACAGATCAGCCGAGGTGTTCCGCACGGCTCGCGAAGAGTTCCCGGACGACGTGGCGCTGGGCGCCTTCGAGGCGCTGACCCTACATGCGCAGGGTCACATGAGCGCCGCACTGGGTAGTCTGCTCACTCTGCTCGCGGATCACGTTCACACCGAGGAGCTCGAGCGATACAAGCCGGCGATGCGCGGCAACGCGGAGTACCTCGCGTCACTCGATGTCTAGCTGAGTCTTGCGGGAATGGATCCGAGCGAGGATCCTGAATCTGCCGGATGGCGCCGGGGGGCGATCATCTGGCCGGAGTGACTCCGGCGGGCATCGGTGTCACTCGGGACGCCTCGCATCAGCGTTCCTCCCTCGCGCGAGGCGTCCCGCACAGCCGCCCCCTGTTTCGGTTGGTGCAGCCGCGCTGCGGGGGTGGTCCCGACAGATCTGGGGTACCTTCGGGACCACCCTGCCGGTGTCGCGGGGGACTTCACCGGCCCGCGGATCGCGATGTGTTGCGATCGGCCCTCAAAGTAGCTTTCGGTCGTCACACCCGTAGGACCCTTGAGCGATTCTTCGTCGCGGTCAAGTATTCGGCGTCCCGGTGGTTATCTTCGGGTTCCCCGGAAAGAATCATCGCCGAGGAACCGAGCGCGTCCATCCGGTGTGCGATGGTCGCACCGGCCAAGAAGGTGCGGCTTTGGCCTTCCTGCGGTCGTTGAAACCCGTCACAGCTCCCAATCGACCATGTCGACCACGAGGAGCGGCTCGTCGTCGGCGCTTGTCCGGGCCCCACTCGGTCGATCAGGGTGCACAGTGATCACGACGTGAGACTGGCTTCCGACGAGGACGCGCACGGAGCTGTCACCATCGTCGAGATGCACGAACGAGGGTCCTGACCGCGCCGCAACCTCGATACGACCCATGAGGTCGTCGACGTCCTGGTCTCCGTGCAGACGGAAAGGGTGTCCGTCGATGATGACCTGCGTACTCATATGCACTCCGTCCCTGTCATCCCGCGAGGGTAACCTCTGCCGGAGAGCGGCGACTTCGGGGTTGCATCCCACACGTCGGCGATGTACAGCGCCGCGTCAGGGAGCGAGCCGGGCGGGGTGTGTCAGGCGCGAGCCGGCGTCTCGAGACGGTCTGCAGCGGTCTTCTCGGCTGGCTCGGGAACAAGGTAGAGCCCCGTCGGCGCATTCGCCGTGAATGCGAGAGCTTCAATCCATTCGCGGTTGATCGCGGGCTGGCGGCTGCCGTGGTACTTGAACACGAGGGAGCTGCCCGCATGAACCCACACTGATGTTCGTCCGCCACCTGTGCTGGTGTCTTCGCGCCACGAGAAGGTGAAGGGCTCACCGCGGCGAAGTTTGGCGGTGATGACGAGCTGGAGGTGTGTCAGTGCGCGGTCTTCGATCTCGGTCTTCACACCGTTCTCGTAGATAAACTTGCCCATCGGGTGCTTTCTGCTCAGCCACGAGGTCCTCGAGTGAGGTGCGGCTGACGATGTCCGCACCGTGGTGGCTTCATTGTGACACGAGACGATGTCGCACAATCTCGCTCACGACGGTGAATAACTCCGTGCCCGCGGCCGCGTTGGCCGTTCTCCTCTTCCCGGTATTGTTCGACTCATGGGAACTATCCAGTACGGCGGTGTCGGTGACGAGATCCACATCGAGGATCGTGCTCTCGCGCATCTGAAAGTCGTCATCGCCACAAAGCTCCGTCGCAACGAGAGCTTCACCCTGTCGTGGAAGCATCACGACGAGGACACCCTCGGCCGATCGACGATCTGGCTGCACCCGTCGATTCCGCTGCGGTTCACGTTCGAGGAGCCGGAGGCCCCTCAGTTGAACGTGAAGTGGATCGAGCAGCTCATGCAGTCTGCCAGCTCCACGGATGGCATCAGCCTCGTCGACGAGGTGCTGGAGACTCCTGCCGGGTAGGTGAGCGAGAGTGCAGGTGCGAGCCCTGCGAGGCGCTGTATGAGAATCGGCGAAGCATGCGAACCCCGGTTTCTCGACGAATGAGGTGTGAGATCCGGACAGTGCGGCTAGGCAGCTACGGCGGGTGCGGGGGCGTCGATGGCGAGCTTGACGCCGACCGCTCCGAGGATCGTGCCGGTGATCCATTTCTGCCAGCGTATCCATGAGGGCTTGCGCTGCAGGAACGCGGCGATGGAGCCGGCCGCGAGGACGATCACTCCGTTCACCGTCACTCCGACGAGGATCTGAATGGTGCCGAGCTGGAGGCCTTGAGAGACGACGTTTCCCCGCTCGGGGTCGATGAACTGCGGGATCAGCGCCAGGTAGAGGATGGCGACCTTCGGGTTCAGAAGGTTTGTCACCAACCCCATGCGGAACAGGGCGCCCGATGAGTGCCGACGCAGCTCGGTGGTCTGGAACAGTGTGCTGCCCCCGGGACGGAAGGTCTTGTACGCGAGCCACAGGAGGTACGCGGCGCCGACGACTTTCAGCGCGATGAACAGGCCTGGAACAACGACGAACACTGCGGCCAAGCCGAGATTCGCCATCAACATATAGACGACGAATCCGACCGCGGTGCCGGAGAGAGAGATCATGCCGGCGCGCCAGCCTTGTCCGATGCTCCGTGAGACGAGGTACATCATGTTGGGTCCTGGCGTGAGGGCGAGTCCCAGTTCGATGAGGGCAATTCCGGTCGCGGCGGCCAGCGAGATCATGGTGTCCCTTCGAGACGGGGAACATCACCGTTGATGTGAAGGCCGTCCACAGTCTGGCACAGGGATGTCGGCCGACCGGCACAAGCCGCACGATGAGTGAGCGCTCACCCGCGGATTTCGTTCAGGAACGCCCGTGCAGCAGCGCTCGGGTTCTCTCCCCACACGATCCCCAGACGGGATCGCGCCTGCGAGTCGTCGAACGGGATGCAGCGCAACCCCCACGTCGACGCGGTCGTTTCGCTGACGATTGCGACTCCGAGCCCGCGACCTGCGAGTTCCTTCACGAACGAGGGGCCAGCCACTTCCCAGCGCGGTGTGAGGGTGAGGGCGGTGCGCCTCATCATTGCGTCCAGAGCATCGCGTGATCCAGTCCCGGGTTCGAGGCTGATCACATCCACGTGGACCAGCTCAGCAGGCGTGATCGTCGACCGCGATGCCCACGGATGCGTCGTGCCGACGACAGCGACGAGCGGGTCATCCACGATGACGTGCCTGTGAAGGTCCGACGGCTCATTCTCTGCCCAGGTCGCAATCGCGACGTCGACTTCGCCCCGGCGCACCGCAGTCAACAGCGCGTGGGATGTCCCTTCCGACAGGCGCAGATCGACCCCGGGGTGATGGGTATGAAGCGATCGTCGATCGCCTCGAAGAGTCGTGGCCAGATCAGGTTCGCGACCGTCCCGACCTTGAGGGACCCGATCACGAGCCCGCGCAGATCGGCGGCAGATGCTGTGACTGCGTCGACGGCATTCACGGCGTTGCGCACGGCGGGGAGCAGAGCGAGCCCCTCATCGGTGAGGACCACTCTGCGCCCGACCCGGCGGAAGATGGCGACGCCCAGTTCTTTCTCGAGCTTGGCGAGCTGACTGCTCACGCCCGACTGAGCGACCTGCAGTTTCCTGGCGGCGTCGGTGACGGAGCCCTCGTCGACGACAGCGAGCAGGTACCTGAGCCGATGCAGTTCCATATCTCAGAATGCTAGATCTGTTCGCCGATAGATGTTGGACGGATGGATCGCTGGCACGGGAGGCTCGAGGTGGAAAGGACACACACCCATGGATTCAGCACTTGTCGGCATTCCGATCCGACTCGAGATCGACACCGTCGCGCCCTTGTTCTCGCGGGCGCTCGCCCAACTCGACGCCGCGACGACGAAGGAACTTGACTCGGCCGCGATAGACCCGTTCTTGCGGGAGCTGATCCGGCTCCGCGCCTCCCAGCTGAACGGCTGCGCGTATTGCGTCTCCGAGCACTCGAAGGACGCCCTGAACGCAGGAGAGCAGGTCGCGCGCCTCGTCGCGGTGAGCGTCTGGCGCGAATCGCCCTTCTTCACGCGACAAGAACGAGCAGCGTTGGCACTCACGGAAAGCATCACACTCGCGGCAGAGAGTCATGTTCCCGACGCCGATTGGCGCGACGCGGCTGCCGAGTTCACTCCGGCTGAGCTGGGAGCCCTAGTCGCGTTGATCGTGACCATCAACGCCTGGAACGCAGTTGGCGTCACCACGCGGGCCTGGACCCCGTCGCTGTGAACACTCAGCAAGAAGCCGGGCAGACGGAGCAGACGCGCACCGCGGTCGCCACCTACTTCGACGCGTGGCGTGCGCGCGACTTCGAGCGTCTGCGCTCCGTCCTGCACCCCGAGGTGACCTTCGTCGGAGTGATGGGCACGGCGAACGGTGTCGACGAGTGCGTAGCCGGTCTCGAGGGAATGGCGAAGGCAGTGATGACCGACCTGGTACTCCATACTCGAGTCGTCGAGAAATCCGATGCCGTCACGTGGTTCGACCTCATCAGTGGAGACGTCCACGTGCCGACGGCGAATTGGAGTCACGTCGAGGACGGGCTCATCACACGGATCCGAGTGACCTTCGACCCGCGACCACTGATTCGCTGAGCTGGCTGCTGCCCCGCCTGCGCCGCTCAGCGTGGGCAGGGGCAGGGGCAGGGGGCGATCCCGAGCAGCCTGAGTCGCCGTGAGGACCTGACGTCGTGGCGGCGACGGGTTAGAAGCTGCCGATACCCTTGCCGATCATCGAGACGCCGATCACGAGCAGAAGCACGGCCATAATGACAGCGTTCTCGTTCTCGAGCCATCCACGCAGAGCACCGAGGGGACCGCGGAGCTTGTCGGAGGCGATGAGGTAGCCGATTACCGGGACCGCGACGGTTGATGCGGCGATCACGGTGAACACGGTCACTGCGATGGTGGTCGATCCGCCGTCGAGCATCGCTGAACCGAGAGCGACGCCCGCCCCGGCCGCCATGATGAGGTTCTTCGGGTTGAGGGCGGACAGCAGGAACCCGAGCCCGGCCGCGGTGACGAAGGTGATCTTGTCGATCGCCTGCATCCATTTGGGCAGCGCTGGCGTCTGGCCGGCTTTAGCTCGCCCGCGCCACTGCTTGATCGCGAGCAACACGAGTCCCAAGCCGAGGAGCAGCTGGATAACACCCTTGACCGGTTTGGACGTGTCCCCGTCATCGTCGGGGAGGACCGATGACACGAGCGTGAAGACCACGACGGCGACGACGATGCCCACGATCCACCCGAGCAGGAAGCCAACGCTCGTCACCCGCGCTTTCGGGGACAGAAGCATGAGTATCGCCGCGATGATCGGAATCGGACTGATGGCGATGCCGAGCGCGAGGGGGAGCATCTCCCCGGTGACTTCTCCCACGTCACTCGATCGGGGTGATGTCACCGAGCTTCCAGCTGCGGTCGAAGTACGACTCCAGCGGCCCGTAGAGGCGGAAGTAGGAGAACCAGTGCTGGCCGGGAATCGTCTGCACCCAGTTCGACTCTCCGGCAGTCGGCGCAGATGGACCGAAGTAGAGGTCGACTGAGCCGTCATCGTTGCGAACCAGGTCCGGATCGCGCGAGCCGCGATCACCGCGCTGTTGCTCGTTGTCGATGAGGCACCGGGTGGCGACGTCGTACACGGTCGCCGACCAGAACAGCTTCGCGGGGACATCCGCGGGCACGTGCAACGTGTAGTCGCGGCCACCGTCGAGCCACTCTCCGGCGCCATCGGTGTACGAGCCGAGATAGGCCTGCCCGACGCCCGGAGTCTGACTCTTCATGGCCTCGGAGAAACTGACCGCCTCGTAGAACCAGGATGCGCGCTCGAGCAGTTCGTCGTATCCGTCGCCGCGCTGGGCGGAGTTGTCGAGCACGATCGCCTGCTCCCAGGCGCGATCGGGCCAATACGAGCCCTGCTCGAATCGCTTGGCGAACGTGT
Source organism: Microbacterium sp. NPDC088619 (assembly GCF_044752825.1). Taxonomy (NCBI): domain Bacteria; kingdom Bacillati; phylum Actinomycetota; class Actinomycetes; order Micrococcales; family Microbacteriaceae; genus Microbacterium; species Microbacterium sp. NPDC088619. Next base: position 313,259 of record NZ_JBIVLZ010000002.1, on the reverse strand, counting down.
TCGCCTGCGCCATCAGCTCGCCTGCGGCCGCGCCCTGTTCGAGAATGCGGGTGAGACGCTCATCCGGGGCGAACGGCTTGCCCTTCTCGATGCCGAGCTGCTTGAGCATCGCGAGATAGAAGCGGTCCCGCTCATCGACGACCTCGCTCTGGTAGATGCTGTGAAGTGTCCGCCAATAGTCCAGGCCCTTCGGCTGGTCTCCCGTCCACGGCCGCCCGTCGGGTGACACGATGCGGGTGGGAGCGGGCTCGTCACGGTCGGCATAGGGGTAGATCCGCACACCGTGGACGAGTGCATCGGCGCGCGTCGGATCCGGGTCGAGAGTTCGGAAGCCGAACATGATGTTCACCCCCGAGGAACGAAGGATGCGGTAGTCCTCGCTCAGCTCGGCCGGTTCGTCGACGCCCGGCGCGAGGATCAGGTACTTGCCGCCCTCGCCGCGATCCGGACCCATCTCGCCCATCGCGCCGACCTCACGTTGCCAGAAGTCGGACACGCCGCCGGCCGTGGGCCCAGCGGGCAGCTCGATCACGAGCGGCCCGCTCTCGGACAGGTCGAAGAAGTTCAGGATGTAGGGCGTGGTGGCGTTCGCCGTGATGAGGCCGAGCCGGTCACGGTAACTGAGGTACCGCACGAGGTCACTGCCCGTGGCGCCGAAGACCTCATAGTGCTGCGTCTTCCACTGCGCATAGGAGACGAGCGGCAGCGCCCACAGGTATGCCTGACACGCGAACTGGTAGTCGAGCTCATCGAAGATCACAGGGATCGACGACCGAGCCGGCAGCTCCCCGTCCATCTCGACCTGTCCCAAGCGCCCAGTCTTCGTCACGTCGATTCCCACGGCTCGTCCCTCCACCTCGCCGATGACCGGGGCCCTTCGCCCGGACTTCCCGAACCCCAGATACTGGCGCGCGAATACCGCTGACGCTACTCACGGTGGGGCTACGGGACAAGGGTTGACTCACCCGATCGGTGCGAGGCAATCGGCTTGAACGCGCCCTGCACGATGCACCCGGTCAGATACCGCCCCATGACGCGGCGTCAGACGTGGGCGTCGAACCGCTGGAAGCCGACACCGTCGGGCTTGGGCGTCGCTTTCCCGCGGAAAGAGGAGTTCGCGCCCATAGTCCGGCCCGGCCGGGCCGGCGCACCGGTTCTCAACTCCGGGCGCCGTGGAGACGCGGTTCCTGGTGGTCAGCGCGCCGAATACGCGAGGTGTCGACGCCCCGTCGACGTCGCCATCTGAGACCGCTGCCTCAGGCGTTCCGCGCCGCCCACTGACGCACGCATGGTGCGCCACTGGCTGTTCGCCGTATTCTCGACGCATGGTGGGATCGAACGATCAGCGGAGCCTTCGGTTTCATCGCGCCATGCTCGGACTCAGCGCCGTCCTGTTCGGATACATGATCGGCCTGCTCACGAGGACAGTCCAACTCGGCACCGACTACTCGCCACTCCAATGGCTTGTCGTTGGGTTGCTCGTTTTCGGGTCTGCAGCGCTGCTCACGTTTCAGGTCGGGCAGGTTCGGCGACGTGGCGGTGGTCACGCCCGGGGCGTAGGGCCGGACCAACGTCTCAATGTCGCTGACGGCGGGAGTACCGATGTCACCCGGTGATGGCGACGCTCAGAGCGAGGACGAGCTGAGAAGCGAGGAGGTTCTGGAGACTCCCGGGGACTGATGCGGAGGCACAGCATCCGGGGGTTGTCGCAGTGGGGGTCTCAGTTCTCGTCCGCGCCCTTCTTCTCGAGATCGCGGACCTCTCGAAGTACTGAGACCAGGAAGACGGCGAAGGCGACGGCCGCGATGGCGAAGGCTGCTGTGGTATACGCCCGTGCTTCACCGCCCTGCATCCGCAGCACGCCGAACGAGACCACCGCAGCTCCCGAGAACCCGGACGTCAGTACGATCGCCCCTCCCGAGCTCGGTTGAATCTAGTCCGATTCACGCCAGGTGCCCATACAGCCTGGCATCGGCACGCCGTAGGCCAGACCCTGCACGTCACAGAAGGCACCGGCTACGTCCAGACCCGGGGTGAAGAACTCATCGAGCTACACCCCGGCGACACCGTCTACACGCCTCCCGGCGAGTGGCACTGGCACGGAGCGACGGCTGACAACTTCATGAGCCACCTCGCACTCTGGGAAGCGCCGGCCACCGACCAAGAGCCAGAAACCGAGTGGGGCCGGAAGGTCGACGCCACCGACTACCCCCGCCTGCCGTAAACGATCGTTTACGGCGGACTTGGGCGATGTCGCTGCGCGGAAGCGCGACACGCCGAAGCACGCTCCGCCGTAACCCCCTGCCGAAACCTAAAGGTGCCGAAACCGCTGGTGTAGGGTATCGGCGCGCGTTGTCGAGCTCATGAAACCATGCCTCCTGGACGTCGTCGTTCGAGCGTAAGCCGGGCGATCTGCGTCATCTGCCTCAGCTTGTCCTCGGCCGCTCCGATGCTGATCTCGATGCCGTTTACTTCTCCAAGCCAGCCCATCCATTTCGCTTCGGCGAGCCGTTCGTGGAGGTTGGCCAGGATGGATTCGAGGCGCTGGCGTTGTGCCGGGTCCGGTCGTAACATCGGGCAGCGGATGCCTGTTGGTAGACGCGCGACGCGGCGATGGGATTCATGTTGAAGCGCAAGAGGGGCTGGTGCGTCAGGTTCCGGATCGGCGTCACCTTCGAGCGGCGGAACTCGATTGATGGTGGTGGCGATACAGTCGTCGTACGCCCGATCGAGACTCGCGTTGGAAGGGTATCCAATGGAAGCTGTTCGACCTTTGAAGATCGACGATGCTGTTGATGCGACGCTCTCCGCTATCACTACCGAAGGTTTCGGCCCAGAGATCGCCGAGGTCCTACGGCTCGCGGCAAACGAGCTTCTGCGCGAGGCCGGCCCCGGCTCTCCTGGGCTCAGCGCGCAGGAGCGCGCATTCTTGATCGAGTCGGGCGAGTTCACACCGAAGGAGTTGGCGGAGACAGAAGCGAGCGTCGCGCGCGGTGATCTTCGAGAACTAGAGAATCGAACCTTGCTCGAAACGATCGCTGCCAGCTTCAGCGAGTCCGAGGCGGCCGAAAAACTTGGAGTCAGCCGCCACCGGGTTCGAGACCTTTGCGGTGCAGAGCAATTGTTCGGCTTCAAGGTTGGGGCGGTCACTGTCTATCCCAGATGGCAGTTCACCGACGCGAGGCCGCAGGGCATACTGCCCCACCTCGCACATCTACTTAGCGAACTTCTGCCCGATGAACGCGATCCTGCGAGCTTGCAAGCATTCATGACGGTACCCAAAGAGGATCTGACGTTCCGGGGTGAACAGCAGACACCGATTCAGTGGCTGCTCCGAGGGGGAAATCTCGATGCGATCGACGACATTGTCGACGGTGAGCGCTGGTACTAATCACGGCCCGAATCATCGAGAGGGCGGAGGTCGCAGTCAGACCTAGCCGGGTTCGGGAAAAATCGCGCTATGTGCTGGAGCATTCGAGCACGGGGCGCACCACGACGTCCACAAGAGGTCGCCGAGAGGTAGAGCGAGTTGTGGCCCACCGAGCAACACCATTTTTCCTCATAAACGAGTCTATCGTGTTGCATTCCGACGCTCGAGAGTGCTACTTTGAGCGGGATCCAACAGGATCGCACCCGACGGGAGCTACGGGGTTGGCCCCCCGCCCGTCGAACACTTGAGGCCCCGCCCGCGGCGAATGCGACACCAGCGCATGTTGACCCGAGGGTCAACGAACTGGTGAACACGGATCGCGATGGCGGTCCTGGCGGGAAAAGGCACCGGCAGGTGGCCCGTGAGACATGCGAGGTGCTCCTTCTCAAACGAGAGGAGTGGGCTTGCCTACTCACGCCACACCTCAAACAGTGTCTCGACTCACCCTTCAGGAAGCAGCGCACGCGCGGCGCATTGGCTACTCCACACTTCGCAAGCGCGTTGCTGATGGGAGCTTGCCTGCGGAGCGCATTGGTCGCCGCATCTATGTTGAGCCCGCCCACCTTGACGCGATGGCGGCTCCGGTCGTCGGCCGGCCGCGAGCGGCGGCGGAGATCGACTCAGCCGTTGCCCGTGTCGTCGCAGCCGCGCCGCGACTTACCGCCGAACAGCGCGAGCGCCTTGCCGTGATCATCGGAGGTGCGGCGTGAATACACCGTTCCACTCCGGCTGGAAAGCGCACGAAATTCGTGACGCCGGCGGCACGTTCCAGGTGTTGGTCCGGCGCATGCAGCGGCACGCTCAATCCGCTCACTTGAGCTCGATTACTGGGGGTCTCCAGAGAAGTGCCCCAGCAATCGAGCCGTCGGGAGCGCAGCGGTCCCTTGATTTTCCGGGGTTTTCGCCGCGGGGTCATAAGGCGCCCATGGGTCCCCGTGTTCATGACCCCGACCCCCTACTGCCCGCGGTGGGCTCCGCCGCCCCGCTCGCGGGCCGTGAAGTCGCATTCGGAGAACTTGCCTCTGTGCGATCGATGGGAACTGGTCGGCGCGCGATCGTCGTCGGGTTCGACTCCGAGTTCACCACTGTGAATGGTGTTCGGACGATCAACAGTTGGCAGTTCGCAACGCCCGATTTGGACGATTCGTCGACGATGGTCCAAGTGGTCATCCTTCCGCTCGATGGACGCAGGATCGGGATGCACACCGCTCTTTGGGAGGTTGTCCGGGCTGCGTCATTGTGGCGGTCACCTCTAGTGAGAGCAGAGGTAGATGACCGCGGAGTGCGGCGCAGCACGGTCATCGAGCAGGCCAGCGCGGGTCCCGCTGGTGACGCCGCTCGAAGCTGGGCGGCTAACCCCGGCGATTGGCAGGCCAGGGCTGCGGCCCTTGCGCCCTGGCGCGTCCCAATCGTCTTGGCCTGTCACTACGGTGCTGCCGATCTGACGTCGTTTCGTGGTGGCGCGAGAGTGACCGATCATCTGACGCGCCTCACGTCCGCTGCCGGCGGCCTTGTCACGCTGCTTCCGTTCCGCCTCCAGAGTGGCGACCAGCGGGGCGATGACTTCGGTTGGTGGCGGTCGTTGAGTGTTACGGTCCGCGACACGATGACGCACGCTCCTGCGGGCAAGCGGACGCTCGCCGCAATCGGCGCGGCCGCTGGCATTGAGAAGCTCGAGGTGCCAGGCGACCGCATCTCGCGAATGACGGATTACCGCCGCGAACAGTTGAACGATTTCCTCGACTATGGCGTCAACGACGCAGAGATCGTCGTCGAGTTCCTCGGCCGCATCTGGGGTGAGGGCGTGCTCCCGCCTGTGACTCTCGGCGGTGGTGCGGCGGCCTCGCTCGTGGCGTCGGGATCGGAGTACTTCGGGGTGGCGTCTCCTAAGGAGTTCAGGCTCGCGTTCTCCGGGCTCGTCGAGGACGAGGCCGTTGATGTTGTAGAAGAAGGTGATGAGTTGACGTTCTACTCAAAGCGTGGTCGCACGCCGTTGGACGGTGCCGCAGCGCAGCTGAGCAAGGCTTTTGCGTCCGCGTACCACGGCGGACTGAACGCGTGTCCCGCGCCCGGGTACTACCCGACGCGAACGATCGATATCGATGCGAAGAACGCCTACCCGACGGCTATGGCGCTCGTGCCTGATCTGGACTGGGAAACCGGTGCTATTCAGGAGGTCGTTCACGAACGGATACTGAGTACCCATGACGTGCCGGAGCCGACCACGTCCTTCGTGGGATTTGTCTCGTTCGAGTTCCCCGGTCACGTCTCGTACCCGACTCTCCCCATCGTGGCCGACGGCACGCTCATCTATCCGCGGTCGAGCGAGGGAACTGCGGGGACATGGGTTTGCGGGCCGGAGCTCTGGCTCGCGCTCCAGCTTGGCGCGAGGGTGTTTTGCCAGATCGGCTTTGCGGGGCGACCGGCTCACCGTGCAGATGGCTCGCTCAGCCTGTCGCTTCGTTATGGCGTGAAACAGCTGATCGAGGACCGCACTACTGCGAAGCGGCTCTTCGGAAAGGGGTCGCTTGAGGAGGAGACGTTGAAGACGGGCGTATGCACGATCTACGGGAAGACCGCACAAGACGTGGCTGAGCAGCGCTCGTGGGATGCCCACAAGCAGGAGATGGACAATGTCGGTGGCTCTGCGATCTCCAGTCCGTCACATGCGGCCACCACGACAAGCCTCGTGCGAGCTCAGCTCCTGGCGACGATGAATCAGATCACCGAACGAGGCGGCCAGGTCTTCTCGGTCACCACTGACGGATTCATCACGGACTGGTCCGTTACCGACGTTGAGAGTCTCGATCTCTATGGTCTCGCGGAGCATCTGCGCGAAGCTCGCACAGCGCTCACCGGGGATGCGACGATCTGGGAAGCCAAGCACGAACAAGATGATCTGGTGAACTTCACCACACGCGGTAACGTGTCGCTCCGCGTCGACGGCGTGTGCGCTCACAACGGCTTAAAGCCCTCCGCGGGAATCGACGCCGACAGTCTCGAGGATCGTGAAGAGCTGTTGGTCAACGTGGTTACTCGTGAAGGTCGGGTCGAGAATGCCTACCGTCGATTCCCGAGCTTCCAAGAGCTCTCTCGGAGAGAAGGGCGCAAGGACTTCATTCCGTCGGTTGTCGAGCGCGCACTCAGCATGGACTTCGACCTCAAGCGCCGGCCACTGATGGCATCTATGTCCGGCGAAAGCGTCCCGGTTCCAGACGGATCGAAGCACGAGATGGCGACGTTTGAGACCGCTCCGTGGGACTCCATCGAAGAGTGCCTGCGTGCGCGAGCGATCGCTCGCGAGATTGCGAAAACGGGTTGCCTGAGGACCGTCGACGAGTGGAAGGACTGGCACGTCCGATTCGCGCACGGAAAGGGGCACAGGATCGTCACCCCTCGTCGGGCTGTGCTGATGTCAATCGTCATGGCTCACCGCCAGGGAGTCGTCACCATTCCGACCCTGGCAGATCGCGATCTCAGCCTCCTCGAGCGTCTCGACTGGATCGCCCGATGGGATCTCGGCACGGTGAGCGAAGGTGACTGGAAGAACGCTCGTCGGCCCGAGCGAGCTTCGCAGATGTTGCCTCTATCGGAGCTCGAGCCGTGGCTCTCACGCATGCTGTCGGCGGCTCCGGGCACTTCGCCTTTTGAGCCATCGGGAGGCGCGTCGTGACGATCCGTCGACACAGTTGCCGTCTTGTCCGCACAGCGGCCCCCGGAGGGCACCAGGAGCTTCTGACGAGCGAAGCGTGCTCAGAAGTGTATGGGGCTACACCTTCTTCTGACGAGAAGGAGCATCGCACCCTCCAAAGGAAGCGCAGGGGTGGGTTGCGGATGAGCGGCAGGAGAAGCCCCTCGGGAGAGCCGCCGGAGGCTCCGTGGTCTGTTGCGTCGAGGACGGAACAGACCACGGACCACGTCGAGAGGAACGAGGCATGAGTTACACGATGACGTTCGACGTGTCTCACAAGGTGAAGCGTGGAGGGCATGCGAAGGCATTCTTCAGGCACATCGCGCGAGATGCTGACCAGAAAGCTGGTTTCATCTTCCCCCAGTCGAATGCGAACATCATCCCGGAGAGAACCGCTCTTAACATGACGATGGTCAATGACGGTTCCGGTAGCGTGAGGCGTCTTGAATCCGTCGATGGCCGGCCGCCTTCGGACGAGCTCGACGACTACCTCAAGCAGCGCCTTGAGTCGGTCGGAAGGGCCCTTCGCAAGGACGCGGTCTTGATTCGCGGCGTTGTCCTCCAGCTCGATCCGAAGTGGTTCGCCGAGCACGATGCCTCTTGGCGCGAGAAGGGGCCGAGCAAGGAGTCCTACGCGTACATGGGAGCGGCGCTGGATTGGGCCGTCGCCGAGTTCGGCGCTGACAACATCGTGGGGTTCTCCGTGCACCTAGATGAATTGCATCCGGGCCTGCAGGTGGCAGTTGTCCCCGTAACGGGCGACGGACGGCTCTCCCAGAAGGACTTCTTCAAGGGGCCGGCCGATCTGAGGCGCCAACACAAGGAGCTTCGTGCTGTGATGGCCGAAGCCGGGTACGACGTGGAGCACCGAGTTACGGAACGCTCGAGAGAGCATCTCAGCAGCAGCGAGTTTCAGAGAAAGGCAGATTGGCTCCGGGAGGCTACCGGTGAGTTGGAGAAGGAACGGGAGGCGAGCGATTCGGTGCGGCGGCGACTCGCGTCCAGGGATTCGGACCTTGACGATCGGGAGTCCATCGCTGTTAAGAGGGAGCGCGAGCTGGCGTCTCGCCGGGCGGCCGCGGAGCATGCAGTCCGGGACGCGAACGAGGCTCGGCGCCAGGCGCAGCTTGCGCAGCGAACAGCGGCGCAAGCGCGGGAGGACGCCGACGCAGAGAGCCAAAGGATGCGAGACATCAACGCGCGTCTGGAGAGCGTCCCCGCGGATGTTGACCGATGGCTGGACAAGGTGAAGGTTGGCGGTAAGCCTCTTCGCGAGCTCTTCGAAGCCGACATGGCGAAAGCACGCAACACCCGGAGGTCATTGGTCGAGATGATGGAGCGAGACATGCGGCCGGATGTCACGAGGTTCGATCGCGAGCGATAACGCGGACCCGCGGCTTGTGGGCGGCTGGTGTCCGCGGAGTGACCACTATGCGGTCACTCCGCGGACACGCTCGATCTAGATGCAATATCCCGCGCTTACTGACCCTGAACTGGCCATACTGTGACCACGAGGCGGTCACCTTGCGGCCACAACCAGCGGTGGCCGCAACCCTCGCTCGAGAGACTGTCCACAATATGGTCATCTGGCGCCCCATTCGCGGTCACTCGACGGTGCCTGATCCTCAAGCGAGGAGAACGGAATGACCTCGTCGAAGGCAACTCGGCCTTCCACGACGACATTGTCCCTCTCCCCGCCTACGATGACAGCCATGAACTCCCCCGAAGAGAAGTCCGTTCGTCATCGGTGGCAGGCTGAGCCGTCGGCCGTGTCGATGGCCGCACTCGCAGACGCGATCGCGCGACTCAACGCCGACGGCGATTACGTTGCGAGTGTCCTGACCGGTGCGCTCCTCGCGCAGCGACCGGTATCTGACGATGAGGATCCAACACCGCAAGAGGCCGGGTATCTAGTTAGCTCCGGAGCGACCACTCCAGAGGACTTCCAGGAAACCTCGAGCCGAGTGGCGCGCGGCAGTCTCCCCGCAGTTGCGGCAAGCACGCTTCTAACGAGCCTGCACCAAAGCATGTCTGCAGAGAGCGCAGCGTTGTTCCTGCACCTCGATGAAGCTTCACTGAATCGAGCAGTCGAGAACGGTGAGCTTTACGCCGTCGATGTCGCCGGGCACAGACGATTCCCGTCTTGGCAGTTCAGCTTGTCCTCGCCGGGGAAGCTTCTCCCGCACCTTGCGGAGATCATCGCGCTACTGAGGGAGAGGAACTGGATCTCGGTCTCCGGCCTGATGGCAACGCCCCAGACGGCCATGGTGGCCGAAGGGCGTCAGACGCCGGTTGAATGGTTTCGAAGCGGCGGCGGGATCGAGGCGCTTGAGCGCATCGTAGAGGGGCAGAAGTGGCGATGAGTCTGTTGGCGAGTCCGGACCGCGATGGGACAGCGGGGGGAGACGCTGATGAGTTTTGATTGGCGTTCAGAATTGTCCGCTTTCCAAGTTGCTCTCGTCCATGAGACGGCGAAGCGATACGCCGAGTGGTACGCCGGCATGGGCGATGATTGGGACCGATGGGAAGAATACGACCCGAAGCGCCGTGAGCGCCTCATCGATCAGATCGCAGAGATCTTTCTCGTGTCTGAAGAGGCTCGATTCGCCCTCCTCCGGTCCGGGCTCAAGCCCGCTCTCTCCGAGACCGAGCACGAGTCGGGCGCTGGCGCTCAATCCGCAGGAAAGCCATCCGACGCCAAGGCCGATCAGAAGACCTCGGAGGCCGCTGCCCGTTGATCATCGGCCCGCTTGAGCCCCGCAGATGAAGCGAAGCCCAGCCGATCTAGTGAGGCGCTAGCGGCCGGCCACCAACGGCTCTTAGCCGCGTCGCCATTCGATCTCGACGCTCGCCGCGGCCCCATCTGAGGTCATAACACGCTTACCGTGGCCCACAGGTTTGATTCGAACGACCATCAGCCCTTCAACGAGAAGCCGACGCCTAGCCAGGGTCGCTCTGTCCCACCAAGCTTCGACATCATCGACGACGGCCAACTCCGCGAAGGGATCTTCGCGAACAGCGAGAGCGATCTGGTCACTGATCGCCTGAAGTTCTCGCGAGATCTCCATAAGGCTGTCGTCCGCCTCGATGTCGGTCATCAGGCCGCGAGCGACAAAGCTTGCGATCGACTGGCGGCGCGCCGTAAGCGCTTCCCGCTTCGAGTTCAGCACAGCGATGTCGATCGAATCTGATCGCGGAGTGATCAGGTCGATGGCGTCTTCTTGCGACAGGCGAGCGACACAGATGTCTGAGACGTACTGGTCGATGATGTCGCCGTTGCGCATGAAATGCCCCTTCGGACACCGGTACGCGTGATATCGACGTGATGGTGCTGCACGGCCACCGTTTTTGCGGGCAGTGGGATGGGTCTCGCCGCTGGCGGATCTGACTGGATGTGAGCAGATCGCGCACACAGCGAGCCCTGAGAGCAACCACTTCCGTGCAGTCCCGCTGTGGTTCGCCCGGACGCCGATAAGTCGACCACGACTAGCGATGAGCTGATCCCGCTCGACAATCGCCTTCCAAGCGCCCGGCGTGCAGGCGTCAAGGTCGATCGAGGTCGCGTCATACTGGCCGGTTGGCTGCGCGGGGGGCAGAAGCGCTGCGTAGAGCGGGTTCAGGAGGACCCGCCGAACAGTGGTCGACTGCCAGCGGACGCCCCGTCGCGTCAGTCTGCCAGCGTCGCTGAGATCACGTGCAATCTGAGCGAGTGGTGCCCCAGCGAGGAACTCCCGAAAGATCTGCCGAACGTCCTCTGCTTCTGCCTCATCAATTCGGTACCGCGTGCCCGCGGCATCTCGTTCAATGCTCGGCACCCAGCTGTACCCATGAGGAGGTTTACCCGGCGTCGGGTGTCCTGCCAGACGCCGTCCCACGGCGTATCGGGCAGCTCTCTCTGTCTTGATCCGGACTTCTCGTTCGGCGAGGAGCACGAGTTGCTTGAGCATGAAGTCATCTAGTTGAGTGTCGATGCCCTCGCGAATAACTACCACGCGCATGTTCCGGCGCGGCGGCCGAATATCCAGCACGTCAATGAGGCTGCGGGTGATGCGCGATGTCTCTGTGACGATGACGGCGTCGAACTCGCCAGCATCGAAAGAGTTCAGCATCGCCGACCATGCGGTCTTCGGCCCTCGCTCTTTCGAGGCGGACGTGTCGTTATCCTGGTGTTCGGCTACGACGCGCCATCCGCGGCGGTGTATCTCCGCACGACAGTCTTCGAGCTGCTGGGTGATGCCCTGATCCTCGTCGACCGACTGTCTGGCATAGATCGCGACGCGCGGCACTCGAGAGTCGGTAGGGGTCATGCGGCCATCTTGTCAGAGTATGTCTCTAAGCGTCCACGGTGGCCGCCGTGGCGTTCGCCGGGCTGCTCGTCGTCATCATGAGGTCTGATGAGGTGCGCGGCATCCTCACCGACCTCGTGCGCCGGGCTCTCACGGTCTCGTGACGAGCGCCGAACGCGACGGCGAGCGGGGGTCCGTGGCAGCCGAGCTCGCACTCGCGCTGCCCGCCGTGGTCCTCACTCTTCTGCTCGGGGCCGGTGCGCTGGGCGCGGCCTCTCGTCAGGTCGCACTCCAGGACGCGTCGGCTGACGCTGCTCGCCTCCTCGGCCGAGGCGAGGATGCGGGCAGGGCATCGCATGCGGTGACGACCGCGGTCCCCGGTGCCGGAATGTCGAGCAGCTCGTCGGGAGACCTCGTCTGTGTGCACGCGCACTCCGACGTCGCGATCGGCGGCTTCATCCGGATCCCGCTGCAGGCGTCGAGTTGCGCGCTCGCCGGAGGGCTCTGATGTCGGCTTCCGCAGGGGAGGGGGGCTGATGGCGGGCTCGGCTCTCGCGGCCGGCGTCCTGTCGGTCGCGGCGGCGCTCTCGTTGGGGCTCGCCGCAGTCGGGGGAGCAGCGGTGACGGCGCAGCGGGCGGCCGGAGCTGCCGACGCCGCGGCCCTCGCCGCGGCCGACGCGGCCAGCGGTTCGATCGTGACGGCCGACGACCCGTGCGCGCTCGCTGCGCGGGTCGCGGCGGCCTCCGGTGCGACTCTCACCGATTGTGCCGTCGAGGGCTTCGTGGCGACCGTGCAGGTGAACGCGGCGTACGCTGGACTCGCTGCCGTCTCCCGAGCCCGTGCTGGGCCACCCGAGGGATCCTGACGGCGGCACGAGGCACTTTCCGGCGAAAATGCAGGCGACCACCGTGACCAACCCATCACGGCGGTGTGTATGGTGTGCTTCGAAGAAAGGACGCTCCCTTGGCTGAAGGCAAGAAGCTCGTCATCGTCGAGTCCCCGACGAAGATGCGGTCGATTCAGGGATATCTCGGCGATGGCTATGAGGTGCTCAGCTCCGTCGGCCATATCCGCGACCTCGCAGACAAGAAGGACATCCCCGCCGCCGACAAGCAGGCGTATGGCAAGTATTCGATCGACGTCGACAACGACTTCGACCCGTACTACGTCGTCTCCGATCGCAAGACGAAGACCGTCGCCGAGCTCAAGCGCGCGCTCAAGACCGCCGACGAGCTCCTGCTCGCCACTGATGAGGACCGCGAAGGCGAGGCCATCGCCTGGCACCTGCTCGAGACTCTGAAGCCGAAGGTCCCTGTCAAGCGCATGGTCTTCCACGAGATCACGAAGGACGCGATCCAGGCGGCCATCGGAAACACCCGTGAGCTCGACACCGACCTCGTCGACGCGCAGGAGACCCGCCGCATCCTCGACCGGCTGTACGGCTGGGACGTCTCGCCCGTGCTCTGGTACAAGGTCAAGACCGGGCTGTCCGCCGGACGCGTGCAGTCCGCCGCCACCCGCATGATCGTCGAGCGCGAACGCGAGCGCATGGCGTTCGTCTCCGCCGAGTACTGGGACGTCGAGGCGCTCGCTTCGTCGTCGTCCGGCTTCAAGGTGCGCCTGGTCCGCGTCGACGGCGGCCAGCTCGCCCGAGGCACCGACTTCGACGACAACGGAAAACTCAAGAAGGCCGTCGTCATCCTCGACGAGAAGCAGGCCGCAGAGCTCGCACTCGCCGTCGACGCCACCGGCGCGGGATCCGTCACCAAGGTCGAGGCGAAGCCCGGCACCCGCAGCCCCTACGCGCCGTTCACTACCTCCACCATGCAGCAGGAGGCGGGCCGCAAGCTCTCGATGAGCGCCAAGCAGGCGATGAGCGTCGCGCAGCGGCTGTACGAAAAGGGCTACATCACCTATATGCGAACCGACTCGGTCGCGTTGAGCACTCAGGCCGTGCAAGCCGCTCGCAGCCAGGCCGTCGCGCTCTACGGCGACACCGCGGTGCCGCTCAAGCCGCGTGCCTACAAGTCGAAGAGCAAGAACGCGCAGGAGGCGCACGAGGCGATCCGCCCCTCGGGAGAGACCTTCCGCACCCCGAAATCCGTCTCCTCGGAACTCGACCGCGAGGAGCACCGTCTCTACGACCTGATCTGGAAGCGCACCGTGGCCAGTCAGATGGCCGATGCGAAGTACGAGACCACGACCGTCACCATCGCTGTCGACGCCGCAGGGCGCAACGCCGAGTTCACCGCATCCGGCACCGTGTACACCTTCAAGGGGTTCCTCGAGGCATACGAGGAGGGGCGCGACGAGAAGCGCAACGACAAGGACGCCGACGAGAACCAGTCGCTGCCGATCGTCGCGGTCGGTGACGAGCTGCGCATGTCGGAGTCCGAGGCCAAGGGCCACCGCACGACGCCGAAGCCCCGCTTCACAGAAGCCTCGCTCGTCAAGGCGCTCGAGGAGCACGGCATCGGCCGACCGTCGACGTTCGCCAGCATCATCGGCACGGTGATCGACCGAGGCTACGCGACCAAGCGCGGCCAGGCGCTCGTTCCCACGTGGCTCGCCTTCAGTGTCGTGCGTCTCCTCGAGGAGCACTTCGCCGATCTCATCGACTACGACTTCACCGCCGCGCTCGAAGACGACCTCGACGCGATCGCGCGGGGCGAGCAGAAGCGCGTCGAGTGGCTCCGTTCCTTCTACTACGGCTCCGATTCGCATGTCGGGCTCCGCCAGACCGTCGACAACCTCGGCGAGATCGATGCGCGGGCGCTCAACTCCACGCCCATCACCGACAACGCGACGCTCCGGTTCGGCAAGTACGGCCCGTACCTCGAGGTCGCGAATCCCGATGCACCGGATGAGAAACCGCGCATCGTGAACGTGCCAGAAGATCTGGCGCCGGACGAGCTGACCGCTGCCAAGGCGCAGGAGCTCATCGACGCGCCGGTCGCCGGCGACCGGGTGCTGGGAACCAACCCGGACAACGGCAAGATCGTCGTCGTCAAGGACGGACGCTTCGGGCCCTACGTGCAGGAGAACGACCCGGTGTCCGAGGACGCCGCCGTCGACGAGGCGACCGGCGAGGTCGTCGAGGCCCCCAAGCCCAAGCGGGGAGCCAAGAAGGCTGCCGCGCCCAAGCAGCGCACCGCCTCGCTGTTCCGTTCGATGTCGGTCGACACGATCGACCTCGATACCGCTCTGCAGCTGCTCAGCCTGCCGCGCGTCGTCGGAGCCGACCCGGAGAGCGGCGAGGAGATCACCGCACAGAACGGCCGGTTCGGTCCGTACCTGAAGAAGGGGGCGGACTCCCGCTCGCTCGAGAGCGAGTCCGAGATCTTCGACGTGACTCTCGAGAAGGCGTTGGAGATCTACGCGCAGCCGAAGTACGGAGCGGGATCCCGCCGTGCGTCGAGTGCGCTCGCCGAGTTCGAGGCAGACCCGGTCAGCAACAAGCCGATCCGCATCCGCGACGGGCGCTTCGGTGCATATGTCACCGACGGCGAGACGAACGTGACGATCCCTCGCGGCCAGAAGGTCGAAGACATCACCTTCGAGATCGCCGTGCAGATGCTCGCCGACAAGCGCGCCAAGGGTCCGGCTCCCAAGCGTGGCGCAGCCGCGAAGAAGCCCGCAGCCAAGAAGCCCGCAGCCAAGAAGCCGGCGGCCAAGAAGACTGCGGCGAAGAAGGCCCCGGCCAAGGCGACTGCGACGGATGCCGAGAAGGCCGCCGCGCGGTCTGCAGCAGCCAAGAAGGCCGCGGCGACACGTGCCGCGAACGCCGCGAAGAAGGCCGGTTCGTGACATCAGGCCCGGGAATCTGGATCACCCTCGAGGGGGGAGACGGATCGGGGAAGACCACCCAGTCCAACCTCCTCGCCCAGTGGATGACGGATGAAGGAAGAACAGTCGTACGCACCCGCGAGCCGGGCGGATCCGAGGTCGGTCAGCTGATCCGCGACATCGTGCTTCACCACCGCGGGGACATCGCACCGCGCGCTGAGGCATTGCTGTACGCCGCCGACCGCGCGCACCACGTCGCGACGGTGGTGCGGCCCGCTCTCGCCCGCGGCGAGGTCGTGCTGCAGGACCGCTATCTCGACTCCTCCGTCGCCTACCAGGGCGCAGGGCGGGTGCTCGACGGGAACGAGATCCGCAACCTGTCACTGTGGGCCGCCGAGGGAGCGCTGCCGGATCTCACCGTGCTGCTCGACCTCGACCCCGAGTCGGCGCGCGTGCGACTCGACTCGGCGGACAAACCCTTCGACCGTCTCGAGGCCGAGAAGACCGAGTTCCACGCGCGGGTCCGCGATGCGTACCTCGCCCTGGCGCGATCCGAGCCGCAGCGGTTCCTGGTTCTCGATGCCGCAGCGACCCCCGAGATCATCGCCGAGCAGATCCGAGAGCGGGTCGCCCCGCTGATCGGCTGAGCCGCTCGCGCAGCCCATCGCAGGCATCCGGCGCTCCGGCATCCGGCACCCGGCACCCGGCACCCTGGCATCCGGCACCCCGCACCCAGGCGCCCCGGCATCCGCCGGCCCTCAGCCATCGCGTTCCTCCGGCGCCCGCCGAGCTGCTGCAGACCGCGGCGCCCCAGGACGGTTGCCGCTCACGTCGGAGCTCCCGATTAGGCTGAGGGCATGCCCCAGACTGTCGCCGCCCCTTTTCCGTGGGCCGATGTGTGGGGGCAGGACGCCGCGGTCGAGACGCTGCGCAACGCCGCCTCCGATCCTTCCGCGCTGTCGCACGCCTGGCTCATCACCGGTCCGCCCGGTTCGGGGCGCTCAACGCTCGCGCACGCCTTCGCCGCCGCGCTCGTAGCCGATCACCCCGATGACGAGGCGGCGATGCGTCAGGTCCTCGCGGGAACGCATCCTGATGTGACGGCATTGCGCACGGACAAGGTGATCATCACGATCGCGGAGGCCCGTGCGCTCGTCGAGCGCTCGTACTTCGCGCCGTCGGCCGGACGCTATCGAGTGATCGTGGTCGAGGACGCCGACCGGATGGTCGAGCGCACCTCGAACGTGCTGCTCAAGGCGCTCGAAGAGCCGCCGGAGCAGACCGTCTGGATACTCTGCGCCCCGAGCGAAGCAGACCTGCTGCCGACGATCCGCTCGCGGGTGCGCTCGTTGCGGCTGCGCGAGCCCGACGTCGCAGACGTGGCACGTCTGATCACCCTCCGCACCGGGGTCGATGAGGGCATCGCCGAGCAGGCCGCACGTCATGCGCAACGGCACATCGGAATGGCCCAGCGCCTCGCCACCGACGAGGCGGCTCGTCGCCGGCGCGACGAGACCCTGCGCTCGGTGCTGGGGGTTCGCGGTGTCAGCGACGCCGTCGAGGTCGCCGGCCGCATCATCCAGGCCGCGACCGATGACGCCAAGGCGCTCACGGCCGAGCGGGACGCGGCCGAACGCGCATCCCTGCTCCGCATGGTCGGCATCGCCGAGGGGCAAGCCGTCCCGCCAGCCCTCCGCACGCAGATCTCCGCCCTGGAGGACGACCAGAAGAAGCGCGCGACCCGAAGCCTCCGCGACGGGATCGACAGAGTGCTCACCGATCTGCAGTCGCTGTTCCGCGACGTCGTCATGCTGCAGTTCGGCCGAGAAGACGAGCTGATCAATCGCGAGCTCCGTGAAGATCTGGCCGCGCTGGCGGCGGCGTGGCCGCAGACCCGTACTCTTGTCGTACTCGACCATCTTGCCGACACACGCCAGTCGCTGGAGCGCAACGTCGCACCGCTGCTCGCCCTCGAGAGCTTGCTCGTGACTGTCACGAGCGGGAGGACACCGTGAACAATCGACCGACTTCCCGCATCCGACGCGCCGTCGTGGTGATCGCCGGCCTCGCCGCAGCCTCGGTCGCACTCTCCGGGTGTCTGTACTCCATGATCCCCGAGCAGGCCGAGCCGAAGCCGTCCACGACGAACGCGCCGGACACCGAAGGCGTGGCAGACGATCTGCTGCCGTTCTACGGGCAGACGCTCACCTGGAGCGAGTGCGGCACGGGCTTCGACTGCACCGAGGTGACCGCTCCACTGGACTGGGAGAACCCCGACGCCGGCGAGATCACCCTCTCCGTCGTGCGCCACCAGGCGACGGGAACAGCTCGGGGCTCGCTGCTGACGAACCCGGGTGGTCCCGGAGCCAGCGGTGTCGAGCTCATCCGCGACAGCCTCGACTTCGCGGTCGGCGCCGATCTGATCGAGAACTACGACGTGATCGGATTCGACCCTCGCGGCGTCGGAGAGTCGACCGCGGTGACGTGCTTCGATGCGGCCGGCATGGACGACTACCTCTACACGATCCCCGCAGGGAAGAGGGGGAGCGCGGAATGGGAGGCCGAGCTGCTCGAGGCGCACAAGGAGTTCGCCGATGCCTGCGAGGCGAACAGCGGCGGAATCCTGCCTTACATCACCACGATCAACGCCGCACGCGACATGGATCTGATCCGCGCGGTTCTCGGAGACAAGCAGCTGAACTACCTCGGCTATTCGTACGGCACATTCCTCGGCGCGACCTACGCCGACCTGTACCCCGAGAAGGCGGGGCGCCTCGTTCTCGACGGTGCGATCGACCCGGCAGTCTCGGGTCTCGATGTCGGCGCGACCCAGGCGCTCGGGTTCGAATCGGCCCTCCGTGCGTACATGCAGGACTGCCTCGACTCCGGCGAGTGCCCGTTCAACGGCACGGTCGATGAGGCGATGGCCGACCTCGGGGCGCTGCTCGCGAGCGTCGACGCCGCCCCGCTCGAGAACGGCGACGGACGCATGCTCGGCGCAGACGCGCTGATGACGGGCATCATCGCGGCCCTGTACTCGGCAGACAGCTGGCAGTACCTCACGCAGGCGCTCGACGAGGCTCTGCAGGGCGACCCGACCACGGCATTCTTCCTCGCCGACTTCTACAACGGGCGCGAGAACGGCAGCTACCTCGACAACTCGAGCGAAGCCTTCCGCGCCTACAACTGCATGGACTATCCGGTCGAGGACGACCCTGCGGCCGAGGCGGCGACCGAGAAGAAGATCGCTGACGGAGCGCCGACCATCGCCGCGTACTGGAACGGCCCCGACTCCTGCTCGGTGTGGCCCTACCCGCCGACCGGCACGCGCGGCGAGATCAACGCCGAGGGCGCAGGCCCGATCCTCGTCGTCGGCACCACGAACGACCCTGCGACCCCGTACGAGTGGTCTGAGTCGCTCGCGGAGCAGCTCGAAGAGGGCGTTCTGATCACCCGCGTGGGCGAAGGGCACACCGGATACAACAAGGGCAACACGTGCGTCGACAGCGCCGTCGAGGCGTTCCTCCTCGACGATGTCGTGCCCGAGAGCGACGTCCGCTGCGGGTGATCCCGGCTCGATTCGCGGTGCGGCTCCGGAACGGGTAATATCGTTGATCGCGCCGCTTTAGCTCAGTCGGCAGAGCATTTCACTCGTAATGAAAAGGTCGTCAGTTCGATTCTGACAAGCGGCTCCACCAGGCCCCGTGATGTGAACAACATCCCGGGGCCTTCTGGTTTCCTGCCTTGGGGTGACCGGTGGGGGCGGCGTACGCTCAGATCATGAGCAGAGCGCTTCTGATCGTCGATGTGCAGAACGACTTCACCGAGGGCGGTGCGTTGGCCGTCGTCGGAGGGGATGCCGTGGCCTCCGCCGTCTCCGCCTTCCTCGCCGCACACGCGGTGGACTACGACGTCATCGTCGCGTCGCGCGATTGGCATGACGCCGAGGGTGACAACGGTGGCCACTTCGGTGAGACGCCGGATTTCGTCGACACGTGGCCTGTGCACTGCGTCGCGGGCACACCCGGAGCCGAGTACGACCCGCTGCTGGTGACCGATGCCGTCACGCACCACGTGCACAAGGGGCAGGGACGCCCCGCATATTCGATGTTCGAGGGTGCCACCGAATCGGGTGAGACCGTCGGCGCGATCCTCACGGCAGCGGGTGTTCTGCTGGCCGATGTGGTCGGCATCGCCACCGACCACTGCGTGCGTGCCTCTGCGCTCGATGCGGTCGCGCACGGAGTGCGGGTGCGGGTCTTCACCGACCTGATCGCAGGCGTCGCGCACGAGCCGAGTGCGGCGGCTCTCGCAGAACTCGCTCATGCGGGTGCCGAGCTCGTCGAGAGCGATGCTGCGTGACCCGCAGCGTCCTGCTGCTGCGAGCGGTCAACGTCTCGGGGCGCAATCGAGTGCCGATGGCTCAGCTGCGCGAGGCGCTCGCTCCGGTTCTCGGCGAGGTGTCGACGTACATCGCGAGCGGGAACATCCTGTGCGAGCATCCGGACGATCCGGCGTGGGCGTGCGCTCGGGTCCGCGCGGTGATCGCCGGCAAGTTCGACGTCGACACCCCGGTGATCCTGCGGACGCATGATGCGCTCATACGAGCCCTGGATGCGCACCCGTTCGGCGGCTCGTCGGAGAAGCTGCTGCACGCGATGTTCCTCGAGGCGCCGGCCGCGTCCGGGGCCGTCGATGCGCTGCAGGAGAGGCTCGTACCGGGTGAGCGGATCGCGCTCGTGGGTGACGATCTGTGGATCGATTACGCCGAGGGCGGTGTGCACAGCACCAGACTCACCAAGGGCGTCCTCGACCGCGCGCTCGGCGTCGCGGGCACGGCGCGCAACCTCCGCACCATCTGGAAGCTCGCCGAGTTGACGGCCTGAACGGCTTCACAGTTCACGTCTCGCGGCTGATCGCGGCGGGAGGCGTCAGCGGGTGTACCTGCAGGTCGACGCGATGCGTGCCGCAACCGGCGCAGCGGACGTACACGACGATGCCCTCACTGGTCGGATGCCGTGAGCTGGCGACCCAGGCGTGCTCGTGCGCGGTGATGGTCTGGCGGGGGATCGGCAGGGTGTGCAACGTGGTCATGCATCCAGCGTGATGTAATGGCCTTATGCATCTCAACCCTTACGGTGAGTATGCGGTTCTCCTTGCCGCATCCCTCGCCGATGACTTCCCCGTCGATCGTGCGGGCATAGAGGAGCGCACCCTCGAGATGGGGATGACGATGACATTCCCGCCAGCCCCCGACGACCACGAAAGAGTCCGCGAGGTCGTCGACGACTGGTTGGAGATCGTCGACGCGGCGGATCCGGAGGCTCGGGCGGAGATCCTCAACGCCCAGATGGCTCACGCGGCGGCCTACCCGCGCCTGACGAACCACGACGGCGAGGGATGGCATCTCCACTACCGTGACGACGTGAGATCGCTGCCCTACGTGCTGCGGGCCGTCTTCGCCGTCGGTACATCGCTGCACCTCGTCACCCGCGGGATGGATCGGCTGGGTCGCTGCGAGGCCTCGCCCTGCACGAACGTGGTCGTCGACGTGACCCGCAACGGACGACAGCGGTTCTGCTCCGTGCGCTGTGCGAACAGAGCGGCGGTCCGGCGTCACAGGGCGCGCTCTGGCTCCTGACACCGGACCGCCGGATGCTCAGATCACGCGGTCTGCTCGGCGTGCTTCCCCTCGGCGACCTCTTCGATCAGCTTCGCGTTGAAGGCGGGGAGGTCGTCGGGCGTGCGGCTCGAGACGAGCCCTGCGTCGACCACCACTTCCTCGTCGACCCAGGTCGCTCCGGCGTTGCGGAGGTCGGTCGCGAGGCTCGGGTAGCTGGTCAGCGTGCGTCCGTCGACCACGCCGGCTTCGATCAGGATCCAGGCGCCGTGGCAGATGACCGCGACGGGCTTGTGCTGCTCGAAGAATGAGCGAGCGAGGTCGATCGATGCCTTGTCGAGCCGCAGATGGTCGGCGTTCACGACGCCACCCGGAAGCACGAGAGCGTCGAACTCGTCGGCCTTCGCTGTCTCGGAGGTGAGGTCGACGTGCTGCACGTGACCGTTCTTTCCAGTGATCTGCTGTCCGTCCGGTGCGATGAGCGTGGCGCTCGCGCCCTCGCCCTGCACCGCTTCCCACGGACTGGTCAGCTCGCTGTCCTCGAATCCGTCTGTCGCCAGGAATGCCACTCGGCTGTCGGTGAGAGTCGCCATGATGCGTCCTTTCGTGGGGGTGAATGTCCCGGATGGGGACGCCACGACTCTCTCGCAGGATGCAGATGCGGTGAAGGGGGTGGCCGGATCCGGCCTGTGGTGATAAACGGTGGGCCCCGTGGGGCTCGAACCCACGACCCGCGGATTAAAAGTCCGATGCTCTGCCAACTGAGCTAGAGGCCCGCCCCTCCAGTCTAGGGCGCAAAGAAGGAGCCGCTGACGACGTATCGTCAGCGGCTCCTTCTCCGTCCCACCGACCTCCCCCGAGAGGTGAGACGGCTTACCGAGTGTCCGTCTCGGCGTTCCCGGGCCTTACTCGGCCGGGGGCATCAGAACCGAGTCGATGAGGTACACGGTCGCGTTGGCGGTCTGGACTCCACCGCAGATCACGGTGGCGTCGTTGACCATCAGGTCGTCTCCGCTGCCGGTGACCTCGAGGTCAGCACCCTGGACCGTGGCGTGCGTGCCGGCGATCTCGTCAGGCGTGATCTGGCCGGGGACGACGTGGTAGGTCAGGATCGAGCTCAGCGTGGCGCTGTCGGTCTTGAGTGCCTCGATGGTGGCCGGGTCGATCTTCGCGAATGCGTCGTCGACCGGAGCGAAGACGGTGAACTCGTCGCCGTTCAGCGTGTCGACGAGGTTGACGTCGGGGTTGAGCTGGCCGCTGACTGCTGCGACGAGCGTGGTGAGCAGCGGGTTGTTGGATGCTGCGGTGGCGACCGGGTCAAGAGCCATGCCCTCGACCGAACCGGCACCGTCCGGCACTGCCTCTGCGTATGCGGCGCAACCGGCACCGACCAGGTTCGCGGCCGGGTCCATCGTCTCGGTCTCGGGAGCCATCGTCTCGGACGACTCGGGAGCTGTCGACTCTGCCGGCTCTTCGGTGGTGCCGCCCATGGAACATGCGGAGAGCAGGAATGCGCTCGCAAGGCCGAGGGTGATCGCTGCGGTGACCTTCTTCTTGGTGCTGAACATCTCAAGCTCCTTCAGAACAATGCCACGGCCTCTCCGTGGCGTTGACAGTCGTTCGGAGCCCCGCCGGGATCGGATGGGAGAATCCGCAAAGTTTTTTTCTCAGGACCGGATCCAATCCGTTTCGGAGGTCTGTGGCGAACAGCATTCGACGACGAGCACTTAAGAGGACTCGTTTACGTCACTTTCGGGTGGCGGCTGCACGGAAAAGCGAGGTGGATGCGGCATGCTGTTAGAGATGGTCATCGACGGAATGGACGTACCGGAAGACGGTGCGGCTCGGGATGCTGTCGCTGACCTGCTCGTTCGCATCGGCGACGGCGATCAGCGCGCGTTCGCAGAGCTCTACGACACTCTTTCCTCCCGCGTCTTCGGCCTCATCCTCAGAGTCCTCGTGAATCGCTCACAGAGCGAAGAGGTGCTCCAGGAGGTCTTCTTGGAGATCTGGCAATCCGCTACGAAGTTCGCTCCGAACAAGGGCCAGGGAAGAACCTGGGTGATGACGATCGCGCACCGCCGTGCGGTCGACCGGGTTCGGGCGTCCCAGTCCAGCGCGGACCGTGACGTACGAGCCGGGTTCAGGGACATCGGAGTCGCGCACGACAGTGTCGCGGAGACGGTGGAGCTGGGCATCGAGAGCGAGAAGGTGGTTCACGCACTCTCGGGCCTTCCTGAGGTGCAGCGAGAAGCTCTCGTTCTGGCCTATTACGGCGGTTACAGTCAAAACGAAGTGGCAGCGCTCGTAGGGGCACCACTGGGGACGATCAAGACACGGATGCGAGATGGACTCTCGCGTTTGCGGACAGCTATGGGGGTGACAGCATGAACGAAAAGGACTTCGCAGATCTGGCGGCAGGAGCAGCGCTCGACGCGCTGTCGCCCGACGACCAGCAGCGGTACCACGCCGCACTCGCAGCGCACCCGGAATGGCAGCGCATCGTGGATGCAGACACCGACAGTGCAGGGTTCCTCGCCGACGGTGTCACGCAGGTCGCCCCGTCGGCGGACATCCGTGCCGCCCTGCTCGCCCGAATCGCCGTCACGCCGCAGAACGGCGACGCCGTTCTCTCGGACTCGGTTCCCGGCGGTCCGACGGAAGAGTCGTCGGACGCTGAGGCGCCGGCCTCGTCGTCGACTGCGCTCGGCGACGAGACCCCCAAGGCTCCGGCACACCGGCTCCGCTTCCTCTTCGCACTCGCGGCATGCCTCGCATTGCTCGTGGGAGTAGGAGCAGGTGCCGTCGCGATCAACACCTACATCAACCGACCGGCGAGTGTCGTCGCTCTCGAGGACATCCAGTCGGCCGGCGACGCGCAGCAGGCCAGCGTGTCGCTCGAGAGCGGTGGCACTGCCACCGCACACTGGTCGGCATCGCTCGGCAAGTCCGTGCTCGTGACCGACGGCATCCCTTCGCTCGCCGAGGGCGAGACCTACGAGCTCTGGTACGTCCGGGGCGATACTCCGGTATCGGCCGGCGTGTTCGCGGCCGACGGCGGCGAAGCGACAGCGGTGCTCGCCGGCGAGATGCATGCGGGTGACGTGATCGCGGTCACGGTGGAGCAGGACGGAGGCTCGCCCTCGGGGCTGCCGACATCCGATCCCGTCGTCGTGATCCCGACAGCCTGAACCATCGGATCGCGCGTACCCTGGACTGATGCCTGAGCAGTTCTCCCGTCCGGTGCGCCGGCCCACCAGCGCCTTCGACAACATCGTGGGCAGCCACGATCCCGCCGAGGAGACGCGCGTCGCGCATGCGACAGCGTCCGCTCTGCTGACCCGTGTGCGCGCCGATGAGAGCGGTGTGAGCGCGGATCGGCTGGTCGCCTTCACCGACGAGCACGGCATCGACGAGATCGCCGAGCTCTGGTCGAAGGCGCCGTCTCGCACGCTGCCCGGCGCGCTCTGGCGGTTGTACATCCTGCAGCTGGCGATTCACGGCGACCCTCAGACCGCGGCCCTGCTGTATGGGCGCGGCAGGATGGAGCTCGCATCCGTCGACGTTGTGATCGCCGGAGCACCGGTGCCGGCGAATCCCGACGAGCTCGTCGCTCTGATCGACACGATCCTCCGCGGCGCGTTCCGCGGCGACTTCGCGGTCGCGCTCGATCGGGCTGCGGCGTTCTGCCGGGTCCAGGCCTCCGGAGCCACCCATACGGCGGACGACTACGAGTCGACCGAACCGTCGCGCGCCAGCGAGCTCACCACCCGCGCCCTGCGACTGAGCAGCTATGCGCAGGACCTGTCGGCCTCGGCCGTCCTGTGGCGTTCGGGAGCGCTGGCCTGAAGAGACGGAGCAGCGGTCTTCGGGTCGTCAGCGCCCGGGCATGAGAAGACCGGGCCGCAAAAACGCCTCTCGGCGGAAGGCCGCTCGCAGCGGCAAAAATTGGAGCCCGGGGTTATGCGGCCCGGCCACTCCAGTGTAACAAGATCACGCTGAAGCTATTCCCGTGGCTCTAGGCTCGGATCATGACACGGCGCTTTGCTCTGATGATCGATCCTGCGGCGGCTGACATCGACCGCTCCGACTTCGCAGACACGTTCACCCTCGTCGATGCCGCAGCTCCCGCGCTGAGCGTAGGGGAGCTGAGCACCCAACGCGGCGACGGGGTGTTCGAGTCGATCGGCGTGATCGACGGGCATGCGCAGGAGGTCGTTCCGCACCTCGAGCGGCTCGCGCACTCGGCGCAGCTGTGCGACCTGCCCCTCCCCAACCAGGCGCAGTGGCATCAGGCCATCGAGCGCGCCGCCGCTCACTGCGAGCAGGGCGAGTACGTCATCAAGCTCATCCTCAGCCGTGGGGTCGAACACGGCCCCACGCCGACCGCCTGGGTGACGGCTGCCCCGGCATCCGACTTCACAGCGGTGCGCGAGCAGGGAATCCGTGTGGTCACCCTCGACCGCGGCTACGACCTCGACGTGGCCGAGAAGGCACCGTGGCTGCTGCTCGGGGCGAAGACGCTCTCATATGCGGTGAACATGGCGGCGCTTCGCGAAGCGCACCGACGCGGAGCGGATGACGCGATCTTCCTGTCGCGCGACGGCTTCGTGCTCGAGGCGCCGACAGCCTCACTGATCCTGCGATTCGGCGAGCGTTTCGTGACACCGGCACCGAACGGCGGCATCCTGCACGGCACGACCCAGCTCAGCGTCTACGAGCACCTCGCCGCACGGGGGCTCCTCGCGGAGTACGCCCAGGTGCCGGCATCCGACCTGCCGCAGGCCGATGCTGCCTGGCTCGTCTCGAGCGTCCGCCTCGCCGCCCCGATCACCGCCGTCGACGGCGTCGAGCTGCCCGTCGATCATGCGCTCACGGCCGAGCTCAACGAGTACCTCCTCTCGCCCCGCGACTGAGGCGCGCCTTCGTCCCCTGCGCATCTGGAAAACACCGACGATCCGTTTCATCAGCGGCGCGTCCCTCCAACGGCACACTGCATAAGGCAGATCGGTCTGAGATTCCCCACTCATTGCCGAGTATCCCGACGGAGTGCACCCTCGATCGCGGCTGCCACCGCCTGCCAGTCGTGCACGATCATCGCGTAGGTGAAACGCAAGGTCTGGTAGCCGAGCGCTGCAGCAGCAGCGTCGCGGTGGAGGTCCTTCGCCCGCAGTCCGTCGCCCTCGTGATTGGCACGCCCGTCCGCTTCGATGATCAGGCGCTCTCCGACGACGAAGTCGACCTCGCCGACGCCTGTGATCCACACCTGCGTCCTCGCATCGATACCGAGTCTGTGCAGGCGGAGACGGATCAGCGACTCCAAGCCGCTATCCGCGTCAGACCTCGCGAAACCCACCAGCCAGCGCATCTGGACCGGAAGATGGTGCCACAGCCACGCAGTGTCTCGTGGTCCGATGAGTGTCTTACGCAGAGCTGATTCCAGTGCCGCGAAGAACGTGTCCTCCGCCGCGCACTGTGCGATTTGGAGCAGAACGTTCTTGACGGGAGGCAGCAAGCCGACAGCGACCTTTCCCTCATCCCAGTGGATCCTGCAGTCCTCACAGCAGACACGGGATGTTCCGGCCGTCCCCATCCAGACATGACGCTCTGGCGGTATCTCGAGCACCCACAGGCCATGCAGGACGCCGGCGGCGCAGCATCCGATGGTGCCACCGTGTTCAGCCGCGTGGACGAGATCGTGCGACTCGTCGGGAAGTGCGTACACCCCTCGGCGTGGACGCAGAACTTCGCCTGAACGCAGGGCCCTGGTGAGCTCGGCCTCTGTCACGCCGTGGCGTTTCAGCTCTGCTGTTCTGGCCATACGACCGAGCGTGCGCAGCGTGGCATCCGCTCGTGTGAAAGACATCCGAGAATGATCGACGCTTCGATCATCGGTGGACTCGCGAGAGACTGGGCATCGCCGAGATCTGTGCGCAACCCGACTGAGACGCTCGAAGTGCAGCCGTACTCAGGAACCGGAAAACCCAGACCATCGGTGCCTGGCGCCGCGCGTCGAGTGATCGACACGCGGCGAGGCGCCAGATGATCTGGGTTTTCCAGATAAGGAGAGGGAGTAACCGGATGCTTATCCGAAGCGCCCCGAGACGTAGTCCTCGGTGGCCTGCACCGACGGGGTGGTGAACATGGTGCGGGTGTCGTCGTACTCGATGAGCTTGCCGGGCTTGCCGGTGCCGGCGATGTTGAAGAACGCGGTCCGGTCGGACACGCGGCTCGCCTGCTGCATGTTGTGCGTCACGATGACGACGGTGTACTCCGACTTGATCTCGGCGATGAGCTCCTCGATCGCGAAGGTCGAGATGGGGTCGAGCGCCGAGCAGGGCTCGTCCATGAGGATCACGTCGGGGGAGACGGCGATGGCGCGCGCGATGCACAGACGCTGCTGCTGGCCGCCCGAGAGGCCGGAGCCGGGACGGTCGAGGCGGTCCTTGACCTCGTTCCAGAGGTTGGCGCCGCGCAGCGACTTCTCGACGAGACCGTCCTGATCGCTCTTCGACATGCGCGTGTTGTTGAGCTTCACGCCCGCGAGCACGTTCTCCTTGATCGACATGGTGGGGAACGGGTTCGGGCGCTGGAACACCATTCCGACCTGACGACGAACCAGCACGGGGTCGACGCCGGCACCGTAGAGGTTCTTGCCGTCGATCAGCACCTCGCCCTCGACGCGGGCGCCGGGGATGACCTCGTGCATGCGGTTGAGGGTGCGCAGGAACGTGGACTTGCCGCAGCCTGACGGGCCGATGAAGGCCGTGACGGTGTTGGGCTTGATGTCGATGCTGACGCCTTCGACGGCGAGGAAGTCGCTGTAGTAGACGTTGAGGTCGTTGACTTCGATGCTCTTGGACACGTGTGATCCTTCTTCTTCAGTCGGGAAAGACGGCTCAGCGGCCGTTGATCTTGGGGGCGAACACCTTGGCGATGATCCTGGCCAGCAGGTTCAGCACCATCACGATGACGATCAGGGTCAGGGCTGCGGCCCAGGCCCGCTCGAGGTAGGCATCGACGGGGATGCCGGGGTACTTGGCCTGCATGTACGAGAACACCGGTAGCGTCGCCATCTGCCCGCTGAACATGTTCAGGTTCATGCCCTGCACGATGCCGACGGTGAGCAGCAGCGGTGCGGTCTCGCCGATCACGCGCGAGATGGCGAGCATGATGCTGGTCAGGATGCCGGCGATGGCGGTCGGCAGGACGACCTTGATGATGGTCAGCCACTTCGGGACGCCGAGTGCGTAGGCGGCCTCGCGGAGCTCGTTCGGAACGATGCGCAGCAGCTCCTCGGAACCGCGGACGACGACCGGGATCATCAGCACCGAGAGCGCCAGCGAACCCATGATCCCCATCCGGGTGCCCGGTCCGACGATGAGTGCGAACACGGAGTAGATGAAGAGACCGGCGACGATCGACGGGATTCCGGTCATGACATCGACGAGGAAGGTGATGCCGCGGGCGAGCCTGCGTCCCTCTCCGTATTCGACGAGGTAGATCGAGGTCATCAGGCCGATGGGCACCGAGATGATCGTCGCACCGAGCGTGATGAGCAGCGTGCCGTAGATGGCATGGATCGCGCCGCCGCCCTCGCCCACGATGTTGCGCATCGAGAAGCTGAAGAACTCCCCGTCGAAGCGCATGAGGCCGTTGATCACCACGGTGTAGAGCAGCGAGATGAGGGGGAGGAGCGCGACCACGAAGGCGCCGGAGACCAGTGCGGTCATGAGGCGGTCGATCGCGTGACGGCGGCTCTCGACCACTGTGGAGATCACGAAGATGAGCACCATGTAGAACACGAGGCCGACCACGAGCGTCAGCGCGATGTTGAAGTCGGCCGGGTCGCCGCCGACGTTCATGAACGCGAAGATCGTCGCGGAGATGACGAACGCGACCAGCAGGAGCGCCCACGGTGCCCACTTGGGCAGGTGGCCCGCCGAGGTGGTGTGCACCGGAGCGACGACGGACGAGGGAGACGGCGAGGGGGTGAGGGTGGCGGTCATGTCAGTTGGCTCCCGAGAACTCGGCGCGGCGCGAGACGATCCAGCGGGCCACGAAGTTGACCGCGAAGGTGACGATGAAGAGGATCAGACCCGCCGCGATGAGCGTGTTGACGCCCTCGTCGTGGGCTTCGGGGAACCTCAGCGCGATGATCGCGGGGATCGTCGTGGGGTTCTCCGGGTTGATCAGGTTGAACGTGACGATCCCGAGGGGGGAGAGCACGAGTGTCACTGCCATGGTCTCGCCGAGCGCACGGCCCAGGCCGAGCATGGCGCCCGACACCATTCCGCTGCGTGCGAAGGGGAGCACAGCCATCCTGACCATCTCCCAGCGGGTCGCGCCGAGCGCGAGTGCCGCCTCCTCGTGCAGCTTCGGCGTCTGCAGGAAGACCTCGCGGCAGATCGCGGTCATGATCGGCAGGATCATCACGGCGAGCACGAGGGATGCGGTGAGGATCGTCTTTCCCGTGCCGGAGGGGGTGCCGCCGAAGAGCGGGATCCAGCCGAGGTTCGTGTTGAGCCACTTGTAGAAGGGCACGAGCATCGGAGCGAAGGTCAGCGCGCCCCACAGGCCGAAGACCACCGAGGGCACGGCCGCCAGCAGGTCGATGATGTATCCGAGGAAGCCGGCCAGACGACGCGGGGCGTAGTGCGAGATGAAGAGTGCGATGCCGATCGCGATCGGGGCGGCGATCACGAGAGCGATGAAGCTCGACCACAGCGTTCCGAAGACGAAGGGCCAGACCCAGGACAGGAACGACTGTCCCTCGAGGATGTGGTTGTTCGAGGTGTCGGACGACAGAGCGGGGATCGCCTGCACGATCAGGAAGACCGCGACCGCGGCGAGCGTGACGAGGATGATGATTCCCGCCGCCAGCGCGGTGCCGGAGAAGATGAGGTCACCCCGTCGGCGTGGGGTGGTGCGAGTCCCGGGGGAACGGGTGGTATCGGGACCCGTTGAGGTTGTGGTCATCGGAGCGACTCCAGGCTCTGAGGGACGTTCGGGGTTTTCATGCGGGTGCCCCCGCGGTGTCGGTCGAGTCCTACGACCGACACCACGGGGGCGTCGGGACCGGAGCTCAGCAGTGCGCTGAGCCTTCGGTCACTCCGTGACGATCGCGTCGATCGCCGTGTTGATCTGGTCGCGCAGGGTGTCCGAGATCGGGGCGCTGCCCGCAGCCTCTGCTGCAGCGTCCTGGCCCTCGGCCGATGCGACGTACTGGAAGTACGCCTTCACCAGGCCTGCGGTCTCGGCGTCGTCGTACTCGACGCAGCCGATGAGGTACGAGACGAGTGCGATCGGGTACGAGCCGGCGGGTGCTGCGGCCGGGTCGACGGCGTACGCGAGGTCGTGGTCGGAGCGGCCCTCTTCGAGCGGCGATGCCTCGACGAGCGCAGCTGCGGCCTCGGCGGAGTACGCGACGTACTCGCCCTCGACCTCGACGGCGACCTGGCCCAGGTCACCGGTGCGCGATGCGTCCGCGAAGCCGATGTAGCCCACGCCGTTGGTGATCGCGTCGACGACACCCGAGGTGCCATCGCCGGCCTCGCCGGTCTGGAGCGGCCACTCGTCGGCCGCCTCGTAGGTCCACACGTCCGGAGCGACGGCGCTGAGGTACTTGGTGAACGTCTCCTGCGTGCCCGACGCGTCTGCGCGGTGCACGGGGACGATCGCCTGGTCGGGCAGCTCGACGCCCTCGTTCTGCGAGGCGATGGCGGCGTCGTTCCAGTTGGTGATGGCGCCCGAGAAGATCTTGGCGATGGTCTCGCCATCGAGGTTCAGCTCGTCGATGCCCTCGAGGTTGAAGGCGACGGCGACCGGCGAGATGTAGACGGGGATCTCGACGATCTCATCGGAGGCGCAGGAGCCGAAGCCGCCGGCGGCGAGCTCGTCCGCGTCGAACGCGCGGTCGGAGCCGATGAAGTTCGACGAGCCGGCGATGAAGTTCTCGCGGCCGGTGCCCGAACCCGTGGCGGTGTAGTTCACCGTGGTGTCGGGGTTCGCGGTCTGGAAGGCGGCGACCCAGGACTGCTGGGCGGCTTCCTGCGAGGAGGCGCCGGTGGCCTCGATGGTGCCGCTGAGAGTGGATTCGCTCGGGGCGTCGGTGGAGCCGCCGGTTCCGCCTTCGTTCGCGGCACAGCCGGCGAGGGCGAGAGCGGCCACGGCGCCGACGGCGCCGATACGTGCGATTCGGGAGATCTTCACTGTGGATCCTTCGATCTTTGATGTGGTGGGGCCCGGTGCAGGGCACACAGTGACGCTATGTGCGGCGGTTAACGAGACTCTCCCGCGCAGGTGAACGGGAGGTGAACGGCACGCGTCTCTCTGGGGCGAGCAAAAGGCCGCATCCGTTGCCGGATGCGGCCTGCGCTGCTGTTCGGAGGGCCTAGATCTTGGGGATGTGGGTCTCGATCGCGATGATCCCGGACCCCGGATTGGATGCCGAGACGTGCACGACGGAGAACGCGGCGGGTTCGAGGTCGGCGGCGCTGTTGACGTACGAACCGCGGATGGTTCCGGTGGCGAGCGCGATCTCGGTCAGGATTCCCGGCAGCACGGGGCCGTGGCTGCAGATGACCGCCGGCTTGCCCGATCGCACCCGACGGCCGATCACCGAGCGCAGGTCGTCGTGTCCATCCTCCCAGGCGTCTTGGCTGATCTTCTCGGTCGTCACGATCTTTCGATCGAGCACCCTGCCGAGCGGTGCGACCGTCTGCACACAGCGCACCGCGTCGCTCGTGACGATCTTGCGCACGCCGAAGGCGCGCAGGGGGCCGACGATCGACTTCGCCTGCTCGAGTCCGCGTTCGGTCAACGGGCGCTCGGCATCGGCGCCGTCCCAGTCCGACCGCGACCGGGCCTTCGCATGGCGCAGAGCGATGAGGGGGAAGGTACGCAGGGCGCCGTCGTCGACGAGCTTCGTGAAGAAGTCGAGGATCTCCAGATCGACCGGATAGCTCAACCGGGAACGCGCCTTCTTGAGACTCGCCCATTCCACGGCCGCGATCTCCTTGTTCGGCACGAAGGTCGAGGCGCGGATGGCATCGACGGTCGCCTCCGCAGCCCAGTAGTGCACGACCTTCTGCTTGCTGGACGGCAGATGGTAGCGGCTCACGCCGACGGGCACGCCGAGTGAGACGCGGATGCCGGTCTCTTCGTGCACCTCGCGCACGGCGGTCTCGGCGAGCATCTCGCCGGGGTCGACCTTGCCCTTCGGCAGGGTGATGTCACGATACTTGGTGCGGTGGATCAGCAGGATCCGCAGCTTGCCGTCGATCACGCGCCAGACCACGGCACCGGCCGCGTACACGGCCTTGTCCGTCCACTTCGAGCGGGCCGCCTGGGCCGGGGACTGCGAGCTCATCGCACTGCCCGAGCGCGACGGCGCCGCTGGATCAACCCCATGGTCTTGTCCTGCAGGTCGATGAGGGGCTTGCCCTCGGCATCCTCCGAATGCCGCGTCCAGACGCCTTCGGCACCGAGATGCCACGAGGTGGTGCCGGGGTCCATGGCGAGGTCGAAGAAGTCCAGCAGGTCCTTCATGTGCCCGGGGTCGGTGACGCGCACCAGAGCCTCGACCCGGCGGTCGAGGTTGCGGTGCATCATGTCGGCGCTGCCGATGTACACCTGGGCATCGCCGTCGTTGTGGAACGCGAAGATGCGCGAGTGCTCGAGGTACCGGCCCAGGATGCTGCGCACGGTGATGTTGTCGCTGATGCCCTCGAGATCGGTGCGCAGACTGCAGATTCCGCGAACCCACACATCGACCTTCACGCCGGCCGCGCTGGCGCGGTACAGGGCGTCGATGACCTCTTCGTCGACCATCGAGTTCACCTTGATGCGGATGCCTGCCGGCTTGCCGTTCTCGGCGTTGCGGCGCTCGTGGTCGATCTGGCGGACGAGACCCTTGCGCAGGTGGAGCGGTGCGACGAGAAGGCGCTTGAACTTCTTCTCGATCGCGTATCCGCTCAGCTCGTTGAACAGGCGGGTGAGGTCCTTGCCGACCTGGGCATCGGTGGTGAACAGCCCGAAGTCCTCATAGATGCGGCTGGTCTTCGGGTTGTAGTTGCCCGTGCCGATGTGCGAATAGTGCCGCAGCACACCGTCTTCCTCTCGGATGACGAGTGCGAGCTTGCAGTGCGTCTTGAGCCCGACGAGGCCGTAGACGACGTGCACGCCCGCCTTCTCGAGCTTGCGGGCCCAGACGATGTTGTTGGCCTCGTCGAAACGGGCCTTGACCTCGACCAGCGCCAGCACCTGCTTGCCGGACTCGGCGGCGTTGATCAGCGCCTCGACGATCGGGCTGTCACCCGAGGTGCGATAGAGCGTCTGCTTGATCGCGAGCACGTGCGGGTCGCGCGCCGCCTGCTCGAGGAAGGACACGACGCTGGTGGTGAACGACTCGTACGGGTGGTGGACGAGCACGTCCGACTTGCGGATCGCCTTGAAGATGTCAGCCCGCGTGTTGCTCCCGGTGGGCTGGAAGGCGACAGCGGTGGTCGGCAGATGTGGGGGGTAGCGGAGGTCGGGGCGATCGATGCGCGACAGGTCGAACAGGCCGCGCAGATCGAGCGGCCCGGGGAGCCGGTAGATCTCCTGGTCGGTGATCTCCAGCTCGCGCACGAGGAGGTCCATCGTGACCTCGTCCATGTCGTCGGTGATCTCGAGGCGGATCGGCGGGCCGAAACGACGTCGGAGCAGCTCGGCCTCGAGAGCCTGGATGAGGTTCTCGCTCTCGTCCTCCTCGATCTCCACATCCTCGTTGCGGGTGAGGCGGAAGGCGTGGTGGTCGAGGACCTCCATGCCGGGGAAGAGGTCGCCGAGGTGGTTCGCGATGAGCTCCTCGAGGGTGAGGAAGCGCTTGATCTCACCGGAGCCCGGCACCTCGACGAAGCGAGGCAGCATGGGCGGCACCTTGAGACGCGCGAACTCCTGACGCCCGGTGCGGGCGTTGCGGATGCGGATGGCGAGGTTCAGCGACAACCCCGAGATGTACGGGAAAGGATGCGCGGGGTCGACCGCGAGAGGCATCAGCACGGGGAACACCTGTGCTCCGAAGTACTCGGAGAGCTTGGAGCGCTCCTCGTCGGTCAGCTCGGACCATTCGGTGATCTCGATGCCGGACTCGGCCAGAGCCGGACGGACGAGGGATCTCCAGGCGTCGGCGTGGCGCAGCTGCAGCGCATGCGCCTCGCGAGCGATGTCGGCGAGAGCGTCGGCGGGGGAGCGGCCGATGTTGGTGGGCACCGCGAGACCGGTCACGATGCGGCGCTTGAGGCCGGCGACGCGCACCATGAAGAACTCGTCGAGGTTGCTCGCGAAGATGGCGAGGAAGTTCGCGCGCTCGAGTTCGGGGAGCGAGGGATCCTCCGCGAGCTCGAGCACACGCTGGTTGAAGGCGAGCCAGCTCAGCTCACGATCGTGGTAGCGGTGGTCGGGGAGGAGTGCGTCCGGAGACTCGATGGCATCGAAGTCGTCATCTTCAGCGTCACCGAGACCTGCGTCGGCGAGTGCGGGATCGATCATGGGGTACATCTAAGCACCGAGAGGTGACGTGCGCGTGAACTGACGTCGCACGCGTCACCGCGATGCGGCCACCGTCTCCTCGTCGTAGACGTTGAATCGGTAGCCGACGTTCCGCACGGTGCCGATGATCTGCTCCTGGTCGCCCAGCTTCGCTCGCAGGCGCCGCACGTGCACGTCGACGGTTCTGGTGCCGCCGAAGTAGTCGTAGCCCCACACCTCGCTGAGCAGCTGCTCGCGGGTGAACACCCGCGAGGGGTGCGTGGCGAGGAAGTGCAGCAGCTGGAACTCCTTGTACGTGAGGTCCAGCGGGCGCCCTCTGAGCTTCGCCGAATACGACTGCTCGTCGATCGTGACACCGGAGGCCTGCACGCGCGTCGGCTCCGCGACCTCGTCGCGGCGGGCGAGGGCGAGCCGCACGCGCGCGTCGGTCTCGGCCGGTCCGGCGGTGGCGAGGAGCACGTCGTCGATGCCCCAGTCCCCGGACAGCGCGCTCATGCCGCCCTCGGTGACGACGAGCAGCAGCGGCGCATCCTGACCGGTGGCGCGCAGCAGACGACAGAGGGACTTCGCACCGACGAGGTCGAGACGCCCGTCGACGATCACGATGTCGTATTCGGGGGCGCTCACGAGTTGGGCGGGCTCGGCGGGGATCTGGCGCACACGATGGCTGAGCAGCTCGAGTGCGGGCAGGACCTGCTCCGAGACCGGAGCATTGGTCAACACCAGGACCTGGGCCACACGCACTCCTTCCGGACGGCGGGGTACGCCGTGCCGCAATGATACCGGGCGCTGATGGGTCACAATGGAGTCATGACGGATCCAGCGCTCGCACCGCGTAATGCTTTCGTCGGCGTGCTCATCGTCTGGGCGGTCGCGTTCGTCGCCTCCATCGGCGTGGGCATCTTCGTCGCCGAGGAGTGGCGAGTGCCGTGGCTCCTCGTGGTCTTCGGCGCGATAGTGCTCCTGTCCTTCGCCGTGCAGCTGCAGTACGGGCGCACGCAGGGCTTCATCTTCCGGGTCGGCGCGAGCACGATCGGCGCGCTGCTGCTGATGGGCGTCATCTCGGTCGGCTTCGGTCTCGCCGCCCTCGTCACCTGATCCACGAACGAGACACTCCGCCTGCTGGAGGGTAAAGTGGTCACCATGGACCTCATGGCGCTCGAACTCTTCTTCATCGGCCTCCTGGGCCTGGCGAGCCTCGCGATCGCATTCGTCTCGGTCGTCGTGCTGCGGAATCTCTTCCGCGGCCAGCGCTGAGCATCGTGCTCGAGCTGCCCACAGACCTCCCCGCCGACCTCGTGCCGCTCTCATGGCTGGTCGGCGTGTGGGAGGGTACCGGCGTCATCGATTATCCGGTCGGCGACGACCGCCTGCAGGGCGAGTTCACCCATCGGGTGAGCTTCAGCCATGACGGCGGACCCTTCCTGAACTACTCCGCGACGGCGATCCTGGCAGGCGAAGACGGCGCCGCCTCGATCCCGCTCGTCGCCGAGACCGGCTTCTGGCGTCTCTCCCGTCCGGCCTCCGATGCCGACGCCGGCCCTGCACTGCTCCCGCCGCGAGCTGAGCCGGTCGTGCGGGGTGTCGACGACGTCGAGGCCCTCCGCGCTCCGTCCGGAGGCTTCCCGATCGAGGTGTCGATCGCCCACGCCGACGGGATGCTCGAGCTGTACCTGGGCGAGATCAACGGTCCGCGTATCGACATCGCCTCCGACGCCATCGTGCGCGGGGCGGGGGCCAAGGAGTACGGCGCGGCCACGCGGATGTACGGGCTGGTCGACAACCACCTCCTCTGGGCATGGGACATCGCAGCCCTCGGCACGACGATGCGGTCTCACGCCTCCGCCCGACTCGCGAAGGTCTGACATGACCGGATTCACCGACATCCCCGGCGCTGTGATCGGCGAGCTCGGAATCGCCCACTTCGGCGACGCCTTCCGCGAGCAGCGTCGCCTCGCGGACGGAGCAGCTCTGGTTTCGCTCGACGACAGGACGGTCATCGAGGTCGCGGGTCCGGAACGGCTGACGTGGCTCGATTCGATCACCTCCCAGTCGGTCGGGCGACTCGCTCCCGGCGAGAGCACGGAACTGCTGGTGCTCGATCCCCAGGGGCGCGTGGAACATGCGGCAGGGGTCGTCGACGACGGCTCGTCGACCTGGCTGATCGCGGACGCCGGCGACGCGGAGGCGCTCGCGACCTGGCTGACGCGCATGAAGTTCCGCACCCAGGCGACGGTGGCGGTGCGCCCCGATCTCGCGTTGCTCGGCTTCGTCGACGGCGGTGCTGCGGCTGAGCGCGCGACCGCTGCGGCATCCGCCGCCTCCGGTGCTCCGCTGATCTGGGCCGACCCGTGGCAGCGTGTGAGCGCGGGTGGCCATCAGTACGCCGAGGTCGCCGATCACCCCGGCGCAGACCTCGCCTGGAGCGTGGCGATCGCCACGGCCGAGGCCGCCGATGCGCTCGCCGCGAGCGTGTCGTCTGAAGAGGTGGCAGGACTGCTCGCAGCCGAGGCGCTGCGCGTCGCAGCCTGGCGTCCGCGGTGGTCGGCCGAGGTCGACGAGCGCTCGCTGCCGCACGAGTCCGACTGGATCCGCTCGGCGGTGCACCTGAACAAGGGGTGCTACCGGGGCCAGGAGACAGTGGCCAAGGTGCACAACCTCGGACACCCGCCCCGCAGACTCGCGGCGCTGCACCTCGACGGAAGCGAGGCGGTGCTGCCCGCAGTGGGCGATGCGGTCTTCGCCGGCGACGACGAGGTCGGGCACATCACCTCCGTCGCCCGACACCACGAAGACGGTCCGATCGCGCTCGCGATCCTGTCTCGTCGTGCGCCGGTGGGCGATCTCGTCGTCCGAGCGGAGGGTGCGGACATCGCCGCGACCCAGCAGGTCATCGTGCCGGCGGATGCGGGTGCCATGGCCGACATCCCGCGCCTCACCCGGCTGTCCCGTCGGCCCACCGCCCCGGATCCCCGTCAGGCGGGTTGAACCGGGTACGCCCCGCGGGGTGTGTCAGGGGAGCGGAGCCACGGCATCCCAGGGGAGCGTGAGCTCGCCCAGTCGCCACCGGGCCTTGCCACCCAGCACCGGCCACCCCTGATCGCGGAGCGCGACGACCGCAGCCAGGAACCGCTGCGTCGCTCCGAAGGTCGACAGCGGTGCCGCCCGGTCCCATTCGCGATCGAGTTCGACGAGCAGCGAATGTATCCGCTCGCCGGGCACGTTGCGGTGGATCAGCGCCTTCGGCAACCGCTCCGCGACGATGCTCGGATGCTCCAGGTCGGCGAGTCGGAGCGAGACCGTGAAGCGCAGGGGCGATCCTGTCGGGCCCACGTCGACCCAGCTCGACACTCGTCCGATCTCGTCGCAGGTGCCCTCGACGAGCAGTCCGTCGGGAGACAGCCGGGTGGACATGGTGCGCCACGCGCTCGCGACGTCTCCCTCGTCGTACTGCCGCAGCACGTTCATCGCCCGGATCACCGCCGGCCGCCGCCCTGCCGTCAAAGGAACCTCGAACCCGCCGCGGGCGAACGACACCCGGAGGCTAGGGGAGAAGGGGGTGCGTGCGGCCTGCACCTCGGCGAGCTGGCGGTTCGCGGTGGCCACCCTCTCCGGATCGATCTCCAGACCACGCACCTCCGCGTCCGCGCGCACACGCTGCAGGCGGGTCGCGAGCTCGAACGCCGTCACGCCGCTGGCCCCGTAACCGAGGTCGATCACCAGCGGATCGTCGGCTCGGCGGAAGGCGGGGCTCGCTGCGATCCATCGATCGTTGCGGCGCAGTCGATTCGTCCCGGTGGTGCCGCGGGTCGGCCGACCGAGAGGAGATGACGCCATGCGTCAATCCTCGCAGGGCATGGGCGTGGACGCGTCGAGCTGCGCCGATAAACTGACGTCATGACTTCGAAGCGCACCCTGATCCTGCTCCGTCACGGCCGGAGCGAGTGGAACGAACTGAACCTCTTCACCGGCTGGGTGGACGTCCGCCTCAACGAGCAGGGCAAGAAGGAGGCCCAGCGCGGCGGCGAGCTGCTGGCAGAGGCCGGCATCCTCCCCGACGTGCTGCACACCTCGCTGCTCAGCCGCGCCATCCAGACCGCGAACATCGCGCTCGACGCCGCCGACCGCCTGTGGATCCCGGTGACCCGCTCGTGGCGCCTCAACGAGCGTCACTACGGCGCGCTGCAGGGCAAGGACAAGGCGCAGACCCTCGAGGAGTTCGGCCCCGAGCAGTTCCAGCTGTGGCGTCGCTCGTTCGACGTGCCGCCGCCCGTGCTCGACGACGAGAGCGAGTTCAGCCAGGTCGGTGACGTGCGTTACGCCGACATCGACGGCGAGGTGCCGCGCACGGAGTCGCTCAAGCTCGTCATCGACCGCCTGCTGCCGTACTGGGATGACGCGATCGTTCCCGACCTCGAGGCAGGCAAGACGGTTCTCGTCACGGCTCACGGCAACTCGCTGCGCGGTCTCGTGAAGCACCTCGAGGGCATCAGCGACGACGACATCGCCGAACTCAACATCCCGACGGGCATCCCGCTGGTCTACGAGCTCGACGAGAACAACGTGCCGACCGGTCCGGGCAAGTACCTCGACCCCGAGGCTGCCGCCGCCGGTGCCGCCGCTGTGGCTGCGCAGGGCAAGAAGTAGAAGAAGACGACGAAGGGGGCGGCTGCTGTCAGCATCCGCCCCCTTCGTGTATCTCGTCGCGACTCAGGCGTGACCGAACTCGCGCTGCTGCTCGGCCGCGAGGGGGATGTCCTCTTCTTCGACTCGCCAGTCACCGGTCGCGAGGTACACGACCTTCTTGGCTACGGCGACCGCGTGGTCGGCGAACCGCTCGTGATAGCGGCTCGCGAGCGTGGCGTCGACCGTGGCGGTCGCTTCGCCCTTCCAGTTGTCGCTGAGCACCTTCTCGAACACGCTGGCGTGCAGCTCGTCGATGTCGTCGTCGGTGTTGCGGATCGTGTCGGCCAGGCGCAGGTCCTGGGTGCGCAGCAGCTCGGAGAGCGTGCGCGAGATCTCGACGTCGAGCTCGCCCATCTTGGTGAAGGTGCCCTTGAGGCCCTTCGGGATCGCGCGCTCCGGGAAACGGAGGCGGGCGAGCTGGGCGATGTGCTCGGACATGTCGCCCATGCGCTCGAGCGAGGCGCTGACGCGCAGCGCGATCACGACGATGCGCAGGTCGCGGGCGACGGGCTGCTGGCGGGCGAGGATCTCGATGGCCTGCTCGTCGAGCTTGACGGCGAGCTCGTCGATCTTCGCGTCGTCGGCGATGACCTCTTCGGCGAGCTCGACGTCGCTGGTGGCGAACGCACGGGTGGCCTTGTCGATCGAGACCGTGACGAGGTCGGCGATCTCCACGAGACGGGACTGCAGGTCCTCGAGGGACTGGTGGAAGACTTCGCGCATGGGGGCGCAACCTTTCATTCGGGTCTCGACTGTGGTGACAGCGCGAGACGGCTGGGTCGTCCGCGCGGGAGGAGAGGTCCGCGCTCCCGCACAGGCCCGAAAGCGATTGTCTGCTTCGAAGGTTAACGAACGGTGCCCAGCACGTGAATAGTACTTCTCCTCTTCGCGCCAGCGCAGGAGAACCCGCCGATCCGGCGGTGAACGCACTCTACGCTGGGGTTATGACCTTGCCGCAGATCGCGCTGCTCGCGTTGGCCGTCGGCCTCGTGATCGGCGTCGGACTCTCGCTCCTCGTGGCTTGGGCGTACCGGGCCAGGGCCAGGGTCGCCGACGAGACGTCACTGGCCGTTCCGGCCGGCGTCACAGCGGTGCTGGGCAGCATGGACGACGCGGCGTGCGTGGTCGATTCCTCCGGACTCGTGCTGGCCGTCTCCAAGGCGGCCACGCGATTCGGCATCGAGGTGGGAGCACCGCTCGAGAACCCCGAGCTGCGTCAGCTCGTGCGGGGAGGGCGGAATGAGGGCAGCTCGGCGACCGAGTCCCTGCGCATCACCCGCGGTGGGCTCAGCCTCGACCCGCGGCTGGTGTCGGCGCGCGCGAGCGCGATCAGCCCCCGCATGACGCTGCTGATCATCCGCGACGTCACCGAACAGGAGCGTCTCGACCAGATGCGCCGCGATTTCGTCGCCAACACCAGCCACGAGCTCAAGACTCCCGTCGGGGCGGTCACCCTGCTGGCCGAGGCCATCGAGTCCGCGGCGGACGACCCCGCGCAGGTGCGCCACTTCGCCACTCGGATCTCCGCCGAGGCAGCCCGTCTCGGGCAGCTGACCGGGCGCATCATGAGTCTGTCGAGGCTCCAGACGGACGATGCGCTGTCGGACGTGCGGCCCGTGTCGATCGACGAGGTGCTGGCGACCGCCCTCGAGGCGCACGTCGTGCAGGCCGACTCGGCGGGCGTCGAGCTCGCTCGCGGAGGCGACAGGGGAGTCTGGGTGCGCGGTGACTCGCAGATCCTGATCGAGGCATTCGGCAACCTCATCGCCAACGCGATCGTGTACTCCCCGAAGGGATCGCGAGTCGGCATCGGAGTGAAGGCCGACGACGGGGTCGTCGAGGTCGCGGTGTCCGACCAGGGCATCGGCATCGCGGAGGCGGACCGAGAGCGCATCTTCGAACGCTTCTACCGCGCAGACGAGGCGAGGTCGCGGCGCACCGGCGGAACCGGACTCGGACTCTCGATCGTCAAGCACGCCACGCAGCGCCACGGCGGCGAGGTGCGCCTCTGGTCGCGACCAGGACGAGGATCCACCTTCACCATCAGGCTTCCTACGATCGATGCTCCCCCGAGCATCGACAGGGACAAGAAGAACAAGAAGCGTGAGCGCAAGGCGGCCAAGGCCGCGGCTCGCGTCCGAAACGGAGAGAACGCATGACCCGCATCCTTCTCGTCGAAGACGAGCCCGACCTCGCCGACCCGCTCGCCTATCTGCTGCGCCGAGAGGGGTTCGAGGTCGAGATCGCCGAGGACGGACCCGGCGCGCTGACCGCCTTCCGAGAGCGCGGCGCCGACGTCGTGCTGCTCGACCTGATGCTGCCGGGGATGCCAGGCACCGAGGTGTGCCGGCAGATCCGCTCGACCTCCGCCGTGCCGATCATCATGGTCACGGCGAAGGACTCGGAGGTGGACATCGTCGTCGGGCTCGAGCTCGGCGCCGACGACTACGTCACCAAGCCGTATTCGTCGCGGGAGCTGCTGGCCCGGATGCGGGCGGTGCTGCGCCGTGTGGTCCAGGCCGACAGCGAGCTCGATGAGCGCGTGCTCGACGGCGGTCGCGTCTCACTCGACATCGACCGCCACACGGTCTCGGTCGCGGGCCAGCAGATCAACATGCCGCTGAAGGAGTTCGAGCTGCTCGAGGTGCTCATGCGCAACTCGGGTCGAGTGCTCACGCGCGGCCAGCTCATCGACCGGGTGTGGGGCAGCGACTACTTCGGCGACACCAAGACGCTCGACGTGCACATCAAGCGGATCCGCTCCCGGATCGAGGAGAACCCCGGGGAGCCGGTCATGCTCGTCACCGTCCGTGGCCTCGGGTACCGCTTCGAAGGCTGAACGCGAACGCGGCGCGCGCCGCCGCCGCACGGAAGAGGCCGTCACCCCCGGGGGTGACGGCCTCTTTCTTCAGCGTGTGCGCCGGATCACTCCTGCGGAGCGGGGGCGGCCGTGTCGGACGGAACCGGCTCAGGCGTGGGGGTGGACTTCCCGGGCTCGGGCTCGGACTCTGCTGCGGGCACCAGGTCGGCGTAGTAGGGCAGCGAGCCGTCGAGCACGGGGACCTCGGTCTTGGTTCCGGCGCCGTCACCCGACTGGAAGTGGATCTCGATCGTCGCACCGGGAAGCGTGTCGAGGTCGTCGATGCGCAGCGGCTCCTCGTCGGCGCCGAAGCTGACGGTCTTGCCCGCGGGCACTGAAACGGTGAACGGGTCGAGCCCGTCGATCGTCATCGTGAGGGTCGCCTTCTCCGTGGTCGGGTTCACGACGGCGGCGACGAAGTTGCCGACCGAGCCGTCTTCGTTCGCGACGATGAACGCATTGCGCACGTCGATCGGGCCGTCCGAGTCCGAGACGTTGACGCCGTCCGAGGCCGAGTACTGGACCTCCGTCGACTGCGGCGTAATGAACGTGCAGCCGGTCGCGCCGAGAAGAACGAGGGCGCTGATGGCGGCAGACGCAACAAGGCGCGATTTCACGGGTCCTCCTGAGGTCCGACGGGATATCCGCATCCATTCTATGCGCATGCGGGGTGCCGCCTGAGGACGTGGAGGCGCGAACCTTAGCGCATTCTCCCTGTGGTATCCTTGAGGTTGCCGAAAGGACAAGTTTTTATGCTTTTTGAGGTTGGCGAAACTGTCGTCTATCCGCACCATGGCGCTGCGACCATCATCGAGGTCAAGGAGCGCATCATCAAGGGTGAGGCGAAGAAATACCTGAAGCTCAACGTCACCCAGGGGGACCTCATCATCGAGGTGCCCGCTGAGAACGTCGATCTCGTCGGGGTCCGCGATGTCATCGGACGAGAGGGCCTCGACGCTGTGTTCGAGGTGCTCCGTGCGCCGTTCACGGAAGAGCCGACCAACTGGTCGCGTCGTTACAAGGCGAACCTCGAGAAGCTCGCCTCCGGCGATGTCATCAAGGTGAGCGAGGTCGTGCGCGACCTGTGGCGTCGGGACCAGGACCGCGGGCTGTCCGCGGGTGAGAAGCGGATGCTGGCCAAGGCGCGTCAGATCCTCATCTCCGAGCTCGCGCTCGCTGAGAAGACCGACGAGGACAAGGCGAGCGCACTGCTCGACGAGGTTCTCGCGTCCTGAGTGGATCGAGAGAAGGCGGGTGCTTCGGCATCCGCCTTTTTTCGTGGGCGCCGGTAACGTGAACCTGGTGAGCATGCTTCCCGTCCCTGACACCGCGATCATCGTCGTCGCCGCCGGTTCCGGCACCAGATTGGACGCCGGCGCGCCCAAGGCGTTCGTCGGCATCGACACGCATTCGATCCTCCGCCACGCGCTGGACGGCGTGTTCGCCGCATCCCCCGCTCAGGTCATCGTCGTCGCCCCTGCCGGATTCGAGGGTGACGCCGAGACCGAGCTGCGCGCGGCCGCCGGCGACCGAGCCGATCTCGGCAGGGTCGTGACGGGCGGGGACACGCGCCAGGAGTCGGTCGCCGCCGGCCTCGCGGCGCTCTGGGGCGATGTCACGAGAGTGCTCGTGCACGACGCGGCACGCGCGCTGACGCCCCCGGAGATCATCGATGCGGTGGCGCAGGCCGTCGACGGCGAGAGCGGGGTGATCCCGACGCTGCCGGTCGTCGACACGCTCAAGCGGGTCGACGGGGATGCCGTCATCGCGCCGGTGGATCGCTCCGAGCTCGCCGCGGCGCAGACGCCTCAGGGGTTCCCGCGTGCTCTGCTCGAGGCCGCATACGACGCGGCTGCGGCCTCGGCCATCGAGTACACCGACGATGCGGCGCTGTTCGCGGCCGCCGGGCATCTCGTTCGACAGATCTCCGGCTCCCCTCGAGGATTCAAGATCACCACACCCGCAGGCCTCGAGCGCGCCCGCCATCTGCTGACCGCCGTGCCCGCGCCGGTCGCCGTGCCGGAACCGACGTGGTCCGGCCCCAGGGTGGGACTCGGCACGGACGTGCACGCGTTCGGCGGCGAAGGCAACCTGTGGTTGGCCGGCATCGAGTGGCCCGGCGAGCGAGCCCTCTCCGGTCATTCCGATGGTGACGCCGTGGCCCACGCGATGGTCGACGCTCTGCTGGGAGCCGCGGGGCTCGGCGACATCGGCGAGCACTTCGGCACCGCGCACCCCGAGTACGCCGGCGCCCATGCAGACGTCTTCCTCGCCCGCACCCGCGAGATTCTGGCCGAGGCGGGCTATGCGATCGGCAACGTGTCGGTGCAGTTCCAGGGCAACCGACCGCGCTTCAGCGGTCGCCGCGCAGAGGCTGAGCGGGTGCTGTCAGCCGCGCTCGGCGGCGCGCCGGTCTCGGTCACGGCCACCACCACCGACGGCTTGGGCTTCCCCGGTCGGGGCGAGGGCATCGCGGTGACGGCGGTCGCCATGGTCCATCCGGGCTGACCCGATACCGGGGAATGCGTCGGCATCCGCCGTCGTTGTCGGACATCGTCGTGCGGTTTTCGCA
Organism: Microbacterium sp. NPDC088619; assembly: GCF_044752825.1. Lineage (NCBI taxonomy): Bacteria > Bacillati > Actinomycetota > Actinomycetes > Micrococcales > Microbacteriaceae > Microbacterium > Microbacterium sp. NPDC088619. The sequence continues at coordinate 268,794 of NZ_JBIVLZ010000002.1, read as the reverse complement.
TGCGGAGAAGGAGACGTCATGAGAATCCTCGTCATCGGAGCCGGCGGACAGGTCGGACGAACCGCCGTCGACGCGCTGGACGGTCATGAGATCGTCGCCGCGTCGCGCAGCAGCGAGCCCTCGGTGGACATCACGGACCCGGCCTCGATCGAGCGCCTGTTCGCGGCTGTCGGCCAGGTCGACGCGGTGGTCGTCGCCGTGGGGGAGGTTCCCTTCCGGCCGCTCGACGAGCTGACGCGGGACGACTACGAGTCCGCTTTCCGAGGCAAGGTGCTGTCGCAGCTCGACGTGGTGCGCATCGGCACCCCCTTCGTGCGCGACGGCGGTTCGATCACCCTGACCTCCGGCATCCTCGCGCGTGAGCCCATCGCGACCGGCGCGGCCGCGTCGTTCGCGAACGGCGCTGTCGAGTCCTTCGTGCTCGCGGCGGCCACCGAGCTGCCGCGCGGCATCCGCATCAACGCCGTGAGCCCGTCGGTGCTCGAGGATGCGCCGTCGTATCACTCGTCGTTCCCCGGCTGCGTGCCCGTGTCGTCGCATCGCGTCGGACAGGCATACGCGAAGAGCGTGCGGGGAGTGCAGACCGGGCGCGTGTTCCCCGTCGACTGACAGTCGGCGAGGCGGGTCGTGGGGCACGGGGTCACACCCAGTCAACGCGATCGGCCGCCCGGTAAGCTTGTGCGGTGACTCTCCGCCTCTACGACACCCGCGCACAGCAGCTGCGCGACTTCGTGCCTCTCGATCCCGAGAACGTCACGATGTACGTCTGCGGACCCACCGTGCAGTCCGGCCCCCACATCGGGCACGTCCGCGCAGCTCTGAGCTTCGATCTGCTGCGCCGCTGGCTGACGCACCGGTATGGCAGGGTCACCTTCGTGCGCAACGTCACGGACATCGACGACAAGGTGCTCGCGAACGCGACCGACGTCGAGCCCTGGTGGGCTCTGGCCTACCGCATGGAGCAGGAGTTCACCGCGGCGTATGCCGGGATCGGCATCCTCACGCCGACGTACGAGCCCCGCGCGACCGCATCGGTTCCGCAGATGCAGGAGCTCATCACCACGCTCATCGAGCGCGGACACGCATACCCCGCGCCCGACGGTTCGGGCGACGTCTACTTCGACGTGCGCTCGTGGGCCGACTACGGATCGCTGACGAACCAGTCGGTCGACGCGATGGAGGCGGCGGAGGATGCCGACCCCCGTGGCAAGCGCAACCCGCAGGACTTCGCGCTCTGGAAGGGCTCCAAGCCCGATGAGCAGGCGGATGCCACCTGGCAGTCGCCCTGGGGAGCGGGTCGCCCCGGCTGGCACATCGAGTGCTCGGCGATGTCGAAGCGCTACCTCGGGCCCGAGTTCGACATCCACGGCGGAGGACTCGACCTGCGCTTCCCCCACCACGAGAACGAGCTCGCCCAGTCGACCGCGGCCGGTGACGGCTTCGCGCGGTACTGGGTGCACAACGGTCTCGTGACAGTCGGCGGACAGAAGATGTCCAAGTCGCTCGGCAACTTCACCCTCGCGTCCGAAGTGCTCGCAGAGCACGATCCGCAGGTGGTGCGCTACGCGCTCGCCGCGGCGCACTACCGGTCGAGCCTCGACCTCTCGGAGTCGTCGTGGGCGGAGGCGGAGGCGGCGCTCGGGCGCATCCGCACATTCGTCGAGCGCGCCGAGCGCATGCTTCCGAAGACGTTCGGCTGGGCCGAACGCCCACCGCTGCCCGACGCGTTCGTCACGGCGATGGATGACGACCTCGGCATCCCGCAGGCTCTCGGAGTCGTGCACGAGACTGTGCGCGCCGGCAACGCGGCGCTCGACGCCGGTGACCTCGACGAGGCCGCGGTCGCGAGGCAGGAGGTGCTCGCCATGCTCGACGTGCTCGGGATCGACCGCGTCGGTGCGGCATCGGGTGGCGGTGCGCAGGCATCCGCGCTCGACGCCCTGGTGCAGACGATGATCACCCAGCGGGCGCAGGCGCGCGCTGACAAGGACTGGGCGGCGGCCGATCGCATCCGTGATGCGATCGCCGCCGCAGGAATCACGCTGGAGGACTCTCCGGCCGGAACTCATTGGAGTATCGATGGCTAAGCCACAGCGCCCCGGCGCAAGCAACGGCAAGAAGAAGGGCCCCACCAAGGGCACCGGCGGACTCGGACGCAAGTCGCTCGAGGGCCGCGGGCCGACCCCGAAGGCGGAGGACCGAGCCTGGCACCCCGCGGGCAAGCGCAAGGCGGCAGCCGAGCGCTACGCGGCATCAGGCGGGAAGGGCAAGCCGGGGCAGCGTCAGAGCGCCGGCGGCAACCCGAACCGCTCTGCGCGCGCCAAGGACAACACCACCGAGGTCGAGGTCGTCACCGGCCGCAACTCGGTGCTCGAGGCGCTTCGGGCGAAGATCCCCGCGTCGGCGTTCTACATCGCGCAGCGCGTCGAGATGGACGACCGCGTGAAGGAGATGCTGTCGCTCGCGACCAACCGCGGCATCCCGGTGCTCGAGGTCACGCGTCAGGAGCTCGACCGCATGGCCGGGTACGACGGCGTGCACCAGGGCGTCGCCGTCAAGGTGCCGCCGTACGAGTACGCACACCCGCAGGATCTTCTCGAGGCCGTCATCGATCGTGGCGAGGTGCCGCTCTTCGTGGCTCTCGACGGCATCACCGACCCGCGCAACCTCGGTGCGATCATCCGCTCGACCGGCGCCTTCGGCGGCCACGGCATCATCCTGCCGCAGCGCCGCTCGGCCGGCGTGAACTCGGCGGCCTGGAAGACCAGCGCCGGTGCCGCCGCTCGCGTTCCCGTCGCGCTCGCGACGAACCTCACCACGCAGCTCAAGGAATTCAAGAAGCAGGGCGTCTTCGTGCTCGGCCTCGACGGTGGCGGCGACGTGCTGCTGCCCGAGCTGGAGTTGGCCGACCGCCCGGTCGTGATCGTCACCGGCTCCGAGGGCAAGGGGCTGTCGCGCCTCGTCGCCGAGACCTGCGACCAGATCGTCTCGATCCCGATCTCGGCCGTGACCGAGTCGCTCAACGCCGGTATCGCGACTTCGGTCGCGCTGTACCAGGTCTCGACCACCCGCAACGCGAAGAAGTAGGGGAGCAGCACATGGCTCGCATCGTCGTCCTCGGAGGAACAGGCTACGCCGGCCGCCACATCGTCTCAGAGGCGGTGAACCGCGGGCATGAGGTGATCGCGATCTCGCGCAGCACTCCTGCGGATGCGGTCGAGGGCGCCTCGTACGTGCAGGGATCCGCGCTCGAGATCTCGTCGCTCGCGAGCGCGTTCGACGGTGCGGATGCCGTGGTGTCGGCCCTCTCGCCGCGTGGCGACATGACCGACCGCGTGCTCGACGCGCTCACGAACGTCATCACGGAGCTCGCAGACACCAGCACGCGCCTGGGCGTCGTGGGCGGCGCAGGCGGGAGTCTGGTGGCGCCGGAAGGGCCGCGGCTCTTCGACCTGGACTTCCCCGAGGAGTACAAGCACGAGGCGCAGGTCGGCATCGACTCGCTCGCCCTGCTCGAGAACACAGACGAGACGCTCGACTGGTTCTTCATCCACCCGGCCGAGGTCTTCGGACCCTGGGCCGAGGGGGAGCGGACGGGCCACTACCGTGACGGCGGAGACGTGCTCGTGCGCGATGCCGACGGAAAGTCCTTCATCTCGGGGGCCGACTTCGCTGTCGCCGTGATCGACGAGATCGAGCGCCCGGCGCACCGCCGCGGCCGCTTCACCGTCGGCTACTGACGTCAGACGAGGTCGCGCCAATCGACCTCGTCGTCGTCGTCGGTGACCGGATTGGAGCCGGTCACCACGGGCAGGCTCATCGTCTCGGTGGGCGGGCCCATGATGGTGGCCTCGTCGCGACGATGCCGCAGCACTTCGTTGATGTAGCTCGTCAGCACCTCGGCGAGGGGAACAGAGCGTCCCTGGGCCTGTGACAGGTACCACCGGTGCTCGAGCACCTGGTGGAACACCTCGGCGGGTTCGAGCTTCGCACGCAGTTCCCACGGAATCGCGCGCACCACGGGCTCGAACACCCGGGTCAGCCATTCGTGGGCGTACATCTCTTCATCGGCCCACTGTTTGGTCGAGCGCGCACGGAACTCGTCGAGGTCGTTGAGCAGGCGTCGCGCCTGATTCTCTTCGACATCGAGGCCGGTCAGACGGATCAGGCGACGCTGGTGGTGCCCGGCATCCACGACCTTGGGCTGGATCTCGACGACGGTGCCGTCAGAGGTCGTCGACATCGACATCTCATCGATGTCGAAGCCGAGAGCGTTCAGGCGCTCGACGCGCTCGGTGATGCGCCAGGTCTCGGAGACGTCGAAGGACTCCTGCGCCGTCAGCTCGGCCCACAGCGAGCGGTACGACGAGACGATCCCGTCGGCGATGGCGACCGCGTCGACGCCGTGCTCCAGCCGTCCGCCCGCGGCGAGGTCCATGATCTCGCCGGCGATGTTGGTGCGGGCGAGATCGAGGTCGTAGGCGCGCTGACCGTCGGTCAGGCCCTCCTCATGGAGTTCGCCCGTCTCGGCGTCGACCAGGTAGGCGGCGAAGGCACCGGCGTCTCGACGGAAGAGCGTGTTCGAGAGCGAGACATCTCCCCAGTAGAAGCCGACGTTGTGCAGACGCACCAGGAGCACCGCGAGCGCATCGACCAGCCGATTCGCGGTGTCGGGTCGCAGCACCCGTGTGAAGAGCGCGCGGTAGGGCATGGAGAACCGCAGGTGCGACGTGACGAGGGCGGCAGCGAGTGGCTCGCCGGCGGCATCCGAGCGTCCGGCGATCACGGCGACCCGGTCGACGCAGGGCACGTCGAGTCTGGCGAGGTTGCCGAGCATCTCGTACTCGCGCTTCGCCATCTCGTCGGTCGTCTCTTTGACGGCGACGACCTGGCCCGACAGATCGGCGAACCGCACCAGGTGGCGCGAGAGGCCTTTCGGAAGCGAGACGATCAGCTCGGACGGCCACTTGGCGAGCGGTGTCGACCAGGGGAGTGCGAGCAGCCCGGGGTCGATCGAGCTCGCGGTGATCCGCAGCGCATCCTGCATGTCTCTCCAGTCGGTGGGGCGGAAAAGAAGAAGCGGCGCGGGCGACCGAAGTCAGCCCGCGCCGCGTCTGTCGATCCGATCAGGCGGAGACGATCGGCTTGTCGTTCAGGCGGACACCCGACTCGATGTCGAACGCGTGCACGTGGCCTGCGTTCGCAGCGAGGGTGACGGTCTCACCCGCGTTGGGGTGGCTGCGACCGTCGACACGGGCGACCAGGTCGGCGCGCTTGCCGTTGATCTCGGTGTGACCGTAGAGGTAGCCGTCGGCGCCGAGCTCCTCGACGAGGTCGACGACGACCGAGAGGCCCTTGCCGTCGGCGGGGCCGACGGTGATGTCCTCGGGGCGCACGCCCACGGTGACCTGCGAGCCGTTGGCACGGCCGACCGTGTCGCGGTCGAGCGGGACGACCTCGGTGCCGAACCGCACGCCGCCCTCAGCCAGGTCTGCGCTGAACAGGTTCATGGCGGGCGAGCCGATGAAGCCTGCGACGAACACGTTCTCGGGCTTCTCGTACAGGTCGCGCGGCGTTCCGACCTGCTGGAGCAGGCCGTCCTTGAGCACGGCGATGCGGTCGCCCATGGTGAGCGCCTCGGTCTGGTCGTGCGTGACGTAGACCGTGGTGACGCCGAGACGACGCTGCAGCGAAGCGATCTGCGTACGCGTCTGGACGCGGAGCTTGGCGTCGAGGTTCGACAGCGGCTCGTCCATGAGGAAGACCTGGGGCTGACGGACGATCGCGCGGCCCATGGCGACACGCTGACGCTGACCGCCCGAGAGCGCCTTCGGCTTGCGGGTCAGGTACTCCTCGAGGTCGAGGAGCTTCGCGGCCTCGAGCACGCGGGTCGCGCGCTCTTCCTTGCCGATGCCGGCGATCTTGAGCGCGAAGCCCATGTTCTCGGCGACCGTCATGTGCGGGTACAGCGCGTAGTTCTGGAACACCATCGCGATGTCGCGGTCCTTCGGCGGCACGTCGGTGACGTCGCGGTCACCGATCAGGATGCGGCCGGCATTGACCTCTTCGAGGCCGGCGAGCATGCGGAGCGACGTGGACTTTCCGCAGCCGGACGGGCCGACGAGGACGAGGAATTCGCCGTCGGCGACCTCGAGGTTGAGCTTGTCGACAGCCGGGCGGGTTCCGCCCGGGTAGAGGCGGGTGGCCTCGTCGAAAGTCACAGATGCCATTGTGTTTCTCCTTCACCGGCAGGTACGTGCCGGACGATCCGTAGTGATAGAGCGGCGGAGCTATCCACCGTGACCCCTCATCGGGTCGGAATCAGTATGGCAGAACCCGGTCCATCTGGGTATTTCTCAGCCTGGCTGGTTAACATCGATCTCGGCCGCCTTTCGCGGCGTTCGCCGCCCGAGTGGCGTCCGGGGCCACCCTGCCCCCCTGAGACTGTCTAGAGGAACGATGTCGAGCGACGAGACGCCGAACGTCCCCAGCCCTCGCAATACGCGTGAGGCTGTGCGGGAGAAGGCCCAGAAGGTGCACGCCCAGCAGTCGAGGGCGCGTGTGATGCGACGGATCATCCTCGGCGCCGTCGCCGTGGTCGCCGTGGGCGCCATCGGCACCGCCATCACCCTCGCCGTCTCGGCGCAGGTGTCCAAGCCTCAGCTCACCCCCGGCGGCATGAACGACGACGGCATCCTCGTCTCGGACATCAGCGCATCCGCGATGGCGGACGAGACGGTCGCACCCCCGACCCCGTCGGAGACCGAAGCGGGCGGAGCGGCGACGCCGACTCCCGAGCCGACGACGTCGAGCACGGTCGACATCCACATCTACGTCGACTACCTGTCGCCGGATGCCGGCGAGTTCGAGCGTGCGAACGCACGTCAGCTCGTCAACTGGATCTCCGAAGGGGCGGCGACCGTCACGTACCACCCGGTCGCGCTGCTCACTGCGAGCTCGAACGGCACCAAGTACTCGCTGCGCTCGGCGGCGGCTGCGGCCTGCGTCGCGACGCACTCGCCCGCGCAGTTCTACGCGTTCAACCACGACCTGCTCGACGACCAGCCTGAGGTGAACACCGACGGCTTCTCGGATGCGCAGCTGGCCGACATCGCCGGTGCGGTCGGCTCGGACAACGTGAAGAGCGTCCGGTCGTGCATCGAGGACCAGGACTACGTCACCTGGGCGAAGGAAGCCACGTCGCGTGCTCTCGAGGGTCCGCTCGTCGGGTCCGATGACCTCGTGCTCACCGCTGCCCCCATGATCGTCGTGAACGGCGAGGCCTACGTCGGTGCGCTCGACGACCCGAGCGAGTTCTCGCAGTTCGTGCTCACCGTCGCCAGCGACGCCTACTACGCCACGGAGACCCCGACGCCGGCGCCGACGCCGGCGCCCACCGAGACCACGGAGCCTGCTCCCTCGGAGACTCCCGCCGCGTAGTTCGTCGGCGCCCGCCGACCATCGCTAAGCTGGGAGGCATCCGCCGACTTGGCGCAATTGGTAGCGCACCGTACTTGTAATACGGGGGTTGCAGGTTCAAGTCCTGTAGTCGGCACACACGAATGGAGGCCCGCGTCCCCACTGGAAACAGGGGGGCGCGGGCCTTCGTCATGTTCACGCAGATGACGTCACACGGGAAATAGTGCGAGCGGGTCGCAGGTTGTCCCGAGTATGACTCGTATCGGAAACAGTGATCTTGACGTCTTCCCCCTCTCGCTCGGCGGCAATGTGTTCGGCTGGACGGCCGACCGCGACGCATCGTTCGCGGTGCTCGACGCGTTCGTCGAGGGCGGCGGCGACTTCATCGACACGGCAGACGGCTACAGCGCGTGGGTGCCCGGCAACTCGGGCGGCGAGAGCGAGACGATCATCGGCGAGTGGCTCGCGTCTCGCAGACCGGAGAGTGTCGTCGTCGCGACCAAGGTGAGCCAGCATCCGGACTTCAAGGGTCTCTCGGCGACCAACGTGCGCAAGGCCGCCGAGGCCTCTCTCGCGCGCTTGGGCGTCGACACGATCGACCTCTACTACGCGCACTTCGACGACGAGACCGTTCCGCTGGAGGAGACGGTCGCGGCCTTCGGCGAACTCGTCTCGGACGGACTCGTGCGCCACGTCGCGGTCTCGAACTACACGGCGGAGCGCATCCGCGAATGGATCGAGATCGCGGGCCGCACGGGCGTCGCCCTGCCCGTCGCCGTGCAGCCCCACTACAACCTCGTGCACCGCAATGACGTCGAGCAGACGATCATTCCCGTCGCCGAGGAGTTCGGCCTCAGCCTCGTGCCCTATTACTCGCTGGCCAGCGGCTTCCTCACCGGCAAGTACCGTTCGGTGGACACCGAGGGGCAGACGTCTCCGCGTGCTTCCGGTGCGGCGAAGTACGCCACCGAGGCCGGGCTGCGGATCATCGACTCCCTCGAGGAGATCGGTGACGCGCACGGTGCCTCGATCGCTGCGACCTCGTTGGCGTGGCTGCGCGCCCAGCCGACGGTCGCCGCCCCCATCGCGAGCGCCCGCACGGTCGAGCAGGTTCCCGATCTCCTCGCCGGCGCGCGTCTCGAGCTGACGCCCGACGAGGTCGACGCGCTGAACCGCGTCTCGGAATGGACCCCGGCGAAGGCCTGATACCGCTCGCTCTGCCCTCCGCCCCGACCTAGGGGCCGGAGGGCGGAGCGTCGTCGTCGACGAGACCGAGTCGATGCGCCAGGATCACCAGGTGGATGCGGTCGCGGGATCCGAGCTTCGAGAGGATCCTGCCCACGTGCGTCTTGACGGTGGATTCGCTGACGAACAGCGCCTGGGCGATCTCTGCGTTGGTGAGCCCGCGGGCGATCTCGACGAACACGTCGCGTTCGCGGTCGGTGAGCTCAGCCGTGACGTCATCGATCGCCGGGGGCTGCGGTGCGTGCGTCGCGCCGAGCGTCGGCGTCACATGCTCCAACAGCATCCGAGTGATCCGGGGCGAGAGCGCGGCATCGCCCCTGTGGATGGCGCGGATCGCCGCGATCATCTCGTGACGCTGAGCGTCCTTCAGCAGGAACCCGCTCGCTCCGGCGCGGATCGCACCGAAGGCGTATTCGTCGAGATCGAACGTCGTCAGCACCAGGACTCGGGTGTGCGGGTGCTCGCGCACGATGGCCTCGGTCGCGGCGATCCCGTCGAGCCCCGGCATCCGGATGTCCATCAGCACGAGGTCGGGGCGCAGCTCGGCCGCCTGGGCGATCGCGTCGTGCCCGTCTGCGGCTTCGCCGACCACGACCATATCGGCCTCGGCATCGAGCACCATCCGGAAACCGACGCGGATGAGGGCCTGGTCGTCGACGAGGAGGAGTCTGATCGGGTCAGTCATGGTCGTTCCTTCGTTTCGCGGTCCGATGGATCGGATGCTGTGACCGGAAGCTCGGCGCGGAGCATCCACCGCCCGCCGTCGACGGGTGCGGAGGCGATGGTTCCCCCCGAGTGCGCTGCGCGCTCGGCGAGACCGCGCAAGCCGAAACCCGATGTGCCGACGGGGCCGGTGACGCCGTCGTTCACGATCTCGATGTCCACCGCATCCGTGGTCTGCACGATCCGGACGTCGATCGACGTCGCAGCCGGTGCATGCCTCATGGCGTTCGTGACGCCCTCTTGCACGATGCGCCCGACCGCGTGCGCGAGGGTGGGGGAGAGCGGAGCGCCCCCGGTGATCGAGAGAGACACCGGAAACCCGGCCCGCTGCGCCTGTGCGACGGTCTCCTGAGGGGGCGTCGGCTCGAGGGGAGCGAGAGGAAGCGGTGAATCGTCGGCTCTGAGGACGCCGAGCATCGCGCGCATCTCCGTGAGTGCGCTGCGCGCCGTCTCCGCGGCGGAGGACGCCGCTGATCGAGCCTGCTCCGGGTTCGGCGTCGCGGCCGCGCCCTCGGACAGCGCGACGATCACGGTGAGCGAGTGCGAGACGATGTCGTGCATCTCGCGCGCGATGCGAGCGCGTTCGCCGGCCGCGGCGAGCTGCGCCTGCTGATCCCGTTCGACGAGCAGCTGACGTGAGCGGTCGATCACGGCGGCGAGGTAGCGCTTGCGCCCGCCGACGTTCACGCCGATGAGAGTGCCGATCAGCCCGAGGACCAGCGACATGATCACGGCGTTCGCCGCGATCTGCAGAGTGATGACCCCCGCGAGCATCAGCAGGCCGCCGAGCGCGGCGAGGGAGGCGAGGGCGATGCCGAAGGCGGTCCATGCGGCTCGCGATGAACGGTAGACCGCGAGGGAGTAGCAGGTGACCAGCAGCAGCGGCGAGCCGATCGGCTGCAGTGCGAAGAGGAACCCGGCCTCGAGTGCGAAAGTGGCGACGAACGGCACGAGCGGACGTCGGCGCCGCCACATCAGCGTCGCGCAGGCGGCGACGACGGACGCGGGTACCAGGATGGCCACCCCGATGGCGAGTGGCATCGGAAGGTCACGGGTGATGACCCCGGCCGGCACGAGCGAGAGGAGCAGACACACGAGGGCGATCAGGACGTCGGCGACCACCGGATGCCGCGCCCAGAAACGACGAAGGACGCCCGGTGGACGCGGCAGCCGCAGCCCCTCGTCCTCGCGGACTGAGGTGCTGCGGCTGCGCGTGGGGGTCACCGGGCGACTCTACGCGTGTTGTTCGTCATGCGATCTCGGGGTCACGCATCGCGCGTGCGGAGCACGGCCCAGGCGGCGAGCATGCCCGCTGCGACCCAGCCGCCCAGCGTGAGATATGCGACCGGACCCTCGAGAGCAGCGCCCTCGGGGAGGATCGCGCTCTGCGCCGCGGCGACCGGGAGATAGCCCGCGGCGTCCATGACCCAGGCCCAGGCCTCACCGGCGACCGCGAAGAAGCTCGCCACGATCGGCAGCACGAAAAGCAGGCCGACGGTCGCGGCGATCGCTCCCGCTCCCGAGCGCAGGATGAACCCGAACGCCACCCCGATCAGGGCGAACACGGCCATCGCGAGAGAGGAGACCACGATGGGCAGGATCGACGCCGAGGGGTCGCTCCAGTCGATGCTCTGATCGCGCGAGGCGACGACCGCGGAGACGGCCACGGCGGCCGCCGCGAAGATGACCAGCGAGGACACGAACATGAACAGACCGACCACGACCGCCTTGGCACCCAGCACGGATCCGCGCTTCGGGTTGGCCGCGAGCGTCGAACGGATCATTCCGGTCGAGTACTCGCCCGTCACCGAGATCGCGCCGAGGATGCCGGCGAGCAGCATCGTGAACTGGATCGGCATGACGACGGCCTGAATGGGCTCGAAACCCGGCAGGTCGATCGCCTGGGCGATGAGCACGGCGATGCCGATGGTGAGGATCGCAGCGATGCCGATCGACCACCAGGTCGAGCGCAGCGTCGAGAGCTTGATCCACTCGCCGCGTACGGCGCGGACGAACGTGAGCCGCCGACCGGTGTCGACGTGCTGGCGCGTGAGGGCGGGAGCCTGGACGGTCATGAGATCTCCTTCGTCCGGTACTCGACCGAGTCGCCGGTGAGCGCGAGGTAGGCGTCTTCGAGCGATCCGGTGGTCGGGGTGAGTTCGTGCAGGGGGATGCCGCGATCGGCGGCGAGATCGCCGATGCGCGAGGCGGGCAGCCCGACGATGTCGAGCAGGTCAGGAGCAGAGCTCACGATCTCGACCGAGGGGCCGCCCACCGCTGCGGCCAGATCAGCCGCGCGGGGAGTGCGGACGCGCACGGTGTTCGTGGTCCAAGCGCGCACGAGCTCCTCGAGTGGAGCGTCTGCGAGCACCTGCCCTCGGCCCATCACGATGACGTGATCGGCGGTCTGCGCCATCTCGCTCATCAGGTGGCTGGAGAGCAGCACCGTGCGTCCCTCGGACGCCGCGTGACGGACGAACTGGCGCACCCAGCGCACGCCCTCCGGGTCGAGGCCGTTGACCGGCTCATCGAGGATCAGAGTGTGCGGGTCGCCGAGCAGGGCGGAGGCGATTCCGAGCCGCTGCCCCATGCCGAGCGAGAACTTGCCCGCGCGCTTGCGGGCCACGGGGGCGATGCCTGCGAGATCGATGACCTCGTCGACGCGGGATGCGGGGATGCCGTGGGTCGCCGCCATCGCACGCAGGTGATTGCGTGCGGTGCGTCCGGTGTGCACCGCCTTGGCATCGAGAAGCACTCCCACCTCCGTGAGCGGGGCGCGGAGTTTGCGGTATTCCCGTCCTGCGACGGTCGCGGTGCCCGAGGTCGGCCGGTCGAGGCCGACGATCATGCGCATCGTGGTGGACTTGCCCGCGCCGTTCGGTCCGAGGAACCCCGTGACCGTGCCCGGCTGCACCGTGAACGACACGTCCTGGACGGCTGTCTTGTATCCGAATCTCTTCGTGAGGCCTTCTGCTGTGATCATGTCTACGACGCTATCGAGCGTCGGCTCGCCGCCGCGTCCTCCCTGGGTACCGTTCCTCGGGCACCAGGCATCATCCTCTCGGCGGATGGCGTGGACCGGACGCTCAGTCGGCGGGGCGCCCGAACAGCTCTGGGTCGACCGGCCGCTGCGCGCGGGGGAGCTTCTCGACCACCAGCCGGTACGACTCGGTGACGAGTTCGGTCACGAGGTCGTCTTCGAGCGACGGCCCCGGCATCAAGGTGATCCAGTGCTTCTTGTTCATGTGGTAGCCGGGCACGATGTCGGCGAACGTCTCTCGCAACGCGACGGAGTCGTCGGGGTGCGACTTGAGTGTCACGCGTCCTGTGCCATCGAGGGGGATCAGCAGGAACACGCGCCCTCGCACCTTGTAGACGTCCCACTCGGGGCCGAACGGGTTGTCTCGCTCCGCTCCGGGGAGCTCTTCGGCGCGCGCGATGGCTGCGGCGCCCAACTGTGTCGAATCCATGCTCAGAACAGCCGATCCGCGCCCTTGTCGTCCGCGCGGGGCGCAGCCTGAACGCGCTCATCGAACGCGGCTGCCGCGAGCAGAGCCTCGTCGAGGATCTCCTTCGTGGGCTCCGCTGTCAGCCAGTCCTCGCTCAGCTCGGCGGGGATCAGCAGCGGCATTCGATCGTGGATGCCTGCGAGATGAGGGGGAGCCGGGCGCATCACGATCGAGTAGCAGGTGAAGGACTCGCCATCGGCCGTGCGCCCTCGCTGGGTGACGGCCGCCATGCCGAAGAGCGCACCGTCGTCGACGACGAACTCGTGCCAGACGCGCTCGGGCTTCTTCATCTCGTACCAGCTCGTCGCGGGCACGAGAGCGCGGGTCTTCAGCCCGCCTGGGCGCTCCTGCAGGCGCTCGGAGCGGGTGTTGATCGACGGGAACTTCGAGGGCTCTCCGCCGATCAGGAACCCCCACCAGCCGGGCTCGAGCACGGGCTCGGCCTCGGGCTGCACCACGATCGGGTTGAGGTTGCGCAGATTCTTGCCTGTGGGGCGGACGGTCTCGCGCGCGTTCTGCTCGGCCCAGCCACGAAGCCCGTCGAGCACTGCCTCGTCGGCCGCGGCCAGGAGCTCGGTGTCGGTGAACCGGGGGTCAAGTCCATAACTCGCGCACATGCCGTCAGGGTACGCCCGGCCACCGACATCGTGCACCGGACGGGATGGCGAACCGGGCTCGGCTAGGGTCGTCAGGTGACCCAGGCCCGTCGACTGTCCCCGCCCCTCGCACTCGGCGGAGCAGTGGCGATCGGCGTCATGACGGCCATCCAGGCGCGCATCAACGGCGTGCTGGGGGTCGAGGTCGACAACGGCATCGTGGCCGGCCTCATCTCCTTCTCGGTGGGCCTCGCAGCCCTCGCGGCGGTGATCGTCTGCATCCCCTCAGCGCGGCGAGGTGTCGGACGCCTGCTCGGCGGCATCCGTGATCGGACGATCCCGTTCTGGATGCTGCTCGGCGGTGCCTGCGGCGCGCTCACCGTCTCGACTCAGGGAATCACCGCCGGGGTGCTCGGTGTCTCGCTGTTCACGGTCGGAGTCGTCGCAGGGCAGACGCTGCACGGGCTCGTACTCGACAGAATCGGGTTCGGTCCTGCCGGAGTCGTCGCGATCACGCCGGGGCGTGTGCTGGGCGGAGCGCTCGCTCTCTCCGCGGTGGGCATCTCGCTGAGCGGAGACGTGCTGGCCGCTGCGCCGCTCTGGATGCTGCTGCTGCCTTTCGCCGCGGGCGTAGGCATCGCCTGGCAGGCCGCGACCAACGGTCGTCTGGCGCAGCGCGTGCGCTCGCCGCTGGCCGCGACGTTCATGAGCTTCATCGCCGGAACCGTCGCCCTGCTCGTCGCTGCAGGCGTCAGCGTCGCGGTGCGCGGTGTGCCGGACGCGCCGCCGACCGCGCCTTGGCTGTACCTCGGCGGCGTGCTCGGCGCCGCGTACATCCTGCTCGGCGCTTTCATCGTCGCGCACACCGGGGTGCTGCTCATGGGGCTCGGGTCGGTGCTGGGTCAGCTCGCGACCTCGGTGATCATCGACCTGATCTGGCCCGCCGCCGCGGGCCCCGCGCCCTGGCAGATCGTCGGGATGGTCATCGTCGCCGTGGCATCCGTCGCCGTCGCGGTGCCTCGTCGGCGGCGTCGCTGACCTACTTCTTCTGCTTCTGCTTCTTCTTCGCTTTCGGCTCCGGCTCCGGCTGGGGCTTCGGCATCCGTGTCACGAGGCTGCGGGCATCGACGGGCTTGCGGCGACCGGGCCTGCGGCCTGCGGGCTTGCCGCCCACGTACAGCCAGCCGAGCAGCTCCTCGTTCTTTCCGAGGCCGTGGGCTTTCGCGACGGCCTTCGAGCGCGTGTAGTGGCCGGTGCGCCACAGCACGCCGAAGCCGGCCTCGTCGAGCAGCAGACTGAGCATGTGCGCGACGCCCGACGCGACGGCCTCCTGCTCCCAGCGCGGGACCTTCTCGCTCTTGCGGTAGCTGGCGACCACCGCGATGAGCAGCGGAGCGCGAAGCGGCTTCGACGACGGGGACCTGTCGCCCTCGGCCTTCGCGATCGCTGCGCCCAGCAGCTCTCGGTCGGATCCGCGCAGCTCGATCAGTCGCCACGGGCGCAGCGAAGAGTGGTCGGCGACGCGACCGGCGGCCGCGACGAGTTTCAGCAGCTCGTCACGCGACGGCGCCTCGTCGGTGACCTTCGAAGAGGACTGCCGTGCGCGAACGGCCTCGAGGGCGCTCACGACTCTTCGGGCGTGAAGTTCAGGGCGATGGAGTTCATGCAGTAGCGGTCACCGGTCGGGGTGCCGAAGCCGTCGGGGAAGACGTGGCCCAGGTGCGAGCCGCAGTTCGCGCAGCGCACCTCGGTGCGCACCATTCCCAGGGTCGTGTCCTCGATGAGCTGCACCGCGTCGGGCCGGATCGACTCGTAGAAGCTCGGCCACCCGCATCCGGAGTCGAATTTCGTGCCGCTCTTGAACAGCTCGGCACCACAGGCGCCGCAGGTGTAGAGGCCGGCACGGCCCTCGTCGAGCAGCTCGCCCGTCCAGGCGCGCTCGGTGGCAGCTTCGCGAAGCACGGCGTACTGCTCCTCGCCGAGCTCGTCACGCCATTCTTCTTCGGTCTTGTCCACGCTGTACGACATTGGTCCTCCTGGGGTCTGCTCCATTCTCTCGCGTTCAGAGGTGCTCGGCGTCGCGAGACAATGGATGCATGACGGATGCCGTGCGACTGCGCTACCGGCGCTTCGCCGACGACGAGGCGCCGGGGCGCAGCGACCTGTACGCCGAGTGGGCGTCCGGTGTGGCGGAAGACCCCGAGATGCAGCGGGTGCTTGCTCGGATT
Organism: Microbacterium sp. NPDC088619; assembly: GCF_044752825.1. Lineage (NCBI taxonomy): Bacteria > Bacillati > Actinomycetota > Actinomycetes > Micrococcales > Microbacteriaceae > Microbacterium > Microbacterium sp. NPDC088619. Next base: position 253,074 of record NZ_JBIVLZ010000002.1, on the reverse strand, counting down.
CCGGAGAATCGCAGGCAGCCCCCGCTCGTGTTCGCCGTGACGCGGATGCTGGGCGTGGGACTCGCTCGCTACGACGGGTGGCGTGCGTTCGTGCTCTCCCGGGCCGACGAGATCGTGAGGGAATGCGGCGATCGGCGTCTGCAGACCAATGAGCCGCTCCGACTCGCCCCGCTGCTGCCGGTGCTGTCCGAGATCGACGGACCGATCGCCCTGCTCGAGGTGGGAGCCTCCGCCGGTCTGTGTCTCTACCCGGACCGCTACTCCTATCGCTTCGTCGGAACCGACGGCGCGGTGCGCGCGTCACTCGATCCGACGGACGGGCCGAGTCCCGTCGTGCTGCAGAGCAGAGTCGACGGACCGCTTCCCGCGATGAGGATGCCGACCGTCGTCTGGCGCGCCGGCATCGATCTCGCGCCGCTCGACGCGCGAGACGATCTCGACCGGCGCTGGCTCCAGGGACTCGTCTGGCCGGGGGAGGAGGGGCGCGAGCAGCGGGTGAGAGCGGCGCTCGACGTCGTGGCAGCCGATCCGCCCCGACTCGTACCAGGCGACGCCCTCGAGAGGATCGACGCACTCGCCGCCGAAGCGCCGCGGGACGCCACCCTCGTGATCACGACGCCCGGCGTGCTCGTGCACATCCCTCGGGAGAGTCGCACGGCGCTCATCGAGCACATCAGAGGTCTCGATGCCCGCTGGGTGACCATCGATCCTCCGTCGCTGCTGGACGTATGGCAGCCGCCTGTGGCCGCCGAGGCGTGGCCCGGCTTCGTCGTCGCGCTCGACGGCGACGTGCGAGCGGCTGCCGACCCGCTCGGCAGATGGTGGGAGTGGCGCACCGGAGTCGGCGCTGCCGCGCCCTAATCTGGTCACATGCTGGGAGATCTGAGCGAGCGGGATCGCGCCATCCTCGCGCTCGAAACCGCATGGCCGCGGCACGGTGGTGCGAAAGAAGAGGTCATCCGTGCCCAACTGGGCATGAGTGCGGCCCGCTACTACCAGCTGCTCGGTCGCCTGATCGAGTCCGAGGCGGCGCTGGAATACGACCCGATGCTCGTGAGACGGCTGCGTCGCCTCCGTGACGCGCGGTCCTTCCAGCGTGCCGCACGCACGCCCGGCTTCGTGGGCTGAGGACCGTCGCGTTCCGCATCGGCGCCGCTCGATGCGGATACACGGGTCGGTGCCATTAGCATCGAGGAGTGTCAAAGCTCAGCCGAGATCGATTCGACGACGTCCCCCGATCGTCCGGACGCGTCGGAGCGCATCGCGCCGAAGCCCCGGGGATGAACGGCTGGGTGGTCCTTCTCTGGTCGTTCGTGGCCGCGCTCGTGCTCATCATCGGGGGCATCTTCGGCTCGCTCGTGGTGATGGGGCGCATCAGCCTCTTCCCGGAGGCCGTGCCCACAGCGAGCCCGGCGCCCGTCGAGACCGGGGTCGTCGACGTCACCTACTCGGTGATGATCCTCAACGCCTCGCCGGACGAGGGCCTGGACGAGCAGATGCGGGACCTGCTCATCAACAACGGCTGGGCCGCCGATGTCGTGTTCGCGAGCGACAGCGCGAGCCAGGACTTCTCGACGACGACCGTCTATTACGTCGCCGAAGAGGATGAGCTCGCCGCCCTCGGCCTCGCGAACCTGATCGGCGGCGCCGAGGTCGAGCAGAGCGACTTCTACTCGGATCTGAACGACACGGGAGCGAAGCAGCTCACGGTCGTCATCGGACTCGATCGCGCGACGACCGCGCCTGAGACGCCCGCAGACACCCCTGCCCCGTAGACCGCCGCGCGGTCCGTCCGCGCAGCTTGCACTCGATGGGGTCGAGTGCCAGAATGGCGTTAGCACTCTCTCACTCTGAGTGCTAAACCCAACGTCTACGTCCAGGAGGGACGAAAAAACTCATGGCAAAGATCATTGCTTTCGATGAGGAGGCCCGACGCGGCCTCGAGCGCGGCCTCAACATCCTCGCCGACGCTGTCAAGGTGACCCTCGGCCCGCGCGGCCGCAACGTCGTGCTGGAGAAGAAGTGGGGCGCCCCCACGATCACGAACGACGGTGTCTCCATCGCCAAGGAGATCGAGCTCGACGACCCGTACGAGAAGATCGGCGCGGAGCTCGTCAAGGAGGTCGCCAAGAAGACCGACGACGTCGCAGGTGACGGAACCACCACCGCCACGGTGCTCGCTCAGGCTCTGGTCCGCGAAGGCCTGCGCAACGTCGCAGCCGGCGCCGACCCGATCTCGCTCAAGCGCGGCATCGAGAAGGCCGTCGCGGCCATCACCGAAGAGCTCCTCGCCAGCGCGAAGGAGATCGACTCCAAGGAGCAGATCGCCGCGACCGCGTCGATCTCCGCTGCTGACCCCGCCATCGGCGAGCTCATCGCCGAGGCGATCGACAAGGTCGGCAAGGAAGGCGTCGTCACCGTCGAGGAGTCGCAGACCTTCGGCACCGAGCTCGAGCTCACCGAGGGCATGCGCTTCGACAAGGGCTACCTGAACCCGTACTTCGTGACGGACCCGGAGCGCCAGGAGGCCGTCTTCGAAGACGCGTACATCCTCATCGCGAACCAGAAGATCTCGAACATCAAGGACCTTCTGCCCATCGTCGACAAGGTGATCCAGGACGGCAAGGAGCTCGTCATCATCGCCGAGGACGTCGAGGGCGAGGCTCTCGCCACTCTCGTGCTCAACAAGCTCAAGGGCATCTTCAAGTCGGTCGCCGTCAAGGCTCCCGGCTTCGGCGACCGTCGCAAGGCGCAGCTGCAGGACATCGCGATCCTCACCGGTGGTCAGGTCATCACCGAAGAGGTCGGCCTGAAGCTCGAGAACGCCACGCTCGACCTGCTGGGTCGTGCTCGCAAGGTGATCGTCACCAAGGACGAGACCACGATCGTCGAGGGTGCCGGTGAGGCAGACCAGATCGAGGGTCGCGTCACGCAGATCCGTCGCGAGATCGAGAACACGGACAGCGACTACGACCGCGAGAAGCTGCAGGAGCGCCTTGCCAAGCTCGCCGGTGGCGTCGCCGTCATCAAGGCGGGAGCTGCAACCGAGGTCGAGCTCAAGGAGCGCAAGCACCGCATCGAGGATGCTGTTCGCAACGCGAAGGCAGCCGTCGAAGAGGGCATCGTCCCCGGCGGTGGCGTCGCGCTGATCCAGTCGGGCACCAAGGCTCTCGACGCTCTCTCGCTCACGGGCGACGAGGCGACCGGTGCGAACATCGTTCGCGTCGCGATCGAGGCTCCGCTCAAGCAGATCGCTCTCAACGCCGGTCTCGAGCCGGGTGTCGTCGCGAACAAGGTCTCCGAGCTTCCCTCGGGTCAGGGCCTCAACGCGGCAACGGGTGAGTACGTCGACATGTTCGCCGCAGGCATCATCGACCCGGCGAAGGTGACCCGCTCGGCTCTGCAGAACGCAGCGTCGATCGCGGCTCTCTTCCTCACCACCGAGGTCGTCGTGGCTGACAAGCCCGAGAAGGCTGCTGCCCCGATGGGCGACCCGTCGGGTGGCATGGACTTCTGATCCACCTGCACTGACAGAAACGCCCCGACCTAGGTCGGGGCGTTTCTGCGTTCACGGGTGATCCGACCCGAGGATCAGCGGAACAGACTCGCCGAGTACTGATCAGCGTCCGCATACTGCGTCGCCGCGCTGCCCAGTGAGTGCCCGATCGACTCGAGAACCTGCTCGACGTGCAGCTGTGCCCCACGCCACTCCTCGGCACATGACTGGAATGCGGCTGACGCGGTGCCGACCCACGATGACTGCAGCTGGGTGAGCTGAGACATGAGCGTCGCAGACTCGGTCTGCAGACGCTCCATTGTGGCCAGCGCGGCGCCTTGGGCGGCACCTACGGCTTCGGTGTCGACGGTGATGACGGACATGGGAACTCCTCTCGATTGGTGCTCTGACCATAGGGGAGAGGAGTTCACCGGATGAGGGTGAGTGGGGACGCCCCGACGCCCGCTGTGGAGAACCTGCGTCGGCGTGCCGCCGTGCAGGAGCGCCGTACCGGAGCCTCAGGAGGAGCGGTCAGAGGTCCAGCCGCTCGAGCGGCTGGGTGTCCTCGAGGAGGTGAGCGGGTGTCGCGCGCGAGGGAGCGAGGGGCAGGGTGACGGTGAAGGTGGCTCCCCCCCCCGGCGTCTCAGACACCGCCACGCTTCCGTGCAGCGCCTTCACGATCGATGAGACGATCGCGAGCCCGAGCCCCGACCCGCCGGTCTCGCGTGCCCGGGAGGTGTCGGCACGCCAGAAGCGCTCGAAGATCTGCTCGCGGATCTGGGGCGGGATTCCCTCGCCGTGATCGACGATCGCGATGCTCGCCGTTCCCCGCACGCGATCCGCGTCGACGACGATCTCGATCGGGCTCTCCTCGGGTGAGAAGCGTCGCGCGTTGCCCAACAGGTTGGTGACCACCTGACGCACCTTGTTCTCTTCGCCGAGCACGATCGGAGGGGTGCGAACGGGGATGTCCGCGGCTTCGGTGAAATCGATCGCGGGCACGTCTGTCGCGGAGCTGCGCGAGCGTCGCCGCAGACGCGCGAGCGTCCCGCGTGAGAGTCCACGCGGAGCGGGAGTCTCGGGCGCGGCGGGGATGACAGGCGTCGACCGGGTGGTGACGTCGATCAGCGGGGCTTCGACCGTCCGGTCGACGACGGTGACGGTGCGCGCCGGAGCCGCGGCCCGTAGGTCGAGGGCGGCGTCGCGCGCGATGGGCCTGAGGTCGAGCGCCTCGATCTCAGGTTCACGCTCTTCATCGAGACGCGCGAGCGCAAGAAGGTCTTCGACGAGCACGCCCATGCGGATCGCCTCCTTCTCGATGCGCTCCATGGCGCGGGCGGTGTCTTCCTCGCCCTTGATCGCCCCCATCCGGTAGAGCTCGGCGTACCCGCGCACGCTCACCAGGGGCGTGCGCAGTTCGTGGCTGGCGTCGCCGATGAAGCGCCGCATGTGCTGCACGGTGCGGTCCCGCTGCGCGAGCGAGCCGTCGACCCGATCGAGCATCGTGTTGATCGCGCTGTTCAGGCGTCCGACCTCGGTCGTCGGCTCGAGATCGGTGAGACGCTGCGTGAAGTCTCCTGCGGCGATCGACATGGCCGTGGACTCGACCTGCCCGAGGCGTCTGAACGTCAGCGTCACGAGCCCGCGGGTGAGCAGAGCAGCCAGGAAGATGGTGACGAAGGCGACGGTGATGTAGATGCCGAAGTACTGACTGATGATTCGGTCTGCGTATTCGAGCGGCATCGCGACGATCTGGATCCGCAGCGATCCGTCGCCTTCGCCGGGCACTCGCGCCACGGCCGCACGGAAGCTCGATCCCTCGGTGCCTTCCATCGTGAACGGAGTGTCCTCGTTCGCCTGCACGTCGAGAGGCGAGTAAGTGGCGGGGAAGAGCGGCTTCCCGTTCGCGGAGTTCCCGGTGGTCGTCTGCAGCACGCCCTCGGCGTCGTAGATGGCGACGAAGAAGTCCCTGGGCGAGTCCGTCGGCGTGTAGACGGCCTGGCCGTCTTCGACGGTCACGTCGAAATAGCGATCCGCGAGATCAGCCGACACCAGCGCAGGCAGCTGCTGGTCGATGTTGACGATCAGCGAGTTGCGCAGGATGGGGACGGTGCCGAGACCGGCGGCCAGCAGCCCCAGTGCAAGCACGGCGACGGTCACACCGGTGACCTTCGCGCGAAGGCTGATGGACCGCCACCAGCGGGTGATCGCGTCAGGCTTGTGCGCCATGCGGACCTCCCTGGAGACGGATGCTGTGCGGCGTCAGCGTGCGGCGGTGAGCCGGACTACTTGCCGACCTTGAGCATGTATCCGAAACCGCGCTTCGTCTGGATCACCGATTCCTCGGTGTGCGGGTCGATCTTGCGACGGAGGTACGAGATGTAGCTCTCGACGATGCCGGCATCCCCGTTGAAGTCGTACTCCCACACGTGGTCGAGGATCTGCGCCTTCGACAGCACCCGATTGGGGTTGAGCATCAGATAGCGCAGCAGCTTGAACTCGGTCGGGCTGAGCTCGATCGACTCCTTGCCCACGTGCACGTCGTGGGTGTCCTGATCCATCGACAGCTCGCCGGCGCGGATGATCGACTCCTCATCGGCCTGCATGGTGCGGCGCAGGATCGCCTGCGCGCGGGCGACGATCTCATCGAGGCTGAACGGCTTGGTGACGTAATCGTCGCCGCCGGCGTTGAGTCCCTCGATCTTGTCGTCGGTGCCGTCCTTCGCGGTCAGGAACAGGATCGGCGCGGTGAAGCCGGCGCCGCGAAGACGCTTGGTCACGCTGAAGCCGTTCATGTCCGGAAGCATGACGTCGAGGATGATGAGGTCCGGCTCCTCCTCGAGCACCGCCGAGATGGTGGCGGCGCCATTGGCCACCGTCTTCACCTGGAACCCGGCGAAGCTGAGACCCGTTGAGAGCAGGTCGCGGATGTTGGGTTCGTCGTCGACGACCAGGATGCGCGCATCAGTCATGTCCCCATTATGGTGACTTCGGCCATGCGGATGCTGATTATCCGTCGGAGCGGCGCTTTCGCCCTCCGCGTAGCGGGGCTGCGTGGAGGGTCGGAGGCGGTCAGGCCGCGATCGCGTCGGCGTCCATGATCGTGTAGCTGTATCCCTGTTCGGCGAGGAACCGCTGACGATTCTGCGCGTAATCCTGGTCGATCGTGTCGCGCGCGACCAGCGTGTAGAAGCTCGCGGTACGACCGGACTGCTTGGGGCGCAGCAGCCTGCCGAGGCGCTGGGCCTCCTCCTGTCGGGAGCCGAACGAGCCGGACACCTGGATGGCGACGGATGCCTCGGGGAGATCGATCGAGAAGTTCGCGACCTTCGACACCACGAGCAGCGAGATCTCTCCCTCGCGGAACGCGCGGTAGAGCTCTTCGCGCTCGTCGATCGGCGTGGCGCCCGTGATCTGCGGCGCGTTCAACGACTGCGAGAGGGAGTCGAGCTGGTCGAGGTACTGGCCGATCACGAGGATCCGCTCGTCCTTGTGCTTCTCGATGAGCTCTCGGACAGCCGCGATCTTCGCGGGTGCGGATGCGGCGAGGCGGTAGCGCTCATCGTCTGTCGCGGCGGCGTACTCGAGCCGATCGTCCGGCGGCAGGTCGACCCGCACCTCGTAGCAGACGGCGGGGGAGATGAACCCCTGAGCCTCGATCTGCTTCCACGGAGCGTCGAAGCGCTTGGGGCCGATCAGGCTGAACACGTCGCCCTCCCGGCCGTCTTCGCGGACGAGCGTGGCGGTGAGGCCGATCCGGCGTCGAGCTTGGAGGTCGGCGGTCAGCTTGAAGACGGGCGCGGGGAGCAGATGCACCTCGTCGTAGACGATGAGGCCCCAGTCGAGGGCGTCCAGCAGAGCGAGGTGGGCGTACTCGCCCTTCCGCTTCGCCGTGAGGATCTGGTAGGTCGCGATGGTGACCGGCTTGACCTCCTTGGCCTGACCGGAGTACTCGCCGATCTCCTCGGGAGTGAGGCTCGTGCGCTTGAGCAGCTCGTCGCGCCACTGTCGGGCCGAGACCGTGTTGGTCACCAGGATCAGGGTGGTCGTCTTGGTCGCGGCCATGGCGGCGGCGCCGACGATCGTCTTTCCCGCGCCGCACGGCAGCACCACGACGCCGGAGCCGTCCTTCGAGAATGCGTCGACCGCATCCTGCTGGTACGGGCGGATCTGCCAGCCGTCCTCGGCGAGCTCGATCTCGTGGGGAGTTCCGGGGGTGTACCCGGCGAGGTCCTCGGCCGGCCAGCCGATCTTCAGCAGCTCCTGCTTGATCTGGCCCCGCGCCCATGCGTCGACCACGAAGGTGTCCGGAGCCGGGTGTCCGATCAGCAGCGGCTGGATGCGCTTGTTGTTCGCGACCTGGGCGAGCACGGCGGGGTCGGTCGACCGCAGGATCAGCGTTCCCTCGTCGTCACGCTCGATCACGAGGCGGCCGTATCGGTTCACGGTCTCGCGCAGGTCGACGGCGACCGAGGGAGGCACGGGGAAGCGCGACCAGCGGTCGAGCGTCTCGAGCATGTCCTCGGCGGTGTGCCCGGCGGCCCGCGCGTTCCACAGTCCGAGCCGCGTGATCCGGTAGGTATGGATGTGCTCAGGAGCGCGCTCGAGCTCGGCGAAGATCGCCAGTTCGTGGCGGGCGCTCTCAGCGTCGGAGTGGGCGACTTCAAGCAGCACTGTGCGATCGCTCTGGACGATCAGGGGTCCATCAGACATAGCTGTCCAGTTTACTGGGGTATCACGACGGCGGCGCGGATGCTCGACACCGGAAGCGTGCGTTCGACATCTGCCGCGCGATCCCGACCGCGGAGGCGCCCTCCGCCGAGCCCGGTGGCCTCGAGGATCAGCTCTCTCGTGGAGCCGTCCGGCATGCCGACGCTCACGCGGAGCACCGCCTTCGCCCGCACGGCGGCCTCGAGCTCGCGGTCGAGCCAGGCGGCATCCGCATCCGGCCCCTGATGCGAACGCATCGCGGAGATGAGTGACGAATAGTCGGGCGAGGGGTCGGGTGTCGCGTCGGCGATCGGATTCCGCTCACCGGCGATCGGGCGTCCGTCATCGTCGACGAGCGTCGCGGGGTACCGAGCGTCTGTCAGCGCCCAGTACACGGTGTCACGCCCCACGCGTGTCGTCAGAGAGGCGACGTGTTTCGTGAGGGCGAGCGGGCGCAGTCCCTGGTCGACGGCCATCGCCTCGATCAGATGCTGGTCGCTGCTCTCGATGCGCGTCCGCCCGGTCTCGGGGTCGGTCGACACCCGGACCAGTCCGTGCCGCTGCGCGGTCTGAGTGACGAGGTAGCGGAGCGGCTGAGGGATGCCGGTGAGCGAGAGCGCTTCGAGGAACTCGAGGATCGACTGTTCGGTCTCACCGGCGACGAGCGCGTGGGCGACCGATTCGGGGGTGAAGCGATAGGTGGAGGCCTGCGCCGCCGACTCTCTCGCGGCGATCGTGCGCAGCCGCACGTCGAGCCCGGGGGCGAGCGGGCCGGGCGAGATGGCGCTCAGATCATTCTGGAGGAAGATGCGATCGACCTCGTTCGGAAGCAGCGCGATGAGGGCGGCGGCGTCGACGGCCCCGCCTCGGCGGATCGATGCCGCCCATGCGGTTTCGCTGCCGCCGTCGGCGATCAGCCCGAGCAGGCGGGCGCGCTCGAGCAATGCGGCGCTGCGATCGGCCCAGGAAGGGTCCCACGGGTGCGCTTGCGCCCAGGTCGTCATGGGAAGCCACCCGCCGTCCGACGCGCGCACCCCGCGGGGCAGGGCGTCGCGGAATCCCTCCACGAGCGCGCTCCACCGATCGGCCACAGAGGATCGCAGCCACTCCTCGGTCCGCGGCGTGGTGCGCAGCCTGCGAGCGTCGGGTGCGACGAGGCCCGAGTCGATCGCGCTGGCGATCAGAGCGTCGATCGACTCGGCGGAGACGCCCGATTCGCTGAGCTGCCGCTTCTCTCCCGCACTGACGTTGCCGCCGGCGAGCAGCGTGAAGGGCTTCTCCCGCGCGAGGAGCAGCAGATCGGCGAGCGCGGAGACCGTGGTGAAGGCCCGTTCGGCCGCATGAGCGGTCTCGGAATCGGTCGCGGGCGTCGGCGCCGAGACGCTGAGCGGAGTCGGCTCGGGGCGATCTGCGATGGCGGAGACGACCGGCGGGAAGGGCGTGCCGTCGGGGCGCAGCAGGGCGAGGCCCTCGAGCGTCCCGCGATGCCCGGAAGCGGCCGGGGCTGTGGTCGGGGCGGTCGCGGCCGCGAGGAGCGCAGCGGCCTCGCCATGCGTCAGCGTGGGCAGGACCCGCGCGATCGACGCCGGATCGAGGAGAGCCTCGGCGGCGTCGAAGAAATCCTGCCAGCTGGCATCGGTGCGCACGCGTCGTGCCGAGAACAGGGAGGTGAGCTGCTCGTCGCTCGCCGCAGAGAGCCATTCGGCCAGCGGTCGGGCGTGCGTGCTCATGCCGGATACCTCAGGGCCGCGATGCCGCGCGCCCCTTGCGGATGAAGCTCATGGCGAGGAGCACGATGATCATGACGAACGCGGCCGGAAGCCCCCAGTACGGGATCGCCGCGATGAACGGCCAGGCTCCGGCGCCGAAGTCCTCCTGCTGCATGCCGACTGCGGTGCCGATGATGATGGCGAAGAAGCAGATGATGGACGCCGCGGCGAGTCCGAGTGCCGTGAACGCCAGGATGCGATCGATGCGGCGAACGGGAACCTCAGGTTCGGGACTCTTGGTGCTCATCCGTCTCAGCCTAGTCGTTGCGGGGTCTGACGGTTCCGCATCGTGACCTACGGATTCCCTGCCCCGCGACCGGTAGGCTGGGGGTGGTCGCACACGTGCGTCCGATCCAGCTCCACACCGACTCAGCGAGGTTTCTCCCATGCCCACCGGCAAGGTCAGGTTCTACGACGAAGACAAGGGTTTCGGCTTCATCGCCAGCGATGACGGCCAAGACGTCTTCCTGCACGCTTCTGCCATGCCCGCGGGCGCGGCCGTCAAGGCGGGCGCACGTGTGGAGTTCGGTGTCGCCGACGGCAAGCGCGGCCTCCAGGCGCTGTCCGTCCGGGTGCTCGAAGCCCCGCCGAGCCTCGCGAAGGCGAAGCGCAAGCCCGCAGATGACATGGCGATCATCGTCGAGGATCTCGTGAAGCTCCTCGACGGGATGGGCGGCGATCTGCGACGCGGCCGGTATCCCTCGTCGGCTCAAGGCCGCAAGATCGCGGCAGTTCTGCGCAAGGTAGCCGATGACCTCGAAGCCTGAGGTGGACCAGCGTCTGATCGACGCTCACGATCTCGCGCTCGCCGCGCTGCACGAGATCACCCCGCCGTCGACCGTCGGACCCGCCGCCGATTACATCCCGGAGGAAGGTGGCTCGGTGTCTCTGCGCTTCGAGAACCGACTTCCCGGCTATCCAGGCTGGTTCTGGACCGTCACGGTCGCGCGCGTCGACGATGCGGAGCCGACGGTGCTCGAGCTCGAGCTGCTGCCGGGTGACGGAGCTCTGCTCGCGCCCGAATGGGTGCCGTGGGCCGAGCGCCTGGCCGAGTATCGCGCGCACCAGGTGGAACTCGCGGAGCAGGCAGCCGCGGCCGCTGCGGACGGTGCGGATGCGGCCACGATCGACGCCGAGTCCGACGAAGATGTCGATGACATCGACGACGAAGACATCGACGACGATGACGACGACGACGATGACGACGACGACGATGACGAAGACGACGACGACCTCGATGACGACGAGCTCGCCGCCGAGCCGCGCGTGCTGCATGCGGGCGATCTCGACGGAGTCGACATCGACGAACTCGATGACTCCGCTGCGGACGACGACGACGACGACGAGGACGACGACTCGGACGACGAGGACGACGACTCGGACGACGAGGACGACGACTCGGACGACGACGACGACTCGGACGAGGACTCCGACGACGAGGAGTGACCGTCCTCGGGGACGGATCAGAAAAGGGGCCGCGTGTGAACGCGGCCCCTTTTCTCGTCGATGCCCGGCGTCAGGCGCCCTGCTGCTCGAGCACGTAGTCCAGAGCGCGAGTGAGCTGGCGGACGTCGTCCGGTTCGATCGACACGAAGGTCGCGACCCGCAGCTGATTGCGGCCGAGCTTGCGGTAGGGCTCGGTGTCGACGATGCCGTTGGCTCGGAGGGTCTTCGCGACGGCCGCCGCGTCGACGCCGGCGTCGAAGTCGATGGTCACGACGACGGGTGAGCGGTGAGCCGCATCCGTGACGAACGGTGTCGCCACGCGGGACGCCGATGCCCAGTCGTACAGGATCCCAGAGGATTCCGCAGTGCGGGCGCCGGCCCACGACAGGCCGCCGTTCGACAGGATCCAGCTCAGCTGGCTGTCGAGCAGGTGCAGGGTGGTCAGCGCCGGCGTGTTCAGAGTCTGGTTGAGTCGCGAATTGTCGACGGCGTTCTTCAGGCTGAGGAACTCCGGGATGTATCGATCGGAGGCCGCGATGCGCTCGATGCGGTCGACCGCGGCGGGGGACACGGCGGCGAACCAGAGGCCTCCATCCGAGCCGAGGTTCTTCTGAGGCGCGAAGTAGTAGACGTCCGCCTGGGCGGAGTCGAAGTCGATGCCGCCGGCAGCGCTGGTCGCATCGATGACGGTCAGAGCGCCGTCGGCCGTCACGCGTTCGATGGGGGCAGCGACACCTGTGGACGTCTCGTTGTGGGGCCAGGCGTAGACGTCGACCCCCTCGACGACCTCTGCGGCCGAGCGCGAACCCGGCTCGGACTTGCGCACATCGGGCGCCTCGAGCCACGGAGCTGCTGCAGCGGCGGCGAACTTGCCGCCGAACTCGCCGAATACGAGGTTCTGACTACGGCGCTCGATCAGGCCGAAGGCCGCGGCATCCCAGAACGCCGTCGAACCGCCGTTGCCGACGATGATCTCGTATCCCTCGGGAAGGCGGAACAGTGCAGCCAGCTGCTCGCGGACGCTGCCGACCAGGTTCTTGACCGGCGCCTGACGGTGCGAGGTGCCGAGCAGGGTCGGCGCCGCGGCGAGCAGCGCATCGAGCTGCTCGGTGCGCACCTTCGAGGGACCGCAGCCGAAGCGGCCGTCAGCGGGCAGGAGGTCACGGGGAATCTCGATCGCCATGCGTCGATTCTACGGCGTGAGCCACGGGCGCCCTCACCTCATGACGCCCTGATGTCCGTGCGGGAATGTAGGCTTGCCTAAGAAGACCCGGAGGCCCACATGACGGACTTGATCGACACCACGGAGATGTACCTCCGCACCATCCTCGAACTCGAGGAGGAGAACATCGTGCCGCTGCGTGCGCGAATCTCGGAGCGTCTCGGCCACTCGGGGCCGACGGTCTCCCAGACGGTGGGACGCATGGAGCGCGACGGTCTCGTCGTCGTGTCCGAGGACCGCACCCTCGAACTGACGGACGCTGGTCGCCGCAAGGCTGTCAACGTCATGCGCAAGCACCGGCTGGCCGAGCGGCTGCTGTCGGACGTGATCGGTCTCGACTGGGCGTATGTGCATGAAGAGGCCTGCCGCTGGGAGCACGTCATGAGCGAGCAGGTCGAGCGTCGACTCGTCGAGCTGCTGGGGCACCCGACCGAGTCTCCGTACGGCAACCCGATCCCCGGGCTCGACCAGCTGGGAGACACCCCGGCGCGCACCTTCGACGAGGGTGTCATCGGGCTGGTGCAGAAGCTGAACGCCGCAGGCGCTCCCATCGACGGCACCGTGCGCCGTCTCGCCGAGCCCGCTCAGGTCGACCCCGAACTGCTCGAGCAGCTTCGCGACGCGGGTGTCGTTCCGGGCGCGAAGGGCGACTATCGCTTCAACGAGGGGTACGTCCTCATCCAGATGGAGGGCAAGGAAGACGGCCTGGAACTCCCGGTCGAGCTCGCCTCGCATATCTTCCTGGTCGGCGAACCCGCCTGATCCTCGAGGCCGATCGCCCCGAGATCCGCGTGATTCCGCCTCTCCGAGGATTGCCAGGTTCGTGGGGTGACAGGATCGTTATCTTCCGGTAACCTCGGACAAGTCGTCGAAGAAGCCCGCTGATGACACCCGAGAGGACTCGCCTTCCAGGCTCGTCGACCTCTCGGTCAGACCGCACAACGTACCCGAGATACATTCGTGCCACGAGAGCAGAGTGCCGACGAGCCAGCGCTACCCGAGCGCGCAGGCGCTGGAGGATCAAGTTTTGGCCAAAGACATCGAATCGCCCGTGAAGACAACTGAAGATCGAACAGTCGCCCGCAGCTCACGCAGCAGGGTCGACGCCCGCAAGGTCGTCAAGCCCTTGCGTTCGATCGCCATCTTCGGGGCCGTCGGTGCTCTCGTCGCCGCTGTCGCTCTTCCCGCCTACGCCGCGACGAAGCCGGCCGAGGAGGCGACGACGCTCCAGCAGATGGCTGCCGTCGACGCCCAGTCCCTGGTCGTCGCCTCGGACGCCACAGCCGCCCCGCTCAGCCGCGGCACGTTCACCGCGACGACTCCGGGCGAGATCGAGAAGAAGAAGGCGGAAGAGGCCGCTGCGGCTCGCGCGGCCGCTGCCGCCGCCTCGATCGCCTCGACGTCGGGCACCAAGATCGACACCGGTCGCTACGCTCTGGTGTCGCCCGGCTCCGGCGAGGTGCGGTACCCGCTTCCGCAGGGGTCCTACAACGTCAGCCGCACGGTCGGCGGTGCCCACCAGGGCGCCGACATGCTGGCCCCGGCTGGAACCCCGATCTATGCAGCCGCCGCGGGCGTGGTGCGTGCCTCGGCAGAGAGCGTCGGCGGATACGGCGTCGCAGTCATGCTCGACAGCGTCGTCGGCGGTCAGCGTGTGCAGACCACCTACGGCCACATGATCTACGGCTCGCGCCAGGTCCAGGCCGGCCAGACCGTCGCCGCAGGCCAGCTGATCGGCTTCGTCGGCAGCACCGGGCGTTCGACGGCCAACCACCTGCACTTCGAGGTCTGGGTCAACGGCGGGCTCATGGAGCCGATCGCCTGGCTCGGTGCCAACGCGGGCTGATCGCGCGCCACCTTCCTCGCATCCTCGCGGACACGCCTCCGCGAGTTCACCCGCAGTTTCGCCTTCGGGTCCTCCCGATGGGTTAGCCTGAACCCGTTGTCGCACAGGCGGGAGAAGCTGATGGAGCGAATATCGAGCATCCGAACCATGGATGCCCTCGGTCGTCACGTCCTTCGGCATCGTCCGCAGGGACACCACGGCGTTGCCGTGCGTATGAGGCGCTGTCTGTAGACAGCGCCTTTTTTCATCCCTGCGAACGCCTCCGCTCCGTGCGGCTTCGTGTGAGTCGAGAGTGCCGGGAAGCCGTCCCGGCGGATCGAGAGGATGACGATGCGCACACTTGTACTGAACGCAGGATACGAACCGCTCGCGATCGTGTCGTTCAAGAGAGCCCTGGTCCTGGTCATGAATGACAAGGCGACGGTCATCGAACGTGTCGAGGACGACCCCGTCTGGGGCAGTCACGGCGTCTACGACCGCCCTGCCGTCATCGTCCTCTCGCGTTACGTGCGCATTCCCTCCAGCAGGCGGGTGCCGGTGACCAGGCGCGGAGTCCTGCGCCGCGACAACCACCGGTGCGGCTACTGCGGCAAGGCGGCGTCGACCATCGACCACGTGATGCCGCGCTCGCGGGGTGGAGCCGACTCGTGGGAGAACCTGGTCGCCTGCTGTCTGCGCTGCAACAACACCAAGAGCGACCGCACTCCGCAG
Source organism: Microbacterium sp. NPDC088619 (assembly GCF_044752825.1). NCBI lineage: Bacteria > Bacillati > Actinomycetota > Actinomycetes > Micrococcales > Microbacteriaceae > Microbacterium > Microbacterium sp. NPDC088619. Next base: position 237,874 of record NZ_JBIVLZ010000002.1, on the reverse strand, counting down.
GAGATGCGCTGGGAGCTGCGCTTCGCGCCGCGCCCTCCTCACGGCACCGCGTGGACCGTGCGGGGCACTGAACGGAGCGACCCGAGATGGGAGCCGTACCTCGCGCTGGCGGCGTGAGCGGATGGCGGGGGCGAGGGTGCCTCTAGAATGGAATCCTCGCCCCCGTAGCTCAGCAGGATAGAGCAGCCCTCTCCTAAAGGGCAGGTCGCTGGTTCGAATCCAGTCGAGGGCACACCTCAGTCGGGCTGCTCGATGCCGCGCGCATGACCGCCTCGAAGCTCGCGTCGAGCACCGAGTCTGCTCGCCCCGCCGTCCACGTCGTGCCGCGGGAATTGCGGTACTCGAGCAGAGTGAGAGCATCCGCGCTGCTCCCTTCGCCGATGCTCGTCTGATGGAGCGCGAGGATCTCGAGAGTGATCCCTGCGTGTGCGAGCGCGGAGACCAGTCCTGCGACCGGGCCTTCGTCGGTCGTCGTGTGCACGTGCAGGTCGTCGCCTTCCCTCAGGGTGATCGTCAGCCGCGAACCATCCATCCGATAGTGATCGAGTGCGAGTCGCTCCTCCACCGGCGACGAGAGGTACGTGCGCTCGAAAAGCGCCCAGAGGTCCGCGGGGGACACCTCGTCTCCGACTGCATCGGCGTGCGTCTGCACCGTGCGGGCGAAATCGATCTGCAGGCGTCGCGGGAGCTCCACTCCGAACTCGGTCTCGAGCAGGTAGGCGATGCCGCCCTTCCCTGATTGGGAGTTCACTCTGATGACGGCGTCGTAGCTCCGGCCGAGGTCTGCGGGATCGATCGGCAGATAGGGAACGAGCCACTTCTCGTCCCGGGGAGAGGAACCCGCTTCTTCGGCGCGGGTGCGGTGCTCCGCGAGCCCTTTGCGGATCGCATCCTGGTGTGTGCCGCTGAAGGCGGTGTGCACGAGATCGCCGACGTAGGGGTGACGGGGGTGCACCTCGATGCCGTTGCAGTACTCGACGGTGCGACGGATCTCGTCGATGTCTGAGAAGTCGATCATCGGATCGATGCCCTGCGCGTGCAGGTTGAGCGCGAGAGTCGCGATGTCGACGTTGCCGGTGCGCTCGCCGTTGCCGAACACGCATCCCTCGACGCGCTGCGCGCCCGCGAGCACGGCGAGCTCGGCGCAGGCGACACCGGTGCCGCGGTCGTTGTGCGGATGGACCGACAGGATCACTCCGTCTCGCCGGGCCAGATTCCGGTGCATGTACTCGATCTGGTCGGCGTAGACATTCGGCGTCGCGACCTCGACGGTCGCGGGCAGGTTGAGGATGACGGGACGCTCCGGGGTGGCATCCCAGAGTGCGGTCATGGCATCGCAGACGTCGAGCACGTAGTCCGGTTCGGTCAGGTTGAAGACCTCGGGCGAGAACTGGAGCCGGATGTCAGGACGATCTCCCGTCAGTTCGAGCACGTCCTTCCCTGCGCTCAGGATCAGGTCTGCGAGTTCCGCGCGGCCGCGTCCGAGCACGACATCGCGCCACGTGGGAGCGGTCGCCGTGTACACGTGGATGACGACGGGATTTCGCACTCCACGGACCGAGTCGATGGTCCGCTCGATCAGGTCTCGGCGGGCCGCCGTGAAGACGACGATCGTGACATCGTCCGGGGCGAGATCCGACGAGGCCAGCAGCCTGACGAAGTCGTAGTCGGTCTGCGACGCCGACGGGTACCCGACCTCGATCTCCTTGTAGCCCATCGCGACCAGCAGTTCGAAGAATCGACGTTTGCGCTGCGGGTCCATCGGCTCAGCGAGCGCTTGATTGCCGTCTCGCAGATCGACGGGAACCCACAGCGGGGCAGCGGTCAGCACTCGCGACGGCCACGCGCGGTCCGTGAGCGGGACAGTGACGCGGTCGAACACGGAGGCGTAGCGATGCGAAGGCATCTGGGATGCCCGCTGACGATTCCACGACGGCGATGCCTCGGGAACCGGGCCGACGGGTGTGGCGATGGTGGGGAATGACGTGGACACGAGTGCTCCTGTGGGCGGCGTCGAGAGGAGGGGACCGGCGGCGCTGACTGCTCCACGACGGGGAGCCGGTCGGCTACGTCCCGTCGTGGCGGAGAAGAAGGAGGAGATCGCGGGTCACGGCTTCACCGTACCAACTCCTCAGACAAGTTGACAAGTTAGGATGATCTGCATGGCGCAGATCCACCGCACTCCGCTCGCCGATCAGGCGGCCGACATCCTGTTGGGGCGCATCGGCGCCGGTGAGTGGCAGCTGGGGCACAAACTCCCTGGGGAGACGACGCTGGCCACTCAGCTCGGGGTCGGACGATCGACGGTCCGTGAGGCCATCCGCCAGCTGGCCGGTCGCGGCGTGCTCGCGACTCGTCAGGGGTCAGGGGTTTTCGTCACCGCACTCGAAGCGCCGGAGGACTGGGATGCGGTGCTCCGCCGTGCTGACATCATCGCGGTCATCGAAGCGCGCACGGCGATCGAGACGGAGGCGTCCGCTCTGGCCGCCGAGCGCCGAACGGCATCGGATCTGCGGCTCATCCGGCGAGCTCTCGACGGACGGAGAGCACACCCGCCCGGGGTGGAGGCCCACGTCGATGCGGACACCGCGTTCCACCGCACCATCGTCGCGGCCGCCCACAACCCGATCCTCCTGGAGCTGTTCGACGGATTCACGCCGCGGCTGCGTCAGGCGATGGTCGAGATGCTCCGGCTGCGCGTGGATGACGGCGGCCACGACGATGACGACCGCCACGCACGACTCGCCGACGCGATCGCGGCGCGGGATTCAGTCGCGGCGGCTTTCGAGAGCCGCAGTCACCTCGCTGACCTCGCGCGCGCTCTCTCCTGAGCCAGAGCCGGCGCGATCAGTCACGACCGCTCCGCCACAGCTTCGACGGCCACCAGATCACCCGGCCCAGGTCGTAGGCGAGAGCAGGCACGAGCAGCGAGCGCACCACGAACGTGTCGAGCAGCACGCCGAACGCGACGATGAACGCGAGCTGTGCCAGGAACAGGATCGGGATCACCGACAGGGCGGCGAAGGTCGCAGCGAGCACGAGACCGGCGGAGGTGATCACGCCTCCGGTGATCGAGAGCCCGCGAAGGACTCCCTCGCGCGTGCCGTGCTCGAGGGACTCCTCGCGCACTCTCGTCATCAGGAAGATGTTGTAGTCGATGCCGAGCGCGACCAGGAAGACGAACCCGTACAGCGGCACGGCGGGGTCGGCGCCGGGGAAGTCGAACACGCCGTTAAACATCAGCGCAGAGACGCCCATGGCCGTGCCGAACGACAGCACGGTGGTGATGATCAGAAGCACCGGTGCGAGGATCGACCGCAGCAGCAGCATGAGGATGAGCATGATCACCACGAGGACGACCGGGATGATCAGGTTGCGATCGTGGATCGAGGCATCGTTGGTGTCGATCGCGGTCGCGGTCACTCCTCCCACCAGCGCATCGATCTCGTTCAGCTCGCCGCGCAGATCCCGCACCGTGGCGGCAGCCGCATCCGAGTCGGCCGCGTCGGTCAGGGTGCCCTGGAGCAGGACCTCGCCGTCGACGACCGTGGGCTCGGGGACGGGGGTTCCCGGCGGCCCGACAGCGACGAGTCCGTCTTCGGTGACCGTCGCCGTCCCGCTCGGAGAATCGGCAGCCGTCACCGAGACGCCGTCGACGCCGTCGTCGGCGAGCAGCACGTCGGCGGCATCCTGCAGCCTGTCCTCTGCGACGACCACATACACGGGGCTGCCGGAACCGCCGGGGAAGTGCTCGCCGAGCGCGACCTGTCCGTCGCGTGCTTCGGAGGCGCCGAGCACGAGGTCGGACTGCGGCACGCCTGCGGCGTTGAGCTGCAGCACACCGGAGGCGCCGGCGAGCAGCACGAGGGTGGTGACGATCCAGATGACGCGCGGACGCTTGGTGATCAGGTGCGCGAGCCGAGCCCAGACCCCCGTCTTGCGCATGCCGTGCTCTTCGGCGACGACCTCGGGCTCGAACTTCGGGCGCCGTGGCCAGAACACCGCGCGGCCGAAGAGCAGCAGCAGCGCGGGAAGAAGCGTGAGCGCCGCGAGCATCGCGAACACGATTCCGATCGCGGCCACGGGCCCGAGCGTGCTGTTGGACTTGAGGTCGCTGAGCAGCAGGCACAGAAGACCGGCGATGACGGTGCCGCCCGAGGCGACGATCGGCTCGAACGACCCCTTCCACGCCGCGAGAACGGCTGTTCCCTTGTCGTGAGCGACGCGGAGTTCTTCACGGAACCGAGCCACGAACAGGAGGGCGTAGTCGGTGGCCGCTCCGATGACCAGGATGAACAGGATGCCCTGGGTCTGGCCGCTGAGCAGCAGCACCTCGAACTTGGCCAGCCACCAGACGACGAGCAGTGCCACGCAGAGCGCGAACAGGCTCGTCGAGAGCACGACGATGGGCAGCAGGAACGAGCGGTAGACGAGCACCAGGATGACGAGCACCGCGAGAAGGGCGACGCCCAGCAGCAGTCCGTCGATGCCGGCGAACCCGGCCACGAGATCGGCACTGAACCCTGCGGGCCCGGTGATGTAGACCGTGACGCCGTCGGGCGCGGCGTCCCGCAGCTGTGCACCGAGTGCGTCGATCGCATCGGCGAGCTCCGCGTCACCCTCGATGGGGATGAACGCCTGCACGGCCTTGCCGTCCTCCGAGGTCAGAGCGGGGGAGACGTCCTCGCTCACTCCCTCGACGGACGGCGCGTCGGCCACGGCATCCGAGATGGTCTGGATGTCCGACTCCGACAGCTCGTCATCGGCGACGAAGACGGCGATCGCCGGGATGGCGTCGCTGTCGTTGAACTCACCTAGCAGCTTCTGCACCTGAGTCGCATCAGCCGATTCGGGCAGGTAGCTCGTCTGATCGTTCGACGAGACCTCGTCGACCTTGCCGAACAGCGGACCGCCGAGACCCGCCCCGACCAGCCACACCAGGATGAGGGCGACGGGGATCAGGACGCGCGCCCAGGAGTGTCGCCGGGTGCGCACTCGGGTGGGTGGGACGGGCGCGTGCTCAGGGCTGGACATCAGGTTCCTCTCGGAAGGTGCAGGGGTGGGGATCAGCGGTGGTGGGCGTCAGGAGACCCAGGCGAGGATGAGGATCATCGTCGCAAGGAACCCGGCGAAGTAGTTCAGGAAGATGAAACGCCGCCAGGCGCGATTGGTGCCGGCGGAGGTCTCGTCGGTGACGTTCCACCAGGGTGCGGCGTTCACGATGTACGGCAGCGCGAGCGCGGCGCCCAGCGGACCGGGCCATGTCGTGAACAGCATCGCGATGCCGGCGAGCGCCCAGAGCGCGATCGACAGTCGCACTGTCGCACGGGCTCCGATCACGGTCGCGATCGAGCCGATGCCCCCTTCGCGGTCGGGCGCGATGTCCTGCACAGCCCCGAAGGCGTGTGCGGCCATGCCCCACAGGAAGAATGCGACGAGGACGATGACCGCCGTGGGCGAGAAAGCGGCTTCGGCCAGAGCGAGACCCACGATCGCAGGGGTCACGAAATGCAGGCTCGAGGTCGTCGAATCGAGGAACGGACGCTCCTTGAACCGGAGCTTCGGCGCGGAATAGGCGATCACGGCGAAGACGCTGATCGCCAGCCAGAACCACGACGTGGGGTTTCCGACGAGGACGAGGAAGACCAGGAACGGGACGTTCGTCACGACCGCCGCCCACAACGTGGCCCGGTGGATGCGGGGGGAGAGCAGCGCTCCCTCGATCCCGCCCTTGCGCGGGTTGGCGAGGTCGGACGCGTAGTCGAACACGTCGTTGATGCCGTACATCGCCAGGTTGTAGGGCACGAGGAAGTACAGGGTTCCGATGATCAGCGTGAGGTCGATCTCGCGCGTGCTGAGGAGGTATGCGGCTGCGAAGGGGAAGGCCGTGTTGATCCAGCTGATCGGACGGGAGGACAGGACGATCTGTGCGGCGTCGCGACCGACGGATCCGCGGGTCGAGGACGTCACGAGGGATCCGCCTCGGTGGCTCGGATGCCGGCGCGACGGCGTCGACGGGTCCGCATCGCCGCCCACAGAGTCGGCAGCAGCACCGCCCCGGCGAGCGGATAGGCGAAGTCCTCGAGAGGCGCGAGTCCGATGTGCACGCCGAGCAGATGGTCGGCCGAGTAGTGGAACAGGCCCGTCGCGATCATCACCGTGTCGAACACGGCAGTGAGGAGGAAGAGCACGACGACGGTCACAGCCATCGCACCGAGGTGGGCGCGATACCGCCCGGAGGCCACGGAGAGGGCGATGGCCCCCACCACGGCGGCGCCGACGAACCACGCGGAGAGCTCGATGTAGGTCACTGCCCGACCTCGCTCGGGCGCCGGCTCCGTCTTGTCAGGATCCGGACGGCACCGGTGTAGACGACCATCGTGCACACGACGAGGAAGAGCAGGAAGACCGGCTCCTCGATCGGGAGCTCGGGTGCGAGGACGATCCCTGACGCGATGGCGGCCTCGCCACGGAAGAAGATCCCCCCGGTGATGCCCGCGACATCCCAGACGAGGAAGAACGCGAGCCCGACGGCCGTGACGACGGTCGCCGAGACGGCGTCGCGCCAGAAGAAGAGTCGGAATCGCCGGTCGAGCAGCAGCATGCATCCGAGAGTGGCGAGCAGGAGCACCGGATAGACGAAGCCCATCACGCTGCTCCGCCCGTGGACGCAGCGGCGGTCGAGACGTCGAGCGGTCCGCCCGAGTGGTCGCCACGGATCCGTTTCAGAACGATCTCGGCGCTGATCAGGCACATCGGCACGCCGACCCCCGGTGCGGTCGTGGCGCCCGCGTAGTACAGTCCGGACACCTGGCGCGACTCGTTCTGAGCCCGGAACATCGCGCTCTGGGAGAGGATGTGCGCGGGCCCCAGCATCCCGCCGCGCCACGAGTTGTAGTCCTCGAGGAAGTCTGCGGGGCCCTTCGTCTCACGCACCACGATGCGCTCGCGCAGGTCGTCGATGCCGGCCCAGGTCGCGATCTGGTCGATCGCGGCGTCGGCAGCGCGCTCGATCGCCGCGGATCCGCCGCCGTCGGAGCCCCCGGCGCCCAACGCGGTGTCGGCGGGGATCGGCACCAGCACGAAGAGGTTCTCGTGGCCTTCGGGGGCGACGGTGCTGTCCGTGGCGCTCGGACGACAGACATACGTCGAGGCGGGGGAGGGGATCTCGGGGTGGTCGCCGAAGATGGCGTCGAAGTTGGCATCCCAGTCTTCGGTGAAGAACAGCGAGTGGTGCGGCAGCTCGGGGAGCGAGCCGCGGATGCCGAGCATCACGAGCACGGCGCCCGGTCCGCTCGTGCGCCGCTGCCACCAGGAATCGGGGTAGGTGCGAAGGTGTGGGGGGAGCAGCGCCGTCTCGGTGTGGTGCAGGTCGGCGCCGGAGACGACGATGTCGGCGTCTGCCCGGTGCGCGATCCCGTCGGAGTCGCGCCACTCGACGCCCGTCACGGTCGCCGCACCCGCCCGGATGCCGGTGCTGATCGCCGTGACATCGGCATCCAGAACGATCCTGGCGCCCGCGGCCTCGGCCAGCTCCGCGATGCGCTCGACCACTCGCCAGAACCCGCCCTGCGGATAGCTGACGCCCTCGTCGAGGTCGAGAGCGCTCATGAGGTGGTACATGGCCGGGGCGGTGCGGGGGTCGGTGCCGAGGAACACCGCAGGGTATCCGAGCAGCTGACGGATCACCGGATCGCGGAAGCGCCGAGAGGCGAACGACTGCAGGCGTGTGCCGAGAAGCGTGAAGAGACGAGGAAGGGCTCGCAGCACCTCCGGTGTCATCAGCGTGCGCAGCCGCGTGAACGGGTTGTAGAGGAAGTAGCGTTCGGCCATCACGCGCGCATCGTGCGCCGAGTCGAGGTACGCGTCCAGCGCCTGCGCCGATCCGGGCTCGCGCGACTCGAACAGACGAGACACGGCCGCGCGCCCGGCGGGCACCGTGACGGCGGGCGAGGGGTGCCCGTCCTCTCCCGGCGGCTGGAAGACGCGGTATCCGGGATCGAGGAGTGTCAGGTCGAGCTGATCCTGCGTCGAGGTGCCCATCATCGCGAAGAAGTGGTCGAACACCTCGGGCATGAGGTACCACGATGGCCCGGAGTCGAACCGGAAGCCGTCGCGCTCGATGGTGCCCGCGCGACCGCCGACTCGGCTGTTCTTCTCGTAGACGGTCACTTCGTGGCCGTCGCGGGCGAGCAGCCCTGCGACAGCGAGCCCTGCGACTCCTGCGCCTATCACCGCGATCCGACTCATCGGTTCCGCTCCATCGTCGTCACGAGCACAGATCGCGCGGCCAGCAGCGCCTTGATCGGGTCGGGCACGCGCACCCGACGCTGATAGAGGTCGGAAGCCGGAGTCTTCGAGACGCGCCTCGTCAGGGCCGCGAACAGCGCGTGGGCGCTGCGCACGGCAGCACGAGCGTCCTTGGGGAGCAGGGGGATCGAGCGTGCCGCATCGTCGAGCTGCGCCGTGATCGTGCGAACCCAGGCGTCCCGGTCGGCATCGGTGAGTCGGCCGTCGTCGCCGAGGTAGCCACGCTGCAGGCGCTCGGTGTCATCCGCGAGGTCTCGCAGGAAGTTGACGTTCTGGAAAGCGGCGCCGAGCTGACGCGCGCCGTGGGTCAGGGTCTCGAGCTCGCCGGTCGTGCGTGTGTCGTCTCGCAGGAACACCCGCAGGCACATCAGCCCGACCACCTCGGCCGAGCCGTACACGTAGCGCTCGTGCGCCGCCGTGTCGTAGGCGGTGAAGTCGGCGTCGGTCGCGATGTCGGCGGCCATCGAGTCGAAGAACGGCTGAGTGAGGTCCACGCCGATCCCGCACTCTCTCGCCGTGCGCGCGAAGGCGTGCAGCACGAGGTCGGTGCTGTAGCCGACGCTCATGGCCCGGTGCGTCTCGGCCACGTATGACGCGAGTGCGTCGGTCTGCGCGGATTCGTCCAGTCCCGCCTGCGCGGCGACCCCGTCGACGATCTCGTCGGCGATGCGCACCATGGCGTAGATGTTGCGCACGTGCTGGCGATGTCTCGCGCCGAGCAGTCGCGTCGCCAGCCCGAACGACGTGGAGTAGGTGCGGATGACCTCGGTGGATGCCGTGTCGGCGGCGCGGTTGAATCGCCCCAGACTCGCACCCGCCGCATCATGAGGGGTCGGGGTCATGCCTGGCGTCCTTCGAGGCGAGAAGCCGAGACGAGGATGGACCGCGCGGCATCCGAGCTGATCTCGCCGGCGAGTTCCGCCTCGGACAGCAGTGCATAGACCGCGTCGAGTTGATCTCCGATGAGTCCGACGACGAATCGCTCGGCTCCGCATTCGCGCAGAAGATCGCGCATTCCCGTGGCATCCTGCAGGCTGAGGTCTGCGGCACCGAATCGCGGCTCGATGCGCTCCCAGGCGCTCGTCGAGCGGGCGAAGGCGATGATCGCCGTCTCCTTGCCCTCCCGCAGATCAGAGAAGGCGTCCTTGCCGTGTGCGCGGTGGTCGCCGAAGACGCAGAGCAGGTCGTCCTGCAGCTGGTACGCGAGGCCGAGGTGGCGGCCGACGGACTGCAGCGTCGCTTCGGCAGAAGCGGACGAATCGGCGAGGAGCGCCGCGGCTCTCAACGGCAGCGAGAACGAATAGGTCGCCGTCTTGTAGACGCTCATGGTGAGGACGGTGTCGACATCCGATGCGATGATCCCGTGGCTGAGTGCGACGTCGGTGTGCTCGCCCGCCACCGTCTCGAGGATGGTCTGCTCGACGAGATCGAGCAGACGCCCCCGTGAGTGCGCCGGCACGTCGGCCCGAGCGAAGCCCATGATCGCGGCCGAGAGCAGCAGGTCGCCCATCAGGATCGCGCTGGATCTGGCCCAGTGCAGCGAGCCCTCTTCGGAGGCGCCGGGTGCACCCGACGCGAGCTGGCCGATCAGATTCGGTCGTTTGCGGCGGATCAGGTCTCCGTCGATGACGTCGTCGTGAAGCAGGAAGGCGTAGTGCAGGAGCTCGATGTGCGCCGCGATGTCCACGGCGGCGATCGTGGCGCTGTCGTCGGCGGACGGAACGAGCGCCCGGTGGATGTCGAGCAGCAGCTTCGGGCGCACGAACTTTCCGCCGAGGGCGTGGTCTGCGGTCGCGCGCCAGAGCGCCGCGAACTCGGTTCCGTACGCTTCAGCGTTCTCGCAGTGCAGTGCGAAGCGCTGGCGGAGCACTTCTTCGACTCGAGTGCTCAGGTCTTCTCGCGGGGCAGCCTGCGTCACGGTGACGGTCATGGTCACACCACCCCGAGGTCGCGGAGCTGGGGGAGCTGCTCGACGAGCCACGGGCTGAAGGCGAAGGGAGCGCCGAGGACGGAATCGGCGAACTCCGCCGGGTCGACCCATGCCCACTCGGCGACCTCATCGGGGTCGGGGGAGAGGGGGCCGTCGGCGACCGCCACGTGGACGGGGCAGATCTCGTTCTCGACTATCCCGCTCGCGTCGACGGCGCGGTAGCGGTACTCCGGCAGCACCAGGGAGACGTCTGTCAGGCGGAGTCCGAGTTCTTCCTCAGCCCTACGGTGCACCGCATCGGTCATTTCCTCGCCGGGTCGCGGGTGACCACAGAAGCTGTTCGTCCAGACCCCGGGCCAGGTGCGCTTCGCGAGTGCTCGTCGCGTCACGAGCAGCCGACCGTCGCGGTCGAAGACGTGGCAGGAGAAGGCCAGATGAAGCGGTGTATCTGTGGTATGCACCGTGTCTTTCGCACTGGTGCCGATCGCTACTCCGTCCGGCGAGAGGAGGGTGACCTCATCCAACGGGGAACCTCCTCGATTTTCGCTAGCTTAGCTAATAATCAACATAACATGAAACAATCGTGTGTAGCATGATGTCATGCACGACGGACCCGACGCCACCCCCCGCGGAAGCGGCGCGTCCGATGTGCTCTCCCGGCAAGACAGGGTCTCGCCCGACGGCCTCGCGCATACGGCGATCTATGACGTCGAGTCGGCGGATCCACGGAGCGCGCTGATCGACCGATCGGGGGTCGCCCCTGAGGATCTGCGCCAGATCGCACTCGTCATGGGGGCGCTCGGCGAGCTCAGGGACGCGGAGCAGAAGCTCTCACTCGCCTCGCGGCGCTACATGCGTCTGAACGAGACGGACATGCGCGCACTGCACTATCTGATCGTCTGCGCGAACCGCGGCGCGACGGCGACCCCCGGGGGCATCGCCACGCATCTGGGGATATCGACGGCGTCGACGACGAAGCTGCTCGATCGCCTCGAGAAGGGCGGGCACATCAGACGCGCACCGCATCCGACCGACCGGCGTGCGCTTGCGATCACCATCACGCCGGAGACGCGACAGGCGGCGATGGAGACGGTGGGTCGTCAGCAGGCCAAGCGCTTCTACTCGGCAGCGCGGCTCACGGCGGACGAGCGTGACGTGGTGATCCGATTCCTGTCGGACATGGCCCAGGAGATCACGCTCCGGGATGAGCCGTGGGCCCAGCCTGGAGTCGCGACCTCCGAGTGATTCAGTGCGCGGCGTTGTACGCCTCGACGACCGGGGCAGGAATGCGACCCCGCTCCGAGAGCGTGTAGCCGTTGTCGTTCGCCCATGCCCTGATCGCGGCGACCTCGGGGTTACGACCGGCGCGCTTGCGGGGCGCGGCCGATCGCGCCGACACGGCGGAGCCGGCCCGACGCCCTGCCGCGATATAGGGCTCGAATGCCGCGCGCAATTCTTCTGCGTGCGCGGAATTCAGATCGATTTCGTAGGAGGTTCCGTTCAGCGAGAAATGCACGGTCTCGCCTTCGCCGACGTCCAGGACGCTTCCGTCGATGTCGTCGACCAACTGGTGCACAATTCTTCTTGCCATGGAAATGACAATACTCCGGATAAACGAGATCCGGAATATTACTCGTGACCGGGGTCGATCAATTTCAGGCCGACGATGCATCCGACGAGTCCGAGAAGAAGCAGGATCCGTGCCCAGGAGACCTCGCTGTCACCCGTCGCCATAGCCCAGATGACGGTGAGGGTCACGCCGATTCCGACCCACACTGCATACGCAGTGCCGGTCGCGATATCGCGCATCGCGAATGCGAGTCCGATCATCGAGAGGGCCAGACCGCCCACGAAGATGATGCTCGGCCACAGCTTCGTGAGTCCCTCGGATTTGCCCAGGGCAGTCGCCCACACGGCCTCGAGAACTCCGGAGATGATCAGCACTATCCACGACATGACGGTCCTTTCGGACCAGTCTTTTCGCTCACCGGGTACTGGTCTGCCTCGTCCGGGGCCGGGGTTCACCGACCAGTATCCACGATAGCCGTCCGCGCTGGGCAGGGCCTGTGCAGCTCTGCTGCGTCGGCCGCCGCACGTGCGGTCGGCTCAGGGGAGCAGGCCGGCGCGACGCGCCTTGGCCACGGCGGCGTGACGGGTGGAGGCGTCGAGCTTCGACATCGCGGTGCCGAGGTACGCCTTGACCGTTCCTTCGCGCAGGCCGAGCTGGCCGGCGATCTCGGCGTTGGTCGCTCCCAGAGCCGCGCAGGCGAGCACATCGGTCTCCCGACGGGAGAGATGGACGGTCGGGATCGGTCCGGTCCCCGTCGGAGCCGCATCCTCCGCGAGCATCACGAGACGCTGCTCCACCTGGGCGATCCGTGCGCGCAGTTCGGCGTCGTCGACGGACGCCGCGATGCTGCGAAGCTCCGCGAAGCTCTCGCGCAGTTCTTCGCGATGACGAGGCGCGACGGATCCGGATGCCGGTGCGACCGCGCGCAGTCGTCGCTCCACCTCGTCGCGAACGCGCAGCTCCTCGGCCACCGACTGGGCGACCTGCATCGCAGGTGCGGTCGTCACGCCCCCGACGGGGGTCCTGTCCCACGCGCCTGCGTAGAGGACGCCGCGCGGGCGACCGCCCACGACGATGGGCAGGGCGAGCAGCGTCCGGAGTCCCTCGCCGAGCACGAACACGTCGTAGTCGTGGGTGATCTGCTGCGACGATCCGTAGTCGCTGGTCATGCGAGGCCGCAGCTCCATCATCGCCCGCCCGCCGAGACCGCGCTCGGGTCTCACGCGCAATCCGTCGAGACTGCGAGTGCGGTTTCCGACGATGCTGGTGACGCTGACGACGCCCTCGTCGATGAGTCCTCCGAAGGCGACCGGGAACCGGGTGCGCTGAGCGAGCTCGCGCACTGCTCTGGCGACGAGGTCGGTCTCTGATTCCAACTCGGTCGATGTGCTCACGACTACCTACTTTCGGGGGTGACGGCGCTGTTCCCCGTTTCGTAGCGTCGACCCTATCATTCGCCTGGGAAGCCGGAGCGAGCCGCAGCACATGAGGCAAGGAGGCCCCATGACAGACCATCCGACGGCTGATTCGCCGGGAGCGATCGACTACATCGCTGTCGAGCAATCACCACGATTCCGCGAGTTGAAGAAGACGCAGCGATCGTTCATCTTCCCGCTCGCGGCGTTCTTCCTCATCTGGTACTTCGTCTACGTCCTACTCGCCGCATTCGCGACCGACTTCATGTCGCAGCGGGTGTGGGGCGATATCACCATCGGTCTGCTCATGGGTCTCGGACAATTCGTCACCACCTTCGCGATCACGATGGGATACGTCGCATTCGCCAATCGGCGGCTCGATCCGATCGCCACCGAGATCCGAGAAGAACTCGAGAAGGCGCAGGGAGAAGCATGAACATCATTCACGCCGCCACCCAGCCGGTCACGGCCGAGAGCAATCCCGTCCTGAACATCTCGATCTTCCTGGCTTTCGTCGCGGTGACGCTTTTCATCGTGATTCGCGCGAGCAAGAACAACAAGACGGCGGCCGATTACTATGCTGCCGGCCGCTCGTTCACAGGGCCGCAGAACGGCTTCGCGATCGCCGGCGACTATCTGTCGGCTGCGTCGTTCCTCGGAATCTGCGGAGCGATCGCGATCAACGGCTACGACGGATTCCTGTACTCGATCGGATTCCTCGTCGCCTGGCTCGTCGCCCTGCTTCTCGTCGCAGAGCTCATGCGCAATACCGGCAAGTTCACGATGGCCGACGTGCTGTCCTTCCGTCTGAAGCAGCGTCCGGTGCGCATGGCCGCTGCGATCACGACCCTTGCGGTGTGCTTCTTCTACCTGCTCGCGCAGATGGCGGGCGCGGGCGGCCTGGTCTCGCTTCTGCTCGGAATCGACGGGCGACTGGGGCAGTCGATCGTGATCGCCGTGGTCGGTCTGCTGATGATCGTCTACGTCCTCATCGGAGGCATGAAGGGCACGACCTGGGTGCAGATCGTCAAGGCGTTCCTGCTCATCGGCGGTGCCATCGCGATGACGATCTGGGTACTGGCGATCAACGGATTCAGCCTCAACACGCTGCTCGAGGCGGCGGTGGAGAACTCCGACAAGGGAGATGCCATCCTCGGACCGGGTCTGCAGTACGGGGCGAACCCCTGGGACTTCGTGTCCCTCGGCATGGCACTCGTGCTCGGAACCGCCGGCCTCCCGCATGTGCTCATGCGGTTCTACACCGTGCCCACGGCCAAAGAGGCTCGACGTTCGGTGGTGTGGGCCATCTGGCTCATCGGCGGCTTCTATCTGCTGACGCTGGTGCTCGGGTACGGAGCGGGCGCGCTCGTCGGAGCGGACGTGATCGCGGCGGCACCCGGCGGGCCGAACTCGGCCGCGCCGCTGCTCGCGCTGTATCTGGGCGGACCGGTGCTGCTCGGCTTCATCTCGGCGGTCGCGTTCGCGACAATCCTCGCCGTGGTCGCCGGGCTCACGATCACGGCAGCAGCCTCGTTCGCACACGACATCTACGCGAACGTGATCCAGAAGGGCAGGAAGGATTCCGCGGGCAACCCGGTCGAGCCCGACCCCGACGGCGAGGTGCGTGTCGCCCGGCGAACGGTGGTCGTGATCGGCATCCTCGCCATCGTCGGCGGCATCGGCGCGCAGGGGCAGAACATCGCCTTCCTCGTGGCGCTCGCCTTCGCGGTCGCCGCTTCGGCGAACCTGCCGACGATCCTCTACTCGCTCTTCTGGAGACGATTCAACACTCGGGGCGCAGTCTGGAGCATGTACGGCGGTCTCGCGGCGGCGATCATCCTCATCGTCCTGTCGCCGGTGTTCTCCGGTTCTCCGACCTCGATGATCCCCGGGATCGACATCGTCCTGTGGCCGATGAACAATCCGGGCATCGTGTCGATCCCGCTCGGCTTCTTCCTCGGCTGGCTCGGCACCGTCACGAGCCGCACCAAGGAGTCGCCACTCCTGGCCGCCGAGATGGAGGTGCGCTCGCTGACCGGCTTCGGGGCGGAGAAAGCCGTGGATCACTGATCCGGCTGTGAGATGAACGTGGACCCCGGCGGCCTACTCGTCGGGGTCCACGTCGTGTGCGGTCAGCGGTGCGACTCGAGATCGAGAAGGAACCTCTTGCGCTCGGGATGCGCGCCGTACTGCCCCGCCGTTCCGTCCGATCGCACCACGCGGTGAACGGGGACGACGATGGAGAAGGGGGTGAGTCGGCACGCGGTGCCGACGGCGCGCGCGGCGCCGGGGCGACCTGCCAATGCCGCGATCTCGCCGTAGCTCATCGTCTCTCCCCACTCGATCGTGCTGATCGTCTGCAGAGCGGTGCGGGCGAAGCCGTCGGCGAGGCGCCAGTCGAACGTCAGATGATCCGCGAAGCGCACAGGAGAGCCGTCGAAGTACGCATCGAGGAGCTCGGTGACCTCGTCGGCCGCCCCGGGGTCGGGCTCGGGGACGGCCTGAAGCTGGTGGGACACGTTCTCGAGTACCCAGGGGACCGAGGGATCGTCCGATTCCGAGAGGTCGAATCGGACGAGACCCTCCTCGGAGAACACGGCGAGGGCGTCTCCGAACGGGGTCGGTGCGAAGTCGTAGCGGAAGGTCATGCCTCCATACTGACCGCAGCGACCGCAGGCGGGCATCGTCGGGGGCGCGACCGGGGGAGACCTCGCCGACTCGCACCCGGCGTGCAGAAGCGGTCTGCACACGCTCGGGCTCGTCATCGATGGGCGGAAATACGGTGAAACCCGCCCGGGATACCGGCTGCAGGGCGAGGCGCGCTTAGTGTGTGAGGTGTGTGGCGACGTGAAGGCAAGGCTGCGGATGACGCGGCGACCGATGCCGCAGTGACCCTCGGTGAATTGCACGAGCCGGTCTCCGGCATCGGCATCGCGCACGCCGCCGAGGCGGAGCGCACCCGTCTCCGTGCGGAAGCCGCGGACCTCGGCGGCTCATCACCGCTCGTCAACTTCCGCGACACGGTCGAGTCCGGCATCGACATCTCGAAGGCCCACCCCGGCAGCCTTCCCCAGTTCATCACCGGCAAGTCCACCTTGCTGTCGAACCTCTATCGCGACGAGGTCGGTCTGAGGACCGCGAGGCTCGCCGCCGAGCGGATCACCGCGAAGAACACCGAACTGCGCACCGTCCGCGGCATCGAGGCCGTGCACCTCGCGGTCGGCGTCGCGGGATGGCGTATCGGCGGCGCGGAGTTCGCGGCACCCGTGCTCCTTCGACCGCTGGCGATCCGTCGCCACCACTCCGACTTCGAGCTCAAACTGCAGGGGGCGTTCGAGGTGAACCCGGAGCTCGTGCGGATCGCGCGCGAGCACTTCGGCATCACGATCGACGCCGCCGCGCTCGCGGCCCTCGCGTACGACGGCGGCATCTTCAAACCCCAGCCGGTGATCGACAGCCTGCGCGCCACGACGCGGTCGATCGACACGTTCACCGTGCTGCCGAGGCTCGTGGTCTCGACCTTCGCCGACGTCGGCGGCGCGATGTCCCGCGATGCGGGCAGCCTCGACCATGCCGTGCTCAATGCCCTCGCCGGACACGTCGGCGACCGCGAGCAGGTCTCCGCTCGCAGACCCGAGCCTCACCACACCGGACCGGACGACCGGGCGCCTGCATCCGACAATCTCCTGCTCGATGCGGATGCCGAGCAAGAGGCTCTTCTCGCCAAGATCGCGGCCGGCCACTCGCTCACCGTCGCGACCCTCCCCGGCACCGGCGGCACGCAGACCGTGATCAACGCGCTCGGCGAACTCGTGCGCGCCGGGAAGCGCGTGCTGGTCGTCTCGGCGCGGCGCTCGACTCTCGACGGCGTGCGGCACCGCCTCGCGGGCATCGGTCTCGACAGTCTCGCCGTGTCGCCCGCCAGTGTGCGCCGCGACCTCGTGCGTGCCATCGGCCGCAACGAGAAGGCGACCGCTCCGAAGGTCAGCGACGTCGATGACGCGCTGGTCCGTCTGCGCGCCGTGCTGCGGGACTACCGGCAGGCGCTCACTGCTCCGGTCGCCGGGACGAACTCCTCGGTGCTCGACGCCACGCGCCACCTCACGAGACTCGCCTCGCTGCCCACTCCGCCGTCGACCACCGCCCGGCTCAGCGCCGAGACCCTCCGGCGTCTCGCCGACGATCGCTCATCGGCGGCCGCCGCGCTCGCGCACGCCGCGCGCCTGGGCGAGTTCCGCTTCGGCCCGGATGACTCGCCCTGGTACGGCGTGACCTTCTCGAGCACGGAGGCTGCGAAGTCCGCACATCAGCTGGCGGCGCGCCTGCACTCCGAGAGCGTGCCTGCCCTGCTCGAGCGGGGCTATGCGCTCATCGCCCAGACGCACATGCGTCCGTTCTCGACCATCGACGAGCTCGGTGAGTACCTGCGGCTCCTGCAGGGCATCCGCGATTCCCTCGACCGGTTCAGCCCCACCGTGTTCGAGCGCCCGCTGGGCGAGCTGATCCAGGCTCACGGTTCTCGTCGCGATGCCCCGGCGATGTCGGGAGCCAACCGTCGCCGCCTGCGTCGACTCGCGAAGGAGTACGTGCGCCCGGGCGTGCACGTCACCGAGATGCACGAGTCGCTGCTGCGCATCCAGGCGCAGCGCACCCAGTGGCAGCGCTTCGTGGACGCCGGCGTCGCGCCCGAGGTTCCGCTCGGCCTCGCCGACGTCTACGCCTCCTGGCAGCGCGTCACCGCCGAGCTCGCAGAGCTGGACGTCGCGCTCGGACGCAGGGAGCCTCTCGCGACGCTCCCTGTGGCCCGTCTCGTGCGCACTCTCGCCGGACTCGCAGCCAAATCCGATGTCTTCGACAACCTCGTGGAGCGCGCGCAGCTGCGCGATCGGCTGGCCGAACTCGGTCTCGAGCCGCTGCTCGCCGAGCTGTCCGTTCGCCACGTCGCCGAGTCGCGCGTGGGAGACGAGCTGGAGTTCGCCTGGTGGCAGACCCTGCTCGAGCGTGCCCTGCAGGAGGACCGCGCGCTTCTCGGTGCGAACACCGCCGTGGTCGATCGGCTCGAGCGGGACTTCCGTCTCGTCGACGAGGCGCACGCCGCGATGGCAGGACCGCTGCTCGCATGGCAGCTCGCCAATCAGTGGAAGATCGCGATAGTCGACGAGCCCCAGGAATCCCAGAACCTGAGGCGCGCGCTGAAGCAGCCGGCGACGACGACGGCCGAGATCGTGAGCTCCGCGCCCACTCTCGTCGACGTGCTCGCGCCGGTCTGGATCTCGTCGCCCTACCTCGTGCCGCAGATCCCCGACTCGGTCGAGTTCGACACCGTCCTCCTCGTCGACGCGGCCGCGATCAACCTCGCTGAGGCCGCCCCGGCGATCCGCCGCGCCCGTCAGGTCGTGGCGTTCGGCGACCCGGTCACGCAGCTGCCGACCGCGTTCCATGTCGCCGTCGACCCCGGCTCCGACTGGGAGCACGAGCTTCCCTTCGACTCCGTCTCGGTGTTCGAGCGGCTCTCCGAGCTGCTTCCGGTGATGACCCTCACGCGCAGTTACCGCGCCGGCGGCGAAGACCTCGCCGAGCTGATCAATGACGCGTTCTACGGCGGCGAGATCGTGTCCCTGCCGTGGGCAGGCTCATACCTCGGTCGCGGCAGCCTCACGGTGGACTACGTCGAAGGCGGCACGGGAGCGCCCGACCCGGTGTCGGGTGCGGTGGAGAGCCCCGAGGCCGAAGTCGCGCGTGTCGTCACGCTGGTCGTCGAGCATGCCGTGCATCGACCCGACGAGTCGTTGATGGTCGTCACGGCGAGCAGGCGTCACGCAGAGCGCGTGCGCGCGGCGGTCACCTCCGCCTTCGCCGGACGATCGGACGTTGCCGACTTCGTCGGCCGCGACACCGCGGAGCCCTTCGCAGTGCTCACGCTGGAAGAGTCTGTCGCCGAGAGTCGCGACCGCGTGATCTTCTCGCTCGGCTACGGCCTCACCAAGCACGGGCGAGTGCTGAGCGACTTCGGCGACCTCTCGACGCCGGACGGCGAGCGGCTGCTCACGGTGGGCATGACACGCGCACGGCGATCGATGGTCATCGTGTCATCGATCCGGCCCTCCTCGTTCGACGACGGACGCCTGGAGTTCGGCGCCGCCACGCTGATGTCGATCCTGGGTGGCCTCGCCACACGCGCACGGGACGCCCGTCTCGAAGATCTCGCCGATCCGCTGACGCTCGCGCTCGCGCGTGAGCTGCGCCGCCTCGGTGCCGCCGTCGACGTCGACTACCGCGGCCTGCTGCCGCTCGTCGCCCAGCACAACGGCAAGGCGGTCGTGATCGAGTCCGACCCGGAGTCGCGCGGGGAGTCCCTGCGCGAGACGCTCCGACTGCGCCCGCACGTGCTGCGCCGGCTCGGCTGGCACTACGTGCGCGTGCATGCGTTCGATCTCTACAGCGACCCGGTCACCGCAGCCGCGCGAATCGCCGGAGTCCTGGGCATCTCGGCATCCGCGGCTCGCGCCGACAACGACACGCAGCCGATCGATCTCACCGATCCGCAGAATGACTGACGAACTCGACCCTGACGAGCCCCGGCAGAAGGTCGTTCGGGTCGCCGGATCGAGACGAGCCCGGCTGACTCCCGTCGTCGGCACCGACGCGGATCCGGAGCGGGTCGCGAAGGAGCCGAGTCGCCCGAAGGGGCCGAAAGGTCCGAACGACGATCGGATGATGCAGGACGTGCCTCCGCACTACTGAGCACCTGTCCTCGGGATTCTCCGGGGGATACGACGAAGCGCACGGCCCGACAAGGACCGTGCGCTTCGTCGTAGGACGGCTGCGCGTCAGCTGCGCGTGCTGTTCCGAGCGAGCAGGTCGCGGATCTCGACGAGGAGCTCGGCCTCGGTGGCCGCGGCCGGCTCCTCCTCCGGCTGCTCGGCCGGCGTGCCCTTGCGAGCCTCGACGTGCGCCTTGAACGTGTTCATCGGCAGGACGAAGACGAAGTACACCACCAGGGCGACCGACAGGAAGCTGATGACCGCCGAGATCAGGTCGCCGATCGGGAACGTGACCGTGTCGCCGTAGATGCTCTGCAGCTGCGGCCCGAAGTTGCCGGTCGCGTCGGCCTTGAAGAACAGCGAGACGAGCGGGGTGATGATGCTGTTGACCACGGCGGTGACGATCGCCGTGAACGCGGTGCCGATGACCACGGCGACGGCCAGGTCGATGACGTTGCCGCGGAGGATGAAGTCCTTGAAGCCTTTGAGCATGAATGCCTCCGAAGAGTCGATGTTGTCAGGAAGAGGTGCTGGTCGACGCGGGTGCCGGAGTGGTGCTCTTCGCCGGCTCCGACTTCGATGATGCCGGTGCGGACGCGGATGCGCCGGACCCCGCGCGCGAGTCGTTGCGGTAGAAACCCGATCCGTTGAAGGTCACGCCGATCGATCCGTACTGCTTGCGCAGCTCTCCGCCGCACTCGGGGCAGACGGTGAGGGCGTCGTCGGAGAAGCTCTGCACGGCGTCGAAGGCGTGGCCGCACGAACGGCAGGCATAGGCATAGGTGGGCATGGCGATCCTCGCGGGTCAGCGTCGCGTGGGCGACAGGTGGAGGGTCTGCGTGGGAGTCACGACGCCGGTGACCGGCTGGTCGTGAACCTCCCTCGGCAGGAAGTCGAGTACCTCGGAATCATAGATGACTGCGTAGACGGGAGGGCACTTCTCCATCGATCCGATGGTCTTGTCGAAGTACCCGCGCCCCCAGCCCATGCGCATCCCTGTGCGGTCTACCGCGGCGGCGGGGATGATCATCAGGTCGACGTCGTTCACGGCGATCGGACCGAGCACCTCGCCTGTCGGCTCGGGCAGACCGAACAGACCCTCGGCGACGTCGTCGTCATCGGTCGCCACCGCCCAGTCGAGCAGGCCGTCTGCGCGGGTCACAGGAAGCAGGACACGGATGCCGCGGCGCACGGCCGCCGTGACGAACTCCCTCGTGCCGGGTTCGGTCGTGGTTGAGAGGAAGCACGAGATCGACCGGGCGCCGAGCGACTCGACGAGCTGGTCGAGTCGCTGCGTGAGGGCGGAGGCCGCGGTCTCCCGCTGCGCGTCGCTCAGCAGCTGGCGGCGTTCGCGGAGCTCGGCGCGGAGCGCGCGCTTCTCGTGCTCGACGTCGTGGGGCATGCCTCCGAGTCTACGGCGGCAGGCCCGCTAGGCTGTGTGGATGGGTATACGGAAGATGAAGGCTGTCATTCCCGCCGCAGGACTGGGAACACGGTTCCTGCCGGCGACGAAGGCGATGCCGAAGGAGATGCTGCCGGTCGTCGACAAGCCGGCCATCCAGTACGTGGTCGAAGAAGCCGCCTCCGCAGGGATCGACGACATCCTCGTCATCATCGGTCGCAACAAGAACGCGATCTCCAACCACTTCGACTCGGTTCCCGAGCTCGAGGTGAAGCTGATGGAGAAGGGCGACACCGGACGCCTGGCCAGGGTCATCCACTCGAGTGATCTCGCTGACATCCACTTCGTCCGTCAGGGCGAGCCGAAGGGCCTCGGTCATGCCGTGCTGCGTGCGCGCACGCACGTCGGCGACAGCTCCTTCGCGGTTCTCCTCGGCGACGACCTCATCGACGAGCGCGACCAGCTGCTGACCGAGATGATCGCAGAGCACGAGCGCTCCGGCGCCGCGGTGATCGCCCTCATGGAGGTCGATCCTGCGAACATCCACATGTACGGCGCCGCGGCCGTAGAGGACCTCGAAGGATCGGACGCCGTGCGCGTGACCGATCTCGTCGAGAAGCCGGCCGCCGAAGACGCTCCGTCGAACCTCGCCATCATCGGTCGCTATGTTCTTCCCGCGTCGATCTTCGAGGTGCTCGAGCACACCGAACCCGGCAAGGGCGGAGAGATCCAGCTGACCGACGCACTGCAGGTGCTGGCGACCAGGCCCGAGGGCCCCGGTGTGGTCGGCGTGATCTTCCGCGGACGCCGGTACGACACCGGTGACCGCGTCGACTACATCAAGGCGATCGTGCAGCTGGCCTCCGACCGGGACGACCTCGGCCCCGAGCTGCGACCGTGGCTCAAGGAGTTCGCGGAACGCCTCTAGGCGTCATCGCGGGGTCGTGGGCGCTCGGATGGATCAGGCTACGGGGATGCGGCACGGTCCGATCGAGCTGCGTCTCGTGCGCTCTCGGGACGCGAGGGCTCTGCAGCACGAACTGTTGAGCAATCGCTCCTGGTTGCAGCCGTGGGAGGCCACCGTCCCGTACGGCTCGGTCTCGTTCGACATGCGCCTCAGCATCCGTCGTCTGCTCCAGCAGTACCGAGACGGCGCGGGTTACCCGTTCGTCATGGAGTACGACGGCGAGATCGCCGGGCAGCTCAACGTCTGGGGAGTCGCCAGGGGGTCGCTGTGCTCGGCGACGATCGGCTACTGGGTGAGCGAGCGGTTCGCGGGCAAGGGCATCACGCCGACGGCCGTCGCGCTCGCGACGGATGCGTGCTTCACCGAGTACGCACTGCATCGGATGGAGATCTGCATCCGGCCCGAGAACGTCGCGAGCCTGAGGGTCGTGCAGAAGCTCGGGTTCCGCTACGAGGGTCTGCGTCGCCGGTACATCCACATCGACGGCGACTGGCGTGATCATTACGCGTTCGCCCTCACGCGCGAGGATGTGCCGCAGGGTGTGCTGGCTCGGTGGTTGAACGGCGAGGTGCCTCCCGACGCCGCGACGATCCCTCCGTCCGACCGTTTCGCGCTCTGACACGCCGCTGAGTTCGGAACTCGTCGCGACACACGCTGCCACTGAGCGTCGTGACCATCGATGTTCCCGTACCGTTGTCGACATGGACGGGCCAGTGCTGAGCGGGGGAGTGATAGTCCTCGTCGCTGTGCTCCTGTGGATGCTCTATCTGCTGCCGTCGTGGCGCGGACGCTTCCAGTACGACGCCGCTGAGCGCAACGCCGTCAGGCTGAACCAGGCACTTCGGGTGCTCGCCGAGACCAGCGAGACGCCAGGCGAGGTGCGTCTCGAGCTCAACGCGCGGACGGCTCTCGCGCAGCAGAAGCTCGCGAAGCGCCTGCAGTCCGAGAAGGAAGCCGCCGAGCTCATGCTTCTGCGGGAAGAGCTCGCGGCCACGAGGGCAGACCCTGTCATCCGGCAGGCTCGCGCTCGTCGCCGCGTGCGCATCGTCGCCACCTCGACTCTTCTTCTCGGTGTCGTTCTCGCCGGGCTGGGCGTGTGGCAGCTGATCGCCGTGCAGACGCAGGCGCTGCTGTGGGTCGGCGGAGCCATGATCGTCGTGGCCGGCTATGCCCTGCAGCGCATGTCGTCGGTCGCCGAGCGCGCTGCCCGACGTTCCGTTCGTGTCGCCGAGCAGCCCGTGCAGAGGGTGACACCCGAACTGCACGACCAGGGTCGAGCGACGTGGACTCCCCGTCCGCTGCCCGAGCCGTTGGTGACTGTCGCAGGCTCTCGTGCCCAGGTCGCGCGGGCAGAGCTCGATGCCCAGGAGGAGCGCCGGACCGCGGCTCGCCTCGCTGAGCTGCGTGAGTGGGCCGAGCGCCTTGCTCCGGCGACACCGGTGCAGATCCCGGCCGCTCCGGCGGCAGCTTCTCCGTTCGCGAAGATGGGATATGTCGACGACGCCGAGATCGAGGCGCACGTGCGCGACCTCCTCGCGAAGCGCGCAGCCGGCTGATCAGCGCGGCACGAGAGAGTCTTCGAGCGTGATAGCGTAGAAGACGTCAGGGCCTATGGCGCAGTTGGTAGCGCGCCTCGTTCGCATCGAGGAGGTCAGGGGTTCGAATCCCCTTAGGTCCACCGACAGCAAGACCCCCGGAGCACCGCTCCGGGGGTCTTTCGCTGTCTCTCAGGCGCGCGCCGGGCGGCGACGCTCCAGGACGAAGTCGCACAGAGTCGCGGCACACGCACCCACCGCATACGCGGCGAGGTCGCGCACGTCGAAGCCGACTCCGAGGATGAGTCTCACCGGCCAGAAATTCTGCGCCCACAGCTCTGGCAGGCCGGTGAGCTGGAAGCACTCGATCAACGTGCACAGGGCCAGGGCCGTCGCTCCGGCGATCCAGAAGGCGGCGCGCGGGAACACGATGGCGACGACGAGGTAGATCATCGCCGCGTAGAGGGCATCGCCGGTCGCGTCGGCGATCGGACCGCGACCGGCGAGATGCGTGACGAGACCCGCCACGATCACCAGCCCGGCGACGATGAGCAGAACCCGGCGACGCGCACGGATGTGCGGGTCGCCGGGCGAGGTCGACGCCATCGCGTCTCGCCGGCCTTCGCTTACTTCCGGTTCTCGCGGTAGTAGGCGAGCAGCGCCTTCGTCGATGCGTCCTGCGCGTCGATCGCCGACTCGTCGCCGCCGATCGCCGGTGCGATCTGCATCGCGAGCTGCTTGCCGAGCTCGACGCCCCACTGGTCGAACGAGTTGATGCCCCAGATCGTGCCCTGGGTGAACGTGATGTGCTCGTAGAGGGCGATGAGCTGACCGAGGACCCGCGGCGTCAGAGCGGGCGCGAAGATCGACGTGGTCGGGCGGTTGCCGGGGAAGGTGCGCGCGGCCACGAGCGCTCCCGTGGTTCCCTCGGCCTCGACTTCTTCGGCGGTCTTGCCGAAGGCCAGGGCCTTGGTCTGCGCGAGGAAGTTCGCCAGGAACAGCTCGTGCACGTCCTGACCGCCGTCGCTCAGCGGGTACGCCGGGTTGACGAAGGCGATGAAGTCCGCCGGGATCAGCCGCGTGCCCTGATGGATGAGCTGGTAGAACGCGTGCTGGCCGTTGGTGCCCGGCTCGCCCCAGAACACCTCGCCCGTGTCGGTGGTCACGGGCGTGCCGTCCCACCGCACGGATTTGCCGTTGGACTCCATCGTCAGCTGCTGCAGGTAGGCCGGGAACCGGCTCAGCTGCTGCGCGTAGGGGAGCACCGCGTGCGACTGGGCGCCGTGGAAGTTGACGTACCAGACGTTGAGCAGACCCATCAGCACGGGGACGTTTCGCTCGAGCGGGGTGGTGCGCACATGCTCGTCGACGGAGTGGAAGCCGGCCAGCAGCTCGCGGAACGCGTCAGGACCGAGAGCGATCGCGAGCGACAGACCGATCGCGGAGTCGACCGAGTAGCGACCGCCCACCCAATCCCAGAACCCGAACGCATTGGCCGGATCGATGCCGAACGCGGCGACCTTGTCGAGCGCGGTCGACACCGCCACGAAATGGTGCGCCACGGCGTCGGTGCGGGCGTCGTCGTCGTCGGAGATGGCACCGGAGGCCTGGAGGCCGGCCCACAGCCAATCGCGCGCCAGGCGGGCGTTCGTGAGCGTCTCGAGGGTGGTGAAGGTCTTCGACGCGACGATGAAGAGCGTCGTCTCGGGATCGAGGTCCGAGGTCTTCTGCGCGAGGTCGGTCGGGTCGATGTTCGACACGAACCGCGCCTCGATGCCGGCATCCGCGTAGGGCTTGAGCGCCTCGTAGACCATGACCGGTCCGAGGTCGGAGCCGCCGATGCCGATGTTGACCACGTGGGTGACGCGCTTGCCGGTGATGCCGAGCCACTCGCCGGATCGTACCCGGGTGGCGAAAGCGCTGAGCGCGTCGAGCACGGCCTGCACATCGGCATCCACGTCCTGCCCGTCGACGACGAGAGCGGGGGAGGTTCCGGCCGGCCGGCGCAGTGCCGTGTGCAGCACCGCTCGGTCTTCGGAGGTGTTGAGGTGATCGCCGGCGAGCATCGCGGCGTATCGCTCGGCGACACCCGTCTGCTCGGCGAGGCGGAGAAGCGCGGCCAGCACCTCGTCGGTGACGAGGTTCTTCGACAGATCGACATGGAGGTCCGCGAGCGGGAACGAGAGACGTTCTGCGCGGTCGGCGTCGGCGGCGAACCAGCCCCGCAGATCGGCGGTGATCGACTCGCGCAGCGCGGCGAGCTCGGACCAGGCGGGAGTGTGCGTCGGATCAACAGGAGCGGTCATGGATCCACGGTACTGCTGCGCGCGACTCGTTGCTCCCGTGATGACGTCGGGTCTCGTCCTAGGATTGCTGCGATGACCGACACAGCGCCCGAGACGACCTCGGAGAGGCGGCTCAGGCAGGAGATCGGTCGCAGGTTCGTGCGCGCTCCTTTCGCCTGGGGACTGCTGCTCCTGATCGCCGCGATGGTGTGGACGATCGTGGGTGACGACCTCGGCTTCTTCCCGTTCCTGCTGATGCTGCTCGGCGGCTGGAGTGTGTCGTTCTCCTTCGTCAACGCGACGATGGAGATGCGGCCGGCGCGCACCGGTGTCGCGGTGCATCTCGGTGTCGCCGTGTGCCTGACTGCCGTGATGATCGTCGTGATCGAGTCGGATGATGCCCTGCTGGGAGGCCTGCCCGAACCGGTGCGCGCGGTCGTCATCGTGCTGCAGATCGCCGCGGGCCCCGCAGCCGGATGGATCTGGCTGGGTCTCCTGTCTCGCGTCACGGCTCTCATCGGGCGTCGTGACGCGAAGAGACGACCACCTCCCGCCGCACCGGAGTGGGAGCGCGACGAGGGCGGCGACGGCTCGGGCGTGGAGTTCTCCGCCCTCGACCTGCGTATGCGCACACTGACGCTCGCCATCGTCGGAGTGGTCCTGGTCGTCGGCGTCGCAGGGACGCTGCTGCTCATCTCCTTCGACGATGCCGTGATGCGCGTCGGCGCCCGTCTCACGATCATCCTGGCGGGTGTCGTCGTCGGGCTCCCGGTCTATCTGGTGCTCAGGGCTGCGCTGCGTCGTCGGACGCTGTCGTGCAGCGTCGTGTTCGGCAACGATGAGCTGCGCATCCGCGCCGGGTCCGCGACGCACCGCATCCCCTTTCGCCAGCTGCAGCACCTCGTCTGGCGAACCCGCTCGGATTACGCCCGCCTCGAGGTGCGGGGCGCGGGGATCGACCTCTCACTGATCACCGGGCTCGCCGAGGCGCCGCCCGGCCGTACCAGTGAGCTGCCTTCGCTGCCGCGTCGGGTCTTCCGTCGGCTCGAACTCGCGGGGTTGAGCGTCGAGCGCTCGCGCCGTGATGAGGTCGTGACGTTCCGCCGTGTCTGATCGCGCATGCGTGTACACGATGAGGCGCACGCCGGGGTACGGTTTCTTTCATGGGAAGACTGCGGTATGACGGCACATCGGAGCCGATCCTCATCGATGACGAGACGCTCGCTCATCTGAAGGTCATCGTCGGCACGAAGCTGCGCCGCCAGGAGAGCTTCATGATGACCTGGCTTCCGCCCGAGGGCGGCGATCCGGGCCGCGTCACGGTGTGGATCCACCCGGCGATCCCGCTGCAGTTCCTCTTCAGCTCGCCTGAACCGCAGGTCATCCAGAAGCAGCGCGTCGAGGAGATCATGCACGCGCTCAATGCGACAGGGGAGCTCGTGATCGACGACTACGTGCAGGCGAAGATCGCCGACGGGAGCAAGGCGGCGTCCTGAGCTACTCGGCCGGGTAGCCCTGTGTCTTGAGAGCGCCGGCCAGGTGAGCCGCGTTGCGCGCGGCGGTCGCCGTCGCCTGCGCGACCTTCTCCGGCGTCTCGTCGAGATCCTTGAAGTCGACGGTGTGCATCGCCTCCCCGTTCCAGTAGACCGAGGCCTGCGCAGGCACGGAGTACCCGACGTCGTTCAGGGACTGGAACAGGATCGCGGCGATGTGGTGCGCGCCGTCCTCGTTGCCGACGATGCCGGCGATGGCGACCTTGTCGAAGAGGATCGGTCGTCCCGCGTCGTCCGTCTCGCTCAGCTCCGCGTCGAGGCGCTCGAGAACCCGCTGCGCGATGCTCGAGTGCTGTCCCATCCAGGTGGGCGTGAGGAGCACGAGGATGTCGGCGTCGAGCACCTTCTTCCGCAGAGTGGGCCATTCGTCGTCGCCGCCCATATCGGCCTCGACTCCGGGGCTGATGACGTGATCGACCGCGCGCGCGAGCTCGCCGGTGACCCCGTGCTCGGCGAGCGCCGCGAGGATCTGAGACCCCAGGAGGTCGGTGCTCGATTCCGCGGGGGAGGGCTTGAGCGTGCAGGAGATGGCGAGGGCAGTCAGTTGTGTGCTCATGCCCTGCACGAAACCACCGTCGGCCACGGAGGCCCAGGGGGTTCCGTCGCCGGCGAGTCTGCGCTACGCGGTATCCTGGGTGACGGCCGCTACGACAGGAGATCCCGTGATCCTCAGCTTCATCTTCTTCATGATCCTCTTCCTCGGAGGCATCTGGCTCATGGGGCTCGCGCAGTCGCTCGAGGACTTCCAGGCGATCGTCTTCGTCGGCGGACTCCTCGTCACCAGCCTGTCGCTCGCGTTCATGATGCGTGCGGGCGGTTCGGCCACTCGTCGCAAGGACAACTGGTCGGGCAACGCCACCGAGTAGTCAGCCCCGTCTGGCCAGCCTCGCCTCGAGGTTGGCCTGCACCGCGGGCCATTCCGGTTCGATGATCGAGAACTCCACGCTGTCTCGCAGCGCACCGTTGCGGTAGCGGCTCATCGCCCGCATGACGCCGTCCTGCTTCGCTCCCAGGCGTTCGATCGCGGCGCGGGACTGGAAGTTCACCCACTGAGTGGTCAGGCCCACGCGGAAGACGCCGAGCTGTTCGAACGCGTGCCTGAGCAGGAGCAGTTTCGACTCGGCGTTGGTGCCGGTTCCGTGCGCCGACTGGCGGTTCCAGGTGTAGCCGATGTGCAGTCGGGGGACGTCGGCCTCGAGGTCGTAGTACGAGGTGAGACCGAGCACGCGCCCCGAGGCGTCGAACGCCGTGAAGGGGATCATCCCGCCGCTCTCGATCAGACCGAGGCGACGATCGATCTCGGCGGCGAGGCCGTCGGGGGACGGCACCGAGGTGTACCACGCCTGCTTCCACAGCTCGCCTTCGCTCAGAGCATCGAGGAGGCCGTCGTGATGCGAGGCGTCCAGGGGACGAAGCTCGACGAGGCGTCCGGTGAGTGTGATCGGGGCCGGGGTGGTGCGGAAGGTCATGCAGACATTCAACCAGCGCAGTGCCCGTCGTCGGATCATGCGATCAGGGTGCGATGCTCCCATTGGCCTCGGCCCATCTTCGCGCCGACGTACGTGGCGTCGCCGACGCGGCGGAGCAGCCGCTGGTAGGCGGTCACGATCTCGATGGTCACTCCCAGCTCGAACGCGAGGCTCGCCGAGTGGGTGCCTCGCGCCTTCTCGGCCTCGGCGTAGGCATCGGCACTGATCAGCAGGCGCGCAGCCCATTCGTCGGCGCGACGCTCCTGACGCGCGCGGACCGACGGATCCTCGGCGGGGGTGTGGCCGAGCACGGCGTGCGCCAGCTCGTGGGCGATCACGCTGCAGGTGGCTCTCCGACTGAGGCCGGGGGTGACGCGGATGGTCGCGGTCTGCGGTTCGTAGCCGCCGTGGCAGCGGCCGCGGCGTTCGATCAGGTGCAGCCCGTTCTCTTCGAGCAGGCGGAGGAGGGTGTCCATGGTCCTCCTCGTCGCAGGGTCGTCAGTCGTAGAGATCGTCGGTGTCGTCGGCGTGGGCGAGCGGCGACTCGAACGCGACTTCGGATCGATCTTCGCGTCGACCACGGACATCGGTGCGCGGGTGCAGCGGGGTGATCGTGGCGCCGCCACGCTCGGCCTCGGAGCGAAGCCGCTCCTCTGCACGAGTGATCACGGTGTGGGGCTCGATGTCGAGGGAGGCGCTGATCGCGTACACGATGGGCACCGGGATGGAGCGCTTGCCTGTGACGTAGTTGTCGAGTGCGCTCCTGGCGATGCCGATCTCCCGTGCCATCGCGGCGATGCTGCTGCCGGCGGCGCCGATCTCGGCGCGGAGCTGGCGGCCGACCGCCGCGTTGAACTGCTCGCCCGGTGTCTTCACGTGAGTCACGATAGCACCGGCCCGAAGCCAGGATGCCGTCATACTGGTGCGAGCGAAGCTTGTTCCGCCACGGGTGCGGCGATACTGTCTATGAATGACGACAGATGTGCGACGTGTGGTGGCTACTGCGGTCGAAGAAGAACTGCTGCGCGCCGATCACAGCCTGCAGTGGCTATCCCAGCAGACGGGGATCACGGGCCGCGCGCTGCGGAAGAAGATGTCGGGAGAGGCGGACTTCACCGTCGCAGACCTGGCTCACATCGCGCAGGCGCTCGACATCCCCGTCGCCCGGCTCACCCCCAGCCCGCACTAGCGTGGGGGTATGAAGACCATCCCATTCGGATCCGCCACAGCCCCCGCCGTCGTCGCCGGAATGATGCGCATCGACGACAAGGATGACGCTCAGATCCGCGAGCTCTACGACACGGCTCGCGGCGCGGGCATCGATTTCTTCGATCACGCCGACATCTACGGCGGCAGTATGCACTTCTGCGAGGGGCGCTTCGCTGAGGCGCTGGGGCTGAACGCCGCCGAGCGCGACGAGATCGTGCTGCAGACCAAATGCGGCATCAACCCCGCCGAAGGCACGTTCGACTTCTCGTACGAGCACATCGTCCGCCAGGTCGAGGGGTCCCTCGCGGCGCTGCGCACCGACCATATCGACGTGCTGCTGCTGCACCGTCCGGATGCGCTGGTCGAACCCGAAGAGGTTGCCAGGGCGTTCGACGAGCTCGAGGCTGCAGGCAAGGTCCGTGCGTTCGGCGTCTCGAACCACACCCCCCGGCAGATCGACCTGCTGCGCACCGCTGTGACTCAGCCCCTGATCGCGAACCAGCTGCAGCTCTCGATCACGCACGCGCCGATCCTCGCACAGCCCGTCGCCGCGAACATGGCCGGCGAAGACCAGAGCATCGTCCGCGACGGCGGGGGCATCGTCGAGTACTGCCGCATCAACGGCATCACGATCCAGGCGTGGTCGCCGTTCCAGGGTGGCTTCTTCACCGGTGTCTTCCTCGGCAACCCCGAGTACGCGGAGCTCAACGGCGTGATCGATCGCCTGGCGGCGTCATACGGAGTCGCGCCGATCGCGATCGCGACCGCGTGGATCACGCGTCACCCCGCCAAGATGCAGGTCGTGCTCGGAACCACGACTCCGCAGCGGGTGCAGGATGCCGCCGCAGGCGCCGACATCGAACTCACCAGGGCCGAGTGGTACGAGCTCTTCCGCGCGGCCGGGCACCTGCTGCCGTAGCCGCGGCGGGGGAGCACGTCGTCGTCTACCCTGAACACATGCCGTTCCTGTTCTCGCTCCTCGTCATCGCGCTGATGGTCGGCGCGATGGTCGACATCATCAGGAGAGACGACGCCCAGGTGAGGTTCCTGCCGAAGATGGCATGGGTCGTCATCGTGATCCTGCTGCCGCTGATCGGCAGTCTGCTGTGGTTCGCGATCGGCAGGGAGTACTCCGAGTCGGGTCTTCGGATCCCTCGCATGCGTCCGGCCGCGCGGCCGACGGCGCACCGGCCCGATCCGCGTCCGGCACCGACCGTCGACACCCGCAGCACCGAGCAGCAGATCGCCGACCTCGATCGAGAGATCGAGGAATGGCGGCTGCGTCAGGAGATCGAGAAGCGCAGACGCGAGAGCGGCGACTCGTCGAGCGGCACTGCGGACGCGCCTCGTTAGTCGACGCGCTCGAGGTCGAACGACTCCCGCAATGCGTCTTCGAGGTTCGGATACGCGAACTCGAAGCCGGCGACCGTGAGCTTCTCGGGGATCACCCAACGGCTCTTGAGGATCAGCTCGGTCTCAGTGCGGATGCCGACGGCGCCGAGCTCGAGCATCCATCGAGGCATCGGCGGACCGATGCGCACGCCGAGCACCCGCCGCACGGTCGCCATGAAATCGGCGTTGTCCGTCGGATTCGGGGAGGCGGCGTTCACGGGCCCGTCGAGCGACGGCGTCGCCTCGAGGAAGTCGATGATGCGGGCGATGTCCTCGACGTGCACCCAGCTGAACCGCTGCCGACCACGGCGTGCCCCGGGTCGGTGACCGGTGCCGGCGGCCCGGCGCGCACGACTGATCGGCCATCGGCCGTCGTGCTGCGCCCCGCCGAGGCCGAGGCGGGCCAGGTTCTTGAGCGGGCCGAGCACGCCGCCGTGCCCCAGCACGATCGCGCTGCGCAGTGCCACCCGTCGTGTGTGGGGAAGATCGTCTGCGAACAGGGCGCGCTCCCACGCCTTCGCGACCTCGACGGAGAATCCCGTGCCGATCTCGCCCGACGACTCGGTCATCGGTCGCTCTTCGGCATGGCGGTAGATCGTCGCCGTCGAGGAGTTGATCCACAGCGGGGGAGGACTCGCGGCCCTCGCGATGGCGGAGCTCAGCGACGACGTGGTGTCGAGGCGCGAACGGAAGATCGCCGCGCGGTTCTCGGGGGTGTAACGGCAGTTCACGCTCTTGCCCGCCAGGCCGATCACGAGGGAGGCGCCGTCGACGGCCCGATCGATCGCCGCCTGGTCGCCCCAGGCGATGTCGGCGCCTGACCGCGAGATCGTGATGACCTCCCGCCCGGCGGACCGCAGGCGTGGGATCAGGTACTGCCCCATGAACCCGGTCGAGCCGCCGATCACGACGGGTCCTGCGGAGACGGGCGTCAGTTCGGTCACGGGGTCTCGCTCTCGATCGCGTACTCGAAGAAGCCGGTGTACTCGTAGACGCGCCCGAGCAGGGGGGCGTCGATGGTCATGTTCACATGGTGCCGCTCGCGCTGCTCGTCCCATCTCTCGATGAGAGCGATGCGCGGACGCAGAAAGCGCGGTGCCGCGATGCGCAGCCGTCCGAACCGCATGCCGACGCGGCGGATGGTCAGGACGACGGCACCGTCGCGCACGTCGATGTCGAACGTCGTGACGACGGTGCGGCGCGGGCCGATCTCGTTGCGCAGAATGCGATTCGCGCCGAGCGAGACGACGTCGGGCATGACCCACGTGCGCCCCGGAAGGTCGAAATGCCTCACGGCCAGGGCCTCGCCGGCGACCGTGCGGTTCTCGATGCGGAACGGCACGTCGTGCTCCCACCCGGCGAACGCGACTCCGAGCGACTCCGCGATGCGGAACACGGGCCACAGCCATCGATGACGGGACCCAGCGGTCGTGAACACCCCGGTGCCCACCCCGACGTGGCCTTCGGGGATCGTGCGGAAGTACCAGGCCGTCTTCGGGTGGAGTTCCGAGATGCGCTCGCCGAGTGCGCGCTCGTAGGGCGACCGACGGTCCGTGCCTGGTGCTGTCACATCTTCACCCTAGCGAGAGGCGGGGCGCAGCAGCCGGTCGAGCAGGGCCAGCGCCTCATGCTGCGGCGCGGTGTCGTCGAGCAGCCACTGCGTCTGCAGGCCGTCGGAGGCGGCGACGACGAGTGCGGCCACTGCGTCGGCATCCACATCGTCCCGCATGCGTCCGTTGTCCTGCTGTCGCCGCACCACGTCGGCCATCTCGGCGCGCAGTCGAGCGAAACGCGTCGTCGCGAACTCGCGTGCCGCCGGGTGCCCCTCCTCCAGGGCGGCCGACACCAGGGTCGAGTACAGCTGCACGAGCCCGGGAACCTCGCGGTTCGCGCGCGCAGATTCGATCATGTGCTCGACCGGGGTCGCGTCGACCGGCAGCGTGTCAGGATGCTGGCGTTCCGGTGCGTTGCTCTCCTGGTAGACCGCGACGAGCAGCTCTTCGAGAGACCCGAAGTAGTGGCTGAGGGCCGCGTGGGTGACTCCGACGGCGCTCGCGATGGAACGCAGGCTCGTGCGGTCGGCGCCGCGCGCGGCGAAGACCTCGATGGCGCGATCGAGGATCTCCTGACGCCGGGCGATGCCCTTGGCATACGCGCCCCGCTGGCGCGGCCGATCCCGATCTTCGCTCATGGGCCGAGTCTACAGAATGAAAACTTCCGGGCGGAGGTATTTGGTGATAGCGTGCTCGGACAGACGGGTGCATCCAGCCCGCACGTCACCGACGACCGAAGGAGAACCCGTGGCGATTCAGACTTCCATCCAGCTGTTCACGATCAAGGATCAGCTCGAGACCGACCTCGAAGGCTCGCTGAAGGAGGTCGCCGCCAGAGGATTCACGGCGGTGGAACCGTACGACTTCGTGCGCCGGGCCCAGCCTCTCGCAGACGCACTGGCCGGCGCGGGCCTCACCGCTCCCTCCGGGCACGCGTTCCTCGCCTCACAGTCGTTCGTGAACCCCGACGGCAGCGGCACGACACTTCCGGTGCCGTCGCCCGCCGAGGTCTTCGCCGCGGCCAAGGTGCTCGGCATGGGAACGGTCATCGACCCGTACACCGAGCCCGCGCGCTGGGAGACGGTCGAGCAGATCGAGGAGACCGCGCGTCTTCTCAACGAGGCGGCCGCCGTGGGCGCCACCGTCGATGTGCGCGTCGGATACCACAACCATGCACACGAACTCGAAGCCGTCTTCGACGGAGTCACCGGACTCGAGGTGCTCGCGGGCCTGCTCGACGACCGCGTCGTGCTCGAGGTCGACCTGTACTGGGTCGCCCGTGGCGGCGTCGACCCCGTCGCGCTCCTGCAGCGTCTGGGTGACCGGGTCATCGCGGTGCACGCCAAGGACGGCACGCTCGACCCCGCGCTGCTGAGCGCCTACCCGCCGGCCGATCAGGTCGCGGCCGGAGAGGGCGCGGTCCCGCTGGTCGAGGCGATCGCCGCGGCTCCTGCGCTCGAGCTCGCGATCGTGGAGTTCGACCACTTCGAGGGAGACCTCTGGGACGCGATCGAGCGCAGCCGCGTCTACCTCGACGAGAAGGTGGCCGGCTGATGGCGATCGGCAACGGACCAGTAGGCGTCGGCATCATCGGCGCGGGCAACATCAGCGACCAGTACCTGTCGAACCTGACGACCTTCCCCGATGTGCGGGTGATCGCGATCGGCGACCTCCTCGAGGAGCGCGCGAAGGCGCAGGCCGAGAAGTACGGGGTGCCCCGCGCGGGAGGCGTCGATCTGGTGCTGAACGACCCCGAGATCGACATCGTCGTGAACCTCACGATCCCTGCCGTGCATGTCGAGGTGTCCGAGGCGATCATCGCTGCAGGCAAGCATGTGTGGACCGAGAAGCCGATCGGCGTCAGCCGCGACGAGTCGCTGCGCCTGTTGAAGAAGGCGGATGCGGCGGGGCTGCGTGTCGGCGTGGCCCCCGACACGGTGCTCGGGCCGGGCGTGCAGACGGCGAAGCGCGCGATCGCACGTGGCGACATCGGTCGGCCGCTGTTCGCCCAGACGACGTTCCAGTGGCAGGGGCCGGAGATCTTCCACCCCAACCCGGCCTTCCTGTACGCCAAGGGCGGCGGCCCGCTGCTGGACATGGGGCCGTACTACGTGTCGGCGCTCGTGCATGTGTTCGGTCCGGTGGCCGCCGTCGCAGCCCTCGGCCTTCAGGGCACACCCACCCGCACGGTGCAGGTCGGCGAGCTCGCGGGCCAGGAGTTCCCGGTCGAGATCCCGTCGACGCTGAGCGTGCTGATGGACTTCGAGCAGGGCGGACAGGCGCAGAGCCTGTACAGCACCGATTCGCCGCTGCTGCGCACCGGCGTCGTCGAGATCACCGGAACCGAGGGGACGATCGTGATCCCCGATCCCAACACCTTCGGGGGCGAGATCACGATCACCCGCCCACTGACACGGGCTTTCGTGCCGCCGGAGCCGATGCAGCAGGGTATCGACGACGTCGTGCAGGAGGGCGTGCTCTCGGGACGCGGTGTGGGTCTGCTCGACATGGCCCGCTCCATCGCCGCCGGCCGCCCGCATGTCGCGACCGGCGAGTTCGGCTACCACGTGCTCGACACGCTGCTGTCGATCGAAGAGGCGGCCGAATCGCGCGCCTTCGTGAAGGTCGACAGCACTCTGGGCGAGGTCGGCTCGATCGATGCCGACTTCGACCCGTTCGAGGCGACTCTCTGAGATCCGTCACCGTGGCGGCGAAGGCGCGGTCAGCGTGCCTTCGTCGCCACGTAGCGGTCGACGTTCGCGGGTGAGAGCACCTCGCGGGCGACCATGATCGCGGCTCCGAGCACAGCGGCCCTGTCGCCCGCCTGCGACTGCACGATCGCGAGATGCTGGGTCGCCAGGGGGATGGATCGGCGGTAGACGACCTCGCGCACCCCGGCGAGCAGATGCTCGCCGGCCCGAGCGATGCTTCCGCCGAGCACGATGATCGACGGATTGAGCAGGTTGACCACGGTCGCCAGCACCTCGCCCACATCGCGCCCCGCCTGCCGTGTGGCTTCGATGGCCGCAGCGTCGCCGGAGCGAACGAGGTCGATCACATCCGCCGGGCTGTGCGCCTCGTGCCCCGCATCGCGCAGCGCCGTCGCCAGTGCCGACCCGCTCGCGAGCGCCTCGAGGTCGCGCTCGTCGCCGGGCTCTCTCGAAGACCCGGCCCCGCTCGGCACCTGGACGTGGCCCATGTCGCCGGCTGAGCCCTGCGCCCCTCGCTGCAGCTGCCCTCCGGCGATGATGCCCGCTCCGATGCCGGTCGACACCTTGACGAAGATCAGGTCGTCGACATGCGGCCACATCGTCGCGTGCTCCCCGAGAGCGAGGATGTTCACATCGTTGTCGACGAGCACCGGCACGTCGAAGGTGCGCTGCACATAGCCAGGGATGTCGAAGCGGTCCCAGCCCGGCATGATGGGCGGGTTCGTCGGGCGTCCGGTCGAGTGCTCGACAGGCCCTGGAACGCCGATCCCGATGCCGAGCAGTGGGATGTCGCCGGCTGCCGACGTCTCGAGCAGTGCTGCGCCGTCGGCGAGGATCACGTCGAGAAGGTCGTCCGGTCCGTCGGCGATGTCGATCGTGCGTGTGCGCGAATCGAGGATCACGC
The DNA here is from genome assembly GCF_044752825.1 of Microbacterium sp. NPDC088619. NCBI lineage: Bacteria > Bacillati > Actinomycetota > Actinomycetes > Micrococcales > Microbacteriaceae > Microbacterium > Microbacterium sp. NPDC088619. Next base: position 200,905 of record NZ_JBIVLZ010000002.1, on the reverse strand, counting down.
CGGCCAGATCTGCGACGGCGATCGTCGCATGGGTGGCGCCGAGGTCCACTGCGAGCACGACGCCGGCGCGGGAGTTGAAGGCCAGTCGCGCCGGTGGGCGGCCGCCGGTCGAGACGGCCTCGCCCGCGGGCCGGAGGAGATCGGCGGCGAGCAGGGCATCGACCCGCAGTGCCACGGTCGAACGGGCGAGGCCGGTGATGGCTGCGAGCTCGGCCTTGGTGCGAGCGGTGCCGTCGCGGAGGATCTGGAAGATCTCGCCTGCGCCGGGGTTCGCTGCCGCGGCGGTGCGGAGTGCGTCGACCATTGCGTCAGTAAACCACAGACTTGCAACACTGCTCGATCAACTTCCGATTCGTTACTAAGAACTTTTGACAAAGCTCTAGCAAAAGTCGGAGAGCGTGTGTCAGACTCACCGGCATGACAACGGATGTCACTGACACCGGTCTCGGAACGATCCGAGCCGGCATCCTCGGCGGAGGATTCATGGCCCGCGTGCATCGCACCGCGGCCAGAGACGCCGGCGGTGAGCTCCGTGCCGTCGCCACCCGCTCCGCCTCGGGTGGACGCCAGGCCGCAGACCGGCTCGGCGCCTCGAGAGCAGAGACCGATGCCGCCGCGCTGCTGGTCGCCGACGACATCGACGTCGTGCACATCTGCACCCCCAACGCCACCCACTTCGAGCTGGCGCTCCGAGCGCTCGAGGCCGGCAAGCACGTCATCTGCGAGAAGCCCCTGGCCACGAACGCCGCAGATGCCCGCAGGCTCGCCGACACCGCGGCCTCGCGGGGGCGGGTCGGCGCTGTTCCCTTCGTCTACCGCTACCACCCGATGGTGCGCGAGGCGCGCGCTCGCGTCGCGCGGGGGGACATCGGAGAGCTCCTCACGCTCGACTGCGCGTATCTGCAGGACTGGATGCTGCTTCCCACGGACGACGACTGGCGGGTGCGCTCGGCATCCGGCGGGTCGTCGCGGGCGTTCGCCGACATCGGCTCGCATCTGTGCGACCTCATCGAATTCGTGATCGGCCAGCGGATCCACTCGCTGAGCGCACGCACCCGCCGGGTCTTCGACGAGCGTGCCGGCCAGGCGGTGGACACCGAGGACATCGTCGCGATCCTCGTCGAGACGGAGTCAGGCGCCCTCGGCACGCTGCTCGTCTCGCAGATGGCGGCCGGGCGCAAGAACGCACTGACGCTCGAGCTGCACGGAACCAGGCAGACCCTGCGTTTCGAGCAGGAGCGTCCGGAGGAGCTGTGGATCGGCATGCGGGAGGAGTCCCGGATGCTGCTGCGCGATCCCGCGACGGCCGCGGCCGACTCGGCACGCCTGCAGCGGGTGCCTTCGGGACACGCCATGGGATATCAGGACGCGTTCAACGGCTTCATCGCCGACGTGTATGCGGCGGTCGGCGGCGCGGCTCCCGAGGGGCTGCCGACATTCGAGGACGGATTCCGCTCGGCACTGCTCACCGAGGCGGTCCTCGCCTCGGCGGCCGCCGACGGACGATGGACGGAGGTGGCGGCATGACCGCGACGATCACCCGGCCGGTGCTGGAGGTGTCGGGCATCCGCAAGTCGTTCTTCGGCGTCGAGGTGCTGAAGGGCATAGATTTCGATGTGCGTCCGGGCGAGGTGCACGGCCTCGTCGGCGAGAACGGCGCCGGCAAGTCGACGCTCATGAAGATCATCGCCGGAGTGCAGCCTGCCGACGAAGGCACGGTGCGGTACCGCGGCGACGAGGTGCGATACGCCCATCCTCGACAGGCGATGGACGACGGCATCGTGACGGTCTTCCAGGAGTTCACCCTGCTGCCGGAGCGCACGGTCGCGCAGAACGTCTACCTCGGACGCGAGCCCCGCCGCGGCGGATTCGTGGACCAGAAGGCGATGATCCGCCGCACGGGGGAGCTGCTCACCGATCTCGGTGTCTCGTTCATCGACCCCCAGACGAGGGTCGGCTCGCTGACGGTCGCAGAGCAGCAGATCGTCGAGATCGTCAAGGCGCTGTCCTTCGAGGCGCAGGTCATCTCGATGGACGAGCCGACCGCCGCGCTCAGCGACCGCGAGGTCGAGCTGCTCTACGCCATCATCCGTCGGCTCACCTCTCGCGGGGTCGCGGTCATCTACGTCTCGCACCGGCTCAAGGAGATCTTCGACCTCTGCGACCGCATCACGATCCTCAAGGACGGTGCGCTCGTGTCGACCGATGAGACCGGTGTGCTGACGACCGATGAGCTCGTGCGCCGCATGGTCGGACGCTCGATCCAGTCGTACTATCCGGATGCTGTCGAGGGCACGGTCGTCGGCGCTCCGCGTCTCGAGCTCGACGGCTGCGGCAACGCCTTCGTGGACGGGGTGTCGCTCACGCTGCGCGCCGGGGAGATCGTCGGTCTCGCCGGGCTCCAGGGATCCGGGCGCACCGAGCTGGTCGAGGGCGTGTTCGGAATCGACCCGTTCGTACGAGGCTCGATGCGGGTCGACGGCTCGCCGACGCGCATCTCGAGCGCCAGGGCGGCTGTCCGCGCAGGATTCGCCCTCATCTCGGAGGACCGCAAGGCCCAAGGGCTCGCGCTGGGCCAGTCGGTGCTCGACAACGCCCTGCTCGTGATCCGCAGCGTCTTCGCCGCTCGGACCTCCTCCTCCAGGCGGGAGGTGCCCGGAGTGCTCAGCTCGCTGGAGATCAGCTCGCGCGGACTCGATCAGGAGACGCGATTCCTCTCGGGCGGAAACCAGCAGAAGGTCGTGCTCGCCAAGTGGCTGCTCACCCAGCCGCAGATCGTGCTGTTCGATGAGCCGACCCGCGGCATCGACGTCGGTGCGAAGTACGCCGTGTATCAGCTCATGCGCGAGCTGGCGGCTCAGGGCAAGGCGGTGCTGATGGTGTCGAGCGAACTGCCGGAGGTGATCGGCATGAGCGATCGGATCCTCGTGATGCACGACGGCGAGCTCGTCGCAGAGCTGCCCGCAGGTTCGGCCGAACATGAGATCCTCGGCGCGGCCACGGGCGCCACCCTCGACGGAGGTGCACGATGAAGCGGCTCCGGATCGACTCCACGGTCATCGTGCTCGGCATCCTGATCCTGACGCTCATCGTAGGCGCCATTCTCGTCGGCACAGTGGGGCGCAACTTCTTCAGCCCGGGGAACATCCGCGACATCCTCACCGGCATGAGCGTGCTCGGGCTCGTCGCGATCGGCCAGACCCTGGTGGTGCTCGGCGCTTCGCTCGATCTGTCGGTCACCTACGTCGTGAGTCTCTCGAGCCTGCTGGCCGCGACGATCATGAACGGGAACCCCGCGAACGTGCCGGCGGCCGTCGCCGTCACCCTGCTCGTCTGCGCCGGCATCGGCCTGGTCAACGGCCTCATCGTCACCGTGCTGAAGGTCAACGGCTTCATCGCCACCCTCGGCGTGGGACTCATCCTCCAGGGGATCCTCAACACCAACTTCGAGGGCTCGGCGGGCAACGTGCCCTGGGAGTTCCAGCTCATCGGCGCCACCGGCGTCGGACCCGTCCCCGTCTCGACCATCATCATGATCGCGCTCGCCGTCGTGGTCTGGGTGCTGCTGAACCGCACCCGTACCGGAGCACACCTGTACGCGGTCGGCGGCGACCCCGAGATCGCGCGCCTGTCGGGGGTGCGGACCAAGCCGCCGCTGATCGCCGCGCACGTGCTGTGCTCGGTGTTCGCGGGGCTCGCGGGTCTGCTGCTCGCCAGCCGTCTCGGTGTCGGCAGCCCCACCGTCGGCCAGCAGGGCGGCTACGCGCTGCTGTCGATCGCGGCGGTCGTGCTCGGCGGCACGCTGCTGCTGGGTGGCCGCGGGTCGATCTGGGGCGCGATCGGGGGTGTGGCGATCCTCGCGGTCGTCGACAACGTCATGAGCGTCATGCAGGTCAACCCGTTCCTGAAGGACGTCGTCCGCGGAGTCGTGATCGTCGCCGCGGTCGCCGTCTACAGCCGGCGCTCGATCGTCAGTCGCCGTCCGCGCTTCGGCGCAGGCGGCACGAGAACCGGGGGAGACGACGCGGCGAAGGCGGCCGAGTCCGACATGGCTGCCGCTGCATCGGAACTCGCCGATACCAGCCCCACGCCGGAAGGAGGACGCGCATGAACGCGCTGCGCACACTCGTGAGCCCCCGGGGCGCGGTGTTCCTGCTGCTCGTGATCCTGCTCGTGGCCGTGATGATCCTGAACCCGAGCTTCGCGGAGCCCGGTCAGTTCATGAGGTTCATCCAGCGCGTCGCCCCCATCGCCATCGTCGCGATCGGGCAGTACTTCGTCATCATCGCGGGCGAGTTCGACCTGTCGCAGGGGTCGCTGATCACGGCGCAGGTGATCATCGCCGGGAACCTCGTCGGTCAGGACGACTCGCGCACGATCCCCGTGCTGCTGCTCATGATCGTCTTCGGAGTGGTGGTCGGTCTCGTCAACGGCGTCATCACGACGCTGCTCAAGGTGCCCTCCTTCATCGTCACTCTCGGCATGATGCTGGCCCTCCTCGGTGGGGTCATGTGGTGGACCGGGGGAGCGGCGACCGGCAACCCGGCAGACAGCTTCCGGGAGATCGGGCGAGGCGGCATCCGCGACGTGCCGCTGCTCGAGTTCATCCCGTGGGCCGTGTTCATCCTGATCGGCTGGCTCGCGCTCGGCATCTGGATCACGAAGCGTCCGCTCGGCAAGCTGCTCATCGCCGTAGGCGACAACGCCACCGCGGTCGACTTCGCCGGCGCACGCAGCGCCTGGGTCACCACGCGCGCGTTCGTGATCTCGTCGCTCTCGGCGTCGCTCTCGGCCGTGCTTCTCGTGGGATACGCCGGGGTGCACCCCTCTGTCGGCCGTGGATACGAGTTCGTCGCGATCACCGCCGTCGTCCTCGGCGGGGTCGTCCTCGGTGGCGGGCGGGGGTGGATCGTCGCGGCGGCGGCCGGTGCCTTCGCCCTCGAGGCCCTGTTCATGCTGCTGAACATCGCGGGCGTCCCGTCGACGCTGCGAGACGCCGTGCAGGGCGTCATCATCATCGCCGCCGTCGCGTACTCCGCCGTCGCCTTCCGTGCTCGGCGCAAGCGCGGCCCACAGACTTCTCCGGCCCTCGAGACCGCAGAACCCGTAACAACCAGCACCATCCACACAGAAACCAGAGGAGATTAGCAATGCGACGATCAATGAAGATCGCCACCGCAGGGGTGGCTCTCTTCGGCCTCATCGCGCTCGCCGGGTGTACCACTGACCCGTCCGTGGCGCCGGCGGAGTCGGAGAACCCGGAGGAATCGGCGGAGACCACGGAGTGGTTCGACCAGGAGCTCTTCGACAAGCAGATGGAGGAGCGGGGTGTCGAGCCCCAGGGCCCGGCGGACGAACCGTACCTCCAGCACATCAACGCGGAGATGGTCGACACGTCGGAGTTCGCCAGCGAAGGCGCCAAGAAGGCCTGCTTCGCCAACGCCTCGATCTCGAACCCGTGGCGCCAGACCGGCTGGATCACGATGAACGAGCAGCTCAAGTCGCTGCAGGAGGCCGGTGCGATCAGCGAGATGGAGACCCGCGATGCGCAGGACTCCGATGACACGCAGATCGCCGACATCGACTACTTCATCGCCGAGGGCGGCTGCGACGTCTTCCTCATCTCGCCGAACAGCACCGCGGCGATGACCCCGGCCGTCGAGCGCGCGTGCGAGACCGGCAAGCCGGTGATCGTGTTCGACCGTGGCGTGGACACCGACTGCCCCGTCACGTTCATCCACCCGATCGGCGGATTCGCGTGGGGCATCGACACCGCCGAGTTCCTCATCGACAACCTCGAAGAGGGCGACAAGGTCGTGGCGCTGCGCATCCTCCCCGGCGTCGACGTGCTCGAGCACCGGTGGGCCGCGGCGGAGAAGCTCTTCGACGAGGCGGGCATCGAGGCTGTGGACTACTTCACAGGCGCCGATCCGGCGGAGATCAAGAGCATCATCAGCGACGAGCTCGCCAAGGGCGATGTGCAGGGCATCTGGATGGATGCCGGTGACGGTGCCGTCGCCGCGATCGAGGCCTTCGAGGACGCAGGTGCCGAGTACCCGGTGATGACCGGTGAAGACGAGATGAGCTTCCTCCGCAAGTGGAAGGACACGGGTCTCACCGGGCTCGCACCCGTCTACTCGAACTTCCAGTGGCGCACGCCGCTGCTCGCCGCGCAGATGATCTTCGCCGGTGAAGAGGTGCCGAAGGAGTGGGTGCTGCCGCAGAAGCCGATCACCGAGGGTGAGCTCGACGACTATCTCGCCGCCAACGAGGGCATGCCGGACGGACACTACGCGAAGTTCGGCGGGGAGAACCTGCCCGGCTACCCGACGGTGTGGCAGGAACGTCAGATCCCGTAACCACGAGTGATGCTCCCGCCCTTCCCTCCGCACCCCGCGGATGGGAGGGTGGGAGCACTCGCGTCATCCCCGAAGGAGCAGGATGCCTCGCACCATCGCCGTCAACACGTGGGTGTGGACGTCTCCGCTCACCGATGCCACTCTCGGGCCGCTCGCGCGGAAGGCCGCCGGCATGGGCTATCAGGCGCTCGAACTGCCTCTCGAGAGCATCGGGGACTGGGATCCGGCGCGGGCCCGCGACGTGCTCGGCGATCTCGGCCTCGGCGCGATCGTCGTCGGCGCCATGGGGCCGGGGCGCTCGCTCATCGCTCGGGCCGGCGATGTCGAGGCTACCCAGGGCTACCTGCGATCCTGCATCGGGGCGGCCGCGATACTGGGCTCGGCGGTGGTCGCCGGCCCCTTCTACGCGCCCACCGGCGCGACCTGGCGGATGACGCCGGATGAGCGCTCTCAGGTGGTGCGCGAGCTGCGCGTGAACCTCGAACCGCTGGCGTCGGACGCTGCGGATGCCGGGGTCACCCTCGCTGTCGAGCCGCTCAACCGCTACGAGACCAGCGTGCTGAACACCGTGGAGCAGAGTCTCGACGCACTCGCACCGCTGCTCGGGGCGGGGGTCGGGCTCGCGCTCGACACCTACCACCTGAACATCGAGGAGAAGAAGCCGGCGGAGGCGATCCGCGCGGCGGGATCGGCGATCGCCCACGTGCAGGTGTGCGGCAGCGATCGGGGCGCGGTCGGCGACGACCACACCGATTGGCCGGAGATCCTCCGTGCCCTCGACGATGCGGGATATCGCGGACCGCTCGGGCTCGAGAGCTTCACGGGTGAGAACGCGACGATCGCCGTCGCAGCGTCCGTGTGGCGACCACTCGCGGCGAGTCAGGACGAGCTCGCCGCACGCAGCATCCAGGCACTGAGAGTGCTCGGCGCCTGAGCCGTCACGCGATACGAAGGAGTGTCCATGACCACGCACCCGGTCACGCTGTTCACCGGCCAGTGGGCCGATCTGCCGTTCGAGGAGGTCGCCCGCCTCGCGGCCGAGTGGGGGTACGACGGTCTTGAAGTCGCCGCCTCCGGCGATCACCTCGACCTGCGGCGGGCCGACGAGGACGACGAGTACGTCGCCTCCCGCCTCGAGATCCTCGACCGACACGGACTGCAGATCTTCGCGATCTCGAATCATCTCGCGGGCCAGGCGGTGTGCGACGCGCCCATCGACTTCCGTCACCAGGCGATCCTCCGCGACTACGTGTGGGGCGACGGGGAAGCCGAGGGCGTGCGCGTCCGAGCGGCAGACGACATGACACGGGCGGCTCGAGTGGCCCGCAAGCTCGGCGTCGATACCGTCGTGGGCTTCACCGGCTCGTCGATCTGGCCGTACCTGGCGATGTTCCCGCCTGTCCCGGCATCCGTCATCGAGGCCGGCTTCGAGGACTTCGCCACCCGCTGGAATCCGATCCTCGATGTGTTCGACGCCGAGGGCGTCCGCTTCGCGCACGAGGTGCACCCGGGTGAGATCGCCTACGACTACTGGTCGTCGGTGCGGGCGTTGGACGCGATCGACCACCGCGAGGCATTCGGGTTCAACTGGGACCCCTCGCACATGATGTGGCAGAACATCGACCCGGTCGGGTTCATCGTCGACTTCGCCGACCGGATCTACCACGTCGACTGCAAGGACACCCGGATGCGGCCGCACAACGGGCGGGCCGGCGTGCTCGGCTCGCACCTGCCCTGGGGAGATCCGCGGCGCGGGTGGGACTTCGTCTCGACCGGTCACGGCGACGTGCCCTGGGAAGACGCGTTCCGGGCACTCGACGGGATCGGCTACGAGGGCCCGATCTCGATCGAATGGGAGGACGCGGGAATGGACCGCCTGCACGGGGCGCCGCAGGCGCTCGCCTACGTGCGGTCGCTGCTGTGGCCGGTGCCCACTGCATCCTTCGATGCCGCCTTCAGCAACCAGACGACCGGAGACACCGCATGACCATCCAGCACACCGTCGTCTTCCGCCTCGTGCACGAGACGGGCAGCCCCGAGGAACGCGAGTTCCTCGCCACCGGCAGAGCGGTGCTCACGTCGATCCCGGGCGTCGAGGAGTTCACGATCCGTCGCCAGGTGAGCCCGAAGAGCGATCTGGAGCACCAGTTCTCGATGGTGTTCCGCGATCGAGCGGCCTACCGCGCCTATGACGCGCACCCGGCGCACACGGCGTTCGTGTCGGAGCGCTGGGTGCCCGAGGTCGCCGCCTTCCAGGAATACGACTTCGAGGAGTGAGCGGCGGACGCGTGAGCGGCCCGTAGCGTGACGCGGGTCAGGCAGAGTCGCGCAGTTTCACCAGACGCTCGTGCCCGGTCTCCTCGAGCTCCGCGATGCTCTCGCGCGACTTGAGGAAGTCCGAGAACGACCGGTAGCCGAGGGCCTTCTCGCTGAACGACGGGTCCATGCGACGCATATGCGTCTTGACCGCCGAGCTGTGCAGCCACTCGTCGGCGTCGGCCTTGTCGTGCCCGAGGCGCAGTGCGCGGTGCAGCAGCTCGGTCGCCTCGCCCTGCTCTGTGCCCTCGCCGTGGTCGTCGACCTTGGCCGGAGTCGTGGTCGCAGCGGTGGCGGCGGCCGCCTGGGCCTTGGCCTTGGCCGTCTTGGCCGGCTGCCTCGTCCTCGTCTTCGCGGCGGGCTCTGCAGCCGGCTCGACGGCGGGTTCGACAGCCGGCTCCGGCACCGTGACGACGCTCGCCGGGGCGGTCTTGCTCGGACGAACGACACCGGGCAGCGAGTCGTAGGCCTCGAACTCGTCGCACGCGGCGGCGAGCGACTTCGCCGTGGACCCCGCGACGCCGACGCCGATGACGTAGCGGCCCAGGCGCTTGCAGCGCTGCGCGAGTGGGACGTAGTCGCTGTCTCCGGCGACGATCACCACGTGGGTGAGATCGGGAAGGCGGAACATGTCTTCGACGGCGTCGACGGCGAGGCGGATGTCAGCGCCGTTCTTCGCATACGCGGCGGCCGGGAAGAGCTGCACCAGATCGACCGCGCGGGCGACGAGCTGCGAGCGGTACACGGCGTTCACCGGCGAGGACCAGTCGGCGTACGCACGCGTGAGCACGAGCGTGCCGAACGACGCCGCGTAATCGATGATCGCGCCGACCTCGATCATGGCGCGGGAGAGTCGCTCCGTGACCTCGGGATCGGTCGGATTCTCGGTGATGCGCTGACGGTCCTTGCCGTAGGCGTTGCGACCGTGCACGCGGTCGTACCAGGAGATGACGATGTTGTCGAAGTCGAGGTAGACGGCGACGCGGGCGTCGTTGGCCTCAGCCATGGTTGACTCCTTCGCGCGGGTAGCGCACCCCGATCTGGGCGCGGATGTCATCGAGCGTGCCCATGATCGCGACGCTCTCGGCGATCGGCAGGATGTCTCCCTCGAGCACGCCGTCGGCGACGAGGCGCTCGGCCGCATGGGCCTGATACTGCATGCCGCGGCCGGCGACCTCCGACACGTACTCCTCGACGACAGTGCCGTCCGGCAGCACGACACGGAACGTGGTCGGGGTGTACCAGACACGATCGATGTCGATGCGCGCCGTGGTGCCGATGATGCTCGCGGCGTTCGGGCCCGCGGCTCGCGACGACGAGAGAGTGGTGGAGATCGCGCCGCCCTCGTGGGTCATGACGGTCGCCACCTCGGCATCCGCTCCGGTCTCGATGAGCCGGGCCACGGCGTGGATGCCGGTCGGCGCACCCAGGACGTCCCACACGAACGAGATCGGATAGATCCCCAGGTCGAGCAGCGCACCGCCGCCGAGCTCGAGGGCGTTCAGGCGGTGTGCGGGGTCGTCGGGAAGGAGCTGGGTGTGGTCTGCGCTGACGGCGCGGATCTCGCCGAGCGTGCCGTCGGCGATGATCTCGCGGATGCGGACCATGTGCGGCAGATACCGCGTCCACATGGCCTCCATCGCCAGCAGCCCGCGCTCTGCGGCGAGATGCTGCAGGTCTTCGGCCTCGCCTCGGTTGAGGGTGAAGGCCTTCTCGACCAGCACGTGCTTGCCGGCCTCGAGCGCGAGGCGCGCATTCTCGTGATGCAGGGGGTGCGGAGTGGAGACGTAGATGATGTCGACGTCGGGATCGGCGACGAGCGCCTCGTAGGAGGAGTGCGCGCGGGGGATGTCGAAACGGGCGGCGAACGCGTCGGCCGACTCCTGCGAGCGTGATCCGACCGCCACGAGATCGAGCCCTGCCGTGCGCAGATCGGATGCGAACGCGCCGGCGATGCCGCCGGTCGCGAGGATTCCCCAACGAAGACCAGTCATGGTCTCAGCGTAGAGGGTGAGGCCGACAGTCGGGACGATCAGGTCAGCGCCGCGAGAGTCCGCTGCGGGACGAGCGGGAAGACCTGATCGGCGATCCGGTCGAGTTCCTCGTCGAGAGGCGATGCCTGGACGAGGAGGAGGGTGATGCCGGCATCCGCGTACTCGTGGATGCGCTCGGCGACCTGTTCGGCCGTGCCGACCAGGTTCGGTCGCAGACCGCGAGTGCCGACCGAGTACTCCCGACGCGTCAGCTCGAGCGACAGCTTCGAGTTGCGCTGGAACTCCTCGAACGACGCGTATCCGGGCGAGTCGGGATCGACGGTCGTGATGCGGTCGAGTTCACGCTGAGCCTCGGCCTCGGTGTCTCGGACGATCACGTAGGCGGGCATGCCGAACTCCGAGACGGGTCGGCCGTGCAGCCTCTCGGAGCGGTCGTTCATGTCGCTCACGTTCGCTCGCACCTCGTCGAGGGTGCCGCCGTGCATGACGTAGGCGTCGGCGAAACCGGCGATCGACTCGCGGCCGGCCTCGCTCTCGCCTCCGGCGAAGATCACCGGATGGCTCGACGGCTTCGGCTCGACGATCGTCCCGTCGAGGGCGTAGTGCGACCCGGCGAACGTGAAGGGCGTCTGCTCCCATAGGCCGTTGAGCACCGTGACGAACTCCTCTGCCTGCACGTAGCGCTCGTCATGGGTCGTGAACTGCCCGCCGAACTGTCGGGCCTCCTCCGCCCACCAGGCGGCGACGACGTTGAGGGCGATGCGCCCGGGAGCGACCTGGTCGAGCGTCGAGACGGTCTTCGCGAGCACCGCCGGCAGGTGGAACCCGGGGCGCACGGCGGTCATGACGCGCAGTCGCTCGGTGACGGCGAGGATGGCCGCCGACAGCGACCAGGCCTCGAGGCTCGGCGCGTCGATGCCCTTGCGGTCGTTGAGGTAGAGCTCCGGTACCAGCGTCGTGTGGAATCCGAGCCGGTCGGCCTTCACCGACACCTCGCGGATGTACTCCCACGTCGCCGCCATGCGGCCCTCGTCGGTGACGTTGCGCAGGAATCCGCCGTAGACGGGCGTCCAGTAGCCGAGGTCGATTGCCATGGTTCTCCTTGAGAGGGTCGGATCGAACGCGCTCAGGCGAGCGCGAGCGCGTGGTCGAGGTCTGCGATCAGGTCGCTCGGATCCTCGAGCCCGGCCGACAGGCGGATCGTCGTGAACGAGATGCCGGCCGCGCTGCGCTGATCGGCCGTGAGATGGGAGTGCGTCATCGACGCCGGATGGTTGACGAGGCTGCGGGCGTCGCCGATGTTCGCGACGAGTCTGATCACCTGCAGCGAGTCGATCACCCTCGCCACGCTGGCCTGAGTCTCGGAGCCCTCCGGCACGGCGAGATCGAAGGAGAAGACCGACGGCCCGCCGCGCGGCAGATAGCGCTGGGCGAGGGGATGCCAGGGGTTGGCCTCGAGGCCGGGGTGGTGCACGGCCGTGACCGCCGGATGCTGCCGCAGGTGCCGTGCGATCGCGAGCGCGGTGGCGCTCTGACGCGAGACGCGCAGATCGAGCGTCTCGATGCCCTGCAGGATCTGCCACGCGTTGAACGGCGACAACGAGGGCCCGAGGTCGTGGACGTACTTCGACTTCACGAGGGCCGCGAACGCCTGCCCTGACCCGAAGCGATCCCAGAGCGCGAAGTCGCCGACCCGCGTGTAGGGCTCGGTGAACTGCGGCCAGCGTGCCGGCTCGCGGCCGAAGTCGAACGTGCCCTGATCGACGACGACGCCGCCGAGCGAGGTGCCGTGGCCGCTGAGGAACTTGGTCGCTGAGTGCACCACGAAGTCCGCGCCGTGCTCACCCGGACGCACCAGGTACGGCGTGCCGACGGTGTTGTCGATCACGAGCGGCACCCCGGCCTCGTGGGCGATGTCGGCGACGGCGCGGATGTCGAGCACCTGCGCGATGGGGTTCGCGATGGACTCGGCGAACAGCACCCGGGTCTCCGGCCGGATCGCCGCGCGCCATGCGTCTGAGTCGTCCTGATCGACGAACGTCACCGGGATGCCGAAGTCGTCGAACGTCTCCTGCAGCAGGTCCACGGTTCCGCCGTAGAGCTGTGTGGCGGCGACGATGTGCCCGCCGCGACCGACGAGCGCGAGCAGCGTCACCGCGACCGCCGCCTGCCCGGAGGCGACCGCCACGGCCGCGACGCCGCCCTCGAGGGCGGCGACGCGCTCCTCCAGGATCTGCTGGGTGGGGCTCGCGTTGCGGCTGTAGAGGTTGCCGGCCGCTCGCAGGGCGAAGAGGTCGGCGGCATCGGCCAGCGACGCGAACTCGTAGGCTGCGGTCTGGTAGATCGGCGGGACGGCGCTGTTCTGCGGGGTTCCCGGCACGTAGCCGGCTTGGATCTGTCTGGTCGCGAACTCGGTCATGCGGTCGCCAGAGTCCCTATCGTGTGCGTACGGACGATCGGGGCGTGGGCGTCTCCGCCGCGCAGACGCTCGAGCCACTGCACGAGCGATGCGGCCACGCTGCGGTGCGACTGGTCGTTGAGCGCATCGTGCAGTCCGTCGACGGTCTCGACGATCTCGAGATCCGGAACGGTGCGCAGCGCGGCGATCACCTGCGGCAACGGCGAGACGCTGTCGGCGCCGCCGTGGATCGCGATCACCGGGACCTCGATGGCCGCGAGATCGGCGGGTGCCGGAAGAGGCTCGACGGCGGCGAGGGACTCGGACGATGCCTCGGCGGCGAGCACTCCGAGGTGCAGCGGGCAGGCCGTGCGATCCTCGACGGGCGGTAGCGGCAGCTCCGCGTCCACCAGTGTTCCGGCGACGACGGCGGCGTCGAGCGAGGCGCCCTGTGCGACCAGGCGCAGGACGGCGGACGCTGCAGCATCCGTTCCGACGAGCACCCGCGGGGTGTCACCCGCCGCAGAAAGCCAGTCGCTCGCCGACTCGGCGTCCTCTTCGAAGACGGCGACGACGTAGCCGTCGGAGCTCAGGCGACGGCCGAAACGCTCGTAGACGGCTGCGCGCTCGCCGCGTCCGGTGACGACGGCGAGGGTGCCGCGGACGCGGGCGGGTGGCGCCCAGAGCGCGGGGGAGGAGGTCGTGGTCATGATCCCATCCTGTGTCGGCCGCACCTGGGCGCAGCCGATATTTCGCAGTGTTGCGGTCCGTGACCCTCCGCTTCGCAGGGGATTGTGGGCCTCCACGCCGCACTCCTACGTTCGCTGTCATGACCCCCCGATCTCGCCTGCCCTTCTTCGCCGCCTCAGCAGCCGCGACACTCGCACTCGCCGGCTGCGCCGGCGCAGCTGCCGCTCCCTCCGACTCGTCCGAGGCGACGTCGCTGACCTGGGGCTGGGCGCTGCCCACCAGCTGGGACCCGGTGACGTCGACCGCCGGGTGGGACACGCATGCCCTCGCGCTGGTCTACGACGGCCTCACGCAGCTCGACACCGAAGGCGAGGTCGTCCCCGGGCTCGCCGAGAGCTGGGAGTACAACGCCGACGGCACCGCGATCACGTTCCATCTGCGCGAGGGGGCCGAGTTCACCGACGGCACGCCGGTGACCGCCGACGCGGTGAAGCAGAGCATCGAGCGCGGACGCGATCAGGAGAACTCCACGCTCGCGGGTCAGCTGCGGATCGTCGTCGGCGTCGACGTCGACGACGAGCGGACGGTCACCGTGCATCTCGATCAGGCCGACTACCAGGTGCCGTATCTGTTCGCCGGCAAGACCGGATTCATCGTGAACCCGGCAGCATTCGACGACGTCACGACCCTCGCGACCCAGCCCGAGGGCTCCGGTCCGTTCGCTCTCACCGAGTACGTGCCCAACGCCCACGCCGACCTCGAGAAGAACGAGGACTACTGGAACGCGGACCACATCTTCATCGACGACTTCTCGATCGTCCCCGTCACCGACCCCGCGACGGTCGTCGCCGGTGTGAGCTCGGGGCAGTGGGATGTCGCGCAGGTCCCGCCGGCCCAGGTCGACGGCGCCGAGGCGGCGAACCTGGAGGTCGAGACGATCAGGGCCCTCACCGTGCGGGCTCTCGACGTCAACAGCACCGTCGCACCGTTCGACGACCAGCGCGTGCTCCAGGCCATCAGCCATGCCACAGACAGGCAGGCGCTCGTCGATGCCGCCTACTTCGGGCAGGGCACCCCCAACTGGCAGCCGTTCCCCGAGGGATACGTCGCGCACAGCCCCGAGCTCGACGACCTGTACCCGCACGATGTGGATGCCGCGAAAGAGCTTCTCGCCGACGCCGGTCACCCTGACGGGCTGGAGATCACCCTGTCTCTGACCGAAGACGACACGGCGCTCGCCGAGGTGCTGCAGGCGCAGTGGGCCGAGGCGGGCATCGACGTGACGCTGAACGTCCTCCCCGCAGCCGCCGTCGCCCAGAACTACGTGCAGCGCACCCTGCCCTTCGTGCTCGACAGCTATTCGGGCCGTCAGTCGCCGCTGCAGGGACTCGAGGTGCTCTACGGCACCGAGGGGCTGATGAACCTGGGTCGTCAGACGCCCCCCGAGCTCACCGAGGCGATCGATGCCGCGCGTGCGACCCCCACGGATGCCGACGACTACGCCGAGAAGATCCAGAACGCCGTCGAGATCGGCGTGGAGCTGCAGCCGAACACGTTCCTCTTCAGCTGGCCGCGGATCCTCGTGCACCCCGAGAAGGTGACCGGCATCCAGCACTGGCTCGACGTGCAGCGCTGGGAAGACGTGAAGGTCGAGGGCTGAGCCGACCATGTCGACAGCGACCGCCGAGAAGCTCGCACCCCCCGAGCGCGATGACGGGGCCGCAGCGCCGAGCGCCTGGCCGGCGCTGCGGGTGATCCTCGCGACCCTCGTCACGGCGGTCACCGTCTTCCTCCTCGCCACCTTCGCGACCTTCGCACTCGGGGCTGCGAGCGGTTCCGATCCCGCAGCCGTGGCCCTCGGCGAGGTCGCCACGCAGGCCGACGTCGACCGACTGAATCACCAGTTCGGACTCGACCGTCCGTTCCTCGTGAGATACGTCGACTGGATCTCGGGCGCCGTCACAGGCGATCTCGGCACCTCGTGGTTCACGACCATCCCGGTCGCCGACAGCATCGCTCAGGCCTTTCCGGTGAGCCTGTCGATCGCGGCGGGGGCGACCCTGTTCGCCCTCGTCTTCGGGTTCGCCGGCGGTGTGCTCGCCGCGGTGACCCGCGGAGGAGCGATCGATCGGGTGGTGACCGGCTTCAGCACGATCGCCGCCACGGTTCCCGCCTTCGTCGCGGCGATCGCGCTGATCCTGCTCTTCTCCTACGCGATCCCGATCTTCCCGGTCGCCGGGTACACCCCGCCGGAGAAGGATGTGGGAGCGTGGCTGGTCTGCCTCGTGCTGCCGTCGATCGCGCTCAGCCTGGATGCCGGAGCCGACATCGCCAGGCAGCTGCGCACCGCGCTCGTCGGCACCCTCGGGGAGAACTTCATCATCGGGGCGAGGGTGCACGGGCTCGGCCCCGCGCGCATCGTGTTCCGTCACGCGCTGCCCATCGCCTCGGGGCCGGCCCTCTCCACTCTCGGCGTGCACGCACCGCACCTGGTCGGCGGGGCGGTCATCACCGAGGTGATCTTCGGGATGCCAGGACTCGGGCAGCTCGCCAACCGCGCCGCCCTGCAGGGGGACGTGCCTGTCGTGCAGGGCGTGCTCCTGGTGACCATCGCGATGATCGTGATCGTCGGGGCCGTCCTGAACATCGTGATCTCCCGCACGGGCGGAACCGAGAGGAGTGCCGCATGAGCGTCATCGCATCGCCGGTCGTCGTCAGGTTGTGGCGCACCGGCTGGAGCGTCAGGATCGCACTCCTCGTGCTGGTCGGCGTGGCGCTGCTCGCCGTGGCCGGGCCCGCCCTCGCACCGCAGGATCCGCTCGCGCAGAACGCGTCGGCGGCACTGCAGGAGCCGAGCCTGGGGCACCTGCTCGGCACGGACTACGTCGGCAGGGATGTGCTCTCACGGCTGTTCGCCGGGGCGCCTGCGTCTCTGCTCAGCGCCATCGCCGCCGCGCTCATCGGTCTCGTGCTCGGAGCGGTGCCCGGAGCCCTGAGCGCGTTCGTGCCGAAGTTCGCCGAGTGGTTCTCGCTGCGCATCGTCGATGCGCTCCTCGCGCTGCCGTTCATCCTGTTCGCGATCGTGTTCGCGGCGCTGCTGGGCAACGGGCTCGTCCAGGCCACGCTCGCGATCGGCATCCTGGTCGCCCCCGGTTTCTTCCGCATCGCGCGCGCCGCCACCCTGCGGGTGCGCGATTCCCAGTACATCGACGCGGCCGGGTACCTGGGTGCCTCGGCGTGGTGGATCCTGCGGCGGCATGTGTGGCGGCAGGTCGCGCCCAACCTGGTCGTGGCGTCGGTCTCGGCGCTGGGCGGCGCGCTTCTCGCCGTCGCCTCGCTCACCTTCCTCGGCATCGGGGTGCAGCCGCCGGCACCGACCTGGGGAGGGATGCTGTCGAGCGACCTCGGATACCTCGGTCAGCGGCCGTGGGGGCCGCTCGCCCCGGCGCTCGCGATCATCGTCACGGTCGGCGCTCTCAACGTGGTCGCCGACGCGGCGCGGGACGTGCTCGGATCTCCGGCGGTCACGCCGGCGAAGCGGAAGGCGGTCGCCCATGTCTGACACCCGGTCGATCATCGAGGCACGCGGCACGGTGCAGCGCACCGCGGCCGTGGTGCACGGGACGCCCCTGCATCCCTCCTTCGACGAGGCCTCCCTCGCGCGTCCGGCCACGGCCGCAGTCACGGATCTCGTGATCACCGCCTCGGACGGCACGGAACTCGTGCACGGTGTCACGGCATCGGTTCGTCCGGGTGAGGCGCTGGGCATCGTCGGCGAGTCGGGAAGCGGCAAGACCCTCACGTGCCGCGCCCTGCTCGGCATCCTGCCCGCGGGCCTCGAGGTCACCGGCGGAACGGTGCACGTCGACGGGGTCGATCTCACCGGTGCGGATGAACGCGCATGGCGGCGGGTGCGCGGCACGCACATCGGTGCGGTCTTCCAGGATCCGGCCTCGTATCTGAACCCCGCGATCCCCGTCGGCGCCCAGCTCGAGGAGACCCTGAGGGTCACTGCCTCGCTGGGGCGTCGTCAGGCCAGGGAACGAGCGCGCGAGTTGCTCGACGACCTCGGCATCCGCCGCGTCGACCTGGTGCTGCGTCAGCGCGTCGCACAGCTGTCGGGTGGGATGCTGCAGCGGGTTTTCATCGCGATGGCGCTCGCCGCCGACCCCGCGGTGCTGATCGCGGACGAGGCGACGACGGCACTCGACGTCACGGTGCAGGCGGAGCTGCTCGAGCTCCTCAGCCGCCTGCGCAGGGAGCGCGACCTCGCGCTCATCCTGGTCTCTCATGATCTCGCCGTCGTGGCCCAGGTGTGCGAGCGCGTGCAGGTCTTCCGCGACGGGCACGTCGTCGAGGCCGGCGCGACATCGCGGGTTCTGCGAGCCCCGGCCCACGCCTACACGCGGGAGCTGCTCAGCGCGCACGCCGCGTACGGACTCGAGAGGTTCCTCGCATGACCGTTCCCATCCTCGAACTCGAAGACCTCACGGTCGACTACGGACGCGTGCGTGTGCTCGATCGCATCTCGCTCACCGTGCGGCCAGGCGAGGTCGTCGGCGTGGTCGGTGAATCCGGCTCGGGCAAGACGACGCTCGCCAAGGCCGTGCTGCGTGCGGTCGACCCCTCTGCGGGGTCGCGCCTCGTCGTGGACGGTCGCGACGTCACGCGTCTCCGTGGCGGCGCGTTGCGGGCCTGGCGGCGCGGCGGTGCCGTGCAGTACGTGTTCCAGGATCCGCTGCGGTCCCTGGATCCCGGTGTCCGCGTCGCCGACTCGATCGTCGAGGGGCTTCGCATCGCGGGCGTCCCCGCAGCCGATGCCGCACGCCGCCGCGCGGCTGCCCTCGCCGCGGTCGGTCTCGACGAGGAGCTCATCGCGCGCCTGCCCGCGGGCCTCTCCGGCGGGCAGCGCCAGCGTGCGGCGATCGCCCGCGCACTGGTCGTCGAGCCGCGGCTGCTGCTGCTCGACGAGCCGGTCAGCGCACTCGATGCGGCGAGCCGCGACCGGGTCGTTCAGGCGCTCATCGCGCTGCGCGACGCGCGCGGATCCGAGCTCGCGATGCTGGTGATCTCGCACGACATCGGATCGCTCGCCGCGATGAGCGACCGGCTGATCGTGCTCGACCACGGACGCATCGTCGAAGACGGACCCACGCGTCGTGTGATCTCCCGTCCCGAGCATCCGTACACCCGGCTGCTCATCGACTCCGTCCCCCTCATCCACGCGCCTCGGGCGAACCGCCCGTCGCCCGCCCCCGTCAGGAGCTGAAGCACATGCCCATCGAACTGCTCGGAATGATCGCCACGACCGCCGGATCGGAGTCGAAGGCCGTCGACGGACCCGCCGTCGACGCAGCCTACGTGCGGGAGTTCTCCCGAGCCCACGAGGAGGCGGGGTTCGACCGCGTCCTGATCGGGTACAGCGCCAGCTCTCCGGACGGGTTCGCGGTCGCCTCGGCGGCGCTGCACTCGACCGGGAGGCTGAAGGTGCTCATCGCGCACCGGCCCGGATTCGTCGCCCCGACGGTCGTCGCCCGCAAGCTCGCCACCCTCGATCACCTCACGGGTGGGGGAAGGGTCGCGATCCACCACATCAGCGGAGGCAGCGAGGCCGATCAGCGCAGGGACGGCGACTTCAGCGACAAGTCCGACCGCTACCGGCGCACGGGCGAGTTCATCGACGTGCTCCGACGGACGCTCGCATCCGACGAGCCGTTCGACTATCACGGCGACTTCTATCGGGTCGAGGGCGCGTTCTCGGCGGTGAAGCCTGCGACGGACGCGGGGATCCCGGTGTTCTTCGGCGGGCTCTCGGAAGGCGCTGTCGAGGTGGGCGCCCGCGGCGCCGATGTCTACATGCTCTTCGGCGAACCTCTCGCAGACGTCGCCGAGCACATCCGCACGATCCGCGCTGCGGCGGCGAAGGAGGGGCGAACGGTCGAGTTCAGCCTCTCGACGAGACCGATCATCGGAGCCACCGAGGCCGAGGCCTGGGAGAAGGCGGAGCGCATCTATGCCGAGACAGAGGCCGTGATCGCGAGCCGCGCCTCGGGCAACCCGCTCACGTTCGCGCGTCCGGCGCAGCACGAGCCGGTTCCGGTGTCCGCCGACCGTCTGCAGCAGGCCGCTCGGCGTGGCGACGTGCACGACGAGCGGCTGTGGCTCGGCATCACCAGGCTCACCGGCCCGGCCGGCAACTCCACGGCACCGGTCGGCACGCCCGAGCAGGTGGCCGAGGCGCTGCTGAAGTACTACGACCTGGGGGTGACGCGCTTCCTCATCCGCGGATTCGATCCGCTCGGCGACGTGCGCGACTGGGGTGCTGAGCTCGTGCCGGCGCTCCGGGAGGGGGCCCGGCTCCGCGATGAGGCGAGCGCGGCGCAGAGCGAGGAGCGGGTCGCCTGAGCGGCAGGACTCGCTACGGGATCAGGACGATCTTGCCCGAGGCGGCGCCGGACTCCATGAGCTCATGAGCCTGCGCCGCTTCGGCGAGCGGCAGCTCGGGGCCGAGCTCGATGACGAAGTCTCCGCTGGCGAGCAGCTCGACGGTCGCGCCCAGCGCCTCGGCCCGCCAGGCGAGCTCCTGCTCGGTGAGCGGCGTGGGGGAGCCGCCGGAGAAGGCGCGGATGCCGAAGGATGCGGCATCCGGTCCGCGCACGATCGTCGCGACGCGGTCGCGGTCGGTGACGAGCTCGAGCGAGACCTCGATGGCCTCATCGGTGCCTGCGCAGTCGAGAGCCACGGTCACGCCGTCCGGCGCAGCCTCGCGCACGCGCTCGAGCAGTCCGTCACCGTAGGCCACCGGCGTGGCGCCGAGTTCGCGCAGCTGATCGTGTCGCGCGGGGCTGGCGGTGGCGATCACGGTGGCGCCCCAGGCGACGGCGAACTGCACGGCTGCCTGCCCGACCGAGCCGGAGCCGCCGTGCACCAGCAGCACATCGCCGTCTGCGACGCCGAGCGAGCGGAGCGCCTGGTAGGCGGTGCCGGCGGGGATGCCGATGCCGGCGCCCTCGGCTGAGGTGACCGCATCGGGCAGAGCCACGAGCTTCTCGACGGGCACGGCGAGCAGGCTCGAGTAGGTGCCGACGGTGTCGCGGATCGCCACGCGGTCGCCCACGGCGAATCCGTCGACGTCGTCGCCGAGCGACTCGATCACCCCGGCGCCGTCGAAGCCGACGGCGCGCGGTTCGGTGATCGGCGGCGAGGGCCGTTTCGCGCTGCGCAGCTTGGCGTCGATCGGGTTCGCCCCTGCCGCCTCGATGCGCACCACCGCTTCGCCGCTGAGTGCGATCGGATCGGGGATCTCGATCAGGTGCAGCACATCAGGGGAACCGAACTCTGTGTAGACGATCGCGCGAGCCATGCCCTCAGGCTACCCCCGCGATGCCAGCACCTTCATGATGCGCTGCGGCGAGACGGGCTGGGCCGTGCCGAGCCGCTGCGCGAACACGCTCACGCGATACTCCTCGAGCAGCCAGCGCGTCTCGACGATCGCAGGGGGAGCGCCGGGTGCGACCGGGATCGTCCCTCCGGCATCCTCGAACGCCTTCGCCATGCGCTCGAACTCGCTCATGCGGGTGCGGTCCTTGCCAGGCTCGTTCGCCAGGGTCTTCAGACGATCGAGCATGCCTTCGAGGTACCGGGGGAAGTGCGCGAGGCGCTCCACGCCGCTCGCCGCGACGAACCCCGGGTGCAGGAGTCCGGAGAGCTGCGTCCGGATGTCGTTGAGCGGCCCGAGCAGAGCGAGCGAGTTCTGCGACCGGATGCCGCGCTCGACGTCGCGGGTCTTCGTCAGGATGCGGGCGACGAGGGAGACGCAGGCGAAGAGCTCGTCGACGAGGGATGCCGAGACGGCGTCGCGCACGCGCTCGAACTCGACCTGGGTGCGCACGATGCCGCCAGGGGCCGCCCTGTCGATGAGGTTCTGCACCACGGCAGCACGGCAGTCCTCGATGAGGGCCGCCGCCGACTGATACGGCGACGCGGCGAGTGCGAGCTTCTCCTGGCTGGTGAGGTGCTGCTGCACGTACGACGAGGGTGAGGGCACGCCGAGCAGCACGAGTCGCAGCACGCCGGCGCGAGTGGCCGTGACCGCGGCCTCCGCTGTCGATTCCACGCGCACCGAGACGGTCTTGCCCTGGTCGACGATCGCCGGATAGCCGCGGACGACACCGCCGGCGACGCGCGTGTCGAGCACCTCTGGCAGTTCGCCGAAGGTCCACGTCGTGAGGCCGTCCTTCTCGATCGAGGTGGCGGCGGCCGCGGGGCGGGGGCCCTTCGCGGGCCCCGGCTGACGCGGTGGCGCCGCGATCGACCGGGCGACGCTGCTGCGGGCGCGGTCGGCGAGCTCCGCCTGCAGCGTGCTCAGGTCTCGGTTCGATCCGACCACGCGTCCGCGTTCGTCGACGGCGCGGAAGTTCATGCGCAGGTGCGCCGGCACCCGGTCGTCCTCGAACTCCGTCGCAGAGACGAGCTGATTGGCGAGGGGCTGGATGAGGCGGGCGAGGGCCTCCTTGAGCGTGCGATTCGGGAGACCGCCGTGCGACTCGGGGCCGTCTCCGGCCAGTTCTGACCCGAACTTGTCTGCCCAGTCGGCCGCAGGCACCACGTGCCTCCTGATGGCTTTGGGCAGTGCGCGGAGCAGACCGGTGACGAGCTCGGCGCGGAGGCCGGGCACCTGCCAGTCGAAGCCCCTGTCCTCGATCTGCGCGAGCAGGGGGAGCGGGATCACGACGCTGACGCCGTCATCGGCGGCTCCCGGCTCGAAGCGGTAGGCGAGTCCGAGCACCTGGTCGCCCTGCGTCCACCTCGTGGGGAACTCGCTCTGATCGGCCCTGCTGTCGTCGTCGAGCAGGTCGGCCTCGCGCATCACGAGCAGCTTCGGTGTGGCGGCCAGCGTCTCGCGCCACCACTTCTCGAACGAGCGCACGTCGAAGACGTCTGCCGGGATCCGCTCGTCGTAGAAGCGGAAGACGGCCTCGTCGCCGGCGAGGATGTCGCGGCGGCGCTCGCGCTCCTCGAGCTTCTCGAGGCGCTTGCGCAGCTCGGCGTTGCTGCGCCAGAACGCGCTGACCCGCTTGTCGATGCGCGTCGGGTCCCATTCGCCCTCGACCAGGGCGTGCCGCACGAACATCTCGCGCGAGGCGGCGCGGTCGATGCGCGCGAACTGCACGCGGCGGCGGGGGATGATCTCGACCCCGAACAGCGTCACCTTCTCGTAGGCGACCGCGGCACCCGCATCCTTCGACCAGTGCGGCTCGGTGACCTGGCGCTTCGCGAGATCACCGGCGAGTGCTTCGGCCCACGCCGGATCGATCGCGGCGACGGTGCGTGCGTAGGTGCGCGAGGTCTCGACGATCTCGGCGGCCATGACCGCCTGCGGGGCCTTCTTGCGCAGCGCCGAGCCGGGGAAGATCGAGAAGCGGATGCCGCGGGCACCTCGGTACTCCGCCATCCTCTTCTTCTTGGGATCCAGGCCCTTGCCCGTGTTGCGCTCGTCGAGGATGCCGATCTGCGACAGCAGACCCGCGAGCAGGGCGCGATGGATCGCCTCCGGATCCGCGCTGCCGGAGCGTCCTGAGTCCTTCTCCTTCACGAGCGACCGCAGCTGGCGGTGCACGTCGAACCATTCGCGCACCCGGACGTAGTTCAGGTGCTCGGAGCGGCAGAGGCGACGGAACGCGCTCGAGCCGAGCTCGCGCTGCTGCTCCCTGAGGTGGTTCCAGAGGTTGAGGATCGAGAGGAAGTCGCTCGTCGGGTCGGCGAACCGCGCGTGCATGCGGTCTGCCTCGTCCCGCACGCTCTGCGGCGCCTCCTGCGACGGCCGCTCGCGCACGTCCTGGATCGACATGCCGGCGACGATCGCGAGCACGTCGCGCGTCACGTCGGCCCCGCCGGGGCGCCCCGCCTCGATGAGCATGCGGGCGAAGCGGGGGTCGATCGGGATGCGCGAGATGTCGCGTCCGATGCGGGTGAGGCGTGGGGTGTCTCCGCTTCCGGTCACGGCGCCGAGCTCGGTGAGCAGATCGACCGCGGCCTTCACGCCGCGGGAGTCCGGAGGGGTGAGGAACGGGAAGGCGGTGATGTCGCCGAAGCCGAGCGACAGCATCTGCAGGATGACCGAGGCGAGCGACGTGCGCAGGATCTCGGGTTCGGTGAACTCGGCTCGACTGTCGAAGTCCTCTTCGCTGTACAGACGGATCGCGATGCCGTCGCTCGTGCGGCCCGCGCGGCCGGAACGCTGATTCGCGGAGGCCTGCGAGATCGCCTCGATCGGCAGTCGCTGCACCTTCGAGCGGTTGCTGTACCGCGAGATGCGGGCGGTGCCGGTGTCGATCACGTAGCGGATGCCGGGAACGGTGAGGCTGGTCTCGGCGACGTTCGTGGCGAGCACGACGCGACGGCGCACCCCGGCGACGCGGCTCTTCTCGAACACCCGGTGCTGCTCGGCCGCCGACAAGCGCCCATACAGCGGCAGCACCTCGGTGGGGGAGCGGTCTTTCGAATAGGCGCCTCGCACGGCATCCGCCGCGTCTCTGATCTCGGCCTCGCCCGGCAGGAACACGAGGACGTCGCCGGGCTCCTCCCGGTCGAGCTCGCGCAACGCCGCGACGATCGCGGTCACCTCGTCGGATTCCTCGGTCTCCTCCGTCTGAGCCCGGTAGCGGATCTCGACGGGGAAGGTGCGCCCCGACACCTCGATGACCGGCGCGGGCTCGCCCTGAGCGGTGGCGAAATGCCGGGCGAAGCTCTCCGGGTCGATCGTGGCCGAAGTGATGATCACCTTGAGGTCGGGGCGCTCCGGCAGGATCCGCACGAGGTAGCCGAGCAGGAAGTCGACGTTGAGCGAGCGTTCGTGGGCCTCGTCGATGATGATCGTGTCGTAGCGGCGGAGCAGACGATCGCGGTGGATCTCGTTCAGCAGGATGCCGTCGGTCATCAGCGCGATGCGCGTCTCGTCCGACACCTTGTCGGTGAAGCGCACCTTGTAGCCGACGAGGGTACCGAGCTCGACCTGCAGCTCTTCGGCGACCCGCTCGGCGATCGTGCGGGCGGCGAGCCGTCGGGGCTGCGTGTGCGCGATGCGCTCGCGCCCGAGGTCGAGGCAGATCTTCGGCAGCTGGGTCGTCTTGCCCGAGCCCGTGGCACCGGCGACGATGACGACCTGGTTGTCGCGGATGGCGTCGGCGATCTCGTCTCGCGCAGCGCTGACCGGCAGCTCGGGAGGATAGAAGATCACAGGGGAAGGCATAGAACTCCCATCGTACGATTCATCCGTGAGCACTGTGTCGAAGCCCCTTCCCGCAACGCGGTGGTTCCGTGAGTTCGGGCGGGCTCCGCGCATCCTCGGACTCGACATCGCCCGAGGCCTCGCGATCCTCGGCATGGCGGGCGCGCACATCGGCGAGACCGAGGCGTTCGATCCGTTCGACCTGTCGACGTGGACCGACCTCGTGCACGGGCGCTCGTCGATCCTGTTCGCCGTGCTCGCCGGCGTCTCGATCGCCCTGATGACCGGGCGCAGCGCGCTGCCCGAGCCCGAGCGGATGCCGAGCATCCGCCTGCAGCTCGTCGGTCGCGGAGCGGTGATCTTCCTGATCGGTCTGGCCCTGGAGATGCTGAACACGCCGATCGCGGTGATCCTCACCCTCTACGGGCTCCTCTACGTGGCTGTCATCCCGTTCCTCCGGTGGCAGCCGTGGAAGCTGCTGATCGCCGCCGGCATCCTGGCGCTCGCGGCGCCGGCCGTGCTCGCACTGCTCGCCGCGCTCACGCTGTACCCCACCGGAGCGGGCATCAGCCTCGTGCTCTACGGCTCGTATCCGATCACGGCGTGGCTCGCGTTCGTCTTCGCCGGCATGGCTCTCGGGCGCCTGCACGTCGAGAAGCTCGAGACCGCGGCCATCACGTTCGGCGTCGGCGTCGCGCTCATGGTCGTCGGATACGGCCTCGGCCTCGTCGGGGGAGTCGCCGGCATCAGGTCCTCCTCGTGGATGACAGAAGGAGAGGGGGCGTCGGGATGGAGCACCTACCCGGACGCTCTGGCGGCGGCGGACCCCGGAGGCGCCGTCATCCGTGCGATCTTCGCCGTCGATCCGCACTCGGGCGGGACGGCGGAGATTCTGGGCTCCGGCGGGTTCGCCCTCTCCGTCATCGCGCTGTGCGTGCTGCTCAGCGGTCCGTTGCGCGCGGTGCTCCTTCCGCTGGGGGCGTTGGGGTCGATGCCGCTGTCGGCCTACAGCGTGCACGTCGTGTCGGTCGCGCTGATCGCAGGACCGGGTGGCTTCTTCTCGAGCAATGCACTCTGGGCCGCGACGGCCATCGCGCTGCTCCTCGTCACGACGCTGTGGTCGATCCTGTTCGGGCGAGGGCCGCTCGAACGACTCGTCGGCTGGGCTGCGACGAGGATGGCCGCGGTTCCCCCTGGGCCGCCTGTCATCACAGGTCGTAGGGTGGGATCATGACGATTCCTGCACTCGAACTGAACGACGGCCACTCCATCCCGCAGCTCGGCTACGGGGTGTTCAAGGTTCCGGCCGACGAGACCGAGCGCGCCGTGAGCGAGGCGCTCGAGATCGGCTACCGCCACATCGACACGGCTGCCATCTACGGCAACGAAGAGGGTGTGGGCGCGGCCATCGCCGCATCCGGCATCGCCCGCGACGAGCTGTTCATCACTACGAAGCTCTGGAACGACCGCCACCACGGCGAGGAGCCGCGCGCGGCGATCGGCGAGAGCCTCGACAAGCTCGGTCTCGACGCGGTCGACCTCTACCTCGTGCACTGGCCCACTCCGGCCAAGGACGACTACGTGCACGCCTTCGCCAAGCTCATCGAGCTGCGCGAGGCCGGCCTCACCCGCAGCATCGGCGTCTCGAACTTCCTCGTGCCGCACCTCGAGCGTGTCGTGGCGGAGACCGGCGTGACGCCTGCGGTCAACCAGATCGAGCTGCATCCGGCCTACCAGCAGCGCGACGTGGTCGATTGGGCGACCGAGCACGGCATCCGCATCGAGTCGTGGGGGCCGCTCGGCCAGGGCAAGTACGACCTGTTCGGCACGCCGGCGATCGCCGAGGCTGCAGCGGCGCACGATGTCACCCCCGCTCAGGCGGTGCTGCGCTGGCATCTGCAGCGTGGATTCATCGTCTTCCCGAAGTCGGTGCGGGCAGAGCGACTGCGCGAGAACCTCGACGTGTTCGGCTTCGAGCTGACAGATGCCGAGATCGCGAAGATCGACGCGCTCGACCCGCTCGACGGCTCAGGCCGCGTCGGCTCGCACCCCGACGACGTCAACTGAGGCGCCCCGTTTCGACAGATGACGCCCCGTGTCGCTTCCCGCGACACGGGGCGTCGTCGTGAGTAGCGTCAACGGCATGACAGCTCCCTACCGCGTCGTCGCCGTCTCCGGTTCTCTGCACGAGCCCAGCAAGACCACGGCCCTCGTCCGTGCGATCGCCGGGGCGATCGCCGAGCGCGCCGAGGTCGAGATCGAGGTCATCGAGCTCACCGACATCGGCCCGTCGCTCGCCGGGGCGCTGCGTCGCGACCATCTTCCGGCGAACGTCGAGGAGAAGCTCCTGGCCATCGAGGCGGCAGACCTGCTGATCGTCGGCAGCCCCGTCTACCGCGCGTCCTTCACCGGCCTGTTCAAGCATCTGTTCGACTTCGTCGGCCAGTACGAGCTCGTCGGCAAGCCGGTGCTGCTCGCGGCGACCGGCGGGGGCGAGCGCCACGCTCTGATCATCGAGCACCAGCTGCGGCCGCTGTTCGCCTTCTTCCAGGCGCTGACGCTGCCGCTCGGCGTCTACGCCAGCGACACCGACTTCGACGGCTATGTGATCGCGTCCGACGTCCTGCACGCACGCATCGCCCTCGCCGCCGACCGCGCGCTGCCGCTCGTGGGCTACGCCGCATCGCGGCCGGCGGAGCTGCTCGTCTCCTGACCGTCTCGTCGTGCGCTGATCGGCGTAGCGTGGGCGTATGACGAACCGGCTCGCCGACACGCTCAGCCCTTATCTCCGCGCGCACGCGGACAACCCCGTCGACTGGTATCCCTGGGGGCCGGAGGCCTTCGCCGAGGCGCAGCGCCGTGACGTGCCGCTGCTGATCTCGATCGGCTATTCGACGTGTCACTGGTGCCACGTGATGGCGAGGGAGTCGTTCGCCGACCCCGACACGGCGGCGTCGATCAACCGCGACTTCGTGGCGATCAAGGTCGACCGCGAGGAGCATCCGGATATCGATGGCGCCTACATGGCCGCAGCCTCGGCGTTCACGCAGAATCTCGGCTGGCCGCTCACGGTCTTCACGACGCCGCGGGGCCGCACGTTCTACGCCGGCACCTACTGGCCGCCGGAGGCACGACAGCCGATGCCCGCCTTCCGCGATGTGCTCGCCGCCGTGAACGAGGCGTGGACCGTGCGCCGTGCGCAGGCCGAGGAATCGGCGGATGCCGTGACCGATGCACTCGCCAGGGCAGCGGCATCCGTCCCCTCCGATCTGCCGGACGCGGTGGCGCTCGCAGGGGCGGCCGAGACGATCGCCGCGCGCGAGGATCGCCAGTTCGGCGGGTTCGGCGGCGCTCCGAAGTTCCCCGTCGCGACGACGCTGAGTCTGCTGCAGACGCCGCTCGTGCGTCGAGAGGCTCCGGATGCCGCGGCCTCCGCCGACCGCGCCCTCGCGGCGATGTCGGCGTCGGCCCTGCGCGACGAGGACGGCGGATTCTTCCGCTACGCGACGCAGCGCGACTGGACCGTGCCGCACTACGAGCGGATGCTGACGGACAACGCCCAGCTGCTCGCCATCGCGCTCGACGCGGGGGACGAGCCGACCGCCCGCGGTGTCGCGGACTTCCTCGTGAGCACTCTGCGACGAGCGAGCGGAGGGTTCGGCGCCGCCCAGGACTCGGAGTCGATGATCGACGGACGACGCGATGAGGGCGGGTACTACCGGCGCCCCGTCGCGGATCGGGCGGGACTCGAGCCCCCGGCCGTCGACGGCAAGGTCATCACGGGCTGGAACGGTCTGGCCATCGCAGCCCTCGCCCGAGCAGGGGCCGTGCTCGCGGAGAGCTCGTGGGTGCAGGCCGCGGTCGACGCCGCCGAACTCGTGCTGCGGGTCAACCGGGATTCGACGGGAGCGCTCGTGCGCGCGTCGCTCGACGGCGTCGCGTCGGGTGCGGTGGCGACGGCCGCCGATGTCGCGCTGCTCGCCGACGGCCTGTTCGCGCTGGCCGTGGTCACCGGCGAGGCGGCGTGGGCCGCCGAGGCACGTGAGTTGCTCGACACGGCGATCGAGGGGCTCGATGGCGATCCTCTGCTCGCGGCGCACGGCATCGCCGCGTCGCCCGACCAGACCGACGGAGATCTGCCGTCGGATGCCGCAGCCGTGGCCGCTGCGGCGCTCACCGCGTGGCGGCTCGGCGCGGGGGACCGGTATCGGGAGGCGGCGGCCGAACGCGTGCGCGAGCACGCCGGTCAGGCCGTGTCGCAGCCGTTCGCACACGGCAGCCTGCTGCGCGTGGCGGCGGGACTCGTTGATGCCTCGAGGCAGATCGTCGTCGTCACCGAGACGCCGGACGGTGCGCTCGCGTCTGCAGCGCGCACGGCAGACGCCGACGTGATCGCGATCGTGGCCCCCGCACAGGCGAGGGTGTTCGCGGATGCCGGCTTCGAACTGTTCGAGGGCAAGGCCGACGCGAGGGAGCAGGCGTTCGACTGCCGGTCGTTCGTGTGTCGGCTCCCGGTGAGCGACCCCACCGACCTTCCCCTCGCGCGGTGAGAACCCCGTGCCCGCGGGCGGCTGTGCAGTCTGCTCAGCGGTTCCGCGATTCCACCCCGCCGGCTGCGCGCGTTGCGCACCGGATGCTGCACCGATTGCCCACCCGTCGATCCTCGGTCTAGTGTTGCGCGACAGCAGGCGCCGCTCGGCCGCCACCGCATCTCAGCAAGGACGCTCAGACGATGACTCTTCCCACCCGTGCCGGCCTCGACGCCGTGCCCGCCTACCGCCAGGGGCGCTCCGCGCCGGCCGGTGCCTCGAAGCTCTCCTCCAACGAGTCGCCGCACCCGCCGCTCCCGTCCGTCGTCGACGCGGTGCAGCAGCGCCTCTCCACGATCCACCGCTATCCCGACATGAGCGCCGCCGCTCTGCGCGAGCGCCTGGCGGAGCGCTACGGGGTCGATCCGGCCGTCGTCACCGTGGGCGCCGGCTCCGTCGAACTCGCCTCCCAGCTCATCCATGCCGTCGCCGGTGAGGGCGACGAGGTCATGTTCGCGTGGCGGTCGTTCGAGGCCTACCCGTCACTCGTGCGCATCGCCGGCGCGACTCCCATCCCGGTGCCGCTGAACGCCGAGCATGCCCACGACCTCGATGCCATGCTCACCGCGATCACTCCGCGCACGAGGCTGATCTTCGTGTGCAACCCGAACAACCCGACCGGAACGGTCGTAGATGCCGCAGACCTCGAGGCGTTCGTGGCCGCTGTGCCGCGCGATGTGCTGGTCGTGATCGATGAGGCCTACGTGCACTTCGACCGCACCGGGTCGTACGGGGCGGGCGTCGAGCTGTTCCATCGGCATCCGCACGTCGCGGTGCTGCACACCTTCTCGAAGGCGTACGGGCTCGCCGGTCTGCGCATCGGCTACGCGCTCTCGCCGCTCGCGGTGGCCGACAGCCAGCGCAAGGTCGCCGTGCCGTTCGGCGTGACCGACCTCGCCCAGGCCGCCGCACTCGCATCCCTCGACGCGGAAGACGAGCTCGCGGTGCGCATCGACGAGGTCGTCGCGCACCGCGATCGCCTGCAGGCGCTGCTCGTCGACGCCGGATGGCCCGCCGTCGCCTCGCAGGCGAACTTCGTCTGGGTCCCCGCAGGCGACCGCACGGACGAGCTCGAGTCCCTGTTGAACGAGGGTGGTGTGATCACACGGGTCTTCGCCGGTGAGGGGATCCGCATCTCATCGGGTTCAATGGAGGACATAGACCGGGTGCAGTCAGCGCTCCAGGCTGAGACCGCACTGCAGGAGGCGCGCGCATGACCGAGGTTCCGACCACGACGACCACGACGAAAGGTCTGCACCCGGGGCTGACTCGTCGGCAGATCTCGATGATGGGACTCGGCGGCGCGATCGGCGCCGGGCTGTTCGTCGGTTCAGGTCAGGCGATCAGCATCGCAGGTCCCGCTGTGCTGATCTCCTACCTCGTCGCGGGCGGCATCGTGGTGCTGATCATGGCGATGCTCGCAGAGATGGTCGCCGCCCGGCCGAGCTCCGGTGCCTTCAGCTCGTATGCGCAGAAGGCCATGGGACGCAGTGCCGGAAGCGCCGTCGGCTGGCTCTACTGGATCCAGCTCGTCGTGGTGATCGCGGCGGAGGCGACCGGCGCCGGAGGGATCATCTCCGCCTGGATCCCCGGCATCCCGGCCTGGGTGTGGGTGCTCGTCTTCGTCGTGGCCCTGACTGCGGTCAACCTGTTCGGGGTGCGCAACTACGGCACATTCGAGTTCTGGTTCGCCGCGATCAAGGTCGCCGCGATCATCGTGTTCCTCGTCGTGGGCGTGTGCGCCATCGTCGGCTTCATCCCCGGTGTTCCCGCGACAGGCATCGGAAACCTGGTCGACAACGGCGGCTTCGCACCGAACGGGCTGACCGGCATCGCCGCCGCGCTGCTGATCGTGGTCTTCGCGTTCGGCGGCACCGAGGTCGTCGCGATCGCGGCCGCCGAGTCCGACGACCCCGCGCGCAACATCCGCCGCATCGTGCGCGAGGTGCTCGTGCGCATCCTGATCTTCTACGTCGGCTCGATCTTCGTGATCGTGTCGGTGCTGCCGTGGAACGACCCGGCCGTCAAGGACGGCCCCTTCTCTGCCGTGCTCGACACGCTGCAGCTGCCCGGCGTCGGGCTCGTGATGGATCTCATCGTGGTGATCGCACTGCTCTCGGCGATGAACGCGAACATCTACGGCGCATCGCGCATGGCCTACTCGCTCGGCGAGCGCGGTCTCGCTCCGCTTGCTGCGACCCGCACCACGTCGAAGGGCGTGCCGGTGGTCGCTGTGCTCGCCTCCGTCGCGTTCGGCTTCGTCACCGTGGGACTGAACTGGGCGTTCCCCGATGTGGTGCTCCCCGCGCTCCTCAACGTCGTCGGATCCACGCTGTTGATCATCTGGACGGCGACCGCCGTGTCGCAGATCATCCTTCGCCGCCGTGCCGATCGGGCGGGGGAGGACATGCCGATGCGCATGTGGGGCTTCCCCTGGTTGTCCTGGCTGTGCCTGGCGCTCCTCGCCGGTGTCATCGCGCTCACGATGATCGACGGCGCCGCTCGCGTGCAGCTGCTGCTCACCATCGGCCTGACCGTGGTGCTCCTGATCGTCGCGCGACTCACGCGGAATGCCTCGCGCCCGGGTGTCACCAGCGAGCGCGACCGCGTGGTCGTGGACTGACCGTGCACATCGATCGCCTCGACGCCGAGCTGATCCGGATGCTCACCGAGTCTCCGCAGCTGCCGATCCTCGAGTGTGCGAGACGTCTGGGAGTGGCGAGGGGAACGGCCACGAGCCGGCTGGCGCGACTGCACGAGGGCGGAGTGATCGAGGCGATCGTGCCGCGTGTCGACCCTGCCGGCTTCGGCTACGGCGTCGTCGCGTTCTGCCTCGTCGAGATCGATCAGAAGGTCGGCCATGACGACGTCGCCACGGCCCTCGCCGATGCGGTGCCCGAGATCGTCGACATGCACACGGTCACCGGAGCGAGCGACATGCAGCTGCGGCTCGTCGCCCGTGACGCGACCCAGCTGCAGGAGGTGCTCGATCGGGTCGCTCTGGTGCCGGGGGTCGCTCGCACGGCTTCCTCGATCGCGATGCGGACGCACCTCTCCGGGCGGGTGCTGCCTCTGGTCGAGCATGTCGCCGGCGACGCCGGCTGAGGATCAGATCCAGCCGGGCAGCCAGTTGTGCAGCAGCCAGAAGTCGTAGGGCACGCTCATGCCTGTCCACACCGGGTAGTAGAACGCGGAGACGAGCAGCACGATGACGAGGAAGACCATCACCGTGCGCTCTCCCGACTGGCGGCGATGCAGCGGGTCCTCCCGTCGGCCCCCGATCTGACGGAGAGCGACCGCGAGCGCGATCACGAGGAACGGCGCCATGGCCACGGTGTAGAACTGGAAGATCGTGCGCTCGGGGAACAGCAGCCAGGGCACGTAAGTCGCAGCGAGTCCGACCAGCGGGAACGTGAACGCGGGGCCGACCGGCGTGCGGTCGATCCATCCGCGCACGAGCCGGTAGATCAGATAAAGCGCCGCGGCGACGCCGACATACCAGATGAGTGGATTGGGGATCGTCGAGATCACCGCGATGCAGTGGTCGACGCCGCAGGGCGCAGGATCAGTCCCCACCCAGACCGCTGTGGGCCGAAGCAGCAGCGGCCACTCCCAGGCGGGACTCGCGTAGGGGTGGCCCTTGCTGAGACCGACGTGGAAGTTCAGGATCGCCTCGTGGTAGTTCCACAGCGCGATCAGCGGATTGGGATCGCTCTGACGGGCATAGCCGCCGGCCGTGACGAGCCACCCCGTCCAGCTGACGAGGTACGTGGCGAGCGCCGGCAGCACCAGCAACACGAAGGACACCGGACCCTGGCGGAACGCGGCGGCGGTCGGCCACAGCACGATGCCGGCGCGGCGTCTCGCCAGAGCATCCGTCACCACGACGTAGAGCCCGAAGGCGGCGAGCGCGTACAGCCCGGACCATTTGACGGCGCATGCGGCGCCGAGGGCGACACCCGCGGCGATCAGCCAGGGGCGTCGCCAGAGCACGGGCCCCCACATCGGTTCGGGGGAGTCGGGGTCGGTGCGTTCGAGCAGGGGTATCGACCGTTCGCGGTCGACCAGGATGAACAGTGCACCGAGCATCACGAAGAACGTGAGCGGACCGTCCAGCAGCGCGGTGCGGCTCATCACGATGCTGAGGCCGTCGATCGCGAGCAGGCTGCCGGCGACGGTGGCCACCACGAGCGAGCCGGTCAGTCTGCGGGCCACCAGGTAGACGAGCAGCACTGTGGCCGTGCCTAGGACAGCCGTCGCGATGCGCCAGCCCACCGTGTTGTCCGGGCCTCCGACAGCCATCCCCAGGGCGATCAGCCATTTGCCGAGGGGCGGATGCACGATGAACGATCCGGCGTCCGACAGCGGCAGCTCCTGCAGTGTGATGAACGCCTCGTTGGCGTCCTTTCCCCAGGTGCCCTCGTATCCGAGGGTCCAGAGCGACCAGGCGTCCTTGACGTAGTAGGTCTCGTCGAAGGCGAGCTGGTGCGGGTGGCCGAGGTTGACCAGGCGCAGCACCGCGGCCAGGGCGGTCACGACGAGCGGCGCGAACCAGCGCATCGTGCGCCCCCAGTCCGGATCCCGCAGGACGCGGTCGCGCAGTCGCTCGTAGCGTGTCAGACGCTCCTCGGGTGGAGGAAGCAGGGGCAGGGGCGCGGTCACCGCACCAGCCTAGACACTCCGCCGATGGGCCCCGCCTAAGCTGGACGGGTGATCATCCTCGCCGCAACACCGATCGGAAACCTCGGTGATGTCTCGCGTCGCCTCGTCGAAGTGCTGGAGAACGCCGAGGTCGTCGTCGCGGAGGACACCCGCACCACCGGACGGCTGCTGCAGGCGTTGCAGATCACGAACCGGCCGCGGCTGATCGCGCTGCACGACCACAACGAGAAGCAGAAGGCGGCAGAGCTCGCGACCCTCGCCATCGAGACCGACGTCGTCGTCGTGAGCGATGCGGGGATGCCGGCCATCAGCGACCCCGGCTACGCGCTCGTCGCCGAAGCCGTCGCGCAGGGTGTGACCGTGACGGCGATCCCCGGGCCGAGCGCGGTGCTGATGGCGCTCTCGATCTCGGGGCTGCCGACCGATCGTTTCACGTTCGAGGGGTTCCTGCCGCGCAAGCCGGGGGAGCGGCGGTCGACCCTGCGGGCGCTCGCCGTCGAGCCCCGCACGATGGTGTTCTTCGAGTCGCCCGCCCGGCTGGCGTCGGCGCTCGCCGACATGGGCGTCGCGTTCGGTGCCGACCGTCGCATCGCCGTGTGCCGCGAGCTGACCAAGTTCTACGAGGAGGTGCGCCGCGGCACCTCCGCCGAGCTCGTCGAGTGGGCGACGGCGGGCGTCAAGGGCGAGATCGTCGTCGTGGTCGAGGGCGCCCCTCACCGGGAATCCTCTGCAGAAGACGCTCTCGCGCAGGTGCAACACCTCGTGGCATCGGGTGTGCGCCTGAAAGAGGCATGCGCCGAGGTCGCCGCGGCCACAGGCCTCTCGTCGCGCGACCTGTATCAGGCAGCGCTGGCCGCTCGCAGCTGATGGGCGCGGATGCCGGCATCGCGGCCGCCTATGACGCCAGGGCCGCGGAGTACGTCGAGCTGGCCGGCGCGATCGGGCAGATGGACGCGCGGGATAGGGCGTCCATCGCAGCCTGGCGCGACGCGGCCCCGGGACAGCTGCTCGATGCCGGCTGCGGGCCCGGGCACTGGACCGAGTTCCTCGGCAGGGGCGGGCGCGAGGTGCGGGGAGTCGACCTGTCGGCCGAGTTCATCGCGACCGCGCGGATGCAGCACCCCGGTATCCCGTTCGAGGTCGGCTCGTTCCGCGATCTGCCGTTCGACAGCGGGTCGTTCGGCGGCATCCTCGCCTGGTACTCGCTGATCCACACACCTCCGGAGGCCGTGCCCGAGATCTTCGCAGAGTTCTCCCGTGCGCTCGCATCGGGCGGCAGCATCCTGATCGGGTTCTTCGACGGAGAGCCGCGCGAGCCGTTCGCGCACGCCGTCGCCCCGGCGTACTTCTGGTCGGCCGACGCGCTCGCCGCACTCCTCGCCGACGCGGGCTTCGAGGTCGTGTCGATGGAGACCCGCGGGCGGGAGCCGGGCGAGATCAGCACCCGCCCTCACGGCGAGATCTCGGCGATCCGTCGATAGCGGGCCTCAGCCCTCGATGGGCTCGGCGAGGGCCTCGTCGATTCCCGAGGCCGCGACGACGGCGAGCGCGTGCTGCAGGACCTGCAGGTCTTCGACCGTCTCCACGTCCGTCACTCGGCCCCATCGCAACGTGAGGAACTGGAACACTGTGTTCTCGTAGCGGGTGCCGTCGGGCAGATCTCCCGATACTCGAGCCCGGGTCGCCACCCTCGTCCGCCAGGGCGGTCCGTTGACGAGGACGTCCAGCAAGGTGAACTGAGCTCCGGGCAGCAGCCGCAGCGTCCGTTCCCACCACCGATTCATGGCGTCCTCGGTCGTGCGCCGGCCACCGAGCGCATGTTCGCCATGAAACACATAGGTGAACTCGTCGGCGAGTCCGTCGACCATGGCGTGGTAATCGCCGCGATTGATCTTCGCGAAGACACCACGCACCGTGGCGCGCACGATCATCGTGTACATCACGACCCCCTAACGTTACGATGAGTCACATAATGACATCGAGCGGTAGGCCGCGTAAAGGGGAGATCGATCGCGCGATCCTCGACGCGTTCGCGGTGCTCGTCGAGGAGCGTGGCTACGCACGCGTCTCGGTGGAAGATGTCGTGCGCCGCGCGGGATCCAACAAGCCCGCGTTCTACCGACGATTTCGAGACCTGGCGTCGGTCGTTCCGCGACTCCTCGAGGATCGGCATGGGCTCGATTCCGACATCGACACGGGGTCGCTGGTGGGCGACCTCTGCGAGATCCAACGCCGTCAGGTTCGTCTCTTCTCCGATCGTGCCATCGCTCGAGGTCTCGTCGGCTGGGCCGCGCACGTCGAGGGGCGTCCGGAGCAGGCCGTGCCGTTCGTCGACGCCTATCTCGCCCCGCGTCGTGCGTTCACGCACGTCGTCCTGGCGCGGGCCGTCACCCGCGGCGAGATCTCGGATGACTCGGATCCTGACTGGATAGCCGACCTGCTCACCGGCCCGCTGCTGATGCGGATCACTCTCCCGGGGCTGCCGCCTGTCACCGAGGCGCTCGGAGTTCAGACCGTGCATGCGGCGCTCGATGCGGTGCGCTTTCGCGGCGATCGTTCTGCTCTCGCGGCGGGTACCCTGGTGCACACGCGACCGGAGGAGGACCAAGCGTGAGCAAGAAGGCGACCGTCTATGACGTCGCAGAGCGCGCCGGGGTCTCGATCGCCACTGTGTCACGCGTGCTGCGGCAGCCGGATGCCGTGCGCCCCGCCACGCGCGAGCGCGTGCTCGACACCGTCTCGGAGCTCGGGTACGTGCCCAGCGGCAGTGCGCGCGGCCTGGCCGAAAGGCGCACCGGGGTGATGGGCCTCTACTTCCCGGGTTTCGACGCGTCGGAGGACGCGCCGGTGCTCGATGTGCTCGCCGAGGAACAGGCCGACGCGCCGCCGTTCACGGTCGAGCAG
Organism: Microbacterium sp. NPDC088619; assembly: GCF_044752825.1. Taxonomy (NCBI): domain Bacteria; kingdom Bacillati; phylum Actinomycetota; class Actinomycetes; order Micrococcales; family Microbacteriaceae; genus Microbacterium; species Microbacterium sp. NPDC088619. Next base: position 163,763 of record NZ_JBIVLZ010000002.1, on the reverse strand, counting down.
GCGCCTGCGGACGCCGATGCGCCGCATCCGACCATGCTGTTCCTCGACGAGGTGCTGCGTGGTGCCGAGCTCGAGGCGTGGAAGCAGGGCTTCGTGCTCATGATCGGCGTAGGCAGGGACGATCCCACCCGTGAGACCGTGCGCGACATCGCCGGCCGGGTCGACGGGCTGATGGTGCTGGCGCAGAGCGTGCCGGATGACGTGCTCGCCCGGCTCGCTCAGCGGATCCCTGTGGTCGTGCTCTCGGGCCCCGCGCGGGGCGACAGCTATGACCACGTGACGGTCAGCAACGCCGAGGCGATGACCGAGCTCACGCGTCTCGTGCTCGCACAGGCCGACCCCGGGGGCATCGCCTTCCTCGGCGGTCCGGAGGACTCGCCCGACGGCGCGCAGCGCTGGGAGGGCTTCGCGACCGCGGTCGCCGAGGCGGGGCTCGCGATCGACGACGTGACGGTTCTCCGCGGCGACTTCACCCGCGCGTCGGGTCACGCCGCGGGGGAGCGGCTCATCGCCCACGGGGTGCCGTCTGTGCTGGTCGCGGCGAACGATCAGATGGCTCTCGGTGCGATCGACGCGTTCCACTCCGCAGGCATCCGCGTGCCGGACGACGTAAGGGTCACCGGCTTCGACGGGCTCGAGGCGGCCGCGCTCTCGCGCCCCGCGCTCACGACCGTCCGCCAGCCGATGATCGACCTCGGGCGCGCCGCCGTGCAGCTGCTCGCGCGCCGTCTCGAGCAGCCGGATGCCGATCCGATGACCGTGCGCCTGCCCCTGCAGATCCTCGTCCGCGAGAGCTCGCAGCGCCCCGAGTAGCCACGAGTTTGGCACCGCTCCCATCCCTGTCTCCGAGGGCTATGGGAGCAGCTGAAACCCTTGTCAAGGGGTTGCAATCGCAAAATGTATGCGCTTACAATCGCTCATGCGGCGTATGCCGTGGGGCGCCCCGACCCCCGGGACCCCCTTCATGACACAGACGACATGAGGTGGCAGTGTGGCGAAGACGCACATGCTCCGGCGCTGGCGGAGAGCCGCGATCGTGGGACTGGCGGCAGCAGCCGTCGTGCTCAGCGGTTGCAGCATCCAGATCAGTTCGCAGCCCGATCCATCGATCGGCGACGACACGATGCTCATCAATGCGGACAAGGGGAACCCGTTCTTCACGCGGAACTTCAACCCGTATCTCACCAACACGCGCACCGCGTCGAGGTGGATCTATGAGCCTCTGATCCTGGTGAACCCGCTCGACGGAACCCAGAACCCCTGGCTGGCGAGCGAATGGTCGCAGCCCGACGCCCGCACGATCGTGATGACGATCCGCGATGACGTCGAGTGGAGCGACGGTGAGAAGCTGACGCCCGAGGACGTGGCGTTCACTTTCCAGCTGCTCAAGGACAACCCCTCGCTCGACATCAAGGGCGCCTGGCAGCACCTCGAGACCGTCGAGGTCGACGGCGATGACGTCATCATGCACCTGCAGACCGATGACGCGCCGTCGCTGCCGATCCTCGGCCAGACCATGATCGTGCCCGAACATCTCTGGTCGGATGTGAAGGATCCGGGCACGTATCGCAACGAGAACCCGGTCGGCACCGGCCCGTTCGTGCTCGGCAACTACAACGACCAGCAGTACTCGGTGGACAAGAACCCCGACTACTGGCAGGCCGACAAGATCGAGATCGAGCACATCGTCCTGCCGTCCACGAACTCGCAGCTCGACACCGTCACGCGCGGCTACGACTGGGCGTACTCGTTCATCTCCGATGTCGAGGGCACGTGGGGCGCAGCGAGCGAGCACAACGCCTGGTGGTTCCCGCCGGGAGGCGTGATCGGGCTGATGCCGAACCTCGAGGTCGCACCGTTCGACGACGTCAACGTGCGCCGAGGCATCGCCCTCTCGCTCGATCGCGAGGAGATCGCCGAGACCGCATCCGAGGGGTACATGGAGCCCGCAGGGCAGACCGGGCTCGTCCTTCCCAACCAGGAGGAGTTCCTCGACCCGAGCATCCCCGACGGGGGCATGATCACGCAGGACACGGATGCCGCACTCGCGGCGTTCGCCGAAGCGGGATACACCCTCGACGGCGACCGCCTCATCGGCGCCGACGGAATGCAGCTCGAGTTCGCGCTGACCACGGCCAACGGCTTCTCCGACTGGACCCGCGCCGCGCAGACGGTGCAGAGCCAGCTGGCGAAGGTCGGCGTCAAGGTGACGCTCAAGCTTCCTCAGCCTGCCGGCTACCAGAGCGCCATCAGCAACGGCGACTTCGAGATGGCCATCGGCGGCATGGGCAACGGCGACGTCTACCAGGCGTACAACAACCTGCTCTCGAGCGAGTTCTACGTGCCGTCAGGGTCCGGCGAACCCACCGCCAACAACTTCGAGCGGTACCGCTCGGACGAGGCCGACGCGCTGCTCAAGGAGTACCGCGAGACCGTCGACCCCGCGCGCCAGACCGAGATCGTGCAGGAGCTGCAGGCCATCGTCTACGAGGAGATGCCGGTCATCGGCCTCTACTACGGCGGCATCTGGGGCCTGTTCAACGATTCCAAGTTCACCGGATGGCCGACAGAGGACGACCCGTACATGATTCCGCAGAACTACGACTCGGCGCCGCTGGGCATCTTCACCCGGCTCGAGCGCGTGAAGGAGGACGACCGATGAAGTACGTCCTTCAGAAGGTCGGACTGTTCGTCCTCACGCTGTGGGCGGCCGTTACTCTGAACTTCTTCCTTCCGCGTCTCATGCCCGGCTCGCCGGCCGACGCCGCGATCGCGAAGCTGTCGCAGAACGGTCCGGTGTCGGATGCGACGCGGGCAGCGATCGAGGCCCAGCTCGGCGTGCCGACCGGGTCGATCTGGGACCAGTACGTGGCCTACCTCGGCCAGGTGGCACGACTCGACTTCGGCGTCTCGTACACGTTCTATCCGCAGACCGTGTCGAGCATGGTCTCGACCGCGCTCCCGTACACGATCGGCCTGGTCGGAATCGTCACGATCCTCGCATTCGTGATCGGCACCCTGATCGGCACCGCCGCCGCCTGGCGCCGGGGCACTTGGTTGGACTCGCTGCCGACGCTGACCGGGTCGTTCCTCAGCACCTTCCCGTACTTCTGGACGGCGCTGCTGCTGCTGTTCTTCTTCGGGTACGTGCTGCACTGGTTCCCGACGACCGGCGCCTATTCGGCGACCACCACGCCGGGCTTCACCTGGGATTTCTTCATCGACCTCGTGCAGCATGCGATCCTCCCGGCGGTGACGATCCTGTTGACGTCGCTCGGCGGATGGATCATCGGCATGCGCAACGCGATGATCAACACCCTCGGTGACGACTACGTGACCTTCGCAGAGGCGAACGGCCTGCACGGTCGTACCATCGCCCTCCGCTACGCCGCACGAAACGCGATCCTGCCGAACCTCACCGGATTCGGGCTCACGCTCGGCGGCGTCGTCGGCGGATCGATCCTCGTGGAGCAGGTGTTCGGCTATCCCGGCATCGGATATCTGCTCTTCAACGCCGTGATCGGGCAGGACTACCCGCTCATGCAGGCGCTCTTCCTGATGATCACCGTGAGCGTGCTCGTCGCCAACTTCCTCGTCGACATCCTGTACGGCGTGCTGGATCCAAGGACCCGCCGATGACCTCCACCATGAATGTCAAGGTTCCCTCCGACCGGATCGCGGCTCCCAGCCCGTGGCGCTCGTTCGCCCGGATGGTGGGCACCCTCTGGTCCAACGGCAAGGCCCGGCTGGGCCTCATCATCCTCGGTCTGTTCATCGTGGTCGCGGTGTTCGCGCCGCTGCTCGCGCCGTACGGCCCCAAGGAGAACACGTTCGAGCGCAACGCCGACGCGTCGGCCGCGCACTGGCTCGGCACCACCGCCGCCGGCGAAGACGTCCTGAGCCAGCTGATCTACGGTTCGCAGATCAGCCTGCTGGTGGGCATGGCAGCCGGCATCCTCTCGACGATCGTCGCGGTGCTGATCGGACTCAGCTGGGGCTACATGCGCGGGTTCCTGGGTGAGGTGGTCGGCTTCATCGTCAACCTCTTCCTCGTGATCCCCGGACTCCCGCTCATGATCGTCATCGCCGCCTACCTGCAGAACGGCGGCATCCTGATGATCATCGCGGTGATCGTCGTCACCGGATGGGCCTGGGGTGCGCGAGTGCTGCGCAGCCAGACCCAGTCGCTCCGGGGCAACGACTTCGTCACGTCGGCGCAGTTCTCGGGCGACAGCCGGGCGCGCATCGTGTTCCGCGAGATCCTGCCGAACATGACCTCGATCATCGCGGGCACGCTCTTCGGAGCGGCGACCGCGGCGATCCTCGCAGAGGCGGGCCTCGAGTTCCTCGGCCTCGGCGACTCCAGCATCGTCAGCTGGGGCACCATGCTCTACTGGGCGCAGAACTCCAACTCGCTGCTCACCGGGCAGTGGCTGCTGCTGTTCGCCCCCGGTCTCTGCATCGCCCTGCTCGCTCTGAGCCTGACACTGATCAACTTCGGCGTGGACGGCATCTCCAATCCGCGCCTGCGAGAGGGGAAGGGCCGATGAGCGCCATGCAAGCGAACACTCGCACGGACGACGTGCTGCTGGATGTCCAGGGGCTGTCCGTCGAATACGCCTCTCCGGGTACGACGCCGGTCACGGCGGTCGAGGACGTCTCGTTCACGCTGCGTCGTGGCGAGTTCGTCGGGCTCGTCGGCGAGTCGGGCTCGGGCAAGTCGACGCTCGGCTTCGCCCTGACACGGCTGCAGAAGCCCCCGGCCCGCATCAGCGGCGGACGCATCCTGTTCGACGGCCGCGACATCCGTGAACTCGACGCCGAGGAGCTGCGGCGTCAGCGTCAGGGCGGGTTCGCGATGGTGCTGCAGTCGGGCATGAACGCGCTGAACCCTGTGCGCACGATCGGCAACCACTTCCGGGACATCTTCGCGGCTCACGGGCACGTCGCCAAGGAGAGCCGCGATGCCAGGGCGCGGGAGCTGGTCGGCAAGGTCGGCCTCGACCCCGTGGTGCTCTCCCGCTACCCGGGTGAGCTCTCCGGCGGTATGCGCCAGCGCGCCTCGATCGCGCTCGCGCTGTCGCTCGAGCCGCAGCTGATGGTGTTCGACGAGCCGACCACGGCCCTCGACGTGCTCGTGCAGCACGCCGTCATGGACACGATCAAGGATCTGCAGCGCTCCGAGCACTTCACCGCGATCCTCATCAGCCACGACCTGGGCATCGTGCTCGAAGCGACCGACCGCGTGATGGTCATGCACGAGGGGCGGATCGTCGAAGACGCGCCGAGCCTCGACATCCTGCACCGTCCGAAGGACGAGTACACGCGGATGCTGCTGAGCCACTACGCCGACCCCCGAGCCGAGTCGATCTCGATCCCCGGATTCGTCGACCTCGGCACCCGGCGACGCGAGGGGCATTCGCGCACCGACCTCACCGAGACCCTGCCCACGGTGTCGCAGCGCGACACCCGCCGGGCGGACGCCGCGATCGTGGTGGAGGGCGTGTCGAAGCGCTACCCGGCTCCTCGTCGCGGTGAGAAGCCGGTCGTGGCGGTCGACGACGTGTCGTTCCGGCTCGAACCCGGCGAGGCTCTGGCTCTCGTCGGCGCCTCGGGATCGGGCAAGTCGACGATCGCGAAGCTCATCACCGGAGTAGAGAAGCCGACCGAGGGCACCGTCCGCTTCGGCGATGTCGACGTCGTGACGCTGAGACGAAAGGGACTCCGCGATCTGCGCAAGGACGTGCAGATGGTGTTCCAGGACCCGTATGCCGCGCTGAATCCGCTGCACACGGTCGAGTACGCGCTGAGTCGGCCGATCCGCAACTACACGCCGCTCCGAGGGCAGGAGGCGCGAGCCCGAGTGCTCGAGCTCCTCGAGACGGTAGGACTCACGCCGGTCGAGCAGTTCGCGGCCAAGCTGCCTCATCAGCTGTCGGGCGGTCAGCGTCAGCGTGTGGTCATCGCCCGGGCGCTCGCGAGCGATCCGCAGGTGCTGATCGCCGACGAGCCGGTGTCGATGCTCGACGTGTCGCTGAGGGCCGGCGTGCTCGCGCTGCTCGAGGACCTGCGTGAGAGGTGGGGCATCAGCATGCTCTACATCACGCACGACCTGCTCAGCGCGCGGCTGGTCACCGAGAACATCCTCGTGCTCAACGGCGGTCGCGTCGTCGAGCGCGGTGAGACCTCTCAGGTCCTCCAGCACCCCGAGGACCCGTACACGGTGCAGCTGCTCGACGCCGTGCCCAATCCATCCCGAATCTCGAAATAGAGAGGAGCACTCGTGCTCACATTCCCTGACGGCTTTCTCTGGGGCGCTGCGACCGCAGCCCATCAGGTGGAGGGGAACAACACGACCAGCAACTGGTGGGCCATGGAGCACGCTCCTGGTTCGTCGATGGTGGAGCCCTCGGGCGACGCCGCCGACCACTTCCACCGGTACCCGGAGGACATGCGTCTGCTGGCGGATGCGGGTCTGAACTCGTACCGCTTCTCTGTGGAGTGGGCCCGCATCGAGCCCGAGCGCGGGTTCGTCTCGCGGGCGATGCTCGACCACTACCGTCGCATGATCGACACGGCACGCGAGAACGGACTCGACCCCACGGTCACACTGATGCACTTCACCGTGCCGCAGTGGTTCCAGAAGGACGGCTTCTGGCGCGCGGACGACGCGGTCGACCTGTTCTCCCGCTACGTGGAGACGGTGCTTCCGATCCTCGAGGGAGTGAAGTACGTCTGCACGATCAACGAGCCGAACATCGCGGCGATGCTCGCCGGGGGAGAGGATGCGGCCAATCTCGTCGCCTTCGGTCTGCCGAACCCCGACCTCGCGGTCGCCGACACGCTGCTCGACGCGCACCACCGCGCCTCCGAGATCCTGCACTCCGTCTCGGGGGTGCAGGCCGGTTGGACCATCGCGACGCAGGCGTTCCACTCCACGGGTGAGCCCGGTGCCGACGAGATGCTCGCCGAATACGGCGACCCTCGCGACCACTGGTACCTCGACCAGTCGGCCGGAGACGACTTCGTCGGCGTGCAGGCCTACACCCGCACGTTCATCGGACCCGAGGGCCCCCGGCCCGTGGCGGACGATGTCGAGACGACGCTCACCGGCTGGGAGTTCTTCCCCGAAGCTCTCGAGATGGGCGTCCGCAGCGCCTGGGAGCGCAGCGGCGGGGTGCCGGTGCTCGTGACCGAGAACGGCATCGCGACGGCCGACGACACCCGTCGCATCGCCTACACGCAGGGCGCTCTCGAAGGGCTGCACCGGGCGATCTCCGACGGCATCGAGGTGAAGGCGTACCAGCACTGGAGCGCGCTCGACAACTACGAGTGGGCCAGCGGGTTCCGCCCGACCTTCGGTCTGATCGGCTTCGACCACGAGACGTTCGAGCGCTCCCCGAAGCCCTCGCTCGCCTGGCTCGGCGAGGTCGCACGTCGCAACGGGCTCTGAGCCGGACGACCCCGGGGCACTGCCCCGGGGTTACCCTCGGATCATGAGCCATGCAGCCCGTACGACGCGCGGCGACACGCTCCGATCGGCGGCCGCCGGCCTGAGCGCGGCGGTCGTCGCGGTCGGCCTGGCGGAGCTCGTCGCAGCGGTGGTCGAGCCGAGCGCGAGCCCGTTCGCGGTGATCGGCAGCGGTCTGATCGATCTCGCCCCCAGCTGGGCGAAGGATGCGGCCATCGCGCTGTTCGGCACGGGCGACAAGATCGCGCTGCTCACCGGGATCGCGATCGTGCTCGTGGCGGTGGCCGCTGTCGCCGGCATCCTGGAGTCCCGCCGAGCGGGTGTGGGATCCGCGATCCTCGCAGCGCTCGGCGTGCTCGCCCTCGTCGCCGCCATGATCCGCCCGGGCGCGGGTCCGTTCGCCTGGCTCCCCGGTCTCGTCGCCGGCGTGACCGCGGTCGTCGCCCTGCGGCTGCTCATGCGCAGGGTGCATCCGATTCCCTATCTTCGCGCCGAGCACGAGGAACGCCGTCAGTTCCTGCTCTGGACCGTCGGCGTCGCCGCCACGGGCATCGTGGCGCTCGCCATCGGCAACGCGGCCCGCGGCGTGACCCGATCGATCGAGACGGTGCGCGGCGCGCTGCGACTGCCGAGTCCGGTCAGCCCCGCGCCGGCGGTGGCGGCGGGCGCCAAACTCGACATTCCCGGTCTCGCCTCCGTCGTCACCTCGAACGACGAGTTCTACCGCATAGACACGGCGCTGATCGTTCCACGGATCGACCCCGCCGACTGGACGCTGCGCATCCACGGGATGGTCGACCGAGAGACCGTGATCACGTGGGAGGAACTGCTCGCCCTGCCGATGCAGGAGTCGCATGTGACGCTCGCGTGCGTGTCGAACGAGGTAGGCGGAGACCTGATCGGCAACGCCCTCTGGCTCGGGCATCCGGTCCGCGAGCTGCTGGCCCGAGCGGGCGTCGACCCGGACGCCGACATGGTGCTGTCCCGGTCGTCCGACGGGTTCACGGCGTCGACACCGATCGAGGCGCTCACCGACGACCGCGACGCACTGCTCGCCGTCGGCATGAACGGCGATCCGCTGCCGATAGAGCATGGATTCCCGGTGCGCATGGTGGTGCCGGGGCTCTACGGCTATGTCTCTGCGACCAAGTGGGTGACCGAGCTGGAGGTCACCCGGTTCGATCGGGCATCCGCGTACTGGACCGACCGCGGGTGGTCGGAGCGAGGGCCGGTGAAGCTGCAGTCGCGCATCGACGTGCCGAGTCGCGGGACTCGGATCGAGTCGGGTGACGCCGTCATCGCCGGCATGGCGTGGCAGCAGCACGTGGGTGTCGAGGGCGTCGAGGTGCGCATCGACGAGGGCGAATGGCGTCCGGCCGAGCTCGCCAGCGCCATCTCGGACGACACCTGGGTGCAGTGGCGTCTCGACTGGTCGGCCGAGAGCGGTGCGCACACGATCGAGTGCCGGGCGATCAGCGCGGACGGCGAGACGCAGACGTCCGATCCGGCGGACGTCGTGCCCGACGGCGCCCAGGGGTGGCACCGCATCGAGGTGTCGGTCGCCTGAGCGTAACGACGCCCCGCATCCCACCTAGAATTGTCCCCATGCCCGCAGGCGAATCGTTCTACATCACCACGCCCATCTACTACCCCTCCGATGTGCCTCACATCGGCCACGGGTACACCTCGGTGGCGGTCGACGCGCTCGCGCGCTGGCACCGTCAGGGCGGCGATGACACGTGGATGCTCACGGGCACCGACGAGCACGGCCAGAAGATGCTCCGTGCGGCGGCGGCGAACAACGTCACCCCGCAGGAGTGGGTCGACAAGCTCGTCACGGAGGCCTGGTTCCCGCTGCTCGAGACGCTCGACGTGGCGAACGACGACTTCATCCGCACCACGCAGGAGCGCCACGAGACCAACGTGCAGACGTTCTTCCAGCGTCTCTACGATCGCGGCTACATCTACGCGGGCGAGTATGAGGCGCTCTACTGCGTGGGCTGTGAGGAGTTCAAGCCCGAGTCCGAGATCGTCGACGGCACCGGGCCCTTCGAGGGCCTGAAGGTCTGCGCGATCCACTCCAAGCCGCTCGAGCTGCTGCAGGAGAAGAACTACTTCTTCAAGCTCAGCGAGTTCCAGGACCGCCTGCTCGAGCTCTACAAGACCCAGCCCGACTTCGTGCGCCCGGATTCGGCGCGCAACGAGGTCGTCTCGTTCGTCAGCCAGGGCCTCAAGGACCTCTCGATCTCGCGGTCGACGTTCGACTGGGGCATCCCGCTGCCGTGGGACGAGTCGCACGTCATCTACGTGTGGGTCGATGCCCTGCTCAACTACGCCACGGCCGTGGGCTACGGCTCCGACCAGGAGAACTTCGACCGCCGCTGGCCCGCCTATCACGTGGTCGGAAAAGACATCCTGCGCTTCCACGCCGTGATCTGGCCCGCACTGCTCATGGCCGCAGGCCTCGACGTGCCCAAGGGCGTGTTCGCGCACGGCTGGCTGCTGGTCGGCGGCGAGAAGATGTCGAAGTCGAAGCTCACCGGCATCGCGCCGACCGAGATCACCGACGTCTTCGGATCCGATGCGTACCGCTATTACTTCCTCTCTGCGATCGCCTTCGGCCAGGACGGCTCGTTCTCGTGGGAGGACCTCTCGGCCCGCTATCAGGCCGAGCTCGCGAACGGCTTCGGCAACCTCGCGTCGCGCACCACGGCGATGATCGAGAAGTACTTCGAGGGCATCGTGCCGCCGCCCGCCGAGTACACCGAGAAGGATCTCGAGATCCAGACGATCGTCGCGGATGCGGCCTCGAACGCGGATGCCGCGATCGAGCAGTTCCGCATCGACGAGGCCATCTCGTCGATCTGGACGATCGTCGATGCCCTCAACGGGTACATCACCGAGAACGAACCGTGGGCGCTCGCCCGCGAAGAGGCTCAGCGCGGTCGCCTGGGCACGGTGCTCTACACGTGCGCCGAGGGTCTGCGCGCCCTCGCGGTGCTGCTCTCGCCGGTGATGCCGCAGTCGACCGAGAAGCTCTGGGTCGCCCTGGGCGCCGCCGAGAGCCTCGGCCGTCTGCAGGATCAGGCGATCCGTGAGGCCGGAGCCTGGGGCGTGCTGCGCCCCGGCACCAGCGTCAACGGCCTCACCCCGCTGTTCCCGCGGGTGGAGTCCGCCGGCTGAGCATGACGTACGTGCAGCAGCGAGACGGCGAGGGGCGTAAGAACCTGCGATATCCGGCGGCCCCCGAGCCTCTCGCCGTGCCCGTCTACGACAACCACGCGCACCTCGAGATCCTCGACGGCGATGAGCCGCTCTCGTTGACCGAGCAGCTCGACCGCGCCCAGGCTGTGGGCATCGCCGGTGTGGTGCAGGCGTCGGGCGACATCGAGTCCTCTCGGTGGGCGGTCGAGGCTGCCGAGTCAGACCCCCGGGTGCTCGCGGCTGTCGCGATCCACCCGAACGACGCCCCTGCCTACGCCGAGGAGGGGCGCCTCGGCGGTGTCGGTCTCAGTGAGGCCATCGCGGTGATCGACGAGCTCGCCGCGCACCCGCGCACCCGGGCGATCGGCGAGACGGGTCTCGACTTCTTCCGCACCGAGCCGGAGCGCCGAGCACCGCAGTTCGAGTCTTTCGAGGCGCACATCGCGCTCGCCAAGAAGCACGGCATCGCGATGCAGATCCACGACCGTGATGCGCACGACGCGGTGCTCGAGACGCTGACCCGGGTGGGAGCGCCCGAGAGAACGGTGTTCCACTGCTTCTCCGGCGGCGATGCGATGGCGAGGATCTGCGCGGATGCCGGATACCACCTGTCGTTCGCGGGCAACGTCACATTCAAGAACGCGCAGAACCTGCGGGATGCCCTGAAGGTGACGCCGCTCGATCGCATCCTGGTCGAGACCGACGCGCCGTTCCTCACGCCGACGCCGCTGCGCGGTCGGCCGAACGCCCCCTACCTCGTGCCGATCACGGTGCGGTTCATGGCCGCCGAGCTCGGCATCGACGTCGACGAGCTGTCTGCGCAGATCGCCGCGAACACCCTGCGGGTCTACGGTTCGTTCGACTGAGGCTCGTTCGACTGAGTCTCGATCGCCTGCGTGTCCGAGACGGGCTTCGCCGACACGATCTGCGAGATCGGCTTCCACACGAACAGCAGTGTGAGCGCGGCGCCGACGAAGGCGAACCACCACGGAGCCGTGAGACCCCAGAACTGGGCGATCACGCCGCCCAGTGCCTGCCCGATGACCATGCCGCCGAACACGCCGACCATGTTGACCGAGGCGACCCGGCCCTGCAGCTCTGGCGGCACGAGGCGCTGACGGACGGTCGTCGAGATCGTGCCCCAGATGAACGCGTAGGCGCCGAAGACGAACATGATCACGAGCGCGACCCACCCGGTGCTGGTGAGCGCGAACGCGAGGTGCATCAGCACTTCGAGCGACAGCACGACACGCATGAGCGTGGCGAACGATACATGCCGTTCGAGCCACCCGAAGCACAGCGTGGCCAGGATGCCGCCGGCGGCGGATGCCGTGGTCAGTGCTCCGTAGCCGACGGCGCCCATGTTCAGATGCTCGGTGGCGTAGAGCACGAGCACACCCCAGGGAGCGGCCCAGGTCACGTTGAACACCAGGATGATGAGCACGAGCATCCGCACCGGCGGGTTCTGCCAGAGCCAGCGCAGGCCCTCGGCGATGTCCGTGTGCACGTGCGGCTTGGCGCCGTCGTCTGCTGCACGAGGGGGCACGGGGGTGCGGGCCATGCGCGAGATCAGCACGACCGCGAGGAGCACGCACAGTATCTCGAGCAGGAACGGCCACGCCGTGCCCGCGGCGAAGAGGAACGCGCCCAGCGGCGGCCCCGCGAACTGGTTCGCCACGAGGTAGCCGGCCTGCAGCCGGGCGTTGCCGATGCCGAGATCGGCCGGCTTCACGAGCATCGGCAGCAGCGTGCTTCCCGCCGTGTCGACGAAGACCTCTGCCGTGCCGTAGAGGAAGGCGACGGCGAGCACGATCCAGATGTTCGCCGTGCCGGTGAGCAGGAAGGCGCAGAGGCCGGCGAGCACGACGGCCCGTGCCGCGTTGGCGAACATCACCAGGCGTCGGCGGTCGAACCGGTCGGCGATGGCGCCCGCGTGCAGACCGAACAGCAGCCACGGGAGGAACTGCATGATGGCACCCGCGGCGACGAGGATCGGCGACGACGTCATCGAGGCGATGAGCAGGGGAGCAGCCGCCAGAGCGACGCCGTCTCCGACGTTGCTCGTCCACGATGAGGCGAGCAGCCAGCGGAAGTCCCTGCCCATGCGACGGGGCGCGATCAGTTCACCGAGGGAGGGCATCACAGAAGACTACTGGCCGGTTCGGACACCGGCGGCGGCGTCGAAGGAAGGGGTGGTGGGGGACAATGGAGCAATGACAGTCACCCTGCTCGGCGCCACCGAGATCCGCCGGCTCGCCGCCGAGCTCGATGTCACCCCGACCAAGAAGCTCGGACAGAACTTCGTCGTCGACGCGAACACCGTGCGCAAGATCGTGCACGCCGCCCGCGTGCAGCCGGGGGAGCGGGTCGTCGAGGTCGGGCCGGGGCTCGGTTCTCTCACCCTCGCGATCCTCGAGACCGGGGCATCGGTCACCGCCGTCGAGATCGACCACCGGCTCGCAGCCCGACTCGCTCAGACCGCGGTCGAGCACGGCGTTCCCGCCGAGAGGCTCACGGTCGTCGATGCCGATGCCCTGCGCATCACCGAGCTGCCCGGCGAGCCGACCGTGCTGGTAGCGAACCTCCCCTACAACGTCTCCGTCCCGGTGCTGCTGCATTTCCTCGAGAACTTCTCGTACCTGAAGCGCGGGGTCGTGATGGTGCAGGCCGAGGTCGCCGAGCGCATCGCGGCCAAGCCGGGATCGAAGATCTACGGCACCCCGAGCGTCAAGGCGGCCTGGTACGGCGAATGGAGGCTCTCGGGCACCGTGTCCCGTCAGGTCTTCTGGCCGGTGCCCAACGTCGACAGCCTCCTCGTCGGCTTCGACCGGTCGGAGGGCGAGCGCGGCACGGAGGACGAACGCCGACTCACCTTCAAGATCGTGGATGCCGCCTTCAACCAGCGACGCAAGATGCTGCGTCAGGCGCTGTCCGACCTCTTCGGCAGCTCCGCCGCGGCATCCGAGATCCTGATCGCGGCAGGAGTCGCGCCGACTGCTCGTGGCGAGGACCTCACGGTCGACGACTATCACAGTATTGCGCGGCACGTCGCTCAGATCGAAGACGCCGCCATCACCGGCTAACCTGGCACGGTGACCGAGTCTCCCCGCTTCCGTCCGAACGTCCCTGAGCTGCACCGGCCGTACGCCGCCGATGAGAGCCGCTACCAGCAGTTCGAGTATCGCCAGGTCGGCACCTCAGGGCTCTACCTGCCGCCGATCTCGCTCGGCCTGTGGTGGAACTTCGGCGACAACATCCCGCTCGACAACCAGCGTGCGCTGCTGCGTCACGCATTCGACCGCGGCATCACGCACTTCGACCTCGCGAACAACTACGGTCCGCCCTACGGCTCGGCCGAGAAGAACTTCGGCCGCATCTTCGCCGAGGACTTCCGCCCCTACCGCGACGAGCTGATCATCTCGTCGAAGGCGGGATGGGACATGTGGCCGGGGCCCTACGGCGATCTCGGCAGCCGCAAGTACATCCTCGCGAGCGCCGAGCAGTCGCTGACCCGCATGGGCCTCGACCACGTCGACATCTTCTACTCGCACCGTGCAGACCCCGTGACGCCGGTCGCCGAGACCATCGGTGCGCTCGACACGCTCGTACGTCAGGGCAAGGCGCTCTATGTGGGCATCTCGTCGTACAGCGCCGAGCGCACGGCCGAGGCCGTCGCCGTCGCGACCGAGCTCGGCACCCCGCTCGTCATCCACCAGCCGGCGTACTCGATCCTCAACCGCTGGGTCGAGGACGGTCTCACCGAGACCCTCGAGCAGTCCGGTGTCGGCGCGATCGCCTTCACGCCGCTCGCGCAGGGTCTGCTCACCGACAAATACCTCGGTGACGGCACCGCACCGCGGGCGCAGAAGCGCGGGTCGCTGCCGGATGCTCCACTGCCGGATGCCGCCGTGCAGACGCTCCGATCGCTGAACGCCATCGCCGAACAGCGCGGACAGTCTCTGGCTCAGATGGCGATCCAGTGGACGCTGCGCAACCCGGTGGTCGCCTCGGCGCTGGTCGGCGCGTCGCGCCCCGAGCAGCTCGACGAGAACATCGCCGCCGTCAACGGCCCGGCGTTCACGGCTGACGAGCTCAGCCGCATCGACGAGGCGGCCGGGGCCATCGACGTCGACCTGTGGGCGTCGTCCACGGAGCTGTGACGGGAGCACCCGGATGAGCTTCGCCGCCCCCGCCGACTCCGTGCATGTACGCGCGCCGGGCAAGATCAACGTCTACCTCGGAGTGGGCGGCCGTCACGACGACGGGTACCACGCGCTGGCGACTGTGTTCCAGGCGGTGTCGCTGTACGAGGACGTGATCGCCCGGCATGCCGACGACTTCTCGATCACGGTATCGGGGGTCGAAGACCCCGACACGGTGCCGCTGGACGATCGCAACCTCGCGATGCGGGCGGCGAAGCTGCTGGCGACCGCCGCGGAATACGGCGGCGGGGTGGCGCTCGAGATCCGCAAGAGCGTGCCGGTCGCCGGGGGCATGGGAGGCGGATCGGCGGATGCCGCTGCCGCCCTCGTGGCCTGCGATGCGCTGTGGGGCACCGGGTTCTCGACGGCGCGCCTGCACGAGCTCGCGGCACGCCTCGGTGCCGATGTGCCGTTCGCCCTGCACGGGGGAACCGCCGTCGGCACAGGCCGTGGAGATCAGCTGAACCCGGCACTGGCGAGGGGACGCTTCGACTGGGTGCTCGTCCCGAGCGACGAGGGGCTGTCCACGCCTGTCGTCTATGCGCGGCTCGACGCTCTGCGCGATGCCGAGGGCGCGCTCGCCGACGATCCGCCTCTGTCCCTCGAGGTTCCGGCGCCGGTGCTGCAGGCGCTGCGCTCGGGGGATCCGGATCTGCTGTCCGAGAGCATCTACAACGACCTGCAGGAGGCCGCTCTGCATGAGCGGCCAGAGCTCGAGACCACGATCCTGCGCGGCATCCATGCCGGAGCCCTGCAGGGGATCGTGTCCGGTTCAGGGCCCACGGTCGCACTCCTCTGCGCGAGCCCTGAGGGTGCGCAGGAGGTCCAGGCGCTGCTGCGCGAGCACGGGCTCGAGTCGCTGCACGTGCACGGCCCGGTGCCCGGCGCCCGCATCCTCGCCTGACCCGCTCCGTCCGCCCTCTCGCGTCGACGACGTGCGTTCGGCGTGCCTGGCGTACATAATGAAGTGACGATGTGACCGTGCACATACAAGGAGGTCTGTGATGTCGACTGCCTCCGAGCGTGCCCGGATGCCGAGCATCCGCGATGTCGCTCGACTCGCGGGGGTGTCGCACCAGACCGTCTCGAGGGTGCTGAACGACCACCCGAGCATCCGTCCTGAGACGAAGGCCAAGGTCCTCGACGCCATCGCGGTGCTCGACTATCGCCCCAATCTCGCCGCGCGGGCGCTGGTGACCAGCAAGTCGAACATGCTGGGCATCCTCTCGGCCACGGTGGGGGAGTTCGGGCCGACGTCCTCGATCGTCGGCATCGAGGATGCCGCTCGCGAGGAGGGGTATTCGGTCTCGACGCTGAACCTCTCGGCCACGACGCCCGAGGCGATCGGCAACGCCCTGCGGCAGCTGGCGCGCGAGCAGGTCGACGGCATCGTGGTCCTGGCGCCGCAGGTCCGGGCGTTCCATGTGCTCAAGGGCATGGCTGTCGAGATGCCGTTCGTATCGCTGCAGACCGCCTCCGGGTCCGATGGGGTGACCCTGTCGGCCGATCAGGTCGCCGGTGCGCGCACCGCCACCGAGCATCTGATCGCACTGGGGCACAGCGACATCATCCACATCGCGGGGCCGCAGGACTGGATCGAGGCCGAGTCGCGTATGCGCGGGTACCTGGATGCGCTGCGCGAGGCCGACCTTCCGACCTTCCCGCCGATCCGCGGCGACTGGACGGCGGACTTCGGCTACTTCGCGGGCCAGGAGCTGTCGCGGCGACGCGATTTCACAGCCGTGTTCGTCGCGAACGACCAGATGGCGATCGGTCTGATGCACGGCTTCCGGGATGCCGGCGTCCGCGTGCCGGAGGACGTGAGCGTCGTCGGCTTCGACGACATCCCGGTGGCCGCGCACGTCGCGCCGACTCTGAGCACCGTGCACCAGGACTTCCCCGAGCTCGGGCGCCGGGCGGTGCGGCTCCTGCTCGCGCAGATCCGGGGTGAGCAGGTGCCGCAGTTCGGGCCGCTCCAGACCACCCTGCGCACGAGGGAATCGTCCGCACCTCGATAGAGCCACAATTTCGCTCGTGGTCTTGACAGCGTCTCAGCGAGCGTAGACTATGTAATCCAATGTGAACGGTCACATCGAAGGTGACCGCCCGTCGCGAGGAAGATCTTGTGAGCACCACAGCAACGTTGCCGGTCGTGTCAGGCCCCATCCTGGAGATGCGCAGCATCACCAAGGAGTTCCCGGGTGTCAAGGCGCTGTCTGACGTATCCATCACCGTCCGCGCAGGAGAGATCCATGCGATCTGCGGGGAGAACGGCGCCGGGAAGTCGACCCTGATGAAGGTCCTCTCCGGCGTGTACCCCTATGGCTCGTACGAGGGGGACATCCTCCTCTACGGCCAGGAGCAGCGCTACCGAGACATCGCGGCCAGCGAGCAGGCGGGCATCGCGATCATCCACCAGGAACTCGCGCTGATCCCCGAGCTCTCGATCACCGAGAACATCTTCCTCGGCAACGAGATCCGCCGCTTCGGCGCGATCGACTGGCGCGCACAGCGTCAGCGCACGGTCGAGCTGCTGGCCCGCGTCGGGCTGCGCGAAGACCCCGACGTCGCCATCAAGACGCTCGGTGTCGGCAAGCAGCAGCTGATCGAGATCGCGAAGGCCCTCAACAAGGACGTCAAGCTCCTCATCCTCGACGAGCCCACCGCCGCCCTGAACGAGAACGACTCGCAGCACCTGCTCGACCTGATCCTGGGCCTCAAGGCCAAGGGCATCGCGTCGATCATGATCAGCCACAAGCTCAACGAGATCGAGCAGATCGCCGACGAGATCACGATCATCCGCGACGGCCGCACGGTCGAGACGCTCGACATCTCGCGCGGCGAGATCAACGAGGATCGCATCATCCGCGGGATGGTCGGCCGCTCGCTCGAGAGCCGCTACCCCGACCGCACCCCCGAGATCGGCGAGGTGTTCTTCGAGGTCAAGGACTGGTGGGTGCAGCACCCGACGGTCTCCGAGCGCATGGTCGTCAAGGGATCGAACCTCGATGTCCGCCGCGGCGAGGTCGTCGGCATCGCCGGACTCATGGGCGCGGGACGCACCGAGTTCATGATGAGCATCTTCGGTCGCTCGTACGGCAACTTCCTGGGCGGCCAGATCGTCAAGGACGGCCGGGAGATCTCGATCCCCGACGTCTCCTCCGCCATCAAGCACGGGCTCGCGTACGTCAGCGAGGACCGCAAGGTGCTGGGGCTCAACCTGCTCGACACCATCAAGCGGTCGGTCGTGGCGGCCAAGCTGTCGAAGATCTCGAAGCGCGGCGTCGTCGACGAGCGCGAGGAGTACTCGGTCGCCGAGCGCTACCGCAAGGCGCTGCGCATCAAGACGCCGAGCGTCGAAGAGGGCGTCGGCAAGCTCTCGGGAGGAAACCAGCAGAAGGTCGTGCTGGCGCGGTGGATGTTCACCGACCCCGACCTGCTGATCCTCGACGAGCCCACCCGCGGCATCGATGTGGGGGCGAAGTACGAGATCTACGCGATCATCAACGAGCTCGCCTCGCAGGGCAAGGGCGTCATCGTCATCTCCAGCGAGCTGCCCGAGCTGCTCGGCATCTCCGACCGCATCTACACAGTCTTCGAAGGTCGGGTCACCGACTGCATCCCGGCCGACCAGGCGACACCCGAGGCCCTCATGCGCAGCATGACCTCCGCGACTCAGAAAGCATCAGCATGACCACCGACCTCACGACAACGAAGCGCGGCTTCCACTTCGGCGACATCCGCAAGATGTTCGGAAGCAACGGCACCTCGTCACTGCGCCAGTTCGGCATCCTCGGCAGCCTCATCGTCATCATCGTCCTCTTCGAGGTGCTGACGCTGCTGCGCAACGGACCGAACGGCGCGACGCTGACGTCGGGCAACCTGATCAACGTCATCAACCAGTACTCGTTCATCCTGATCCTCGCGATCGGCATGGTGATGGTGATCATCATGGGACACATCGACCTGTCCGTCGGCTCGGTGGCGGCCTTCACCGGCATCATCGTCGCGAAGTCGATGGCCGACTGGAACCTCCCTTGGCCGCTGGCGATCCTGCTCGGCCTCGGAGTCGGCGCCCTCGTGGGTGCTTGGCAGGGGTTCTGGGTCGCGTACGTCGGCGTGCCCGCGTTCATCGTGACGCTCGCCGGCATGCTCTTCTTCCGCGGGGCGCAGCAGTGGATCGGCGACGCTCAGACGATTCCGGTGCCCAAGGGCTTCCAGGTGATCGGCACCGGCTATCTGCCTGAGGTCGGACTTCCGCTCGACTTCAACGTGCCGACGATGCTCCTCGCTCTGGTCGCCGTGGCGTGGCTGGTCTTCTGGGAGATCCGCACCCGTCGCCAGCAGCACAAGATGGGCTCCGACAGCGCGCCCCTGTGGGTCAGCGTGGTCAAGGTCGTGCTGCTCTCGGTCGTCGTGCTCGCCGCGGCGTGGATGTTCGCCACCGGTCGCCCCGGCACGAGCTTCCCGGTTCCGGGTCTGATCCTGCTCGCCCTCGTCATCATCTACTCGTTCATCACCCGCAACACGGTGTTCGGGCGTCACATCTACGCCGTGGGTGGCAACCGCCAGGCCGCACGCCTCTCCGGTGTGAAGGACCGCTGGGTCGACTTCTTCGTCATGATGAACATGTCGATGATGGCCGCACTCGCCGGCATGATCTTCGTCGCCCGCTCGCAGGCCTCCGGCCCCAACGACGGCACCGGCTGGGAGCTCGACGCCATCGCCTCGGTGTTCATCGGTGGCGCCGCCGTCGCCGGTGGCATCGGCACCGTGATCGGGTCGATCATCGGTGGTCTGGTCATGGCCTTCCTCAACAACGGTCTGGCGCTGCTCGGCCAGGGTGCCGATGTCGTCTCGATGATCAAGGGCCTCGTGCTCCTGCTCGCCGTCGGCATCGACGTCTGGAACAAGCAGCAGGGCCGCCCGTCGCTCATCGGTCTGCTGACGCGCCGCTCCGCTCTCAGGAGCGACCCGGAGGCGAACTCGACCTTCGAACCCAACAGGACTTACCAAGCCCCTCCCGTCGACAAGACAAGGGCCGAGTAAGCGGAATCTCCGCGCAGTGCTCGCACGCAGAATCCGTCACATCACACAGAAAGAGATCACATGAAGAAGATCATCGTCACAGCGACAGCGCTCGTCGCGACGGCTGCCTTCGCACTCACGGGCTGCTCCGGTGAGCGCGGCGGCGGAACCGACACGGGATCCGGCGAAGAGGCCGAAGCAGGCTTCGCCGCCGACTCTCCGATCGGCGTCGCGCTTCCCGACAAGACCAGTGAGAACTGGGTCCTCGCGGGCCAGCTCTTCACCGACGGCCTCGAAGAGGCCGGCTTCAAGGCCGACGTGCAGTACGCTCCGGCGAGCAACACGGTCGCCGAGCAGCAGAACCAGATCCAGGCCATGGTCACCAACGGTGCCAAGGTCATCATCATCGGCGCGAAGGATGGCAAGCAGCTCGCCACCCAGGTGCAGGCCGCCAAGGATGCAGGCGCATACGTGATCGCGTACGACCGTCTGATCGAGAACACCGAGGCAGTCGACTACTACGTCGCGTTCGACAACTTCAAGGTCGGCCAGCTGCAGGGCCAGGCTCTGCTCGACGGTCTCGCCGAGCGCGCAGGCCACGAGGCTCCGTACAACGTCGAGCTCTTCTCGGGCTCGCCGGATGACGCCAACTCGAAGGTCTTCTTCGACGGCGCCATGGACGTGCTCCAGCCGGAGATCGACAACGGCAACCTCGTCGTCGTCTCCGGTCAGACCGAGATCGCGCAGACCGCGACCGAGGGATGGCTGCCGGAGAACGCACAGAACCGCATGGACACGCTGCTGACCTCGTCGTACAGCGGTGACACCGTCGTCGACGGTGTGCTGTCGCCGAACGACACCCTTGCTCGCGCCATCATCACTTCGGTGCAGCAGGCCGGCAAGCCGGTTCCGGTCGTCACGGGTCAGGACTCCGAGGTCGAGTCGGTGAAGTCGATCATGGAGGGCATCCAGTACTCCACGATCAACAAGGACACCGCGCTGCTCGTCGAGCAGTCGATCAAGATGGTCGGCCAGCTGCAGAAGGGCGAGGACGTCGACGTCAACGACGAGGAGTCGTACGACAACGGCGCCAAGATCGTTCCGGCATACCTGCTCGACCCGATCATCGTCACGAAGGAGAACGCCGCTGAGGCGTACGCCAACGTGCCGAGCCTCCTCGAGATCGTGAAGTCGTACCAGTAAGCGATTAGCCCTTGCCGAGGGCGAACGAAGAGCCGTCCGGGTCATATGACCCGGACGGCTTCTTTGTCATGTCGGGTCGACTTTTCACACCGCGCGCTGGCGAGCCGCGGGCGGGAAGCGGACGTCCTGTCGGAGGACGTCCGCACACGGTGCACTAGCCCCAGAGGGGGTCGTCGGGATCGGGAGAGTCTGTGCCGTCGGCATCTGTCATGATGCGCGCCTCAGCGATCCACGACGTCAGAGGGCCATCGCGGAGGAGATGAGGTCGCGGTGTGTCGAGCAAAGCGGCGGCGGTCACCTTGTCCAGCGGCTCATCGCTCGCGAAAATGACGACGTTGCCGAGTTGCCCTTCCGCATCTTCCGGCTCTGCGTCGAGCACGACAGCGACGTGATCGAACACGGTGCTCAGGGTCGCGGCCTGTCGTCGTGAGTATTCGAACGGATGCCCGTCGAGCAGGTTCACGGCGACCACGCCCGCTGCTGCGGAGCGCGCGGCGACCCGGCGGTAGAACTCCTGGCTGGCCACACGATGCCGGATGACGGCGGCATCCCAGAGATCGACGACGGTGAAGCACGCCTCCACCCAATCGGTGTCGATTGCGGTGGGATCACTCGCTGCGTCGTCGAGTCCGGGGGACGGAGGTGACTGCACCGGCGATGGCTTCTCATTCGGAAGCGCCGCGTCCGCGACCGTCCGAGCGTCGCCGAAGATGACTCGTATGTCGGAGCCGGGAGGCAGTGGCAGCGCGGCGATGACGGCGGCGTACAGTGCGGGTTCGAACTCCACCACCAGCTGACGTGATCCGGCGCGTGTCGCCTGGACGTAGCGTGCCAGCGTGAGTGCTCCGGCCCCCAGGTGCACGGTGAACAGCGGCGCATCAGGCTCGGCGGCGGCATCCATTGCGCGGGCGATGTGTTGGGTGTAGCTGTACTCGAGGGAGGTGGGTTCGGTGATCGAGACGACGGACTGCGCGATTCCATCCACGCTGAGCTCGAAGCGACCGGGTCGCCTTCTCGACTGCACCAGCTTTGCCTTGCGGTTGGCTAGTGAGAGCGAGAACACCCGGCGACTCCATGGCACCTGTCTAGTTTAGGCCGGAGGGGATCGGTCGGAGGCTGCCTCTCGAGGAGCGGGGCGCCGTAGGCGTATTCGCTCTCGAAAGGCGAGGAACGTCTAGCTTCACGCGACTACCCAGGAGGCGTTCGCCAATGTGTCGAGCCTTCTCGAGATCGTGAAGTCGTACCAGTAAGCGATTCCGCTCTCACAGCAGACGAGCCGTTCGGACCTTCGGGTCCGGGCGGCTCGCTCGCTTTCCCCCTGCGTCTATCGGGATGGTCAGCACCCGATGCCGTCGGGGTCTTCCTCGCACGTGTGAGCGACGAGGGCGGTGCGGGCCTCGAGGATGCGGATCTCCTGAGTGGGGCCGTCGGTCGTGAGTCGTCCTGCGACCGGCATCCAGCTGCCGCCGACGTAGATCTGGGCGCTGTACCGGATGTCGACGTCGGCGAGATAGGTACCGGGCTCGCGGTATACGTGGCTCGTCGGGGTCGGGGTGAACTGGGCCTGACCGAGCGTCTCCCAAGTCTGCCCCGGCGTGGTCAGCGTCGCCGAGCTGCCATCTCCGTAGGTGTAGTCGTATGCGGCCGGGGTGAATCGCACGCGCAGTGGGATGCCGAACAGCTCACCGCTCTGCTCCTGCACCGAGGCGGCACCGAGGAAGTTGGTCGGCATGCCAGCGATCCCGACGTCGCCCGGTTCGGCGGTTGCGAGAACGGATGCCGGCGCGAAGCGCACCAGGTCGGAGATGGTGATCGTCGGAGTACCAGGCGCCGACGGATTGGCAGCCGGGGACGCGGGCTGGTTCGCGCGGCGCGCGCACCGTGTGGTGCCCGAATCGTTCATGCACGCCGCGAGGTCGATCGCCTCATCGCTCGGCCCCGTCCGCGTGCCGGGACCGGCTTGGTCGCCTGGGCCGCCGTTGCTGCGGGGTGGGTCCGTGCCGGGATCAGTGCTCGGCTGTTGCTGAGTGCCTGAGATCTCAAGGGAGTTGCCGTTGTTGGCCCCGCAGATGCCCAGCAATGCGGATTGCTCCGAACATGTGGGTGTGCTTGCTGACGCCGAAGCAACGGGCATAACCGCGACCAATACAGCGACGAGCGCGCTCACTCGGTTCAGCACGTCGAGCCTTCCCACGTGATCTCGTCAGAGATCAACAGGGAACTGATGGCACCTTGAAGGGTCACTCGTTGCGCGACGGTGTCGCCTCGCTCGGGAGGCGTCACATCAGCACGAGATTCGTCAAGCAGCGTGACGTCCGACGCGTCGAGGCACACAATGCCGATGATGGTCGCGACGCTGTCGTCCAGCACGAAAGAATCACCGACGAAAGACTGAACTACCGCGGTCCCCTTTGCCTTTAGATCATTCGAGGACAACAGATTTTGGGTGTCGATGTCGCCTTCAAGGGCGAGTCCTGTTAAGTAGCGCTGCGGATCAGCGGTTTCCTCACCAGCGCGTCTTGCGTTCCCAGCATCGTTGTACGCCCGGTAGACCTCTTCCGCTGCCGCGAACGCCTCTTCCTCGCTGGCGAAGGCAGGCGTTGGCGTGGTAACCGGAGCGGGCGCCGGTGCGCACCCGAGCATCTGGCTGAGCGTGATCGCGACGATCACGACAGCCGCGGTTCTTCCACTGGTTTTCATCGCTGTCTCATTCCGGGAGCAGCTGCCGATGTCGGTCCGGTTGGGACCGTTGCCGATGTCGCTTCAGCGGAGGGCGTTGACGAGTGTCGAGAACGAGGAGAGGTCACCGCGCAACCGTAATGAATCCGAGCTCAGCGCCGTCGTGGTTATCCACAGCGCGACCATCGTCGGTCAGAAAGGCGCGCGCACGGCATCCGACTCGGTGAAGGTCACCGTGTTCGGTGCAGGAGGGGTGTCGATGTAGGTGCGGCCGGTAGGGCTCGTCCATTCCATGACTCCGCCCGGCTTCTGCTTGACGTGCCAGGGGGAGTGGTGTTTCAGAACGTGATGTCGGCGACAGAAGAATGCGAGGTTCGTGTCGCAGGTCGCGCCACCCGTCGAGGCTGCGTGATTGTGGTCTAGATCGCATTTGCGCGCCGCGATCCCACAGGCGGGGAATCGACATCGTTGGTCACGCGCCCGCAGATGCCTGCGCAGGTGGCGGCTCGGTCGATAGCGGTCGACCGCGAGCACTCGACCGCTGATCGGATGCGTCAGCACCCGATCCCACCCCTTCGTCTGACCGGCCATGGTGCGTGCGGTGTCGACATCGATCGGGGTCCGCCCGTCGAGCTCGGCGGGTGGCGCCGTATCGGCATCCGACGCCTCGTCCGCATCGTCATCCATCAGCGTCGTCACCGGCACGGTGATCTCGATGCGGGCACTGATCGCTCCGAGCAGTCCGTCTTCGCTGTCGTGACCTGTCGGCTGTCCGCTGAGCACGAGGTCGGCGAGCAGATCGGCGCGGATCTCATCGATTGTCCGATCATCCGGCTCGAACTCGCTGCCGTCGCGAGCCGCCTGGCGCTTCGCGCGACGGTTCTCGTCGCGCAGTGCATGCGCCATCTGCGAGAGGCGGTCGAACATGCCGTGGACGAGCGCGGCAGGCGCGTGCGTGTGCAGCGCAGCCATCCCGTCTTCGCCGTCCGTCATCCACACCCTCCGCTGAGACCTGGCCCGACGATGTCTCTCGGACACCGTCGTGGGTGCGAATCGCTCCGCCACGCGGCGCGCGAGGGCGCGCAGACGGTTGGGCGACTCCGCCTCGGCGATCGGGAGGATGACCGCGGAGTACTTCTCACGATCGCTGGGCGACTCGATGCCCGATCCCGCGTCGACGATCACCCGGGAATGGGCCGGGCTGATCCGCCCCGCCCCCTGCGCGGCCCACACTGCCGGGAACTGATCGACCAGCAGCTCTGCGGCCGCCATCCGCCGCTCGATCGTGCGATCGCTGACGCGCTGAACAGCGCCGATCTCGGCAGCCACAGTGCGGAGAGAGTGGTCTCCGCGATCGGGATGATCGCCCTGCCTGGCGATGTCGATCGCCAATCGTCCGGCGATGGCCAGCAGCCCGTCGCGTGCGGCGCTCATGCTGCTCAGCGTCGCCTCCGCGACCTGCAGCGCGTCGACGAGATCGGCGAGTGTCGCCATCTGTGCGTCTGTCGCGTCGAGCAGTGCTGTCATGTCATAAGTAGATCAGAGACCACCGACATTCGAAGATAGATACGAGACATTCCGATCGGGACATGATTACGAAGAGGTAACGAACAGTGCCACACTGGCGGGATGCTTCTCCACGCGATCGATACCGGAACAGGCCCACGCACTGTGCTACTGCTGCACGGAATGATGGGGTCTTCCGAGAGCTGGTGGCGCCTGATCCCGCCGCTCGCAGCCAACGGCCACCGCGTGATCGCTCTCGATCTGCCCGGTCACGGCCTGTCGGATCGTGACCCGCGCCTCACGATCGGGCAGGCGGCGGCGTCTGTGGTCGAGACGGCTCAGCACCTCGCCCCCGGGCGCCCGCTCGCAGCCGTCGGCCATTCCTATGGGGCGACCGTACTCGCCGCGGCCGCCGAGATGCTGCAGCCTGACCTGTCCGTCTATGTCGACGCAGCGCTCTCCCTGACCGGAGGTCACGACCGCGCAGCACTCGCCGCGCAGTATGAGCGCGACCGCAGAACGCGCCTGTCTCCGGAAGAGCTGCTCGCCTCCCGCCCCTTCTACTCCGCGAAGGATGCCGAGGTCGAGGCTCGCGCCGCTGCACTCTTCGACCCGGCGACGACCGCATCCATCTCCTGCGATACGGATCACTCCTGGCTCCCCGACGCCGGCTCGATCGTCGTGCGCGCAGACCCGAGCGCGTGGGTCAGCGACGACGACGCCCGCAGGCTCATGGCGAACGGCGCCGACGTGCGCAGCATCCCCGGGGCCGCGCACACCATCTGGTACAGCCATTTCGACGAGTTCACCGCAGCCCTCCCCGAACTCTTCGGCTCACCGGCGCCAGAAAAGCTGTCGTAGCCTCGGATCATGACGACCGCGACGCCACCCCCGAGCGCGGTCCTCGCGGAGTTCGGAGTGCCCGCCCCGCACCACGAGGGACTCCGTAACCTCCCGGGTGGACGCGGTCTGACCTGGCGTGCGGCCGACACGGTGCTGCGTCCGTCGGCCGGAGACGGTGAGACCCTGTGGAAGGCGAACGCCCTCGCGCGTCTGCCGCACTCCTCGGCATTCCGCACGCCGCGCCCGATTCCGTCAGCATCCGGAGCATGGACGATCGACGGGTGGGAGGCCTGGCAATGGCTGCCCGGCCGCGCGGATGAGACCCGCGTGACCGACGTGCTCGCCGCCGGCGCCGCATTCCATCGTGCTGTCGCCGACCTCGACCGTCCGGACTTCCTCGATGCCGCACAAGACCCCTGGGCGCGGTCAGACAGGATCGCCTGGGAAGAGGAGGCTCTCCCGCCGGGCGACACGCTTCAGCGCCTCGCCGCCGCCTTCCGCTCCGTCACCGCCCCGGCTCAGATCATCCACGGCGATCTTCTGGGCAACGTGATGTTCGAACCTTGGCAGCCCCCCGTGATCATCGACTGGGCACCGTACTGGCGTCCGGTCGGATTCGCCGACGCGATCGTGTTGGCCGATGCCGCGTGCTGGCATGGCTTCGCACCGTCGGAGATGCTCAGGCTTGCAGAGGAGAGAGCAGACGGCCGCCAGCACGTCATCCGCGCCCTCGTGTTCCGCATCGCGACCTTCCAGCTCTTGGGCGCCTGGGATGCCGGTATGGAGGCGAGACACGCTCCGGTCGTCGACGCTGTCCTCGACACCGTCAGCTGACCGAGCCACCCAGCGTGCCCGACTACCCTGGGGAATGACATGGCACATCTTCTCGGGGCAGAAGCCCTTCACCTCGAATATCCGACGAGAGTCGTCTTCGACTCCGTGACCCTCGGCATCGAAGAGGGGGACCGCATCGGCATCGTCGGCCGCAACGGCGACGGCAAGTCGAGCCTGCTCGGCATGCTGGCGGGAATCAAGGAGCCTAACTCCGGACGCGTGACGGTGCGCGGAGGCACGACGATCGGCGTGCTCGATCAGGCCGACACCCTCAGCGACGACCTGACCATCAGCGCCGCGGTCGTCGGAGACACGCCTGAATACGAATGGGCCGGCGACCCCCGCATCCGTGACGTGATCGAGGGACTGCTGAAGGATCTCCCGTGGGATGCCGAGATCGGCTCCCTCAGCGGTGGCCAGCGCCGACGCGTCTCGCTCGCCAAGCTGCTCACGGGCGACTGGGATGTCATCGCCCTCGACGAGCCCACCAACCATCTCGACGTCGAAGCCATCACCTGGCTCGCCGGGCACCTCAAGAAGCGGTGGAGCCCGAACTCCGGAGCGCTCATGATCGTGACTCACGACCGGTGGTTCCTCGACGAGATCTGCACCGAGACCTGGGAGGTGCACGACCGCATCGTCGAGCCCTTCGAGGGCGGATATGCCGCCTACATCCTGCAGCGCGTCGAACGCGACCGGATGTCGGCCGCGACCGAGGCCAAGCGCCAGAACCTCGCCAAGAAGGAACTCGCCTGGCTTCGCCGAGGAGCTCCCGCGCGCACGGCGAAGCCGAAGTTCCGCATCGACGCGGCCAATGAGCTCATCGCCGACGTGCCCGAGATCCGCGACAAGATCTCGCTGCAGTCGCTCGCCGTATCGCGCCTGGGCAAGGACGTCGTCGACCTCCTCGACGTGGGAGTGACCTACCCGACCGTCGACGGCGGCACGCGAGAGGTGCTGCGGGATGTCGAGTGGCGCATCGCGCCGGGGGAGCGCACCGGCATCCTGGGTGTCAACGGCGCCGGCAAGTCGACGCTGCTCGGCCTCATCTCGGGCACCGTCGAGCCGACCGTGGGCCGCGTGAAGCGCGGCTCGACCGTGAAGGTCAAGACGCTCACGCAGCGCCTCGACGAACTCGAGGATGTGCGGCGCGAGCCGGTGCGTGTCGTGATCTCGCGGCTGCGCACCTCCTACACGATGGGCTCGGGCTCGAAGGCGCAGGAGCTCACACCGGGGCAGCTGCTCGAGCGGCTCGGCTTCGACTCCGCCCAGCTCTCCACTCCGGTGAAGGATCTCTCCGGTGGGCAGCAGCGGCGACTGCAGCTGCTGCTCGTGCTCCTGGACCAGCCCAACGTGCTGATCCTCGACGAGCCGACCAACGATCTCGACACCGACATGCTCGCGGCCATCGAGGACCTGCTCGACTCGTGGTCGGGAACCCTGCTCGTCGTCAGCCACGACCGGTACTTCCTCGAGCGCGTGACCGACCAGCAGTTCGCGATCCTCGACGGCCACCTGCGGCATCTGCCCGGAGGTGTCGACGAGTATCTGCGGCTCCGTCAGCTGCAGACCTCGGCGCCCGGCAAGTCGCAGACGGCTGTCAACACCGAGAAGAAGACCTCCAGCCTCGACGGCGCCGCCCTGCGCTCGGCGCAGAAAGAGGTCTCGTCGCTCGAGCGCCGCATCCAGAAGCTCACCCAGCAGGTCGACAAGGCGAAGACCGCTCTGGCCGAACACGACCAGTCGGACTTCGCGGGCCTCGGCGACAAGATGAAGGCGATCAGCGATCAGCAGGCCGAGATCGAGGAACTCGAACTGCGCTGGTTCGAACTCACCGAAGAACTCGACTGACACGAGGTCTCGCCATTCGGCCGTAGCGGGAATACGGTGGCAGTGCGATGCGCTGTGCTCTGGGCGGGGTTCGATGCCATCCGGGATCGCACAGCTTGATCCTGCGGTACCCGGGAGGTTCAGATGGAAGGACTCGAGGTCACCGTCCTGATCGGACTCACGATCCTCGTGGGCACGTTGCTGGCGCCGCGCGTGCGGCTCGCGCTGCCGCTCGTGCTCGTCATCCTGGGCCTGCTGCTCGGCTTCGTGCCACAGCTGCGTGAGATCCAGCTGCCGCCCGAGACGGTGCTGCTGCTGTTCCTCCCGGTGATGCTGTTCTGGGAGAGCCTGACCACGTCGCTGCGGTCGATCCGCCGCGACTTCCGTTACATCCTGCCCATGAGCACGCTGCTCGTCGTGGCGTCCGCCTTCGCCGTCGCCGGCATCGGGCTGCTGTTCGGGATGCCGTGGGAGACCGCCCTCATCCTCGGCGCGGCCGTCGCCCCGCCGGACGCCACGGCCGTCGCCGCTCTCGGCCGTCTCCTGCCGCGGCGCATGTTCATGAAGCTCAAGGCGGAGAGCCTCACGAACGACGGCACCGCGCTGGTGCTCTACGCCATCGCGATCTCGCTCGCACTCGGCGGCAACGTGACGCCGCTGTCGGTGACGATGTCGGTGCTCACCTCGTACATCGGAGGCATCGCCGCCGGTGTGGTCATCGCGGCGCTCGGCTATCTGCTGCTCCGGCGCACCTCGTCGACGACCGTCATCAACGTGACCCTGCTGCTGATCCCGTTCTCTGCCTTCCTGCTGGCCGAGATCGTGCACGCCTCCGGCGTCCTCGCCGTCGTGGTCGCCGGGCTCATCGTCGCCTACGTGTCTCCTCGGGTGACGACCGCCTCGTCGCGTCGTCAGGTCGCTGCAGCGTGGCCCTTCGGGGTCTTCCTGCTCAACGGCGCGCTCTTCGTCCTCATCGGTCTCGAGGTGCAGTTCGTCGCGCATGAGATCTCGGCGGCGGCGATCGGCCGCCTCGTGCTGATCACGCTCGCCGTGTGGGTGACGCTGCTGGTCGTGCGCTATCTCTTCCAGGTGATGAACGCGCCGTTCCAGCGACGCAACGCCGCGCGTCCTTCTCGTGGTGCGAGGGCCCGATCGATGGCGGTGTCGACGGTCGCCGGCATGAGAGGCGCGGTGTCGCTCGCCATCGCGCTGTCCGTGCCTGCGGCCAGCACCACCGAGGGTGAGATCGCGGGGCGTGACGAGATCGTCTTCGTCACCGCCGGGGTGATCCTGCTGAGCCTGCTGGTTCAGGGACCGCTGCTCCCGGCCATCGTCCGCTGGGCGCGCTTCCCCGTCGACCATGCCGAAGACGAGGAGTACGAGCTGGCAGAGCGCACGATCTCGGGAGCGGCCCTCGCGGCCCTCGACGATCTCGCGGTGGAGCACGGCGTCGGGCAGGAGATCCGCGACAAGGTGCGCGCCGAGGGCTATCAGATGCTCGAGTTCTCGAACGCCCGCGCGCTGGCCCGCGAGCAGGCCATCGTCGATGCCGAGGCACAGGCGCTCGACGTCATGCTGGGCGAGCCCGATCCGCTCGGCGACGGCGACCAGCAGATGGACGGTGGGTCGGATGCCGACGGAGCCAATTCCACGCAGGTGGCACTGCGCATGCCGGATGCCGTCACCGACGCCGGAGACGGCGCAGAAGGCGAGGTCAGGACGCTGCAGATGCTCGCCACCTCGGCCGACGTCGATGTCATGCAGCGCTCGCCGCTCCTGAGGCACGAGGAGCACACGAGGCTGAAGCTCGCTCTCCTCGACCGCAAGCGCGAGGTGCTGCTCGGGCTGCGCAGAGACGGCACCGTCGACGACCTCGTGGTGCGTCGCATCTCGGCCCGGCTCGACCTCGAGCAGGTGCGACTGCAGGGCATCGAGGAGTACGACTGAATGCTGTGACGCTCTGTGACGCTCGATTGTCGCGCAGTACGTCGCCCTGTCTAACGTATTCGAGTCCCCCAAGAGAGGAACCCGAACACTCATGTCCATCACAGCATCCCGTCGGACCACATCCGTCATCGCCGCGCTCGCCGCGGTCCCGCTCTTCGTCGCACTCGCAGGCTGCGCGACGGCATCCTCCGACGCCGGCTCCGGCGGCGGTGACTCCGAGAACGAGACCGTCAAGATCGGCGTCGTCGGCAAGGGAGACGCCCAGTGGGCGCCGTTCGTCGAGGCCGCCGCTGAAGAGGGCATCACGGTCGAGCTCGTCGACTTCGGCTCCTACGAGCAGCCGAACCCCGCTCTGACCGAGGGCGAGATCGACCTCAACCAGTTCCAGCACATCGTGTACCTCGCCGAGTACAACAGCGCCTCGGGCTCTGACCTGACGCCGGTCGGATCCACCGCGATCTACCCGCTGGGTCTGTACTCGCAGAAGCACGACGATGTCGACGACATCCCCGAGGGCGAGACCGTCGCCGTTCCGGATGACGCGTCGAACCAGGCACGTGCTCTGCTGGTGCTGCAGTCGGCCGGTCTCATCGAACTCAAGAGCGGCGGAACGATCTTCTCGGATCTCGCCGACGTCGACACCGAGAAGTCCAAGGTCAAGGTCACTGCCCTCGAGGCCGCCCTGATCCCCACGTCGCTGCCTGACGTCGCCGCGGCGATCATCAACAACGACTTCGTGGAAGACGCAGGACTCACCTTCGACGACGCCATCGCGAAGGACGACCCCGAGGACCCGAACGCGCTGCCGTACGTGAACATCTTCGCGGCGCGCGCCGAAGACGCAGACAACGAGACCTACCTCAAGCTGGTGGAGATCTTCCAGACGAACGAGGACGTGCAGGCCGGTCTGCTCGAGTCGTCCGGTGACGCGGCCCTGCCGCTCCAGACCCCGGTCGAGGACCTCGTCGCCTCGCTGAAGAAGGTCCAGGAGGACACCGAGGCCAAGAAGTAGGACGACCGGGTGCGTGACACCCCCGTCCGATGAGGGAGAATCGGGTGGCGCTTCGTGCGTCACCCGATTCTTCGTTCCCGAAGCAGACCGGAGCACCACATGCCGATCGTCACCCTGACGAACGTCTCGAAGACCTACCCCTCCCGCACCCGCGAAGACGCCGAGGTCGTGGCCGTCGACGACGTCACCCTCTCGATCGAGAAGGGCGACGTCTTCGGCATCATCGGATACTCCGGTGCGGGCAAGTCGACCCTCGTGCGCCTGATCAACGCGCTCGAACCCGCGACGAGCGGCACCATCACGGTGGACGATGTCGACATCACGGCGCTCAAGGAGAGCGATCTGCGCAAGGTGCGCGGCGGGATCGGCATGATCTTCCAGCAGTTCAACCTCTTCGCCTCGCGGAGCGTCAAGGCGAACATCGCCTACCCCCTCAAGCTCGCAGGCTGGTCGAAGGCCGACATCGAGACACGTGTCACGGAACTGCTCAGCTTCGTCGGCCTGGCAGACAAGGCCAAGGCCTACCCCGAGCAGCTGTCCGGCGGCCAGAAGCAGCGCGTCGGCATCGCCCGCGCGCTGGCGACCGGCCCGGCGATCCTGCTCGCGGATGAGGCCACCAGCGCCCTCGACCCGCAGACCACGCACGAGGTGCTCGATCTGCTCAAGCGGGTCAACCGGGAGCAGGGCGTCACGATCGTGGTCATCACGCATGAGATGGATGTCATCCAGACCATCGCCACGAAGGTCGCGGTGATGGAGAACGGTCGTGTGATCGAGCAGGGCGATGTCTTCGACGTCTTCTCCGCCCCACAGAACCCCGCGTCGCAGCGTTTCGTCGGCACCGTCGTGAAGGGCGTGCCCTCGCCGTCGGAGCGGGCCGTGCTGCGCGATCGGCATCAGGGGCGTCTCGTCACGTTCTCGTTCCGCGACGGCGATTCGTCGCAGGCGCAGGTGTTCCTCGATCTCGCGAGTGCCGGTCTCGACTTCGAACTCGTATACGGCGGCATCAACGACATCCGTGGTCGCGCCTTCGGCCACCTCACGCTCGCGATCCGAGGTGACGACGCCGTGATCGACCGCACTCTCGCCGACATCGCCCAGCGCGTCGAAGTGACCGAGATCGCCGGAGAGGAGGCGCGCTGATGGATCGTCTGAACGAACTGTGGCCGGAATTCTGGGCGGCCGCGCTCGAGACCCTCTACATGACGTCGTTCGCACTCGTGCTCGGTGGGATCCTCGGTCTCGCGATCGGTGTCATCCTCTATGTCACCCGGCCCGGCGGGCTCGCTCAGAACAGAGCCGTCTCGGTCGTCGCGAACCTCGCGGTGAACTTCTTCCGGCCGATTCCGTTCGTGATCTTCATGGCTGTCGCCCAGCCGTTCGCACGCGCAGTGGTGGGCACCGGAATCGGAACCACTGCAGGCGCGTTCATCATCGGCCTCGCTGCGGCCTTCGCGATCGGCCGCATCGTCGAGCAGCACCTGGTGTCGGTCTCGCCCGGAGTCATCGAGGCTGCTCGAGCGATGGGTGCCGGACCATGGCGCATCCTCTTCACTGTGGCGATCCCCGAATCTCTCGGCCCGCTCATCCTCGGATACACGTTCATCGTCGTCGCCCTCATCGACATGACGGCCATGGCCGGACTCATCGGCGGTGGCGGCCTCGGTGCTTTCGCGCAGATCTACGGATTCCGCCAGTTCGAACCGCTCGTCATGTGGGCGGCGATCGTGCTG
The DNA here is from genome assembly GCF_044752825.1 of Microbacterium sp. NPDC088619. Classification (NCBI taxonomy): domain Bacteria; kingdom Bacillati; phylum Actinomycetota; class Actinomycetes; order Micrococcales; family Microbacteriaceae; genus Microbacterium; species Microbacterium sp. NPDC088619. Next base: position 130,271 of record NZ_JBIVLZ010000002.1, on the reverse strand, counting down.
ATCGTGGTGTTCGTGCACCTCGTGCAGATGCTCGGAACGCGGCTCGCGCGCAAGATCATGCGCCGCTGACAGGCGCTTCCTGCAGCGTGCGCGTCGTGGTGAAGACCCGCGGCGCGCCGCTCAGCGGATCGACGAAGTGCAGCTCGCGCGCGAGCAGCTGCATGGGGTGATCGAAGTCGTCGGGCCGCTCGCCGCGCAGCTCCGGGTAGAACGGATCGTTCAGGATGCCGAGGCCGAGAGCTGCGAGGTGCACCCGCAGCTGATGCATCTTGCCGCTGTGCGGTCGCAGCAGCGTGTGCACGACGCGTTCGTCGGCATCGAGGACCTCGATCTGCGTCTCGGCGTTCGGCTCGCGTTCGTCGTCGACCTGGACCTTCAGCTCGTTGCGGAGCTTCACGATGTGGTTGCGGTAGACGAGGGGGAATCGCGACGCATCCCAGTCGGCAGGACGAGCGGACACCGCCTCGTAGACCTTCTGCACCTGCCGGTTCTCGAACAGCAGCTGGTAAGGACCCCTGGTCTGCGGGCGTGCCGAGAACATCAGCACGCCGGCGGTCGCTCGATCCAGGCGGTGGATCGGCGCGAGCTCGTCGTTGTCGAGCAGGTTGCGCAGCCGGATCAGCGCCGAGTTCTGCAGGAACTTGCCGCCCGGGATCGTCGGCAGGAAGTGCGGCTTGTCGATGACCACCAGGTCGTCGTCCTGGTGAATGACCTCGATCTCGACGGGCAGGCGAGTCTCGACGGGCGGATCGCGGTAGTACCAGATGAACTCGTGGACTCCCAGAGGGGTGTCTCGAGCCAGGGGGCTGCCGTCACGTGCCACGATCTCGCCGCGGTCGAAACGGGCGAGCAGGCCTTCGGGATCGAGGTGGAAGAAGCGCTCGATCATGTAGGCGCCCACCGTCGGCCAGTCCCCGCTCATCGGGACGTGCAGACGCGTCGCGCCGACGCCGTCGCGCACCGGAAGAGGGGAGAGCATGGCCATGTTCAGATCCTCACGCGTCGAAGCTGAGGCTCAGCTTGCGCAGCAGCGCGGCCAGGCGATCGCGGTCACCACGGGAGAGCGCCCGCAGGAGGTCGTCCTCGACGTCGACCAGACGGGTGATCGCGGCATCCACCCTGATGCGCCCGTCGTCCGTGAGGGTGACCAGCACGCTGCGACCGTCGGCCGGGTCGCCCTCCCGACGCACGAAACGCCGACCGACCAGCCGGTCGATGCGATTGGTCATCGTGCCGCTCGACACCAGCGTCTGCTGCAGCAGCTGCTTGGGGGAGAGCTGGAAGGGCGCGCCCGCGCGGCGCAGAGCCGACAGCACGTCCCACTCCCAGGCCTCCAGATCGCTGCGCCGGAACACATCCCTGCGGGCCCGGTCGAGCAGCCTGGTCAGTCGATCCATCCGCGACAGCACCTCGAGGGGTGAGAAGTCGAGATCGGGTCGCTGGGTGTTCCAGGCACCGACGATCCGGTCGACCTCATCCGCCTCAGTCATCCGTCCATTATCGCGTGCGAGGCACCGGAGGCCCGACCTCCTCGAGCTCGACGCTCATGAATGTGCTGTGCGGGTCGAGCGCATAGTCGCCGAACGGCCCGCACTCCCGGAATCCGGCGCGAGCATAGAGTGCGTGTGCCGGTCGGAAGAAGTCGGCACTCCCGGTCTCGAGCGACACCCGGCGCACCCCGCGATCACGAGCATCGGCCAGCAGAGCCTCCACCATGAGGGAGCCCAGCCCCCGGCCACGGCGCGCTGGGTCGGTGCGCATCGACTTCAGCTCCTCGTGGTCATCGTCGTCCGTCATCGCGGCCAGTGCCCCGGTGGCCACGAGAACACCGCCGTCGCGCGCGGTGAACAGGCGCACTCCGGGAACGAGGAGCCCGGCCAGTGGCAGAGCGTGCTGACTCTCGACCGGCGCGGTGCCCGCCATGTCGGCGTGGTGGGCCAGGAGGAACTCGGCGAGGTCGGGTGTGGCCGTCATCACCCTGTCGATCACGATGCTCATCACCGCAGGATGCCAGAGTCGTGTTTCACGCCGATGTCGGCGTGGCAGAATGAGCGGGCGGCTTCCTCATGGAGCCCGCGGTCCGCCGTGGTGTAATGGCAGCACGACAGCCTTTGGAGCTGTTAGGTCTAGGTTCGAGTCCTGGCGGCGGAGCATGACTGGGAACAAGCTCGCGATCATCATCCTCGCCGCAGGCCAGGGAACCCGCATGCGTTCGCGCCTGCCCAAGGTGCTGCATCCGATCGGCGGGCGCCCACTCGTCGGGCACGTCCTGACGACGGCCGGTCGCCTCGAGGCCGACCACGTCGAGGTCGTCGTCCGGCACGAGCGCGACCAGGTGGTCGCCGCACTCGAGAAGGACTACCCCGGCGCTGTCTTCATCGACCAGGACGATGTTCCGGGCACCGGACGCGCGGTGCAGGTCGCGGTCGATGCACTGCCCGCGGACTTCGACGGAGACGTGCTCGTGCTCTCGGGCGACTGCCCTCTGGCGGATGCCGACACGCTGCGTTCGTTCCTCGATGCGCACCGCGCCGCCGAGGCGGAGGCGACCCTGATGACCGCGGTGGTCGAGGACCCGACCGGCTACGGCCGCGTCATCCGCGATGCAGACGGCGGCGTCGACCGCGTGGTCGAGCAGAAGGACGCGACGGCAGACGAAGCCTCCGTCAGCGAGATCAACGCGGGCATGTACGTCTTCCGGGTGGGCACCCTGCGCAAATACCTCCCGTCTGTGGGCGTCGACAACGCACAGGGCGAGATGTATCTGACCGACGTGCCGGGGCTGCTGCGTCGCGACGGCAGTCGTGTCGCGGCATCCGTCGTATCCGACGTCACCGTCACCTATGGCGTCAATGACCGTGCTCAGCTCGCCGAGGTCGGGCGCCTGCTCAACCGGCGTATCGTGCGGCGCTGGCAGCTCGAGGGCGTCACGGTGATCGACCCGGCGACGACCTGGATCGACGACGACGCCACCCTGGCACCCGACGTCACGATCCTCCCGAACACGCACATCCTGCGAGCCACGACGATTGCCGAAGGGGCGATCATCGGCCCGGACACCACCCTCGTCGACTGCGAGGTGGGTGAGGATGCGATCGTCCGCCGCACCGACGCCACGCTCGCCGTGATCGGTGCGGAGGCCACGGTCGGACCCTTCTCGTTCCTCCGCCCCGGCACGGTGCTCGGCGCCAGAGGTAAGATCGGCGCCTACGTCGAGACGAAGAACGCCGAGATCGGCGAGGGCAGCAAGGTCCCGCACCTGTCGTACGTCGGCGACGCGACCATCGGCCGCGGCGTCAACCTCGGCGCCAGCACGATCACCGCGAACTACGACGACGTGAACAAGCACCGCACCGTGGTCGAGGACGAGGTGCACACCGGCTCGCACACGACCCTCGTCGCGCCCGTTAGGCTGGGAGCCGGCGCCAAGACAGGTGCCGGCGCCGTCGTCCGCAAGGACGTCCCCGCCGGTTCCCTTGCCATGAGCGTCGCCCCTCAGCGCAACATCGAGGGTTGGGTCGAGAAGAACAGGGCAGGCACGGGCGCGGCAGACGCCGCAGCCCGAACCCGAGTGGCGGAGTAGGCAGAACGATGGCGCGCAAGAAGAAGACGGTCGATCTGGACCGGGACAACGGCATCGCTCCGGGTCTCGTGGCCAAGACCAAGAAGCGACTCGTGGTCGCCGGTGGTCGATCGCACCCCGCGCTGACCGCGGCGGTGGCCGAATCGCTCGGAACGGAGGTCGTGCCCACCGAGCACCGCACCTTCGCATCGGGTGAGATCTACGCCCGGTTCGAGGTGTCGATCCGAGGCTGCGACCTGTTCCTGATCCAGACCTTCGGCGAGCCGGTCAACGAGTGGCTCATGGAGACGCTCATCATGATCGACGCGGCGAAGCGCGCCTCGGCCAAGCGCATCACCGTCGTCGCCCCGTACTATCCGTATTCGCGTCAGGACAAGAAGGGCCGCGGACGTGAGCCGATCAGCGCCCGCCTCGTCGCAGACCTGCTGAAGACGGCCGGCGCCGACCGCGTCATGAGCGTCGACCTGCACGCCGCGCAGATCCAGGGATTCTTCGACGGTCCCGTCGACCACCTCTTCGCCAAGCCCGTGCTGATGGACTACTTCAAGAGCACGTTGAGCGCCGAGGATCGCAAGATCCTCACCGTCGTCTCGCCCGACATGGGCCGCGTCCGCGTCGCCGACACCTGGTCGGACAGCCTGGGTGCGCCGCTCGCCATCATCCACAAGCGCCGTGACCCGAAGGTCGCCAACCAGGTCTCGGTGCACGAGATCGTCGGTACGGTCGAGGGGCGCACCTGCCTCCTCGTCGACGACATGATCGACACCGGCGGCACGATCGTCAAGGCGGCGCAGGCACTGAAGGCGAGTGGCGCACACCGCGTGATCGTCGCCGCGACGCACGCGATCTTCAGCGACCCGGCATCCGAGCGCCTGCAGGACGCATCGATCGACGAGGTCGTGATCACCGACACCATCCCGCTGACCGAGTCGCGACAGTGGGACAAGCTCACGATCCTTCCGATCGCTCCGCTGCTCGCACGCGCGATCCATGAGGTCTTCGAAGACGGATCTGTCACGAGCATGTTCGGCGGAGACGCCTAGGCGACTCATATATCGGACACAGCCCGCGCATAGACGCTGTCCCTACGGTCGACACAACACACCCATCAAGGCCGGGAGGACCATCATGATCCGCACGACTGTACCGACTTCTGTTCGCAAGGGCGCAGCCCTGGCCGGTGTCGCAGGACTCCTCGTCCTCGCGGGATGCTCCGGCACGGCTGACGCCGAAGACCAGTCCACCGACACCGGAACCGACACGAGCACCGAATCGACCGATTCCGGCGCGGCGGCCGGCGGGGAGTACACCGACGGTACCTACACCGCAGACGGTTCGTACCAGACGCCCGAGACCGTCGAGACGATCAGTGTGACCCTCACCGTCGCCGACGGCCTGGTCACGGATGTCGAGGTGACCGGCGACCCGCAGGCCCGCGAGAGCGAGCAGTACCAGGGCGAGTTCATCGGCGGCATCGCCGATGAGGTCGTGGGCAAGTCGCTCGACGACATCGAGGTCAGCCGCGTGGCGGGCTCGTCGCTCACCAGCGGCGGATTCAACGAGGCCGTCGAGTCGATCAAAGAGCAGGCCGCCGCCTGAGGCGCCTGATCACGTCATGGCGATCTGGCGTTTCGACGCGATCGGCACACTCTGGGAGATCGAGACGTCGCACGAGCTCGGCGCGGAAGACCGCGACAGTGTCGGCGCCGAGATCGAGCGGTTCGACCGGGAGTGGTCGAGGTTCCGCGAGGACTCGTCGGTGACCCGTGTCGGCCGAGACGGCGGCACGATCTCGTCGCCGGATGCGGGAGTGATGCTCGATGCCTATCGTGACCTGTCGACCGCGACCGCAGGCGCGGTGAACCCCCTCGTGGCCGAGAGCCTGGATGCCCTCGGCTACGACGCGTCGTATTCGCTCGTCGCGGGCTCGCCGATCGCCGCCCCGGGGGACTGGGCTGAGCGCGTGCGCTGGTCCGCGGGGGAGGCCACGGCATCCGCTCCCGTTCTCCTCGACGTCGGGGCGCTCGGCAAAGGGCGTCTGGTCGATCTCGTGGCCGAGGTCCTCGCGGACGTGCCCGGTGACCTCGTGGTCGATGCCGGAGGCGACATGAGGGTCCGCGGAGACGCGGTGCGTGTCGGACTCGAGCATCCGTACGATGCCACGAAGGCGATCGGCGTGATCGAGCTGCAGAACGCCGCGCTCTGCGCCTCGGCGGTCAACCGCCGGGCGTGGGGAGACGGCCTGCACCACGTGCTCGACGCCCGCACCGGGGTGCCGGTCCGCACGTGGGCAGCCACGTGGGCGATCGCCCCTGATGCGATGCGAGCGGATGCCGTGGCGACCGCCCTGTTCTTCGAGGGCGGGCCCGAACTCGCCGCATCGTGGGGCGTCGAGTGGGTGCGGATGACGACCGACGGACGTGCGGAGCGTTCGCCCGGCTGCCCCGCGCAGCTGTTCACCACCCGCCGATGAGGCTCCGAAGTAGGGAAGAGTAGACCTGTGATCACCTCCATCACCGCGCTGCGGCAGCGGGTCCTCGCGTTGCTCGGCGGCATATCCATGTACCGCCTGGTGCTGTTCGCGCTGCTGCTGCTGGCGCTCATCGCCGTGGTGCTGTCGGCGCTCGGCGTGATCGTCTCGCCGACTCCGGTCGAGATCCTCGCGACCTTCGTCGTGCTGGCGGTGGTCATCTCGCTGGTGGATGCGGCAGCCCAGCGCATCCTGCGTTTGCCGTGGCGCATCGAGTCGTCGCTGGTCACGGCACTGATCCTGCTCTTCGTGCTCCGTCCCGGCATCGAGCCGACCGCCCTCCTCGGGCTCGCCATCGCGGGAGCCGTCGCGAGCCTGTCGAAGTACCTGATCGCGTGGCGCGGTCGGCACATCCTCAACCCTGCGGCCTTCGGCGCGGCCGTCGTATCGATCCTGGGATCATTCGGAGCGTTCGAATGGCTCGGGACGTCGTCGTCGTGGTGGGTGGGCACACCGTCGCTGTTCGTCCCCGTCCTGATCCTCGGACTGGCCGTCCTCTGGCGCACCGAGAAGGTGCGCATCGTCGTCGTCTTCCTCCTCGTGGCGATCGCGGTGTCGATCCTGCGACAGGCGGTGCAGGCTCAGGAGTTCGCGATCGCCTTCGATCCCGGAGCAGCCCTCTCGTTCGCGATCCTGCAGTCGCCGTTCCTGTTCCTCGGAGCGTTCATGCTCTCCGAGCCGCTGACTCTGCCGCCGCGCCGGTGGCAGCAGTACTCCGTCGCCGTTCTCGTCGGAGCGCTGGCCGGTTGGCCGATCGCGATCGGCGGCCTCTTCACCCTCGGCCAGGAGCGTGCGCTGCTCATCGGCAATCTGCTCGCGTTCGCCTTCGCGCTGCGAGGGTCTGTGCGGCTCGTGCTCGAGAAGCGCCGGTTCATCACCCCGACCGCTCAGGAGCTGACGTTCCGTGCGAAGGGCAAGGTGAGCTTCCTGCCTGGGCAGTACCTCGAGCTGGACGTGCCGCACGCCCGCCCGGACGCCCGCGGAACCCGCCGCGAGTTCAGCATCGTCTCGGCCCCGGCAGACCTCCCGACGCTCCGCATCGCCTACAAGGACGGCGATCAGAAGCATCCCTCGAGCTACAAGCGAGCACTGGCGGCAGCGGAACCGGGTTCTGCGCTCGCCGTCACGGGCACCTGGGGCGATTTCCTCCTTCCGCGTTCTGAGACCCCCGTCCTCATGGTGGCCGCCGGAATCGGCGTCACCCCGTTCGTGTCACAGCTGCGGCAGCTCCAGCTCACGGAGCAGCGGCGTGACGTCGTGCTGGTCTATGTGGCATCCGACAGCTCGGAGCTGGCTTTCCGCGACGAGCTGGCTTCGACCGGCGCGCGCGTCATCGTGTTCACGCGCGACGAGCCGGCCGATCTTCCGTCGCACTGGACCTGGGCGCAGGGTGCGCGCCTCGATGCGGCGGGACTCGAGCGGTATGTTCCCGACATCGGCGAGCGGCACTCGTACATCTCCGGTCCTCCGCGGCTCATCGCCGACCTCGCTCCCGCACTGCAGAAGGCCCGCTCCCTCACGACCGACGCCTTCGCCGGGTACTGAGCCCGGGGTTCGTTCTGCGGCCAACCCGACGGCATCCCCTGTGGAGGGATGATCTTGATCATCGCCCCGGTTTCTCCCCGGCCCGTCTGCAGGATGCCTGCACGTTCTGCGCGACGCTCTTACTGGTTTCCTCCTGCACTCGTGCCGTGGTCCTGTATTCGGTACAGACCGGGTCGGGATGCCGATGGACAAAGGCTCTGTGGTCGGCGCGGTCCTGCAGACGGCCCGTCAGACCCGCGCGCGAAGGCGATCAACGGCCGCGATGATCGCGGCTTTCACGATCGGCCAGTCGTGGACGATCAGTGCGTAGTCGAAACGCAGGGTTTCGTACCCCAGCGTGGATGCCGCCGCATCGCGAAGGAGGTCTCGATGGCGGTGCGATTCGCTGTCATGGTTCTCTGCCCCGTCAGCTTCGAGGATGAGCAGCTCATCGAGCACGAAGTCCACGCGCCCGACCGAGGGGATCTCGACCTGGCATGCCAGACGGATGCCGAGCATATGAAGCCGCATCCGCAGGAGGGACTCGAGGCCGCTGTCGGCATCCGTCCGAGCCAGATCGACGAGCCACCGTGCCTTCGCCGGCAGACGCGAGCGGATGCGCGCTCGACCTGCCGCTCCGATCTTGCGCAGCCTCAGGGCTGACTCGATGGAGACGAAGAACGACTCATCGCCTCGGCAGAGGTACACATGCACGAGGGCGTCTTGCAGGGGAGCGAGACCGAGCACCGTTCGTCCGTCGAAGTGGTGACCGGTGCAGGCGCACTCGACGTGGTGGGTTCGGCCGTGCGTTCCGAGCCAGACATGCGGACTCGCATCGTGGTCGAGCGTCCAGATGCCGTGCATGCGCAGAGCGCGAGAGCATGTGAGCGCGCCGCCATGCGCCGCGGCGGTGAGCAGATCGACGGGTGCAGAGGGTATTGCGAACACTCCGTTGCGGACGCGGGTGATCGTGCCGTCGCGAACGGCTGCCGAGAGTATTCGTCTGCTGAGTCCGAAGTCGTGCAGAGCCGTGCCCCTGGCCACATCGCCGAGGTGGGAGAGGACGTGTGCGGCGGTCGACATCTGAACGATCCCGCCGGTTCTCAGACGACGGCATGACCGGAACTGAAGGTTGGGGAGAGTGCGTCACCGGTTCACGATCGGTGCAGGGGAGGTCGGCTCGACGTGCGAGGGGCGTTCTTTCGCCGTGTGCACGACCCCGTACCGTCTGCAGGACGGAAGCACGGATGCGGGCCTGATCTCGTCCGTTCGTCCTGCAAACGTGTCTCGGTCCTGCAGACGGTACCGATGACTTCCACGCACCGGACCCGGCCAGAGCGGTACCCCGTACCGTCTGCAGGGCGGAAGCACGGATGCGGGACCGATCTCGTCCGTTCGTCCTGCAAACGTGTCTCGGTCCTGCAGACGGTACCTGCGGGTGGGAGGGGCGCCGGCCCGGGGTCAGTCGGCGGAGTCGGCGGAGTCGGCGGATGCGGCGGATGCGGGGGTCAGCGGGAGTCGCACCGTGAACGTCGTGTCGCCGGGTTCGCTGGCGACCGTCAGGTGGCCGCCGTGGCCCTCGACGATGGCTTTCGCGATGGCCAGTCCCAGGCCGGTGCCGCCGGTCTGACGAGCGCGTGAGCTGTCGCCACGCGCGAACCGGGCGAAGAGCTCATCGCGCACTCCTGGGTCGATGCCGGGCCCGTCGTCGTGCACCCGCAGCACGGCGTCATCGCCCTCGCGACTCACGCGGAGGGTGATCGAAGTGCCGGCGGGTGTGTGCGTCCGCGCATTGGCGAGGAGGTTCGCGACGACCTGATGCATCCGCCCTGCATCGCCGACGATGACGATCGGCTCGTCCGGCGCCTCGATGTTCCAGTGATGGTCGGCCGCGGTCGGGCGTGCGTCGGAGAGGCCCTCGAGCGCGAGCTGGGTCAGGTCGACGGTGCCGTAGACCAGCTCGCGCCCCTCGTCGAGGCGGGCGAGCAGCAGCAGATCCTCGACGAGGCGCGTCATGCGCAGCGACTGGGCCTGGATGCGCTCGAGTGAGGTCGTGGTGCTCTCGATGGCCGCCTCACCGCCCTGCTGCTTCAGTGCGCGCAGCGACAGCTCGGAGTAGCCGCGGATCGACGACAGCGGAGTGCGCAGCTCATGGCTCGCGTCGGCGACGAAGCGCCGCATCCGCTCCTCGTTCTTCTGCCTCGACGCGAGGGAGGCGTTCACGTGATCGAGCAGGGTGTTCAGCGAGGCCCCGACCAGCCCGGTCTCGGTGCGCGGATCTGCTTCTGCGGCAGGAACGCGCTCCGTGATCTGCACCTCGCCACGATCGAGCGGCTGATTCGCGACGCGGGTGGCGGTGGCCGCGACGGCGCGCAGCGGTCTCAGACCGACGCGGATCGTGATGGCCGTCGTGAGCGCGAGGAGGATCAGGCCGCCGATCGTCGCGAGGGCGATCACGGTGAGCAGCGTCGCCAGCTGGTTCTGGATCTCGGTGCGGGGGAGACCCGTCACGACGTTGACGCCGTTGGGGGCTTGCTTCACGACCACCAGGTATGAACCGAAGTCGTCCAGAGTCACCGTGCCGCTGACTCGACCGCCCAGTGCCGCGTCGATGCGATCGAGGTCGGCGCTCGTGAGCGTCTGGGACACGCCGTCCCATTGGCTCTTCGTGTCGGGGAAGATGACCCCGCCCGTGCCCCCGTCGGAGCTTGATACCGCCAGCAGGATTCCGGGTACGGGGTTGGTCCCCTCGACGATGTAGTCGATCGTCGCGTATTTGGCGGGCACCTGCGTGACCAACTTGGCCACCTGACTCGAGTATCCGTTCAGCCGGTCCTCCAGCTGACGCTCGAGAGTCGCTCCGAGAGTCGCGCTGGTGATCACGGCGACGATCACGAGGATGAGCGACACGAACCCGATCACGGCTGTCATCAGCCGGGTCTGCAGGCTCATCGGTCGTCGCGCCATCCTCGTCTGGCTCACTGCGGCGCCTTGATCATGTAGCCGACGCCTCGCACCGTGTGCAGCAGCGGGGTGCGCCCTGCGTCGATCTTCTTCCGCAGGTACGAGATGTAGAGCTCCACGACCGAGGACTTGCCGCCGAAGTCGTAGCTCCAGACCCGATCGAGGATCTGCGCCTTCGACAACACTCGTCGCTCGTTGCGCATGAGGTAGCGGAGCAGCTCGAACTCAGTCGCGGTCAGCTCGATCTCGGTGCCGTCGCGCATCACCTCGTGGCTGTCCTCGTTGAGGGTGAGGTCGGCGACGCGGAGGATCGACTGGCCGTCGTCGGCTGTCGCGTGACCGGTGCGACGGATGATCGCGCGCAGCCGGGCGATCACCTCTTCGAGGCTGAAGGGCTTCGTGACGTAGTCGTCCCCGCCGGCGGTGAGACCGGCGACCCGGTCGCCCACGGCATCCTTCGCCGTCAGGAAAAGCACCGGCACGAGGCTGCCGGACTCGCGGAGCCGGCGCAGCACGGCCATGCCGTCGAGGTCGGGCATCATGATGTCGAGCACGAGAGCATCGGGCTCGAACTCACGCGCGACCTGCAGCGCTTCGAGGCCCGAGGATGCGGTGCGCACCTCCCAGCCCTCCATCCGCAGAGCCATCGCGAGCAGATCGGTGAGCATCTGCTCGTCGTCGACGGCGAGGATGCGCAGGGGAGAGCCGTCGGGGCGGCGCAGTTCGGGGAGATCGGAGCTCATGAGTACATTCTGCGGAATCACCTATGGGGTTTCTATGGAGAACGCTATGCGTCCGCTGTGAGATCAGCCACCCATAGTGTTCTCATCGCTCTTCCCTCGATCGCGCAGAAGTCGGCTCCCTAGCGTCATCATCGGTCCGCGAACGGCGCGGCGGAAGGAGACACATGTACGGGACATATCTGCGGCGCGAGTTGGCTGGCCGCAAGAGACAGACGATGATCGTCGCGGTCGGGCTCGCCGTCGCGATCGCCCTGGTCATCATCGTCAACGCCCTCACCGCGGGAGTGCGCGATGCACAGGCTCAGGCGCTGGAGTCGGTCTATGGTGTCGGCACCGACCTCACGGTCACCGGTGCCGCGACGGAACCGGGGGAGGGCGGCGGGCAGCGCTTCGACTTCGGATCGGAGGACGGCGCAACCGAGGGCGACACGACCACGCTGAGCCAGTCGACCCTGATGACGGACTTCATGCGCGGGACGCTCGAATCGTCCGTGCTCGACACGGTCACCTCGACCGAGGGCGTGACCGCAGCGTCCGCGGCGCTCAGCCTCACCAACTCGACCTTCTCGGGCGAGCTTCCGAGCGGCGGCTTCGGCGCGCAGGACGGGACCGCTGAAGGCACCGCGCCCGCTGAAAGCGACGCGCCGCCCCAGGGCGGCGCGGGAGGCGGCTCGTTCGGCGTCGACTCGTTCACGGTGCTCGGCATCGACCCTGCCGTGACGTCCGTGGGTCCGCTCGCCTCGGTCGGGATCAGTGACGGTCGCGCTCTCGACACCGATGACGGCGGGGCTCTCGTCGCCCTCGTCGACGCCACCTACGCGACCACGAACGAGATCGCCGTCGGCGACACGATCGATGTCGCCGGTTCCGACGTCGAGATCGTCGGCATCGTGGCATCCAGCTCCGACTCTGCCGACACCGCGGCGAACGTGTACCTGCCTCTCGACACCGCGCAGGAGCTCTCCGGCGCCGGCGACGTCATCTCGACCGTGTACGTCCAGGCGGAGTCCGCATCGTCGATCGATGCGGTGCAGGCGGCCCTCGCGGAGGAGCTGCCCGAGGCGACGATCACGTCGCAGTCCGAGCTCGCCTCGACCGTCTCGGGCTCTCTGTCGAGCGCGACGTCGCTGATCACGAACCTCGGCACCTGGCTGTCGGTCATCGTGCTCGCGGTCGCCGTGCTGCTCTCGGTGCTGCTGACGCTGTCGGGCGTCTCCCGCCGCACCCGCGAGTTCGGCACCCTCAAAGCGATCGGCTGGTCGAACGGGCGCGTCGTGCGCCAGGTCGCGGGCGAGTCCATGGTCCAGGGGCTGATCGGGGGCGCGGTGGGACTCGCTCTCGGGATCGCCGGAATCGTCGTCATCAACCTCGTGAAGCCGACGGTCGCCGCTGCTGCTGCGGGCAACGCGGAAGGCGGCCCCGGCGGCATGGGCGGAGGCCCCACCGGGGGAGGCGGCATGTTCCAGACCCAGCAGGCGGCCGACATCGTGCTGCAGGCTCCGTTCACCCCGTGGGTGCTGGTCGCCGCGGTCGGTCTCGCGGTGCTCGGCGGCCTCGTCGCCGGAGCGTTCGGAGGTTGGCGCGCTGCTCGTCTCAGCCCGGCCGAAGCCCTGCGATCCGTCGCCTGACGGCTCACCAACACACGTCACAGACAAGGAGACACGGACATGACAATCGCAGACATCGCCCCGGCCGCGAACGGCACGGCTGCCACGCCACCGCTGTACCGCGCGAAGGACGTCACGCGCACCTATTCACAGAAGGGACGCACGGTGAAGGCGCTCACGGGTGTCGACCTCACCATCGACTCCGGCGAGTTCGTCACGATCCAGGGGCCGACCGGAGGGGGAAAGTCGACTCTGCTGCAGATGCTCGGCGCGCTCGACAAGCCCTCGTCAGGGTCGTTGACGCTCGGTGACGTCGAGCTGGCCTCGGCATCCGCTCGTGAGCTCAGCCGAATCCGCGCCGAGGAGATCGGCTTCGTCTTCCAGGGGTTCAACCTGATCCCCACGCTCACCGCCGCCGAGAACGTGAACATGGCTCTCGAGCCGGCAGACCTGAGCCGCACCGAGCGGTCGACCCGCGTGGCGCAGGCACTCGCCCACGTCGGTCTCGACGACCGCGGCGATCATCTGCCGACCGAGCTGTCGGGTGGCCAGCAGCAGCGCGTGGCGATCGCGCGGGCGATCGTGAAGCGGCCTCGCGTGCTGCTCGCGGACGAGCCGACAGGCAACCTCGATGAGAGCATGCGCGATGAGATCCTCGCGCTGCTCGAAGGGCTGTGCGCCGAAGGCATCACGGTGATCGTCGTCACGCACGATTCGGCGGTGGCTCGCAGGGCGACAAGACGGCTGCGGCTCGCGAAGGGGACTGTGCAGGACATCACCCGATGAGACGTGACGAAGGCCCCGGCGATACTCGCCGGGGCCTTCGTCACGTCTCAGACAGCGCTCAGTGCGTGTCCTCTGCTTCGATCTCGGTGCGGTCGCCCGACCACTGCGTGTGGAACGTGCCCGGCTTGTCGATGCGCTTGTAGGTGTGCGCACCGAAGAAGTCGCGCTGTCCCTGCACGAGTGCGGCCGGCAGGCGGTCGGCGCGGATGCCGTCGTAGTAAGACAGCGACGACGAGAACGCCGGAGCAGGGATGCCGGCCTGAGCCGCCGCGACCACGACGCGACGCCACGGCGCCTGTGCGCGTGTGATCGCCTCGGTGAAGTACGGAGCGGTCAGCAGCACGGGCAGGCCGGGCTCTGCGGCATACGCGTCGGCGATGCGGTTGAGGAACTGGGCGCGGATGATGCAGCCGCCTCGCCAGATCTTGCTGATCGCGCCGAGGTCGATGTTCCAGCCGTACTCGGCTGCACCGGCGCGGATCTCGTCGAAGCCCTGCGAGTAGGCGACGATCTTCGACGCATACAGCGCCAGACGGACATCCTCGATGAACGCGGCCTCGTCGGTGACGACGAACTCCTCGTCGGGGCCGGGGAGCGAGCCTGCGACCTCGCGCTGCTCGGGGTGCGACGACAGCGAGCGGGCGAATGTGGCCTCGGCGATGCCAGAGACGGGGACGCCGAGCGACAGCGCGGTCTGCACGGTCCAGGCACCGGTGCCCTTGGCGCCGGCCTGGTCGAGGATGACGTCGACGAGCGGCTTGCCGGTCTCGGCATCCACCTGACGCAGCACCTCTGCGGTGATCTCGATCAGGTACGACTCGAGCTCGCCCTTGTTCCACTCGGCGAAGATCTCGGCGATCTCGGCGGGGGACTTGCCCGTGCCGCGACGGATGAGGTCGTAGGCCTCGGCGATCAGCTGCATGTCGGCGTACTCGATGCCGTTGTGCACCATCTTCACGAAGTGGCCGGCACCGTCGTGGCCGACGTGCGTCACGCATGCCTCGCCCTCGGCAATCGCGGCGATCGACTTGAGGATCGGGCCGAGGGTGATCCAGGACTCGTCCGAACCGCCGGGCATGATCGAGGGGCCAGTGAGCGCACCCTCCTCGCCGCCCGAGATGCCGGCGCCGACGAAGTTGATGCCCGTCTCGCGGACGGCCTTCTCGCGGCGGATCGTGTCGGGGAAGTACGCGTTGCCACCGTCGACGATGATGTCGCCCGGCTCGAAGACCTCGACGAGCGAGTCGATCACGGCGTCGGTCGGGCCGCCGGCCTTGACCATGATGATCGCGGTGCGCGGCTTCTGCAGCGAGTCGGCGAACTCCTGGTACGTCTTGGCGGCGATGAAGCCGGCCTCAGGGTGGTCGGAGACGAGCGTCTCGGTCTTCTCGTAGCTGCGGTTGAAGATCGCCACCGTGTTGCCCTCGCGGCTGGCGAGGTTGCGGGCGAGGTTCGAACCCATGACGGCGAGTCCGACGACTCCGATGTTCGCTGATGCTTCGGGCACAGATGGCTCCTAGATCGAGAAGAAGGGGATGCTTCCAGATTATCGCGGCGCCCGGGGTGGTGCTCCCGTGTGACGGGTGGTGTCGGACGCGAGGAGGTCAGTCCTTGCGATAGCCGGAGCGTCCGAGTGAGAACAGGGCCGCGAAGGTGAAGCCGGCGGCGCACACGGTCATCGCACCGATGAGCCAGGCGATCGCGTGGGAGAAGAAGACGCCGTCGAGCATGAGGGAACTCCGTGTTCTGCAGAGAGGGATCGGTGTTCTCAGCCTACCGGCTCATCCGGTACCATGAGAGGAGTACCTCGGCGAGGGATGCTTCTGCGCGTGCGCTGGCATCCGTTATCGACGCGGCGAAGCAAGCCGGTGGCTTTCCTCACGTGTCAGCGTTCGAGAACAATTCCAAGACCACCGCGTAGCTGTCGCTGCGTGCCCCGAAGGAGAACCCCATGTCTGAAGACACCAAGGTCAAGGCCGAGCTCCGCGAGAGCTTCGGCAAGGGCTTCGCCCGTCGTCTGCGTGCCGCAGGCAAGATCCCCGCCGTCATCTACGGCCACGGCACCGACCCCGTGCACGTCGCGCTGCCGGGCCACCAGGTCTCGCTCATCATCCGCCGCGCGAACGCGCTGCTCGAGCTCGACATCGACGGCAAGGACCAGCTCGCCCTCGTCAAGGACGTCCAGCGCGACCCGGTGCACCAGATCATCGAGCACATCGATCTGCTCGTCGTCCGCAAGGGCGAGAAGGTCACGATCGACGTTCCCGTCATCGTGACCGGCGAGTCCGCTCCCGGCACGATCGTCAACCAGGACGCGAACACGATCTCGATCGAGGCCGAGGCCACGCACCTGCCGCAGAACGTCGAGGTCTCGGTCGAGGGTCTCGAGGAGGGCGCGCACATCACCGCCGCCGACGTCACGCTCCCCAAGGGCTCGACGCTGCTGACCGACCCCGAGGTGCTCGTCGTCGCGATCTCGATCCCGGCTGAGGAGTCGCTCGGTGAGGACGAGGCCGGAGCCGACGAGGCTTCCGCCGAGGAGGCTTCCGCCGCGGAGTGATCTCCGCAGGCGCAGCGCACAGCTGACTGCAACACAGAGGGGGCGCGAGCAGATCGCGCCCCCTCTGTCGTATTCTGACCCGGGCACCGTGAAGGGCCCGAATGCGAGAGGACGACCACACATGGCATCCACCTGGCTCGTGGTGGGGCTCGGCAACCCCGGCCCGCGATACGAGGCGACGCGCCACAACATCGGTCAGATGGTCGTCGACGAGCTCGCCTCTCGCCGCGGTGAGAGCTTTCGCGAGCACAAAGGCGGGGCACGTGTCGTCGAGACCTGGGTGCGACCGGGCGGTGACAAGCTCGTGCTCGCCAAGCCGAACACGTTCATGAACGTCTCGGGCACTCCGGTGGCGGCTCTCGCCCGCTTCTACTCGGTGCCGCCGGAGCAGGTCATCGTCGTCCACGACGAACTCGACATCCCCTTCGACACCGTCAAGCTCAAGATCGGCGGAGGTCACGGCGGACACAACGGTGTGCGCGACATCGCCCGTGCTCTCACCACCGCGGAGTTCCCGCGGGTGCGTGTCGGCATCGGGCGCCCGGTGGGGCGGCAGGACCCCGCCGACTGGGTGCTCTCGCCGTTCGGCAAGGACGAACGCGCGAACCTGCCGATCCTCGTGTCGGACGGGGCTGACGCGGTCGAGCTGCTCGTCGAGGATGGTCTGCTCGCCGCGCAGCAGAAGCACCACGCACCGCGCTGAACTCAACGAGGTGCGGTTGTCGTGTGGCGACGTTACGGCACGAGGCTGGTCGCGGTTCCGGTCGACAGTGTCACCAGCAGCACGACCCAGAAGATGATCGGGCCGAGCACCGCGACGACGAGCGCTGTGATGCCGGCGCCGCGCGCCTGCTTCTTGCGGATCGCGATGATGCCGATGACGATGGCGGCGATGCCGAGGACGGTCCCCGTCCAGAACGAGATCTCCGCCCACAGCACCTGATCCCGCGCGGGCGAGAGGATCGACAGGAAGTCGGGATCGGTCGTGTCGAGACCGCCCGGAAGACGACGGCCGATCTCGAACCCCGCGACTCCGGCGACGATCGGCGTGACGACAGCGGCCACGATGGCGAGGATCAGTGCCAGGATGCCGAGCAGCCCTGACTTCTTCTCTGCGGTGACCGGCGCCTGGTATGCGCCCGCGGGCGCCGCGTAGCCGCCGACCGGAACCTGGTACGCGCCGGGAGGAGCCGCCTGATAAGCGGGCGCACCGGGCTGCTGGCCGGCGAGGTGCGGGTAGACGGGAGCTCCCGTCGGTGCCGGGTAAGCGGGGGCGGGCTGAGCTGCGGTGAACGTCTGGCCAGGGGCACCGGGAGCGGGGAAGGCCTGCTCGCTGGGGTCGGCGGGAGCCGCCGGAGGACCTCCCGGATAGGCGGGAGGAGCGTTCTGATATGCGGGAGGAGCGCTCTGATATGCGGGAGGAGCCGGCTGATATGCGGGAGGAGCCGGCTGATACGCGGGAGGAGCGGGGGGCGTCGCGTACGAAGGCGGTGCCGGCGACGCGGGCTGTGATGCCGCTGGCGGCGCGGTGGACGGCTCGGGTGTCGCGAACTGCGGCTGCTCGTCGGCCGGCCGGGGCAGGGGAGGCACAGGCGGAACGGCACCGGACGGGGGCTGCTGCGGATCAGTCACGCCCCCATCCTATGGCTGTCGAGGTCAGACGCGACGAAGCAGTCCGACCCGCTCGTAGACCGCTCCGAGAGTGGCGTCGGCGACGGCATCCGCACGTGCGGCGTTCTGCGCGAGGATTCGATCGAGCTCGGCCGGGTCGTCGAGAAGCTCGAGCGCGCGGGCGCGCACGGGTTCGAATTCGTTCACGACGACCTCGGCGAGACCCTTCTTGAAGTCACCGTAGCCGCGGCCCGCGTACTCGTCCTCGATCGCGGGAACCTGTCGTCCTGAGAGCGCGGCGTAGATGGTCAGCAGGTTCGAGACCCCGGGCTTGCTCTCGCGATCGAAGCGGACCGAGCCCTCGTTGTCGGTCACCGCGCGCATGATCTTCTTGGCCGACTTCGCCGGGTCGTCCAGCATCCACAGCACACCCGCGTCGCTCTCTGCCGACTTCGACATCTTCGACGTCGGGTTCTGCAGGTCGTAGATGCGCGCCGTGTCCTTCTGGATGACAGGTCGGGGAACGACGAACGTCTCGCCGAATCGCGAGTTGAAGCGCTCGGCGAGGTCGCGGGTCAGCTCGACGTGCTGCTTCTGGTCGTCGCCGACCGGCACGACGTCGGTCTGGTAGAGCAGGATGTCGGCCGCCATCAGCACCGGGTAGGTGAACAGGCCGACGCTCGTGGCGTCGGCGCCGTATCGCGCCGACTTGTCCTTGAACTGCGTCATGCGGCCAGCTTCACCGAATCCGGTGATCGTCGAGAGGATCCAGGCGAGCTCTGCATGCGCGCGGACGTGCGACTGCACGTACAGCGTCGACAGTGAGGGCTCGATGCCCGCCGCGATGTACTGGGCGGCGGTGCGACGGGTCTTCTCTCGCAGCTCTGCAGGATTCTGCGCGACAGTGAGCGCATGCAGGTCGACCACCGAGAAGTAGGCGTCATAGGAGCTCTGCAGGTCGCGCCACTGCAGGAGAGCACCGATGTAGTTGCCGATCTGCAGAGAGTCGGCGGAGGGCTGCATTCCTGAGTAGAGGCGAGGTTTCGTCACGGTATCAATCCTATGGGGGTGGTGGTGGTCCGCGAGCCGGCGGGGGAGACTCGCTCCATGACGACTGCTGCTGGCACCGAAGGGCAGCGTCGGGATCTTCTCTCCCGCATCATCGGACTCGTGCTCACGGTGCTGTTCGGCGCATCGTTCGTCCTGCTCGCATGGATGGCGTTGAGCAGCCGGTTCGGATGGACGAGCGGCGATCCGCACGGATACGGGATGATCTTCGGCACGTTCCTCGCGCTCATCACCGGCATCCTCGTTGCGATCGCGGTGCCGCTCATGTTCCCACGCGCACGCAGGGGAACCGCCTATCTGTGGAGCTTGATCGGCTACCTCGCGGTCGCGGTCGGGCTGATCGTCGCGCTCGTTACGGCCTGATAGCCCCGAGACCGAGACCGAGACCGCGGGCGATCAGTACGTGTAGTCGACGACGACCGGAGCGTGGTCGCTCCAGCGCTGATCGTAGGCTGCTGCACGGGCGACGTGATAAGCAGTGACCCGCTCGGCGAGAGAGGGAGTCGCGAGGTGGTAATCGATGCGCCACCCTGAATCGTTGTCGAATGCCTGACCGCGCATCGACCACCAGGTGTACGGGCCCTCGACCTCGCCGTGGAACACGCGTCCGACGTCGACCCAGCCGAGACCGGTGCCGGTGGATCCGTCTGCGCCCTCGACCGTCTCGCCAGCTGCTCCGAGGAATCGGTCGAAGTAGGCGCGCTCGCGGGGGAGGAAACCGGCCTTCTTGCGGTTGCCGCGCCAGTTCTTGATGTCGAGTTCACGGTGCCCGACGTTCAGATCGCCGGTCACGAGTGCGAGCGCGTCGTCAGTCTCAGCGAGCGCGGCCAGGCGCGTGCCGAAGGCGTCGAGGAACCTCCACTTCTCCTCCTGCTTCGGAGTGTCGGCCTCGCCGCTGTGCACGTAAGCGCTGACGACGGTGAGAGGCCGGTCGCCGATGAGGAAGTCGGCCTCGATCCAACGGCCCTTCGAATCGAAGTCGGCATCTCCGAAATCGGTACGCGAGGCGAGGGCCGGGACGCGGCTCGCGATCGCCACACCTGCGCGGCCCTTGGCCGTCGCCTCGTCGTGCACGAACGTCCAGCCCGGAAGTGCGGCCTCGAGGTGCTCGTCCTGACCGCGGACCTCTTGCAAGGTCAGGATGTCGACGTCGGCGGCGTCGAGCCAGCCGCTCATGCCGTTGCGAGCCGCCGCTCGGATACCGTTGACATTGACCGAGGCGATACGCAGATGAGGCATGCTCACCAGCCTAACGAGGACCGCCGACATCCTTGGACGGACGCTGCAGCTCCGCGAGGAGGCGCTGAGCGAGAGGCGTGCTCTCATCGACGGGCGGGGGAGCGGATGCCTCGAGGGACTCGAGTTCCTTCTCAGCCGCACGCAGGGCGCGTTCGGTCTGCCAGGTGCGGTACCACGGCGCGTCGTCGCGAGCGGCCCGGGCTTCGCGAACCCGGATCCGCGCCGCCTCCAGCAGCGTCTGATGCTCCGCCAGCCGTCGCTCCGCCTCCGTCTGGGAGAGCAGAGGGAGATCCCGGTCCTGGGCGCTGACTGCGATCCACGAGGACGCCACCAGCATCACCACGCCGTTGACCCGGAACCAGAGCAGCAGGCCGATGAAGATCGCGAACGTCGCGAGCAGGGGGTTGGACGGGGTGTAGCTCAGCAGGAACCCCGCCCCGAACTGCAGCACCGTCATGGCCCCGCCGCCAAGGAGCGCTCCGGGCCAGATCGTTCCCCAGTGCAGAGATGTGCCGGTGAGGAAGCGGACCATCGCCGCGAGCGATGCTGACAGCACCGCGAAGGAGACCAGCACAGTGCCGATGCGGATGCTGGTCAGGCCGTCGAGGGAGGCTCCCCACCCGAGGAGACTGAGAATCCAGGCCAGCGCGACCGCGCTGGCGGAGCTGAGCAGCGAACCGGCGATCAGCGAGACGCCGAAGATGAGTGCGGCGAGCAGATCGCGCGCCTTCAGGATGATGTAGCTGCGGCGATCGGGCGGCAGGCCGAAGATGTCGCGCGTCGCGCGTCGCGAGAACGTCACCCACCCGATGGCGGTCCAGATCACCGTTCCGAGTGCGATCAGACCGGTGATGCTCAGGATCCCCGTCGTGCTGGCCGCGATCTCCCGCACCTGGGCCGGCGTGAACACCCCGCCCTGATCCTGGATCAGATTCGGGATGTAGCTGTTGATGATGTCGATCATGCCGTCGACCGCTTCGCTGCTGCCACCGAGCCAGAGACCGGCGATCGCGAAGGCGAGGTAGATCGCCGCGAAGATCGCGAAGAGCGCCTGATAGCTCACCCCTGCGGCGAGCAGGAATCCGTTGTGCTGCAGGAAGTGGCGCCAGACACGCACAGGGAACAGCCCCAGCGTGCGCTTCGTCAGCGCGGTCGCGCGCTCGACGGCCGCATCCAGGCGGCCGGCCTCTGACGCCGCGCGATCGGGATCTGACACGTCTTCACCTTATCCAAGCGACGAAAACGGGCGGGTCCCCGTGGGGAGCCCGCCCGTTCTCAGATCCGCGTAATCGTCAGGGACGACCGCGCAGCACTGCCTGCTTGACCTCGGCGATCGCCTTGGTGACCTCGATGCCGCGGGGGCATGCCTCGGAGCAGTTGAAGGTCGTGCGGCAGCGCCAGACGCCTTCCTTGTCGTTGAGGATGTCGAGACGGACCGCTGCGTTGTCGTCGCGGGAGTCGAAGATGAACCGGTGCGCGTTCACGATGGCTGCGGGTCCGAAGTACTGACCGTCGGTCCAGAAGACGGGGCACGACGAGGTGCACGCGGCGCAGAGGATGCACTTGGTGGTGTCGTCGAAGATCTCGCGATCGGCGATCGACTGGACCCGCTCCTTGCCCTTCTCCGGCACGGAGTTCGCGACGAGGAACGGCTGCACCTCGCGGTACGACGCGAAGAAGGGCTCCATGTCGACGACGAGGTCCTTCTCGAGCGGCAGGCCCTTGATCGCCTCGACGTAGATCGGCTTCGAGATGTCGAGGTCCTTGATCAGCGTCTTGCACGCCAGGCGGTTGCGGCCGTTGATGCGCATCGCATCGGATCCGCAGATGCCGTGGGCGCACGAGCGGCGGAACGTGAGCGAGCCGTCGACCTCCCACTTGATCTTGTGCAGAGCGTCGAGGACGCGGTCGGTCGAGTACAGCTCCACGTCGTAGTCGACCCAGTGCGGCTCGGAGTCGATCTCGGGGTCGAATCGACGGATGTTGAACGTGACGATGAACGACTGGATGCCCGTCTCCTGCGTCGTGTCCGCGGGAGCTTCGGCGATGGCGCTCGACATGCTCAGTACTTCCTCTCCATCGGCGGGTAGTTCAACTCGCCCTGCTCGTTCTTCGTGAACACGACCGGCTTCCAGTCGAGCTTGATGTGGTCGCTCGGAGTGGAGGAGTGCGGATCGCCCGTCAGGTAGGCCATCGTGTGCTGCATGTACTTCTCGTCGTTGCGAGTGGGGAAGTCGTCGCGCATGTGGCCGCCACGGCTCTCCTCGCGGTTCTGCGCCGCGTAGACGACGACCTCGGCGATGTCGAGCAGGAACCCCAGCTCGACGGCCTCGAGCAGATCGGTGTTGAACCGCTTGCCCTTGTCGTCGACGTGCACGTTCATGTACCGGTCGCGCAGCTCCTTGATGACACCCAGCACGTGCTCGAGCGACTCGTGCGTGCGGAAGACCTGCGCGCCCTTGTCCATCTCGTCCTGGAGCGCCTTGCGGAGCACGGCGATGCGCTCGGTGCCCTGGTTGTTGCGCAGGCCCTCGAGCATGTCGGAGACGAACGCGGCGGGGTTCTCGGGCAGCGGCACGAACTCGGCGGTCTTGACGTACTCCACCGCGTTGCGCCCTGCGCGCTTGCCGAACACGTTGATGTCGAGCAGAGAGTTGGTGCCGAGACGGTTGGCGCCGTGCACCGAGACGCACGCGCACTCGCCGGCGGCGTAGAGACCCGGGACGACCGTGGTGTTGTCGGCGAGAACCTCTGCGTCGTTGTTCGTGGGGATGCCGCCCATCGCGTAGTGCGCCGTCGGCATGACCGGCACGGGCTCGACGACCGGGTCGACGCCCAGGTACGTGCGGGCGAACTCGGTGATGTCGGGCAGCTTGGTCTCGAGCACCTCAGCGCCCAGGTGGGTGCAGTCCAGCAGCACGTAGTCCTTGTGGGGGCCGGCGCCGCGGCCTTCGGCCACCTCCTGCACCATGCAGCGGGCGACGATGTCGCGAGGTGCGAGGTCCTTGATGGTCGGGGCGTAGCGCTCCATGAAGCGCTCGCCCGAGGCGTTGCGCAGGATCGCTCCCTCGCCGCGGGCGCCCTCGGTGAGGAGAATGCCGAGGCCGGCGAGGCCGGTGGGGTGGAACTGGAAGAACTCGAGGTCCTCGAGGGGGAGACCCTTGCGCCAGACGATGCCGACGCCGTCGCCCGTGAGGGTGTGCGCGTTCGACGTCGTCTTGAAGATCTTGCCGAAGCCGCCGGTCGCGAAGATCACGGCCTTGGCCTGGAAGACGTGCAGTTCGCCCGTCGAGAGGTCGTACGCGACGACGCCGGAGACCTGGGTCTTGCCGTCGGCATCCTTCACGGTGAGCAGGTCGAGCACGTAGAACTCGTTGAAGAAGTTGATGCCGAGCTTGACGCAGTTCTGGAAGAGCGTCTGCAGGATCATGTGGCCGGTGCGGTCGGCGGCGTAGCATGCGCGGCGCACCGGGGTCTTCCCGTGCTCGGCGGTGTGGCCGCCGAATCGACGCTGGTCGATCTTGCCCTCGGGCGTGCGGTTGAAGGGGAGACCCATGTTCTCGAGGTCGATGACCGCGTCGATCGCCTCTTTAGCGAGGATCTCCGCAGCATCCTGGTCGACCAGGTAGTCGCCGCCCTTGACGGTGTCGAAGGTGTGCCACTCCCAGCTGTCCTCTTCGACGTTCGCGAGCGCAGCCGCCATGCCGCCCTGCGCCGCGCCGGTGTGCGAGCGCGTGGGGTAGAGCTTGGAGATGACCGCGGTCTTCGCGCCGGAGCCTGCCTCGATGGCCGCCCGCATGCCGGCGCCGCCGGCGCCCACGATGACGATGTCGAACTGGTGGTAGTGCACGCCGTCGCGCACGACGGAATCCTGGGTCTCGGTAGTCACTTCTCGTATGCCTTCTCTTCTACTTGCCCAGCGTCTGGCACTGTTCCCACAGTGTGCTCGACTCGGTCACGCCGAGGCACGGGTCGAATGTGAAGACGACCAGGGTGCCGAGGATGATGAGCAGGGCCGCGGCCAGGCCGAGGGCCCAGATCAGCGCCTTGCGAGCGGTGTTGTTCGTCACATAGTCGTTGACGATCGTGCGCATGCCGTTGGCGCCGTGGATCAGCGCGAGCCAGAGCATGATGACGTCCCACCACTGCCAGAACGGCGTGGCGAACTTGCCGGCGATGAACGCGAAGTCCAGAGCGTGGATGCCCTCGCCGACCATCAGGTTGATGAACAGGTGGCCGAAGATGAGCACGACGAGCACGACGCCGGAGGCGCGCATGAAGAGCCAGCCCCACTTCTCGAGGTTGAATCCGCGCTGACGGCGGACAGGGGCTGCGACGGTCTGAGCGGTCATCAGTGTCCTCCTCCGAAGCCGGCGAACGCGAGCATCAGGTGCCGGGGCACGAAGCCTGCCATGATGATTCCCCACACCAGGAGTACGCCCCAGAACAGCTGACGCTGGTACTTGGCGCCCTTCGACCAGAAGTCGACGGCGATGATGCGGAGTCCGTTCATCGCGTGGAACACGATGCCCGCGACCAGCACGACCTCGCCGAGCGCCATGATCGGGTTCTTGTACGTGCCGATGACGGCGTTGTACGCCTCGGGGGAGACCCTGATGAGTGCAGTGTCGAGCACATGCACCAACAGGAAGAAGAAGATGGCGACTCCGGTGATGCGGTGAAGCACCCACGACCACATGCCTTCGCGACCCCTGTAGAGGGTGCCGCGGGGCGTCTTGGAAGTGGTTTCCGAAATCGACGGTGTCAAGCGAGCGCTTGTGGACACGGTCGTCCTCCCTGGATCGAAGTGACTCGGTCGCGTGCAGTGCGTCTTCCAAGCGTGAGCCTGCTGTCATCAGGCACGGCCGATCGGACACCATCCTATTCCCGTGAAGCGACCGCGGGCGACGAAGGGGAGCCTAAGTGTCTCGATGTCGAGACTTTTCGTGGCTATACCCTTGCAGGGTGAGTCAACCCATCGAGAACTTCTACGCCGTGATCCCCGCCGGCGGAATCGGCAGCCGACTCTGGCCTCTCTCCCGCGCGGACGCGCCGAAGTTCCTGCACGACCTCACGGGCTCGGGGCACTCCCTTCTCCGCGACACGTGGGACAGGCTGGAGCCGTTGGCCGGGGCCGGCCGCATCGCCGTGGTCACCGGACGGGCGCACCGAGCGGCTGTCGAGGCGGAGCTGCCCGGGATACCGGATCTGAATGTGTTCCTGGAGTCGGAGCCGCGGGAGTCCGCCGCGGCGATCGGGCTGGCGGCCGCGATCCTGCATCGCAGGGACCCCGATGTGATCATCGGCTCGTTCAGCGCCGACCACGTCATCCGCAGCACTCGGGTGTTCGAGTTCGCCGTCCGCGACGCCGTCGAGGTCGCGCGCGAGGGATACATCTGCACGATCGGCATCTCGCCGACCGAACCGGCGATCGGATTCGGCTACATCAAGACGGGTGCGGAGCTCGTCGTCGAGGGGGCGCGCGAGGCCGCCCTCGTCGAGAGCTTCGTCGAGAAGCCCGACCTCGAGACCGCGACGGCCTACTTCGCCGACCGTGGCTACCTCTGGAACGCCGGCATGTTCATCGCGAAGGCGAGCGTGCTGCTCGATGAGCTCGCCGCGAACGAGCCTGCCCTGCACGCCGGGCTGCTCGAACTCGCCGAGGCATGGGACGACCGTGAACGCCGCGGCCCCGCGGTGGATCGGATCTGGCCCGGGCTGAAGAAGATCGCGATCGACTACGCGGTGGCGGAGCCGGCTGCGCGTCGCGGACGCCTCGCGGTCGTGCCGGGCCACTTCGACTGGGACGACGTGGGGGACTTCGCCTCCCTCACCAAGCTCATCAACAACGGTCGGAAGAACGACCTCGCCGTCCTCGGGCCGAAAGCCCGCGTGCTGTCGGATGCGGCCAGCGGCATCCTCGTGAGTCAGACCTCGCGTGTGATCAGCCTGATCGGCGTGAAGGACATCGTGGTGGTCGACACTCCCGACGCCCTGCTCGTCACCACCATCGAGCATGCGCAGCGCGTGAAGGGCGTGGTCGAGTCCCTGAAGCTGACCGGTCGGAGTGACGTGCTCTGATGAGCAGGGGGTGTCGCTCATCGGCTGGCTTGGTTTCAGCTTTGTAACCATTCGCCAGCGCTTCGCCGTCGTGCATGCGCAAATGTCGAAACACTGGGTAACTTTGAGCGATCCGCGAGGGCCGCGGCACCGTTCAGGAGGCATGAGTTGACCATCTCCACCACCAAGAAGCTGCTCGGCGCGACCATCGCCGCTGGCGTCGTCTTCGCACTCGCCGGCTGCGGCCAGGCTCCTACCGAATCGGGCGGCACCGGCGGCGGCGAGGCTGACTCCGACTTCATCCCCTGCCTCGTCTCCGACGCCGGCGGCTGGAACGACAAGTCGTTCAACCAGTCTGCCAAGGAAGGCATGGACCGGGCCGCGGAGACTCTCGGCGTCAAGCCGATCGAGTTCGAGTCGGCCAACGACAACGACTACGCGCCGAACCTCGAGACCGCGGTCTCGGAGGGCTGCTCGCTCATCGTCGCAGTCGGCTTCAAGCTCTCGGCCGCGACCGTCGAGTCCGCTCTGGCCAACCCCGAGATCGACTACGCGATCATCGACGACTACGCCGACAACGACTTCGACGGCACGACCGACGCTCCCAACATCAAGCCCCTCGTGTTCGACACGGCTCAGGCCGCCTACCTCGGTGGCTACGCCGCCGCAGGCTGGTCCGCTGCGTCGGGCGTGAGCAAGGTCGGCACCTTCGGCGGAATGCAGATCCCGTCGGTCGCCGTGTTCATGGACGGCTTCCAGCTCGGAGTCGAGAAGTACAACGAGGACAAGTCCGGCGCCGTCGAGGTCTTCGGCTGGGACGCCGCCACGCAGAAGGGCTCCTTCACCGGCGGCTTCGACGCGAACGACACCGCCAAGCAGACCGCCCAGGGCGTGCTCGACCAGGGCGTCGACGTGATCCTCCCGGTCGGTGGACCGATCTACCAGAGCGCTGCGGCTGCCATCGCCGACAGCGGCAAGGACACGCTGCTGGTCGGCGTCGACAGTGACCTCGCAGTGGCCGACGAGAGCGTGGCCGACGTCACCCTCTTCTCGATCATGAAGGCCATCGACGTGGCCGTCGAGGACGCGACCGTCGCCGCATCCGAGGGCGACTTCGACCCGGCTCCCTACATCGGCACGCTCGAGAACGAGGGCGTCAAGCTCTCGGGCTTCGGTGCCTTCGAGGGCGACCTGCCCGACGGCCTGCTCGACGAGATCTCCGCTCTGCAGGAGCAGATCATCTCGGGTGACATCACGGTGGAGTCGGAGAACTCCCCGTAAGCAGTTCACATCCATGGCGGGGCGAGTGGCGCAAGCGGCCACTCGCCCCGCGCCGTGGACGGACGATGACGACTGTTCGCGGCGCATCCGGGCGATCCCCGTGCGATGCGCCGAAGATTCTTCGGACTCTTCTGGATGACACTTCTGGATAAGGTGCAGATATGAAGCTCGAACTTCGCGGTATCACCAAGCGGTTCGGAACCCTGGTGGCCAACGACCACATCGACCTGGTCGTCGAGCCGGGGCAGATCCATGCGCTGCTCGGCGAGAACGGCGCAGGCAAATCGACTCTGATGAACGTCCTCTACGGTCTGTACCAGGCCGATGAGGGCGAGATCCTCCTGGACGACGTCGTCCAGCGGTTCCGCGGCCCCGGCGACGCGATGAACGCCGGCATCGGCATGGTGCATCAGCACTTCATGCTCGTCCCCGTGTTCACGGTGGCCGAGAACGTCATGCTCGGTCATGAGCAGACCAAGGGACTGGGCACCCTCGACATCACCAAGGCGCGTGAGCATGTCCGCGCCGTCGCCGCCCGCTTCGGCTTCGACATCGACCCTGACGCCATCGTCGGCGACCTCCCCGTCGGTGTGCAGCAGCGGGTCGAGATCATCAAGGCGCTTTCGCGCGACGCCAAGGTCCTGGTCTTCGATGAGCCCACCGCCGTGCTCACGCCGCAGGAGACGGACGAGCTGATGGGCATCATGCGTCAGCTCCGAGACGAGGGCACGGCGATCGTCTTCATCACCCACAAGCTGCGCGAGGTGCGCGAGGTCGCGGACACCATCACGATCGTCCGCCTCGGCCGGATCGTCGGCGAGGCATCGCCCACGGCGACCAACGCCGAGCTGGCCTCGCTGATGGTCGGCCGCGCGGTCGAGCTCACGGTGCACAAGGACCCGCCGCGCCTCGGCGAGGGCGGCCTCGAGGTCAAGGGACTTCGCGTGCTCACCTCCGCGGGAGCGATCGTCGTCGACGGCATCGACTTCTCCGTGCGCCCTGGCGAAGTGCTCGCCGTGGCCGGGGTGCAGGGCAACGGCCAGACCGAGCTGGTCGAGGCCATCGTCGGCCTCGCGGCCAGAGTCGAAGGATCGATCACCCTCGGGGGAACCGAACTGGTCGGAAAGAGCGTCCGAGCGATCCTCGACGCCGGCGTCGGCTTCGTTCCCGAGGACCGGACCGAGGATGGACTCGTCGCAGGCTTCTCGGTCGCGGAGAACCTGATCCTCGACCGCACGGGCGACGACGAGTTCAGCCGGGGTGGGACCATCCGCCGATCCGCGCTCGAGGACTTCGCCCGCGCACGGATCAGCGAGTACGACATCCGCACGCAGGGCCCGCACACCCCGGCAGGAACCCTCTCAGGAGGAAACCAGCAGAAGGTCGTGATCGCCCGTGAGATGAGCCGCGAGCTCAGGCTGCTCGTCGCCGCGCAGCCGACCCGAGGAGTCGACGTCGGCTCCATCGAGTTCATTCACAAAAGGATCATCGAGACGCGGGACGCCGGCATTCCGGTCGTCGTCGTCTCGACCGAGCTCGACGAGGTGGCGGCTCTCGCCGACCGCATCGCGGTCATGTACAGAGGCACGATCGTCGGGATCGTTCCCGGCGACACCCCGCGCGAGACGCTGGGACTGATGATGGCGGGCGCCGCCGAGGGAGAGGTGGCCGCATGAGCGGTACGACCCCACAGGGGAGCAGCTCGGCGGGTCAGGGATCCGCTGATCAGCTCTCGGTGAACACGACCACGACGATGCGCGATTCGGGCGCCGTTCCGCCGCCTCCGCGCGGCAACGTGATCCTGAAGGAGATGCTCCGCGGCAGCGCGGTCACGACGATCCTCGCGATCTTCCTCGCGCTGGTCGTCGGCGGCATCCTGATCGCCTTCACGAACGAGGATGTGCTCGAGGCATCCGGCTACTTCTTCCAGCGTCCGAGCGACACCTTCGCCGCGATCTGGAACGCGGTCTACAACGGCTACGAAGCGCTCTTCCGCGGAGCCATCTTCAACGCACGAGGCGCGGACTTCGCCGCGCAGATCCGCCCGTTGACCAACACGCTGGGCTTCGCGGCACCCCTGATCGCCGCCGGTCTCGGCGTCGCCCTCGCCTTCCGCGTCGGCCTGTTCAACATCGGTGCGCGCGGTCAGATGCTGATCGGCGTCGCCGCCGCCGGGCTCCTCACCTTCCAGCTCGACCTGCCGTTCTGGCTGCACATCCCGGTCACCTTGATCGCCGGAATCGCCGGCGGCGCACTGTGGGGAGCGATCGCCGGTCTGCTCAAGGCGCGCACGGGCGCTCACGAGGTCATCCTCACCATCATGCTCAACTACGTGGCGTACTACCTGCTGCTGTGGATGATCCGCACCCCCGGTCTGCTGCAGAAGCCGGGCACGAACCAGGCGCTCGGCTACGCCACCCCGGAGAGCGCGCAGTTCCCCGAGCTCCTCGGCCCGCAGTTCCCGCTGCTCGATCTCGGGTTCGTGATCGTCATCATCGCCACCCTGTTCGTCTGGTGGCTGATCGAGCGCTCCTCGCTCGGAATGCGGATGCGCGCGGTGGGCGAGAACCCGCATGCCGCACGTGCGGCCGGAATCAGCGTGCAGCGCGTCTACGTCTACGC
This sequence comes from Microbacterium sp. NPDC088619, assembly GCF_044752825.1. NCBI lineage: Bacteria > Bacillati > Actinomycetota > Actinomycetes > Micrococcales > Microbacteriaceae > Microbacterium > Microbacterium sp. NPDC088619. The sequence continues at coordinate 100,093 of NZ_JBIVLZ010000002.1, read as the reverse complement.
CATGCTCCTCGCCGGCGGTCTCGCCGGACTCGCGGGCATGAACCAGGTGCAGGGAGCGGTCACCACAGGCATCACCGAGACGATCGACGCGGGCATCGGCTTCGACGCCATCACCGTCGCCCTGCTCGGACGGAGCCGCGCGTGGGGCGCCTTCGCCGCAGGCATCCTGTTCGGCGCGCTCAAGGCCGGCTCGTTCTCGATGCAGGCGCAGGACATCCCGGTCGACATCGTGCTCGTCGTGCAGTCGCTCGTCGTGCTGTTCATCGCCGCGCCGCCGCTGCTGCGCACGGTGTTCTTCCTGCCGAAGACCGATGCGGAGAAGGCAGCCAAGGCGAGAGCCAAGGCCGCGAAGAAGGCGGTGACCGCATGACCTCCCTCGTCCAGAGTGAAGCCGCCGACGGAACCGTGCAGCTCGCCACCGTGCGCGAGCGGCACCTGAAGGCGCCGATCGTCCTCGCGGCGGCCACCGTGCTGCTGGCGCTCCTGTTCCTGCTCGTGCCCCGCAGCGGCACCAGCAAGTTCCGACTCAACGACCCGTCGTCGCCTATCGCACTGCCGGATGTGGCGCTGCCGACGGGGCCGACCAGCTGGGTCGTCATCGTGATCCTCGCGCTGCTGTCGGTGCTCGCGTTCCTGCGGGCATGGTCGTACCGCAAGCCCTCGATCTGGCTGGTGATCGCCTTCAGCGTGATCGCCGTCTTCGGGTTCCTCGTGTGGGCGGGCGCCGGAGGCCTCGTTCCCGTCAGCAGCCTGCTCTTCGGAGCCGTCTCTCTGTCGGTCCCGCTCGTGTTCGGTGCCCTCGGAGGGGTCATCGGCGAGCGTGCCGGTGTCGTCAACGTCGCGATCGAGGGCCAGCTGCTCCTCGGAGCGTTCGCTGCCGCGTTGCTCTCGAGCGTCACCGGCAGCCCGTTCGTCGGTTTGCTGGGCGCCATGCTCGGCGGCGTGCTCGTGGCCGCAGTGCTGGCCGCATTCGCGATCAAGTACCTCGTCGAGCAGGTCATCGTCGGTGTGGTGCTCAACGTCCTCGTCAGCGGTCTCACCGGGTTCCTCTACGGGGCGCTGCTGGCGCCGAACGAGACCGCCCTCAACACGCCGGTGCGCTTCAGCCGCATCGAGATCCCGCTGCTCAGCGACATCCCGATCATCGGGCCGGTGCTCTTCAACCAGACGTTCATCGTGTACCTCATGTTCATCACCGTCGCGATCGTCGCCTGGGGCCTGTACCGCACGAAGTGGGGGCTCCGCGTCCGTGCCGTGGGCGAGCACCCGCAGGCGGCGGACACGGTCGGCATCAAGGTGAACGCGACCCGGTTCTGGAACGTGCTCCTCGCGGGCGCGATCGCCGGCATCGGCGGTGCGTACTTCACCCTGGTCTCCGTGCCGCAATTCGGAAAGGACATGACGGCGGGTCTCGGCTTCATCGCCCTCGCCGCCGTCATCTTCGGACGGTGGGACCCGATCCGCGCGACCCTCGCCGCCCTGCTGTTCGGCTTCGCGACGAACCTGCAGAACCTGCTGTCGATCCTCAAGACACCGATCCCCGGCGAGTTCATGCTGATGCTCCCGTATGTCGTGACGCTGCTCGCGGTCGCCGGTTTCGCCGGTCAGATCCGCGGCCCCGCAGCCAGCGGCAAGCCGTACATAAAGTCCTAGGAGAGACATGACCGACATCGACTGGGATGAGCTTCGCCAGGTCGCGACAGACGCCATGACCAAGGCCTACGCGCCGTACTCGCGATACCGGGTCGGCGCCGCCGCCCTCGTCGGCGACGGCCGCATCGTGGCCGGCTGCAACGTCGAGAACGCGTCGTACGGCGTGACGCTGTGCGCAGAATGCGCACTGGTGGGCGACCTGCACATGTCGGGCGGCGGCCAGCTCGTCGCCTTCGTGTGCGTGAACAACGACGGGCAGACGATCATGCCGTGCGGCCGCTGCCGCCAGCTGCTCTACGAACACGCGATGCCCGGGATGCTGCTGGAGACCGTCTCCGGCATCCGGACCATCGATGAAGTACTGCCGGACGCGTTCGGCCCCCGAGACCTGGAGGACGCCCGATGAGCGTTGAGCCCTTCGACGCCGTCGATGTGATCCGTGCCAAGCGTGACGGAGGCGCCGTGCCCGAGAAGGCGCTGCGCTGGATGGTCGACGCCTACACGCGTGGCTACGTGTCGGACGCGCAGATGGCCTCGTTCGCGATGGCGATCTTCCAGCGCGGCATGGAGCGGGATGAGATCCGCGTGCTCACCGACGCGATGATCGCGTCGGGGGAGCGGATGAGCTTCGCCACCCTCGGGAAGAAGACCGTCGACAAGCACTCGACCGGAGGGGTGGGCGACAAGATCACCCTGCCGCTCGCACCGCTCGTCGCCGTGTTCGGCGTCGCGGTGCCGCAGCTCTCCGGACGTGGACTCGGCCATACCGGTGGCACGCTCGACAAGCTCGAGTCGATCCCCGGTTGGCGCGCTGCGCTCAGCAACGACGAGATCTTCGCGCAGATGCAGGGCGAGGTGGGCGCGGTGATCTGCGCCGCGGGCTCCGGCCTCGCTCCTGCCGACAAGAAGCTCTATGCGCTGCGCGATGTCACCGGCACGGTCGAGGCGATTCCGCTGATCGCCTCGAGCATCATGTCTAAGAAGATCGCCGAGGGCACGGACGCGTTGGTGCTCGACGTGAAGTTCGGCTCGGGTGCGTTCATGCAGGACATCGACCGGGCACGCGAACTCGCGCGCACGATGGTGGCCCTCGGCACCGACTCCGGTGTCGCCACGACCGCACTGCTGACGGACATGAACGTGCCTCTCGGACTCGCCATCGGCAACGCCAACGAGGTGCGCGAATCGGTCGAGGTCCTCGCAGGCGGAGGCCCCGCCGACGTCCGTGAGCTGACGATCGCTCTGGCCCGCGAGATGCTCGCACTCGCGGGACAGCCGGATGCCGATGTCGAGGCCGCCCTCGACGACGGTCGCGCGATGGACGGCTGGAAGGCCATGATCCGCGCGCAGGACGGCGATCCGGATGCGCCGCTGCCGACGGCTCGAGAGACGCACGTGGTCACCGCCCCCGCCGACGGCGTGGTGTCTCAGATGGATGCGCTGCCGTTCGGCATCGCGGCGTGGCGTCTCGGAGCGGGACGCGCGCGGGCGGAGGACCCCGTGGTCTTCGAGGCCGGCATCGATCTGCACGCCAAGCCCGGCGAGCGCGTGGTGGCCGGCCAGCCCCTGTTCACCCTCTCCGCCGCCGATGAGGCCCGGTTCCCCCGTGCCCTCGAGGCGCTCGAGGGTGCATGGGCGATCGGCGACGAGGCTCCCGCAGCAGGCCCGATCGTTCGCGAGCGCATCACGGCCTGATCCTCCGACCGCTAGCCTGAACACAGCGAATCCGCGACCGAGAGGAATCCCCATGTCGATCGACGCGAACGGCGATGTCACCATCCAAGGGGCGTCTCTGCGCAGCCTGCCCAAGGTGTCGCTGCACGACCACCTCGACGGCGCGCTGCGCCCATCGACGATCATCGAGTTGGCGGATGCGATCGGCTTCGAGGTTCCGGAGTCGAACCCGGCCGCTCTGGGCAGATGGATCGCGAAGAAGAGCGACTCCGGTTCTCTGGTCGAGTACCTCAAGACCTTCGATCTGACGACGGCCGTCATGCAGACGACGGAGGGCCTGACTCGCGTCGCACGAGAGTTCGTGCAGGACCTCGCGCACGACGGAGTGATCTACGGCGAGGTTCGGTGGGCGCCCGAACAGCACCTCACCCGCGGTCTCTCGCTCGAGCAGGCAGTCGAGGCCGTGCAGCAGGGCATCGAGGAGGGCGAGGACGCCGCAGATCGCGACGGCCACAGCATCCGCGTCGGCCAGCTGATCACCGCCATGCGTCACACCGATCGCTCGCGTGAGATCGCAGAGCTCGCAGTCGGGTTCCGCGGTAGCGGGGCCGTCGGCTTCGACATCGCCGGCCCCGAGGACGGCTTCCCCGCGTCGAACCATCGCGCCGCCTTCGACTACCTCGCGGAGAACTTCTTCCCCGTCACGGTGCACGCCGGAGAGGCGGCCGGCCCGGCGTCGATCCGCTCGGCGCTCATCGACGGGAGAGCCCTGCGACTCGGCCACGGGGTGCGCATCGCCGAGGACCTGCAGGTGATCGCCCAGGAAGGCGACGAGGTGCAGGTGCAGTTCGGCGACCTGGCGCGCTGGGTGCGCGACCGCGAGATCCCTCTCGAACTGTCGCCGTCGTCGAACCTCCAGACCGGAGCGATCGCGGCGTGGGGCGACTCTCTCGCCGATCACCCCTTCGATCTGCTCTACCAGCTCGGCTTCGCGGTCACGGTGAACGTCGACAACCGCACGATGAGCGCGACCTCCCTCACCCGTGAGCTGTCGCTCCTCGTCGAGACGTTCGAGTACGACCTCGATGACCTCGAGACCTTCCAGTTCAACGCCGCGGCCGGAGCCTTCCTGCCCGTCGAGGAGCGCGAGGAGCTCGTGGAGATGATCGCCGACGGATTCGACATCTAGATCATGGCTTCCGGGGGGAAGCGACGCCGCGTCGGCGTCGCAGTGATCATCAGCGCCGTCATCGTGCTCGCGGCGGGCGCGTCGGCGGCATACGCCTGGTCGACGCGCGCGCCGGCGGAGAGCACTCCGCGCGCCGGCGCCGCAGTCATCGAGCGCCCGCTCACGCCCGTTCAGCAGCTCCTCGCGGATGCCGACGACCCGCTCGCGTGCGCGGTGACCTTCTTCGGCGACGGAGCCCCGACCGAGCCCATGCTGCAGCGGCAGGACGGGCTCTATGCGGCGCTCCCGATCCCGGCGCAGGACGGTCGGGTCTTCGCGGGGTGGTACACGACCGAGGCGGATGCCGCGGCGTACACCGTCGCCGCGCGTGTGAACGGCGCCGATCCTGTCGCCTGCGTCGACCAGCAGACCGATCTGTTCGCCGGGTGGACGACCGCCGAGGCGAACGCCGCCGCCGACGTGCAGGTGCCGATCCTCATGTACCACCAGTTCACGGCCAACCCGGACGGCGAGTCGGGGTGGCTTCGCGGCAACTACGCGTACATCGGTGACTTCGACGCGCAGATGACTCACATCGCGACGACCGGCTTCTATCTTCCGACCTGGGACGAACTGAGCGCGTTCATCGACGGACGGCTCTCGCTGCCCGCCCGCTCGGTGATCATCACCGACGACGATGCCGACCAGACCTGGTTCGACCTGGCGGTGCCGGTGATCGAGCGGAACAAGCTCCTCTCGACGTCGTTCATGATCACGGCCTATCGGCAGGACCCTCCGCCGTCGGTCTACGTCCTGCGCCGGTCGCACACCCACGACATGCATCAGGCGGGAGAGAACGGCAAGGGCCGGATGACGAACTGGACGGCCGACGAGATCGCTGCGGATCTGAACGTCTCAGGGGATGTGCTCGGGGTGCGTGAGGTGATCGCGTATCCGTTCGGCCACTACAACGACACTGCCAAGCAGGGCGTCGCACAGGCCGGCTTCGAGATGGCACGCACCATCGAACCGGGGTATGTCGAGATCGGGACGGACAAGCTCGCGCTCCCGGTCGTGCGAATCGACTACGGAATGGGACTGGACTCGCTGATCAAGCGGATCGGCTGATCAGGCGGTCGCACCGGGCAGGATGGAGCCATGACCGCATCCGTCTTCATCGCGGGGCCCGCCTCCTGGAACTCGATCGTCGTGCTGGACCGCCTTCCGGAGCCCGTGCCCCACATGCAGTTCGCCGAGGACTCCTGGGAGACGATCGGCGGCACGAGTGCGGGTAAGGCGCTCAGCCTCACCGCGCTCGGGCGCCAGACGCTGCTGTATGCGCTGAGCGCTGGGGACGAGCCGGGGGAGCGCGTGCGCGATGCCCTCGACAGGGCAGGCGTGCGCACTCTGTGGGGTGACGGCGACGCCACGGAGCGTCACCTGAATCTCATGACCCGTGGCGGCGAGCGGGTGTCGCTCTATCTCGCCTCGCCCGGGGCGACGGATGGCGCCGACGACGATGCTCTGGTCGCTGCGATGAGAGGGGCCGATGTGATCGTGCTCGACCTCGCGGCGGAACCGCTGCGGCTTCTCCCGGCGGCCAGGGCCACCGGACGCCCGATCTGGGTCGACGTGCACGACTACGACGGCGAGGCCGACTTCCACCGGCCGTTCCTCGACGCTGCCGACGCCGTGTTCTGCAACGCCGACCGCCTCGCCGATCCGGTGGCCTTCCTCCGTTCGCGCATCTCGGCGGGATCGTCGCTCGCGGTGTGCACGCTCGGCGCGGAGGGCGCAGTGGCGATCGACGCCGACGGCGTGGAGCACCGCATGGCGGCGGTGCCCGTCGACGTCGTCGATACGAACGGCGCCGGCGATGCCTTCCTCGCGGGCGTGCTCGACACCCGACTCTCCGGCGCCGACGTGCGGTCGGCGCTCACCGCGGGCGCGCGGACGGCGGCAGGGGTGCTCGGCACGCGACACCTGCATCCGCTGCTCGATGCCGTCATCGGCTGAGACCGGAGGCGCTGAGGCGCTGAGCGAAGAGCGGGTCAGCTCCGGGGGAGCTCAGCCATGAACGGATTCAGGATCCCGGCGACCTCGTCGTGCATCTCGTCGTCGGTGATCGTCGGAGTCCCGTCGCCTGCCTGGGGGCCGTAGTCGCCGAACGATGCGTGGGAAGCGCCTTCGATCTCGATCATCTCGGCGTCGGCCGGGAGCTGGTCGCGGGCGGCGTCGATCTTCTCGGGCGTCGAGAGCCCGTCCTCGCTGCCCGAGATGCTCAGCACGGCGAGGTCGGTGTCGGAGACATCATTCGAACAGTACGATCCGAACAGCACGAGCGCCTCCGCGTCTGCGGCGAGCTGGCACGCGCGCACGCCACCGAGGGAGTGGCCGCCGACCGCCCACTCGTCGATCCCAGGGGCCGCCGATGTGAAGGAGTCCAGGCCGCGCAGGTCGAAGAAGGCCAGGTTCAGCCAGGGGCGGGTGATGACGACGGTCACGCCCTCCTCGGCGAGGCTCTGCAGGATCGCGGCGTACGCCCACGGGTCCACCTTCGCCCCGGGGATGAACACGAGACCCGTCTCGGACTCGCCGTCTGCGGGCGTGAGCACGATTCCCTGCTCGGCGTCTTCGACGTGGATCGCGGGGTTCTCCCTGACGCTCGCCAGCGGCGCCTTCTCGGCGGGCATCACGCCGATCTGGCTCCAGGCGACGATGCCGCCGATTCCGAGCACGAGGACGGCGACGAGTCCCCAGACGATCACTTTCAGGACACGACGGCCACGCTTCTTCTGCACGGGTTCAACGCTAGAGCCTGCGCATGTGAAGGACCTCTGACCCGAGGATCAGGACCGCTGCACCGTCGGGGTCTCCAGCGCATGCTTCTCGCGACGGACGGCGCTGCGGTAGGCGTCCTTGTTGACGTAGTACGCCATGCGGTCGAGCCCGAGGTAGCGATAACCACCCGTGAGGTCGGGCCACGGCTCCGAGGTCACCCGGTCGCGGAACCGCGCGGCTCGTGCCGGCGCGTGCTCGGCGGCGTCGAGATAGGTCGCCAGCAGGTCCGCCTGCTCGTATCGCCCCTGCCAGCCGATGCCGGATGCCTCGATCATGCCCATCACATAGAGGCCGTTGAACGACGCGGGGAAGATGTTCAGGAACAGTCGGGGGGCCGCGCCGCGCCAGTGCAGGTGCGCGCGGTCGACGAACGGATAGTCGAGCGTGTACCCGGTCGCGAGGAGCACGAGGTCGTAGTCGTCCGACGTGCCGTCGCGGAATCGCACGGTCGAGCCGTCGAACCGGTCGATGTCGGAACGGATGCGCAGGTCGCCCTGGCCGAGATGATCGAGGACCATGGTGTTGACGATCGGGTGAGACTCGTAGATGCGGTAGCCGGGCTTCGGGAAGCCGAAGCGCACCGGGTCGCCGGTGAAAGCCCGCAGCACGCGACTGTCGACGGCCTGCTTGAGGCGGGCGGGCAGCGGCCGCCCCTGGTTGAGCGTGTCGCTCGGCTTGCCGAAGAGGTACCGCGGCACGAAGTAGTACCCGCGGCGGACACTCATGTCGACGGATGCGGCGTGGTGCACGGCGTCGACCGCGATGTCGCAGCCCGAGTTGCCCGCGCCGATCAGGAGCACGCGCCTGCCTGCGAGCTGATCGGGGGACTTGTAGGTGCTCGTGTGCATCAGCTCGCCGGCGAAGGTGCCCGCGAAGGTGGGGATGTTCGGCTCGGCCAGGGTGCCGTTCGCGATCACGACGCCGGTGTACCACCTGGTCTGCTCGCCCTCGGGGCCGTCGCTGGTGAGGTCCCAGCCGCCGTCCCGCGGTTCGAGGCGCGTGACCCTCGTCGCGAACCGGAAGTGGTCGGTGAGACCGAAGTGGTCGGCGTAATCGCGGAAGTACTGCCGAAGCACCCGGTGGCCCGGATAGTCCACCGTCGATCGCATGGGGAATTCGGTGAACTCGGTGGTGGTGCGAGACGAGATCAGGTGCGCCGACTCATACATCGTGCTGCGCGGGTTGTCGATGTCCCAGAGCCCGCCGACCCCTGCAGAGGCCTCGTATCCGTCGACGCCGATTCCGCGTCTCGTGAGCGCGCGGGCGGCAGCCAGTCCTGACGGCCCCGCGCCGATGACGGCGTATCTGCTCATTCTGCTCCCGCACCTCGCTGTGCACGCACCCGCGCCCTCCGCCGATCGTATCGGCAGAGGGCGCGGGCGATGCGTGCTGCGGCGCTCAGGTGGCGTTCAGAGCCGTCTGACGTGAGATCACGGCGTCGAGCACTGCAGGGAAGAGCGGATGCTCGGGATCCAGCCCCGTCGTGCGCACAGTGAAGGCGAGCGCATCCTCGGTGCGCAGGGCCTCCTGCATCTCGACCGCCTGCTCGTCGTCCGGCGCTTCGAACTCCAGCGCGGCGGTGACGGCGCCGACCAGGGCGATGGTCGGCAGCCCTCTCTCGGCTGCCATCGCCGCGGGTCCGATGAACCGTTCGTGTCGCGAGATCTTGCGCAACGGCTGACGCCCGACGCGCTGCACGGTGTCGACGAGCGCCGGGTTGCGGAACCGCTCGAGGATCGTGGCGCGGTATCCGGCGAGCTCGGCGGGGTCGAGCCCGTGCTCGGCGACGAGCACCGCGGAGGTCTCTTCGAGAGCGGCCGACACGCGAGCTGCGATGTCCGGGTCGGCCAGAGCATCCGAGATGCGCTCGATGCCGGCCCGAGCGCCGAAGTACGCGGTGGCCGCGTGCCCGGTGTTCACCGTGAAGAGCTTGCGCTCGATGTAGGGGGCGAGGTTCTCGACGAAGTGCGCTCCGGGGATGTTCGGCAGCGCGCCGCCGAAGGCCTCGGATTCGATCGCCCACTCGAAGTAGGGCTCGACGGTGACGTCGACGCCGCCGTCTGCGGGCTGCCCTGGGACGATGCGGTCGACCGCGGTGTTCGCGAAGACCGCTCGGGAGAGCAGCTCCTCCGCATCCGCCCCGGCGGCCTTCTCGACCTCTGCGCGCAGGGTGTCCGTCGCGCCGATCGCGTTCTCGCAGGCCATGACCTGGAGGGGAGCGGCTCCGGCGGGTCGGCGGGCGAGGCCCGCGACGATAGTCGGAGCGACGAAACGAAGGACGGTGGGCCCGACCGCTGTGGTGACCACATCGGCGGTCGCGACCTCGTCGGCCACGGCATCCGGGTCGGTCTTGCTGTTGACCGCGCGGAACCCGGTCACCACGTGGTCGGTGCCGCCGGGGCCCGCCTCATGCACGGTGTACGAGTCGACGGCGTTGATCGCGTCGACCAGCGCATCGGCGACGTCGGAGAACACGACCTCGTAGCCTCCCTCGTGCAGCAGCAGTCCGACGAAGCCTCGGCCGATGTTGCCGGCGCCGAAGTGGACGGCTTTCATCAGTCGTTCACCGCCGACAGCAGGGCGTACAGCTCGTCGGGCGTCCGGGCGGCGTTGAGCTTCGCGACGTCGTCCTCGTCGGAGAACAGGATCGCGATCTGCGAGAGGATCTCGAGGTGCTCGTCACCGCGACCGGCGATGCCGACGACGAACGTCGCAGGCTCGCCGTCCCAGTCGACGCCGCCGTCGTAGCGGACGACCGACAGGGCGGATCCGAGGATCGCGTCCTTCGCGTCGTTCGTGCCGTGCGGAATCGCCAGGCCGTTGCCCATGTAGGTCGACACGGTCTCTTCGCGCTGACGCATCGCGTCGACGTAGGCAGGAGTGACGGCACCGACGGACACGAGGATGTCGGTCGCCTCCTGCAGTGCCTCCTGCTGAGTGCTGCTTCCGGAGTGGATGCGGACCTGGTCGAGAGTGAGAACGCTCATGGTGATTCCTTCTTTCTGAGAATGTGGAGGCGGGGCGGATGCCGAAGCACCCGCCCCGCCCGGTCTGTCACGCGTCGGTGCCGCGCTGCTCGCGCACCATCTCGACGACCTCTTCGTACTTCGGAGAGTTCATGAAGTTGTCGACCGACACATGGACGGAGTCCGGCGACTGCGCCTTCGCGCGATCCGTCAGCTGCTGCTGCGTGATCACCAGGTCGGCGGTGCCGTCGAGGTTCGCGATGGCCTGGTTCGTGACGGTGACGCCCTCGACCCCCGCCTTCTTGAACTTGTTTCGCAGCACGCTCGCGCCCATGGCCGACGAGCCCATGCCGGCGTCGCAGGCGAACACGATGTTCTCGATGCGGCGGTCGGTGGCGACGCCTGCGCCTGTACCGGCAGCTGCACCCGCAGCACCCGCACCCGAGGACGCGCGGAGCGCATCCATCGCGGCGGACGACTTGCCCTTGTTCGCCTCAGTCTGTGCGATCGCGTCACCGAAGCTGTCGCCCTCGGCTTCCAGGTCGCGCTTGCGGGAGGCGCGCAGGATGACGCCGGCGACGAGGAAGGTGACCACGGCGGCGATGACGACCGACAGGTAGACGACGAGCAGGTTCCCCACACCCGGGCCGACAGCGGCCGCGGTCACGGCGATGATGCTGCCGGGGGCTGCGGGGAACACCAGACCGCCACCGAGCACCATGTTGGTCGTGACGCCGGCCGCTCCACCCGCGATCAGGGCGAGGATCGTGGTCGGCTTGCTCAGTGCGTACGGGAAGTAGATCTCGTGGATGCCGCCGAAGAACTGGATGATCGCAGCTCCCGGCGCGGACGCCTTCGCCGCGCCGACGCCGAAGAACGAGAATGCGAGAAGCAGGCCGAGACCGGGGCCGGGGTTCGCCTCGATGAGGAACAGGATCGACTTGCCGGTCTCCGCGGCCTGCTCGATGCCGAGAGGGGTGAACACGCCGTGGTTGATGGCGTTGTTCAGGAACAGCACCTTCGCGGGCTCGACGATGATCGAGACCAGGGGCAGGAGGTTCAGTGCGACCAGCCAGTCGACCGCCCCGCCGAGGACGGCGCTGATGCCGAGCATCACAGGACCGAAGGCGAAGAAGCCGAAGATCGCCAGGAGCATGCCCAGGATGCCGGCAGAGAAGTTGTTCACCAGCATCTCGAAGCCGGGGCGGATCTTGCCGTCCCAGATTCGGTCCATCTGCTTGGTGACGTAGGCCGCGAGCGGTCCCATGATCATCGCGCCGAGGAACATCGGGATGTTCGTGCCGACGATGACACCCATCGTGGCGATCGTCGCGACGACGCCGCCGCGCTCGCCGTAGACCATGCGGCCCGCGGTGTTGGCGATGAGGAGCGGAAGAAGGTACGTGACCATGGGGCCGACGAGGCCCACGTACGCGAGGATGTTGCCGTCGGCGCCCTCGGCGACCGCGGTCATGGCGCCCTGCCAGCCGACGACGGCAGAGTCGCCGCCGCCGCCGATGGTCTCGGCGACACCGGCCCAGTGCCAGCCAAACGGGCTTTCCGACCCGAAGAAGCCCTTCGGGATGAACAGCATGGTGATGAATCCCCACGCGATGAACGCGGCGATGTTGGGCATGATCATTCCGGACAGGAACGTGCCGAAGCGCTGCACGCCCGTTCGGAGGCCGCCTGCCTTCGTGGCGGCCGGTGACGTCGTCGTCATGATGTCGTCTCTTTCTGGTGAGGGGGAAGGGTTGCTGTGGCATCGGCCACGGCGAGGCGGGCTCCGGCGGCATCGTCTGCCGCCAGGGCCAGTTCGGCGAGGTTGCGGGCCTCGTCGAGAGTTCGGGTGGAGAGCATCTGGCGCACGTCGGCCAGCGCCGACGGTGCCATCGAGAGGCTGGTGGCGCCGAGCCCCACGAGCACGATCGCGAGCATCGGGTCTGCGGCAGCCTCGCCGCAGATCCCGACCGGCTTGCCGAGCCGGGCGCCTGCCGCGCCGACTTCGCGCACGAGTCGCAGCACGGCGGGGTGCCACGGGTCCTGGAACGAGGCGACCGAGCCGAGCATCCGGTCTGCGGCCATCGTGTACTGCGTGAGGTCGTTGGTGCCGATCGAGGCGAAGTCCGCGTGCGCGAGCACCCGGTCGGCGAGCAGGGCGCTCGCCGGAATCTCCACCATCACACCGGCCGTCTTCAGTCCGTATTCCCGGGCGAGGGAGGTGAAGTACCGGGTCTCCTCGACGGTCGCGACCATGGGTGCCATGACCCAGAGGTCGGCCTCGGTCGCGGCATCCGCCTCGGCCAGCGCGGTCAGCTGCTCTCTCAGGATGTCTTCGCTCGCGCGGAGAGCACGCAGCCCGCGGAGCCCGAGCGCGGGGTTCTCCTCGTGCGCATCGTTGAGGAACGCCAGTGGCTTGTCGGCCCCGGCGTCCAGCATCCTCACGACGACCTTCTTGCCGGGGAAGGCCGCCAGCAGCTCGCGGTACGACTCGCGCTGCTGCTGCACCGTCGGTGCCTGCGCCGAGGAGAGGAACAGGAACTCGGTGCGGAACAGCCCGACGCCCTCGGCCCCGCGTTCGACGGCATCGGATGCGTCTGCAGGTTTCCCCAGGTTTGCCAGCAGCGGGATCGGCGTGCCGTCGGCGAGGGCGCCGGGGGTCAGTGGTGCGGCGTCCGCCGAGCGGCGGGCGGCGGCGCGCTGCTCGGCGCGCGTCTTCTCATCGTCGGACGGATCGACGGTGACGGTTCCGGCGGCGGCATCGACGATGACCGTCCGGCCGGTTGCGAGCTCGGAGGCGGATGCCGCCCCGACGATCGCGACGATGCCCTTCTCACGGGCGAGGATCGCCGTGTGCGAGGTCGGCCCGCCGTCGAACGTGACCAGGGCGAGCACCTGATCGAGGTTCAGCAGCGCGGTGTCCGCCGGGGCGAGGTCTCGCGCCACCAGCACGAACGGATGCCCCGGATCGGGGACTCCGGGTGCATCGACGCCGCGAAGACGCGCGAGCACCCGCTGAGCGATGTCATCGAGGTCGGCAGCGCGCTCGCCGAGGTAGCCGCCGACCGCTTCGAGCGTCGCGCGGAAACCGGCGAATGCGTCGTGCACAGCCCACTCGGCTGTGGCGCCGTCGTCGATGCGCGTGTCGACCTCGTCCTGCAGCGTCGGGTCCTCGGCGATCATCGCCTGCGCCTCGAGCACCTCCTGCGCCGAGCCGCCGGCAGCCTCACCGCGCGCGGTGAGCTCCTGGGCGACCGCGGCGACGGCCTCACGCACTCGTGTGCGCTCGGTGTCCGCGCCCTGGGTGCTGGGGGTGTTCTCGGGAGCGGGCAGCGACTCGGTCATCCGGACGACGACGCCCTGGGCGACCCCGAGACCGATCCCGACTCCTCTGAGCTCGCTCACGCGCCGGCGTCCTGGTCATGGTCGGTCGTGAGCAGCTCGGTGAGCGTGTCGAGCACGCTCTCGGCACTGTCGCCTTCGGCGGTCAGCGTGACGTAGTCGCCGTGCTCGATCGCGAGCGCGATGACGCCGAGGATGCTGGCCGCGTTGACCGCTTTGCCCGAGTCCTTGGCGATGGTCACGGGGATTCCCGAGTCCTTGGCCGCCTGAGCGAAGAGCTTCGCCGGACGGGCGTGCAGTCCGTGTGATGAGCCGATCCGGACGGTGCGAGAGACGGTCATGATGTTCCTTTCGGGGTGTTCCTGACATCGGCGATGATCGAGCGGGCGAGCGCCAGCGTGCGGGTGCCGTCCCGATCGGCGAAGACGTCGTCGGGGAGCACCGCCACGCGAGCGGATGCGGCCAGTCGGATCGCCTCGAAGCGATCGGCGAGGTGCGGACCGACGAGGATCAGATCGTGGTCGCTGCCGGCGACGGACTGCTCCATGCCTGCGGCGGCGTCCCAGTCGAGGCCGGCCTCGGAGGCCGCCCGTCGGAGTCGTTGCGCGACGAACGTGCTCGACGCACCGGCGCCGCACACCACGAGGATCTTCATCGATGCTCACCTTTCCTGAGAACAGTCTGGGAAGAGTCGGCGGCGGTCGCCAACAGGTTCCTTTCCGCCCCTGCGGAACATCGGTTTCGGAGCGGCACCCTCACCTTCCTGACATCATGGAAGTCACGTCAGGACAGTGCGGTCGGCACGGAGGAGGGAGCATCATGTCGCGACAGCGTCAGGACCAGCTCCTGTCATCCTTGCTCCGGCAGGAGAAGTGGGTGACGGCCGCGAATCTCGCCGATCAGCTGGGCGTCACGCCGCGCAGCATCCGCTCGTACGTCGCCGCCCTGAACGCGAGGACCGGTGAGGCGGATGCCGTCGAGTCCGGCCCCGCCGGATACCGTGCCGGGCCGGGGGCGCGGCAGGCGCTGCGCGCCCGTCAGAACGGCGAGTCCGCTCCGCGGGACCGCCTGCACGGGCTCGTGCGCACGCTGCTCGATGTGCCGGACGGCGTCGACGTCTTCGCCACGGCGGATGCCCTCCACGTGAGCGAAGCCACGCTCGAAGCGGATCTCGCCCGTGTTCGCACGCTGCTCGACGGCACCGATCTCACCCTCGAGAGAGACCGCGAGATCGTGCGGCTACGCGGCAACGAGGCGGCCCAGCGCCGTCTGCTGTCGCGATTGGCTCACGACGAGATGGACGCCGCGTCGTTCCATCCCGAGACCTTCCGCCGGGCGCTCGCCGGCGGAATCATCGCCGCCGATGCCGTCGGGCCCTTCAAGTCCGAGCTGGTGCGCGAGCTCGGCGAGCAGGGCTACTACGTCAACGAGCTCGCGATCTCCGATGTCCTTCTGCACATCGCGATCGCCGCCGAGAGGGTGGCGGCCGGCCATGCGCTCGAAGAAGGGCCCGCCGGTGCCCGCGAGGAGATCCCGCGGGTCGGCGCCGTGATCGCCCGTCTCGCCCAGCAGCACTTCTCCGTTGCGCTGGGAGACGGCGACAGCGGCCATCTCGCATCCCTCGTGCTCACCCGCATCGTGGCGCCGGGAGAGGACGCCGCGGGTGATGTCGCCCGCAGCGGTGTGGACCCACGGGTGGAGGCAGCCGTCCGTGCCGAGATCGCGAGGGCCGCGGACGACTTCCAAGTCGACCTGGTCGATGAGACCTTCGTCCTGCGTCTCGCCCTGCACGTGCAGAATCTGATGCGACGAGCCGAGGAGAGCGCGCTCACCCGCAACCCGCTGACGCGTTCGCTCAAGACCTCGTACCCGATGATCTTCGAGGTCGCCGTCTCGATCGCCAGCGGCCTGCACGATCGTCTCGGCACGCCTATCCACGACGACGAGATCGCCTACATCGCCATGCACGTCGGCGGACGTCTCGAGCGCAGCCGCAAGGCCGAGTCGATCCTCACTGCGACCATCGTGTGTCCCGGCTACTACGAGCTCCACGAGCTGCTCCGGTCGAGCGTCGACCGTTCGCTGGGATCGGCGATCGAGGTGACGAGTGTCATCACGAAGGTCGACCCGGATTGGGCGTCGTTCGACACGGATCTCGTGCTCAGCACGATCGAACCGGGAGCGGCCGGGGATCGCTTCGTGCGCATCCAGCCGTTCCTCACGGACGCCGATGTCGATCGGATCCAGCAGGCTGCCGCGCGTGTCAGGCGCGGCAGACGTCTGACCAGGCTCCGTGCCGAGCTCGCGCGCTACTTCGTCGCCGATGCGTTCCTCTACCCGCTGCCGGATGAGGGGGAGGAGTCGATCATCCGGCGACTGGGCGGACTGCTCGTGGATGCCGGCCTCATCGGCGACGATTACGTCGACAACACCATCCTCCGCGAACGGATGTCGTCGACGGCGTTCACCGATGCTCTCGCAGTGCCCCACGCGCTCCAGATGACCGCGACGCGCACCGCGATCGCGATCGGCGTCGCAGACGGATCGGCAGCCTGGGGCGAGGGACGGGTGCAGGTGGTCGCCCTCGCAGCGTTCAGCGAGAGCGACCGTGCCGCATTTCAGACGGTGTTCGAGCAGCTCGTCGAGGTGTTCAGCGAACGCGACAGCGTGCAGCGCATCCTCCGTCGAGGCACGACCTTCGAGGCGTTCCTCGACGAGCTCGTCGCCGTCATCGACGGCTGAGGGCCGGCTCAGCCCCGAGGATCCAGCACACCGGCCAGGGTGTCGAGCACGAATTCGGCATCCGCCGACTCCGCAGTCTCGAGCACCACCGCATCGCCGGGCGCGAGTCCGAGGTCCATCAGCGCGAGAACGCTGCTGAGGTCCACGATCGCGCCCGACGACGTGCGCAGGGTCACGGCGTGCGGGTGCGCCTGCACGAGACGCACGAGCTCGGCGACGGGGCGCGCATGCACCCCGTTGTGGGCGCTGATCACGACATGTCTTCTCGGCATGCGGCCTACGAGCGTTCTTCCAGGAGCACGCGCACCGCGGCCTCGAGCTCGCCGACCGTCGCGCTCGCCCGCTCAGCGGAGTCGGCGGTGGCGTCGATGTAGACCTTGAGCTTCGGCTCGGTGCCGCTCGGACGCACGATGATGCGCGAGCCGTCCGCGAGCCGGTACCGCAGCACATCTCCCGAAGGCTGCCCCTCACCGGCGCGCAGCAGATCCTCGGCAGAGGTGATGGCGTGGCCGCCGAGTTGCTGCGGTGGAAGCGTGCGCAGCGAGAGCATCACACTGCCGATGACCGACAGATCCTGCACGCGCACGGACACCTGCCCGCTGGCGAAGTGGCCGTAGGTGTCGCCCAGCTCGGACAGCAGGTCGGCGAGCGACTTTCCGCGCTCATGGGCTTCGGCCGCGAGACCGAGCACCGCGACGGCGGCCGAGATGCCGTCCTTGTCTCGCACTGTCTCCGGGTTCACGAGGTAGCCGAGGGCCTCCTCGAACCCGAACACGATGCCGGGGGCCCGGGAGATCCACTTGAAGCCCGTGAGGGTCTCGTGGAAGTCGAGACCGTGGTGCGCGGCGACGGCGCCGAGGCCGGGGGAGGAGACGAGCGAGCAGGCCAGCGAGGCGCCGGGAGTGCCCGCAGCCTTCCGTGCGGCGCGCGCGCCGAGCAGGAGTCCGACCTCGTTGCCGGTGAGGCGACGCCATCCGCTCTCGGAGGACGCATCGGGGATCGCCACGGCGAGTCGGTCGGCATCCGGATCGTTCGCGATGATGAAGTCCGCCTGCACACGACGCGCGCGAGCGAAGGACAGGTCCATCGCCCCGGGCTCCTCCGGGTTGGGGAACGACACGGTGCGGAACGTCGCGTCGGGCTTCAGCTGCTCCTCGACGACCATCGGCTGCGGGTAGCCGGCGGCCGACACGATCTTCGACAGCGTCTCCCATCCGACTCCGTGCATCGCGGTGTAGACCCACCGCAGGTCGCGCCCTCCCGCAGGCGCCGGAGCCACCGCGGCGGTCGCGGCCACATACGCCTCGACCACATCCTCGCCCGCCGTCTCGTAGCCGGCGGAGCGAGGCAGGGTCGAGACATCATCCGCGTCGGCGATCCGCTGGATGTGCGCGGCGATCTCGGCATCGGCGGGTGCGACGATCTGCGACCCCTGGTCGGCGCCACCCAGATAGACCTTGTAGCCGTTGTCGTTCGGGGGGTTGTGCGAGGCGGTGACCATGACACCCGCATCCGCACCGAGGTGCCGCACTGCGAAGGCGAGCACCGGCGTCGGCAGCAGTCTCGGGAGCAGGATCGCGCGTAGGCCTGCTCCGGCGAAGAGCTCGGCGGAGTCGGTCGCGAACACCCGGGAGTTGCGGCGTCCGTCGTAGCCGACGATCACGGTCGGCGTGCGCCCGTGCGACTTCTCGCGCAGGAAGGCGGCGAAGCCGGCGGCGGCCTGCGCGACGAGAACGCGGTTCATGCGGTTGCTGCCGGCCCCGAGTGCTCCGCGAAGCCCTGCGGTGCCGAAAGCGAGTCGGGTGCGGAAGCGGTCGTCGAGATCGGCTGCCGCCGCCTCGTCACCGGCCGCGGCGCGAGTGATGACCGCGGCGAGTTCGTCGCGGGTCTCGTGATCGGGGTCCTGTCTCATCCAGGCGCGCGCCTGCGCGAGGCGCTCGTCGTTCACAGCGCCTCGACCACTCGGGCCAGCAGTGCCGAGATCACCGGCTCGGCCTCACGGCCGGCCTCGATGACCTCCGCGTGGCTGAGCGGTGTCTTCTGGATGCCGGCGGCGAGATTGGTGATGAGCGAGAAGCCGAGGATCTCCATGCCGGCCTCACGAGCGGCGATCGCCTCGAGGGCGGTCGACATGCCGACGATGTCGCCGCCGATGTGCTTCGCCATCTGCACCTCGGCCGGCGTCTCGTAGTGCGGGCCGCGGAACTGCGTGTAGACGCCCTCGTCGAGGGTCGGGTCGACGCTGCGAGCGATGTCACGCAGGCGCTTCGCATAGAGATCGGTCAGGTCGATGAAGGTGGCGCCCTCGAGCGGCGAGTCGGCCGTGAGGTTGATGTGGTCGCTGATCAGCACGGGCTGGCCGGGTGTCCAGGTCTCGCGGACGCCGCCGGCGCCGTTGGTGAGGACCATGATCTTCGCCCCCGTGGCAGCGGCAGTGCGGACCGAGTGCACGACCCGACGGACGCCGTGGCCCTCGTAGTAGTGGGTGCGGGCGCCGATGACGAGCACGTTCTTGCCGTCGGGGGTGCGGATGCTGCGCAGAGTGCCCACGTGCCCTTCGAGAGCGGGCTTCGAGAAGCCGGTCACCTCGGTGGCGGGGATGGTCGCGACGGTCTCGCCGATGATGTCGGCGGCCTTGCCCCAGCCGCTGCCGAGGGTCAGGGCGATGTCGTGCTTCTCGACTCCGGTCAGGCGCGCGATGTCGGCGGCTGCGTCGGCTGCGACCTCGAACGGGTTCGCATTCGGGTCGTCGAGGGGGTTGCTGTGTGTTTCAGACATGGATCCACTCTAGGAAGGTGCAGGCTCCGGGGCCAGGATTGCGGAAGAATGGAGATCATGTCTTCCACCCCTTTTGAGCGCACTCAGCGCGTCGCCGTCCTCGGTGGCGGTCCCGGCGGTTACGAAGCGGCACTCGCAGCCGCTCAGCTCGGAGCCGAGGTGACCCTGGTCGAGCGCGTCGGCGTGGGTGGTGCGGCGGTGCTCACCGACGTCGTCCCCTCGAAGAGCCTGATCGCGACGGCCGATGCGGCCATCGCGATCTCGGAAGCATCCGACCTGGGCGTGCAGTTCTACGCGAAGGGCGAGCACGGCAAGCCGCTGAAGCCCGAGATCGCGATCAACCTCGCCGCCGTCAACAAGCGCCTCATCGCCCTCGCCGGACAGCAGTCCGAGGACATGCGCTCCGCACTGCTCGAAGCCGGCGTGCGGATCCTGTCCGGACACGGACGCCTCGAGGGGCCGAACGCGATCATCGTCTCGACCGGTCACGGCGGCACGGATTTCGACCGCATCGAGGCCGACACGATCATCGTCGCCGTCGGTGCGTCGCCGCGCGAGCTGGATTCGGCCAAGCCCGACGGCAAGCGGATCCTCACGTGGACGCAGCTGTACGACATGAAGGCTCTCCCCGAGCACCTGATCGTCGTCGGGTCCGGTGTGACCGGTGCCGAGTTCGCCTCCGCCTACATGAACCTCGGCGCCAAGGTCACCCTGGTGTCCAGCCGCGACCAGGTGCTTCCGGGCGAGGATCAGGATGCCGCGCGCGTGCTCGAGAAGGTCTTCAAGCGCGGTGGCATGACGGTGCTGTCCAAGGCTCGCGCCGAGAAGGTGGAGGTCACGAAGGACGGTGTGACGGCGACGCTGTCGGATGGCCGCACGGTCGACGGCAGCCACTGCCTCATGGCCGTCGGCTCGATCCCCAACACCGCGGGCATCGGCCTCGAGGATGCGGGAGTCGAACTCGACGAGAGCGGACACGTCCGCGTCAACCGCGTGGCTCGCACCTCGGTGCCCAACGTCTACGCCGTCGGCGACTGCACGAACTTCTTCCCGCTCGCATCGGTCGCGTCCATGCAGGGCCGCACGGCCGTGTTCCACGCGCTGGGCGACATCGTGATCCCGCTCGAGCTGATCAAGATCACCTCGAACATCTTCACCGCTCCCGAGATCGCCACGGTCGGCTACTCGGAGAAGGACGTCGAAGACGGCGTGGCCGACGGGCTCGTCTACAAGCTGCCGCTCGCCGCGAACCCGCGCGCGAAGATGATGGGCATCAAGGACGGCTTCGTGAAGCTGATCGCACGCAAGGGCTCGGGCACCGTGATCGGCGGAGTGATCGTCGGACCGAAGGCATCCGAGCTGATCTACCCGATCGCCGTCGCGGTCGAGCGACGCCTGACCGTCGATCAGGTCTCCCGCGTCTTCGCGGCGTACCCGTCGCTGTCGAGCAGCATCACCGATGCGAGCCGTGCGATGCACCTCGTCAACGCGAAGATCTCCTGACGCTGACGAAGGCCATGCTCTCCGCTCATCCACTCCTGCTGCTCGTCGTCGTGGGAAGGGACCGGTGACGGACCTCAGCGAATTGCCGCCGCTGCAGGAGTGGCCGTCGCCGTGGGGTGCACGTCGACCCCGACGACGTGTCGGCATGCTCTGGGTCGGCCTCGCCCTCATCGCGGCCGCAGCTGCCATGATCGGCTTCTCGGGTGGTGCCGCTGGCCCGCTGTGGTCGGGTGCGTTCGTCGGCCTGTTCGGAATCACGGCGTTGGCGGTCGCGGGGCGCAGCCCGTTCGTCGACGGGCGCGCGCGGCTGGTCGACACGGCGACACTGACGCGCGGGCGGATGGCGAGTCCCGATGCGCGCATGCACTTCGTGCCGGAGCGGCGGCCGGGCGTCGTCACCTTGACGCTGTGTATCGTGTGGGCCGTCGTCTTCACGGCTGCGACGGTCGTGGCGGTCGGAATCGGGCTGACCGGCCGTCCCGAGGCCTTCCTCGGAGTGGCGGTGCTCGCGGCGGCCGCCGCGCTGTTCGTCTACACGGCCGTGCGCGCGACCGTCACGCAATACCGCGCCGATTCCTTCGGGCGTCGACCGCTGGGCATGGGCATCGGCCAAGACGGGGTGCTCCTGATGCGTGTCACCGAGACCCTGTACGTGCCGTGGAGCGCGATCCGCCGCGTGGAGCCGGACACGACCGAGCCGCGACGCGGCATGGACGAGCTCCCGCTCATCAGACTCCGCGTGGATCCGAGTCGCGTGACCGCATCCGACGGGATGCGTGTTCCCGGCACGGTCACCGTGGCCCCGGCGATGCTGAAGACGCACCCGCAGGTCGTCTGGTCGGCGTTGCGTGAGTTCCACGATTCGCCGGCGGCACGCGCTGCTCTCGGCACCTCGGCAGGGCAGCGGATGTTCGACGAATGGTGCGCCTCCGCCCCTGCGGACTGAAGGAATGGCGAAGGCCCCCGCCTCGAGGCGGGGGCCTTCGCCATGACTCTCTGCGGTCAGCTGATCGTGAGCAGCTGGTGCCCGGCCGAGACCGTCGCGCCGGCTACCGCGCTGATGTTGCTGATCGTGCCGTCCTTGTGCGCCTGCAGCGGCTGCTCCATCTTCATCGCCTCGAGGACCACGACCAGGTCGCCCTTGACGACCTCCTGGCCCTCCTCGACGGCGATCTTCACGACGGTGGCCTGCATCGGCGACTTCACGGCGTCGCCCGACGCGCCGGCGCTGACCGAGGTCGCGTGGCTGCGGCGAGACGGCGGAACTGCGGCGGGGCGTCCGGCTGTACCGGCCGCGACCGCGACACGGTCCGGAAGGCTGACCTCGAGGCGCTTGCCGCCGACCTCGACGACGACTGTGTGGCGGTTCTCCGACGCTGCGGGCGACTCGAGCTCGCCGTCCCAGGCGGGGATGTCGTTCTCGAACTCGGTCTCGATCCAGCGCGTGAAGATGCCGAACTCGCCGTTCTCCGCGGTGAAGGCTGGGTCGCGGACGACCTTGCGGTGGAAGGGGATCACGGTCGGGAGTCCTGCGACCTCGAACTCGTCGAGAGCACGGCGTGACCGCTCGAGAGCCTCGGCGCGGTCCTTGCCCGTGACGATGATCTTCGCGAGCAGCGAGTCGAACGCTCCAGACACCGAGTCACCGGCGGTGACACCGGAGTCGAGCCGGATGCCGGGGCCGCCGAAGGTCTTGAAGACGTGGATCGGGCCCGGCTGGGGGAGGAACCCGCGACCGGGGTCCTCGCCGTTGATGCGGAACTCGATCGAGTGTCCGGTCGGCTTCGGGTCGTCGTAGTCGATGGTGCCTCCGGCGGCGATGCGGAACTGCTCGCGCACCAGGTCGATGCCGGTGACCTCTTCGGAGACGGGGTGCTCGACCTGCAGGCGGGTGTTGACCTCGAGGAACGAGACGGTGCCGTCGGCGCCGATCAGGAACTCGCAGGTGCCCGCACCGACGTAGCCGACCTCCTTGAGGATGGCCTTCGACGCCGAGTACAGCAGGTCGTTCTGCTCGTCCGTGAGGAATGGCGCAGGCGCCTCCTCGACGAGCTTCTGGTGACGGCGCTGCAGAGAGCAGTCGCGGGTCGAGATGACGACGACATTGCCCTCGGCATCCGCCAGGCACTGAGTCTCGACGTGGCGGGGCCTGTCGAGGTACTTCTCTACGAAGCACTCGCCGCGGCCGAAGGCCGTGACGGCCTCGCGGGTCGCGGATTCGAACAGCTCGGCGACCTCGTCGAGTTCGCGGGCGACCTTGAGGCCGCGTCCGCCGCCGCCGTACGCGGCCTTGATCGCGATCGGCAGGCCGAACTCCTTCGCGAAGGCGACGACCTCGTCGGCGCCGGCCACGGGGCCGGGGGTCCCGGGGGCGAGCGGGGCGCCCACCTTCTCGGCGACGTGACGGGCTGTCACCTTGTCTCCGAGCGCCTCGATGGCCTCGGGGGAGGGACCGATCCAGGTCATTCCCGCACCGATGACTGCTCGGGCGAACTCCGCGTTCTCGGCGAGGAAGCCGTAACCGGGGTGCACGGCATCTGCGCCGGCGCGGCGGGCGATCGAGAGGATCTTCTCGATCTGCAGGTAGGTCTCGGCGCTCGTCGCTCCGCCGAGGGCGTACGCCTCGTCGGCAAGACGTGTGTGCAGAGCGTCGCGATCCTGGTCGGCGTACACGGCGACGGAGGCGATCCCGGAGTCACGAGCGGCACGGATGATGCGGACGGCGATCTCGCCGCGGTTGGCGATGAGCACCTTGGCGATATCAGGCATGGTTGCCAGCCTAGCGAGAAGGCAGGCGTTCGCTTTGACGACTCTCCACAAGAAAGAGGCAGAAACGTCGACGAGACCCTACGACCAGAGGTCGGTCCAGGTGACTCCGAGGTCCGCAGCGAGTCGGCGCACGGTCGACAGCGACATCCCGACCACCGTCGACGGGTCTCCGTCGACGCGCGTGATGAACGCTCCGCCGAGGCTGTCCACCGTGAACGCGCCGGCGACGAGCAGGGGCTCGCCCGAGGCGACGTAGGCGGCGATCTCGGCATCGGTGATGTCCTCGGCGAATGTCACCGAGGCCTCCGCCGTCGCGGTGGCCTCGACCGGTGCTGCGCCCGGCGAGACGCGGAAGATCGAGTGGCCCGAGTGCAGGATGCCGGTGGCTCCGCGCATCTCCTGCCAGCGCCTCGTCGCCTCCTCCGCCGTGTAGGGCTTGCCGTAGACGCGGCCGCCGAGCTCGAACATGGAGTCTCCGCCGACCACGATGCCGTCGAACGATCCGTCCTCGGCGAGCCGGTGCGCGACATCAGCGGCCTTCGCGCGAGCGAGCAGGAGCACGAGCTCCGCCGGCGCGAGCTCGGTGCCCCGTTCCGCCGCGGCGGCTGCTGCGACGGCATCCTCATCCACCTCGGGTGACTGGGTCAGCGGTTCGATGCCGGCCTGACGCAGCAGCATGAGACGGGCGGGCGAGGTCGAGGCGAGGCAGACGCGCATGTTCACCACCGTATCCTCGAAGAATGACTTCCTCCCCAGTCCTGCTCGATCTGGACATCACCGGCATCGCGCACGGCGGCACGTTCATCGCCCGACACGAAGGTCGGGTCGTCTTCGTCTCCGACGCCATCCCCGGCGAGCGTGTCCGCGCGCGCCTGAGCGAGGATTCGACGGGGGACTCGAAGAGCTTCTGGCGTGCTGAGACCGTCGAGGTGCTCGACGCCTCGCCGCACCGCCGTCCGCACATCTGGGCAGAGGCCGATGTCTCTCGTGCCCCGGAGGAGCGGCCGGGCGGTGCAGACCTGGGGCACATCGATCTTGCTCACCAGCGCGTCCTCAAGCGTCAGGTCCTGACCGAGGCGTTCGATCGGTTCGCCGGGCCCGGACTCGAGGCCCCCGAGATCGAAGCCGTCGACTCGACCGACGGCACGGGCTGGCGCACGAGGGTCACGCTGCACGTCGACGACGAAGGCCGAGTCGGACCCTATGCCGCGCGCAGCCACCGGGTGATCCCCGTCAGCTCTCACCCGCTCGCACGCCCCGCGATCGCGCAGGCGGCTCTGCGCCTAGCCGGCGGCGAGGCCAGCAGCGTCGACCTGGTCGAACCCGGCGACGGCGAGGTGCGGGTCATCCGGCGTGAGCGTCTCGAGGAGCGCCCGGCCCGAGGACAGGGCCGACGCCCCGCGCCCGAGGTCGTCTACGAACAGGTGGGCGATCGACGGTTCCAGGTCGACGCCGGCGGCTTCTGGCAGGTGCACCCCCGCGCCGCATCGGTGCTCGACGGGGCCGTCTACGGCATCCTCGACGGCCATGTCGACCCCGAGAAGAAGCACTTCGATCTGTACGGAGGCGTGGGCCTCTTCGCCGCATCGCTCGCCGATCTCGGCGGCACCGACATCGTCACGGTCGAGTCCAGCAGGCGCGCGACGGCTCACGCCCAGCAGAACCTCGCTCCGCTCGACGTCAGCGCCGTCACCGCACGCGTCGACCGCTATCTGGCAGGTGTCCCCGCCGGCACGAGCGCGGGCGCCGTGGTCCTCGATCCGCCGCGTGCGGGCGCAGGCCGCGCGGTGGTCGACGCTCTCGACGCGCTCGCCCCCGATGCCATCGCCTACGTCGCGTGCGACCCGGTCGCCCTCGCCCGCGACCTCGGCACGTTCCGTGCGCACGGGTGGAACGTGGGGACTCTGCGAGGCTTCGACCTGTTCCCGCACTCGCATCACTTCGAGGTCGTCGCGCTGCTCACGCGGTGACCGATGATCTCGAGACGCTGACTACTCAGTAGGCTGGGCGGATGAGCAGGGTCGCACTCATCGACGATCACGAGTCCGTCCGCCTCGGTCTCGAGGCGGCGTGCGCTCGTGACGGAGCGCAGACGGTGGTCTTCTCCGGCAGCACCGTCGTGTCATATCTCGAGTGGAGGTCGGCGACGTCAGCGCAGCCGGCCGACGTCGTGGTTCTCGACCTGACGCTCGGCGACGGCACCACGGTGACCGAGAACGTCCGCTCGCTGGTCGCAGACGGCGCGAGCGTGGTGATCCACAGCGTCGCCGATCGACCGGCGGCTGTGCGCGAGGCGCTGGCGGCCGGCGCTGCGGGCGTAGTGAGCAAATCCTCGGCGCTCGACGACGTGCTCGACGCCATCCGCACTGTCGCTCAGGGCGAGGCGCTCAACAACGTCGAGTGGGCGAGCGCCGTCGACGGTGATCGTGACTTCGCAGATGCGCAGCTGTCGACCCGTGAGCGCGAGGTCCTGCGGCTTTATGCCACAGGCCTGCCGCTGAAGGCGGTGGCCGAGAGACTCGGCGTCGCGTACTCGACCGCGAAGGAGAACATCACGCGGATCCGGGTCAAGTACGTCGAGGTCGGGAGACCGGCCCCGACGAAGGTCGACCTTCTGCGTCGCGCGATGGAGGATGGGATCGTCGCCGCAGACGGGGCGCCGAGTGGCCGCTGACCCGCTCAGCATCCGCGAGGCCTGGAGCAAGATCCCCTCTCCCGGCAGTGTGGAGACCGAGTTCGAGCGCTTCACGGGCAAGCGCATGGAACGCATCCTCGCGACCGTCGTCGCGATCGGATCGGGTGTTCTCGGAGCGCAGGCGCTGATCGCCGGCATCACGACCACAGCCGGGTCGGATGCCGCACGGATCACGATGCTGCTCGTGGTCTTCATCCCGCTGATCGTGATGCTCATCGCCTGCATCATCGGCCGAGGTGTCAGGACCGCATCGGGAGCGTTCGCGATCGTCTACACGCTCGCGCTGGGGGCGTGGCCGAGTTTCGTCGAGCCGGTGGGCGAGGCTGCCGACCAGCCCTGGATCTTCTTCCTCGTGAATGTGGGCGTCGTGGCCGCGATGCTCGCATTTCCGCTATGGCTGCAGTTCGTGTGGGCCCTCTGCCTGCCGTTCGTCTACGGCTACGTCCGTCTCGTCGAGGGTGACTTCTCCCGCGACTTCTGGGTGACGACGGCCTTCGACGTGTCGTTCACGCTGATTCTCGGCTTCGTCATCATCGCGCTGGGCTGGATGTTCCGCTCGGTCGCCGCGGGCGTCGACGAGGCTCGCGCGCGTGCGGTCGCCTCGTATTCGGGGGCGGCGGCGGCAGCCGCGGCGGAGGAGGAGCGGGCGGCGATGTCTGCCCTCATGCATGACAGCGTTCTGGCGGCATTGATCGCCGCCGAGCGTGCCGAAGGCGAACGGGCGCAGGACCTGGCCGTGGGCATGGCCCGCGAGGCGCTCACGCGTCTGGCGAATACGGAGGCGGCGGTCGCTGAGGAGGGGAGCGACGAACCGGTCGGTGCGGCGCAGATCGTCGTGGAGTTGCGCCGAGCGCTCTCGGAGCTCGGA
Source organism: Microbacterium sp. NPDC088619 (assembly GCF_044752825.1). Taxonomy (NCBI): domain Bacteria; kingdom Bacillati; phylum Actinomycetota; class Actinomycetes; order Micrococcales; family Microbacteriaceae; genus Microbacterium; species Microbacterium sp. NPDC088619. Next base: position 73,094 of record NZ_JBIVLZ010000002.1, on the reverse strand, counting down.
GCCGATGCGCTCGTCGAGGAGCGCGGCGGGATCGGCCTGATCCCCGGACGTGCCGCGCGAGCACTCGTGCTCGCTGCCAGACAGGCGCTCGGCAATGCCGTCACCCACGCGAGCGGGCGCGGGCTGCACATCCTCGTGGAGGGCCGAGGCGATGAGGGCATCGCCGTGACGATCTCGGACACCGGTCCGGGGTTCGATCTTCGGGCGATCGGTGCGGATCGCCTCGGCATCAGGGCCTCGATCTTCGCGCGCATGGCCGGGGTGGCCGGCACCGCGGAAATCGACTCGAGTGAGTGCGGCACCACCGTGACTCTGGGCTGGGAGCGTCCATGAACCGCACTGTGCGCAGTGTCGCGACCTCACTCGCTGTCGGCTTCGCGATGTACTTCGCGGCCAGAGGCGTCTGGTGGATCGAGCAGCCCTCCGCGCCCCTGATGATGGTCGCGGCGATCGCCCTGTATCTCGTCGTCGTCAACGTCGCGATCCTCTGGGACTCGGCGATCTCCGTGCGGATGCCTCTCTGGGCGGCGCTGGCGACCCTGGTCTCGAGCATCCTGATCCCGGTGCTCGCGACGTTGTCTCTCGATCCGCTCACGCGTACGGCCCCTTTCGCGACCTGGTACATCGGCGCGCTCGGCCTGATGGGTGTGGTGTGCATCGTGCGGCGTCGTTTCGTGATCGGCTGGCTGGTGGTGGCCATCCTCGTGGCCACCTCGTCGGCGTATCTGGGTTTCTTCGTCGCGCTGTCGCTCGGCCTCGTGGGTTCCCTCATGTGGGTCGTGATCGCTCACCTGCTGGTGATCTTCTGGGACAGGGCCGTGCGCGACACCGAGCGTCTCGCGGGAATCCAGCAGGCGGTCTCCGCGTGGCATGCGACCCAGCAGGTGCGTCAGAAGGAGCGCCGACTGCGCACGCAGTTCGCGCTCGCGGTCGCCGGGCCCGTCCTCAGTCGGACGGTCGCATCACGCGGCTCGCTGAATGAGGAGGAGCGTCTGCAGGCGCGCCTCGCAGAGGGACGCCTGCGCGACGAGTTGCGCGGCGCCGATCTGCTCAACGACGCCGTGCGGGATGCGATCGAAGACGCGCGTCGGCGGGGTGCCGTGGTCACGGTCTTCGACGAAGGTGGCCTGGCCGATGTCGACGAGGGGAGGCGTGCGGCGATTCGTGACGAGCTCGCACGGGTGCTGCGCGACGCCGATGCGGAGCGATGGATCATCCGCGCGGCTCAGGATCCTCGCATCGCCGTGACCGTGGTCGGTCGGGCCGGCGCAGGCGGGCAGAGCGACGATGACGCCGTCGATGTGTGGCACGAGATCCCGCGGGACGCGCCCGAAGCCTCATGAGTGACCCCTGCCCTCGGCTCTGGCCGGGGGAGGAGGTCAGAGTCGAGGTCAGACAGAGTGGGCGAGGGGCGGCGATACCGCCAGCCCCCCGCCAAGCGGACCAGTTACCCGAAAACCGTCCGCTGGTGGCCGGTCTGCGTCTATCTACCCTGGGACAGAGAGACCAGCCGAACGCTGAGCGTCTTACTTAGTTTCTCGGTTATTCAAGTCGTTGTCTGTAGGTACTTTGGGGGACACGGATTCGACACCGGTGCGAGAAGATGGGGCATGGGATCGCGCCGAGGAACAAATCTCCCCCGTATGGGTGACTTCAATCAGTCGGTGATCCTCGAGGCCATCCGTCGATCCGGCGAAGGGCTCAGTCGGATCGAACTCGTCGAAGCGACGGGTCTCTCGGCGCAGACGATCACGAACATCACCCGGCGTCTTCTCGACGAGGGGCTCATCGCCGAAGCCGGGCGCACCATCAACGGACCGGGTAAGCCGCGGGTCACACTGCGGCTGGTGGCGGAGAGCCGTTTCTCGGTCGGCGTGCATCTCGACCCGGCTGTGATCACGTTCGTGCTGCTGAACATGACCGGTGCGGTGGTCGGTCGCCGGGTGGTGCGCACGCAGCACAGCGATCCGAGTCGCGTCGTCGAGACGATGGCTCAGACGATCGATGTCCTGATCGATGAAGCGGGTATCGATCGCGCCCTGGTCGCGGGGGTCGGCGTCGCTGCTCCTGGTCCGCTCGACGCCGCGCGGGGCACCGTGATCGACCCTCCGAAGCTCGACGGGTGGCATCGTGTTCCGCTGCGCTCGGTGCTCGCGGCGGCGACGGGTTTCGAGGTCACGCTGGAGAAGGACACCACCGCCGCCGCGGTGGGGGAGCTGTGGACCGGCGATGCGTCGGCTGAGGCGTCGTTCCTGTTCGTCTACCTCGGTACGGGGCTGGGAGCGGCCGCCGCGCGAGAGGGGAGCGTGGTCGCGGGCAGCACTCACAACTTCGGAGAGATCGGCCACATCATGGTCGACCCCGACGGGCCGCCCTGCGACTGCGGCTCGCGAGGATGCGTCGAGGTGGTGTGCACGCCGCAGGCGATCGTCGAGCAGGCCGAGGCGGCCGGGGTGTTCGGGGACGACCCGGAGGGCGTCGGCGCGACCGGGGTCGACGAAAGGTTCAGGCGTCTGTGTGAGCGGGCCTCAGCAGGCGAGAAGCCTGCGCTCGAGGTGCTGCGTCGTTCTGCCGGCCACCTCGCGGTGCTGATCTCGGTGCTCACGAATGTGCTCGACGTCGACCGGGTCGTCCTCGGGGGCCCGTTCTGGGGACCGCTCGCGGAGATCTATCTGCGCGAGATCCCCGAGCCGTTGCATCGGCGGAGTGCGACTCACGCCGTTCGCACGCTGAGCGTCGACGGCGCCCTCATCGGCGACGACGTCGGAGCGGTGGGCGCAGCCTGCGTCGTGCTCGACGCGGTCCTCACACCCCGGGCCTCGGACCTGTACCTCGAGGATTGAGCGGTTCGTAATTCACATACCGGTATATCGGTTAGGCCCCGGAGCGATAACTCCAATCGATGTACTATCGAAGAGATGCGCCATCTGGGGTTACAAGGTGCCAGGGGCGACGGCCCCGCATCAATCGGAGGGTCGTCTGCGTGGCCCGGTAGCTGGGGGGCTCCGGGTCTCGCAGGCACTCCGTGCCCTCCGCATTCAGCGTGAGAAGCGGCCCCACGGGATGTCGCGTCGCAGCGGACGTCGCAGCGGTCGCTGAGTGCGAGCCCAGGCGGAGACGCGGGGCTCGTCGGCCACGGCCTCGGAGGCCTCCTGCGAGTAGGCGTCGCTGACCACCGCGATCAGCGCGGCGAGCTCCTCTTCGGTCGCCGCGCCCCGAGTGATCTCCATCGTCGGCAGCTGGTGCTCCTCCGACGTCGCGTCCTGCGTCGCGCGCACGGTCACAGCGGGATGTTCCCGTGCTTCTTGGGCGGCAGCTCAGCGCGCTTCCCGCGGAGCGCACGGAGAGCCTTGGCGATCGATACGCGGGTGTTCGCCGGTTCGATGATCCCGTCGATCTCGCCGCGCTCGGCGGCGAGGAAGGGCGAGGTCACACTGTAGGTGTATTCGTTGGCGAGGCGAGTGCGGACTGCGGCCACGTCCTCGCCGGCCTCTTCGGCGCGCTTGATCTCACCACGGTAGAGGATGTTGACCGCGCCCTGACCGCCCATCACAGCGATCTCCGCCGTCGGCCAGGCGAGGTTGACATCCGCGCCGAGCTGCTTCGAGCCCATCACGATGTAGGCACCGCCGTAGGCCTTGCGGAGGATGACCGTGACCAGCGGAACCGTCGCCTCGGCGTACGCGTAGATGAGCTTGGCGCCACGACGGATCACACCCGTCCACTCCTGGTCGGTGCCCGGCAGGTATCCGGGCACGTCGACGAGCGTGACGATCGGGATCGAGAAGGCGTCGCAGAAGCGCACGAACCGACTGGCCTTCTCGCCCGCCTCGATGTTCAGGGTTCCCGCCATCTGAGACGGCTGGTTGGCGATGATGCCCACGGAGCGTCCCTCTACGCGGCCGAAGCCGATCACGATGTTCGGCGCGAAGAGCGGCTGGACCTCGATGAAGTCTCCTGCGTCGACGACGTGCTCGATGACCGTGTGGATGTCGTACGGCTGGTTGGCGGAGTCGGGGATGATCGTGTTCAGAGCGCGGTCGGCATCTGTGGTCTCCCACTCGAAGCCGCTCTCGTAGGCCGGAATCTCCGCCATGTTGTTGTCGGGGAGGAACCCGAGCAGCGTGCGGGCGTAGTCGATCGCGTCGTCCTCGTCTTCGGCGAGGTAATGGGCGACGCCAGAGCGGGTGTTGTGCGTGAGGGCTCCTCCGAGCTCCTCCATGCCGACATCCTCGCCGGTGACCGTCTTGATCACGTCGGGGCCGGTGACGAACATCTGGCTGGTCTTGTCGACCATGATCACGAAGTCCGTCAGCGCCGGGCCGTAGACGGCGCCACCGGCGGCGGGACCCATGATCAGCGAGATCTGCGGGATGACGCCGGATGAACGGGTGTTCAGACGGAAGATCTCGCCGTACTTGCTGAGCGCGAGCACGCCTTCCTGGATGCGGGCTCCGCCCGAATCCAGGATGCCGATGATCGGCATCCCGCCGGAGAGTGCGAACTCCATGATCTTGATGATCTTGTCGCCCGACACCTCTCCCAGAGAGCCGCCGAACGTGGTGAAGTCCTGCGAGTAGACCGCGACCGTGCGGCCGTGGATCGTGCCGACTCCCGTGACGACCGAGTCGCCGTAGGGGCGGTTCCGATCCATCCCGAATGCTGTGGTGCGGTGGCGCACGTACTCGTCGAACTCGACGAAACTCCCCGGATCGACGAGCAGTTCGATGCGCTCGCGGGCGGTCATCTTGCCCTTGGCGTGCTGCTTCTCCTGCGCGACCTTCTCAGCGTCGACAACGGCTTCGTTGTAGCGAGCGCGGAGGTCTGCGATCCTGCCGGCGGTGGTCGAGAGTTCGGGCTTGTCCGTCACGGATTCCACCCTATCGTCGGGTCGGGCCCGTCCGTTGGATGCTCGCCACAACGGGTCGGCGGATCCTTTGGCGGCTGTCGTGCAGTCGACGGTGCTGGTCGCGGGTGACGAGCGGAGTCAGTCCTGGGCGACGTCAGACGCGACGGACCCGAGCTCGCCCGGGAGGTCGTGGGTTCCCGTCGTGCTTATCTCGCCGTCACCGGACTTGCGGCGTCGTCCCACGGATGCGATCCGCCGCCCCGCCCAGCCGACTCCGCGCACTGCCGACCCGGCGGCACCCGCCACGGCACCTCCGACGAACTGCGCGCCGTGCAGCATCCTCAGTTCGAGCTTCTCCGCGCCGTCGACCGGTTCGAGCTCGAGGGGGAAGTCCATCGGGGCTGCGCCGAAGGCGTGATGCGACGTCGTGAGGACCCGGCGTCCGAGGATGTGGTTGCCGGCGCCGCCCACCGCGGCACCCACTCCGAACGGGAGGGCCTTGCCGATGAAGGATGCTCCGCCCTTCGCAGCGAACTGCTTCACGAAGCGGGTCTTGAGCTGATCGACCAGAGGTCCGACGGCGGCCCGCGGGAGTGACTTGGTCACCGTCTCGCCCCAGTACGACGATCGCGTGCCTCCGCGGCCCGACGCCTGTCCTGCCAGCTGTCCGACGAGCGCCACGCCCTCTTTGCCGAGCATCAGGGTCATGACGAGCGCCCGGGCCCTGTCGGGGTTGGACACGGCGATCCCGTGGACCTCGGCGACCGATTGCGCGAACAGTGCTGTCGATTCGACGAACCCCACGGTCTCCACCCCCGAGAGGGCCAGGGTGATGCCTGTGCCGATGCCGGGAACCACGGCGGTCGCGCCGACTGCTGCGCCGCCGGTCGTGACAGCGGCGAGGTAGCGCCGTTCGAGGATGCGCACGATCTGCTCCGGTGACGCCTGAGGGTTCCTCAGGCGGATGCTGCGGATGTGCGCCAGCACGAGAGGACGCTGGATGGCGAGGACACGGTCGAGCCCTCGGACCATCAGCGGGTGCTCCGCCGAGCCCACCGGCGGCACCCCCTTGTCCCACGCGGCGTCGTCGGGGAGGGAGTGGATCTTGTGCACCTTGGGGGCCATGACTCGATCCTAGGAAACCAGGCCGCGAAAACGCCGAAAGCCCGGCACCCTTGACGGGGCCGGGCTTTCGTGAAACGAGATCAGACGAACAGGTTCGCCCGCTCGAGGTCTTCGGCGAAGTCGACCTCGACCGCGTAGAGGTCGGAGACGTCCATCGGCTCGAGCAGCAGGCCGTCTTCGGCGATCGCGAGTTCGAGTCCACGCTCGAAGTAGTCCTGGTCCTCGACGCGCTGCAGCTGGCGCATGAACGCCTTCTTGTTCGCGGACGAGATGTAGTTGATGCCCACGGCCTCGCCGAGTCCGCCCTTGACGGTCTTGGAGAGCTCGTTGATGAAGCCCTCGGCCGTGACCGTGTACTTCACCTCTTCGTCGCTCACCTTCGAGGTGTTCACCGTGACGAACGACTGGTCGCGCTCGATGTACGCGGCCGCACGGCCGAGGATCATCGGGTCGAAGACGACGTCGCCGTTCATCCAGAGCACGCCGGACTTGCCCGTGGCGCCGAGGGCGCGCAGCAGGCTCTTCGAGGTGTTGGTCTCGTCGTAGCGCTCGTTGTGCACGTAGTTGACGTTCGGGAACGCCTCGATGATGGTCTCGGCGCGGTATCCGACGACGGACGTGATGCGGGCGTCCGAGCCGAAGGCGGCGCGGATGTTGTCGTGCTGCTGGCGCATGATCGTGCGGCCGTCGCTCAGCTCCGTGAGCGGCTTCGGCAGCGCCCGGCCCAGGCGAGAGCCCATGCCTGCTGCGAGGATGACGGTCTGAAGAGTCACGAGTGCTCCTAAATGAAGTATGTGTTCACGGTCGGTTCACCGACCAGACACTTCGTCGTGCCGAGAGTCATGCTAGCGATCAAGCCTGGGAAGCCCCGGGGGTTGACGTCGCTGTTGCCAATTCGTGATCCAGTACACACCCAACACTCAGATTCGTCCAGATCCGGGCGAGAAGAGGTGAGTAAGGCGATCCTATGGGCGATTTGTTGCGGCGACCCGAAGAAAGTCGGCACCCGTTGATACCGTAGGACGGTGACTCCTTCTTCCCCCGACGACCGCACCGATCAGGTGGCTGACGCCGCGCCCGCCGCCCCGAAGAAGACCCCCGCTCGCAAGACGCCCGCTCCTCGCGAGACGCCCGTCAAGAAGGCGGGCGGCAGACGAGCTCCGTCGAAGGCTGCGGCCGACAAAGCGGCTGCGACCGTCGAAGTGGTGGCTGAGCCCGCACTGAAGATCGACCGGAGCGCCGAGAGCGCCGGCCCGCGATCCGCAGCACCGAAGAAGACGACCGCGGCCGCGGCGCGCGCAGCCGCCGCCAAGAACTCGACACGCGACACGACGGGTCGTGCAGCCGCAGCGAAGTCCGCTGCGGCGCGATCCGCTGCGACCAAGACGACGGCCGCGAAGACTGCGGCTGCCAAGACCGCGGCTGCAGCCGCATCGAGCGCGTCGGCATCGAAGACCGCTGCTGCAAAGGCCGCGGCGGCCAAGGCCACGGCGGAGAAGAGCGCCGCGACGAAGTCCGCTGCGCGCACGTCGGCTGCGAGAGCCGCGGCCGCGAAGGCGGCTGCGACGAAGGCAGCTGCGGCGAAGGCGGCGGCGGCGAAGGCGGCGGCAACCGACGCAGAGGAAGACGCACAGGAGACTGCCTCGGTCGAGGCCGTCGTCGCGGATGCCGAAGCGCGCGAGTTCGACGCCGACGCGTCGGGCGCGACGGACGAGGCTGCCGAAGAGAGTCCGCAGGTCGCGATCGGGACACCGATCGAGCAGCAGCCGCCGACGACCGAGTCGGACGTATCCTCAGACGCACCCGCCGTCGGGAGCGACGCCGCGGAGCCGGTGGCACCCGTCGAGTCGTCGTCGGAGACGCGCGCCGCGGACGAAGCGCCCAGCGATCCCGCCCTTGACACCGCGCCGGTGGAAGACACCACCCCGCTCGAAGACACCACGGCAGATGTCGCGGCGGATGAGGCGCAGGTCGCCGAACCCACCGAGGAGGCGTCCGTCGACGGGATCGCCACCTCCGAATCGGTCGACGCGGTGTCCGATTCGGACGAGACGGATGAGGCCGTCGGCGGTGTCGAGGCGGCATCCGGCTCGGAGGCCATCCGCATCCGCGGCCTCGTGAAGAGCTTCGGCGACCCCACTGCTGTCAACGGCATCGATCTCACGGTGCCCGCGGGGTCGTTCTACGGCATCGTCGGTCCCAACGGGGCGGGCAAGACGACGACGCTCTCGATCGTCGCGGGCCTGCTGCGCGCCGACGCGGGCGACATCTCGATCTGCGGCATCGACCAATCGGCGAAGCCTCTCGCGGCGAAGCGCATGATGGGTGTGCTGCCCGACCGTCTTCGCACGTTCGACCGGCTCACCGGGCGGCAGCTCCTCTATTACTACGGGCTCCTGAGGGGGCTCGCCTCGGCGGTCATCGAGAAGCGCGTCGCCGACCTCGCACGAGCCTTCGACCTCGGAGAAGCGCTGAACCGCGTCGTCTCGGACTACTCGGCCGGAATGACGAAGAAGATCATGCTGGCGGGTGCGATGATCCACTCGCCGAGGGTCCTGGTGCTCGATGAGCCGTTCGAGGCCGTCGACCCGGTGTCCTCCGCCGTGATCCTCGACATCCTGCGTGCCTACGTCTCGCACGGCGGAACGGTGGTCCTCTCGAGCCACGGCATGGATCTCGTCGAGCGCGTCTGCTCTCGCGTCGCCATCATCGTCGGGGGAGAGGTGCTCGCCGAAGGCACGATCGATGAGGTGCGCGCCGGACAGACGCTGGAAGCGCGCTTCGTCGAACTCTCCGGCGGCATCGGCGAGGTGGAGGGGCTCGAGTGGCTGCACACGTTCTCCGACTGAGGGCGGCGCTCCTGATCGGTTCGCTTCGCGGTGAACGTCGGGTGCGCACCCTGGTCATGCTCGCTGTCGTGGTCATCCTGACCGCTGTGGTCTGCGCTGCGGTGCTCAGCCTCGACGACGCGCCCGTAGCCGTCGCGCGCACGGTCATCGTGCTGGGCAGCGCTGCTCTGCTTCTGGGGTTCCTGGTCGGGCCTATCCTCGTGGGTGCCGCTGACCAGCTCGATCCCCGGCGCTTCGCGGTGTTCGGAGTCGACGAGCGGCAGATGCCCTGGATCCTCGCACTCGCCGCATTCGTCAGCGTTCCGAGCCTTGCTCTGGTCGCGGTGAACATCAGCGTGTGCATCGTCGCGATCAGGCTCGGTGCGCCCTGGTTCACCGCGGTGCTGATGAGCTTCGTCAGCCTGCTGTCGACGATCCTCTCGGCACGCATCGGGATGGCGGTGAACGCGCTGCTGCTGCCGGAGCGCCGGTCGCGAGAGCTCACCGCCCTCTTCGCGCTGGCCGTGATCGTGATCGCATTCCCCGTCGCCGTGTTCCTCGCCTCGCTCAAGTGGGACGGGCAGGTTCCTGCGGCCGTCGCGGCGCTCACTGCGACGATCGGGTTCACCCCCTTCGCCGCGTCGTCGCGGTTCCTCTACTCGTTCTCGAGTGACGACGTCGCCGGAAACTGGATCAGCGGCATCGTGACGCTCGTCACCGCCGTGGCGCTCTGGGCAGCGTGGACATGGCTCGTGCGCAGGCTGCTCACCACGACCGAGCGGCCCGTGACCTCTCGAGAGCGCTCAGGGCTCGGATGGTTCGGCCTGCTCCCGTCGAATGCGTTCGGGGCGATCGCGTCTCGGAGTCTCGTGTACTGGCTGCGCGATCGCCGCTACATCATGAACCTCATCGTCGTCCCGGTCGCCGGGGTCCTCACCGTGCTGCCACTCCTCGTGGCCGGGGTGCCGCTCGAGATCGCTGCGCTCGTCCCGGTCCCAGTGATGGCACTGTTCTTCGGGTGGCTCCCGCACAACGATGTCGCCTACGATTCCACGGCTTTGTGGACGCACGTGGCGAGCGGTGTCCGCGGCATCCCCGATCGTCTGGGGCGACTGGTCCCGGTCATGCTCGTGGCTGTTCCCGTGCTCGCCATCGCCGTTCCCCTCACCCTGCTGTGGATCGACGACTGGCGTCTGCTTCTTCCCCTCACGGGCCTCGGGGCCAGCCTGCTGCTGTCGGCGCTCGGACTCTCGAGCATCGTCTCGGTGATCGCTCCCTACGCCGTGTCCCGCCCCGGCGACAGCCCGTTCCAGCAGCCGCAGCGTCCCACGTCACGGGGTGCATACGGTCCGGCGGCGGCGTTCCTCGGCGCGATCGTCGTGAGCGTCCCGACCATCTGGCTGCTCGTGCTCACGATGCTCGAGGGATCGCAGTTCGCGCCCGCGACATTCTGGGCTGGACTCGCGACGGGCATCGCCGTCTTCGCGATCGGCGTCGGTGTGGGCGGGCGGATCTTCGAGCACGAGGGCGAGCGCCTCATGGAGTTCGTCGAGACGGCATGACAGCCGCCCAACCCGGCGCTACCGCGGCTAGACTCTCGGCATGAGTACTCCGCTGGACAGCCCCGATCAGGGCGGCGTGGCAACGCTTGATCGCGAACTGGAAGAACTTCTCCGCGAGGAGAACCTCGAGCCGGGCGACCACGAGCGCTTCTCCCATTACGTCAAGAAGGACAAGATCCTCGAATCGGCGATCACCGGAAAGCCGGTGCGTGCGCTGTGCGGCAAGAAGTGGACTCCGGGTCGCGACCCGGAGAAGTTCCCGATCTGCCCCACGTGCAAGGAGATCTACGAGACGATGGTCGGCTGAGCCTGCACCGCCTCAGCGGCACTCAGCTCGCGTCGACGAAGACGGTGGGGATCGCCGGGTCCGACTTGCTGAGCGCGAGCGCCCGCACGGGAAGCTCCTCACGCACCCGAAGGTGATGTGCTCGCGCAGAGGCGGTGCCCTCGGGACCTTCGAACGCGGTATCGATCTCGCCGCGCTCGACGAATGTGGTCTGCAGTGCGCGCCCGTCCGCATGCTCCGCCGGGGTGTCGAGCTCTTCGAAGCCGTCCGAGACCACGACGGTCTCCGTCTCGGCCACACCGTCGACGAGAGTGCGGAACGCGGCCTTGCGCCCGCCGTGCGACGCCTTGTCGGTCGAGGCCTTCGCGACTCCGATCCATGCTCCGCTCGGATCCTGGCGGGCCACCAGCTTGTAGACCATGCTCGCCGTCGGGTAGCCGGAGCCGGTGACCACCGAGGTGCCGACACCGTACGCGTCCACGGGTGATGCCGCCAGAGCGGCGATCGCGTATTCGTCGAGATCGCTCGTCACCGTGATGCGAGTGCCCGTCGCTCCGAGCTCGTCGAGCTGCGCCCGGACCTCTGCGGCGACGATCGGAAGGTCGCCCGAGTCGATTCGCACACCGCCGAGGCCGGTGCCGGCCACGCGGATGGCCGTCTCGACGCCGGTGCGGATGTCGTAGGTATCGACGAGCAGGGTCGTGTCGGTCCCGAGGCTGTCGATCTGCGAACGGAAGGCGTCTTCCTCGGTCTCGTGCAGAAGGGTCCAAGAGTGCGCGGCGGTACCCATCGTCGGGATGCCCCACCGGCGCCCGGCCTCGAGGTTGCTCGTCGCGCGGAAGCCGGCGATGTAGGCGGCGCGCGCGGCGGCGACGGCGGACTGCTCGGCTGCTCGGCGGGAGCCCATCTCAGCCAGCGGGCGCTCACCTGCAGCGATGCTCATGCGGGATGCGGCGGTTGCGACGGCCGAATCGTGGTTGAGCACGCTGAGAGCGAGCGTCTCGAGCACGACGGCGTCGGCGAAGCTGCCCTCGACCGTCAGGATCGGAGACCCGGGGAAGTACAGCTCGCCCTCGCGGTAGCCCCGGATCGAGCCGGTGAAGCGGTAGTTCTCGAGATAGGTGAGCGAATCGGCATCGACGACGTCGTTGTCGCGGAGGAAGCGGAGCTCGTCCTCTCCGAAGCGGAAGTCGCGCAGCAGAGTGAGCAGGCGGCCGGTGCCTGCCACGACGCCGAAGCGGCGGCCTCCGGACAATCGCCGCGAGAACAGTTCGAACACACTCGGCCGTGATGCCGTGCCATCGCGAAGCGCGGCCGCGAGCATGGTGAGTTCGTAACGATCGGTCAGAAGCGCCGTGGACGTCGTCATCCGCTCAGCTTAGTGACGACACCCGCACGCGTTGCTGAGCGTGACGCGGTCGCACGCGGGTAGGCTGGGTAGTCATGAACGACGCCCCGATCGGAATCTTCGACTCCGGTGTCGGCGGACTCACGGTGGCACGTGCCATCCGAGCCCAGCTGCCCCGGGAATCGTTCGTCTACATCGGCGACACGGCCCATTCCCCGTACGGTCCGAAGCCGATCGCCGAGGTTCGTCGTTACAGCCTCGAGGTCCTCGACACGCTGGTCGACCAGGGTGTCAAGATGCTCGTGATCGCCTGCAACACCGCGTCCGCCGCCATGCTCCGCGATGCCAGGGAGCGGTATGACATCCCTGTCGTCGAGGTGATCGGTCCGGCAGTGCGCCGAGCCGTCTCGACCACGCGAAACGGCCGAGTCGGTGTCATCGGAACAGTCGGGACGATCGGCTCGCGTGCGTATCAGGACATGCTCGAGGTGAACGAGCGGCTCGAGGTGTTCACCGCGGCATGCCCCCGCTTCGTCGAGTTCGTCGAAGGGGGCATCACCGGCACCCCAGAGGTCCTCGCCACAGCCGAGGAATACCTGGCCCCGTTGCGCGATGCCGGCGTGGACACCCTGGTGCTCGGGTGCACGCACTACCCGTTCCTCCGCGGCGCGATCAGCTATGTGATGGGGGAGGGCGTCACGCTGGTCTCGAGCGACGACGAGACCGCGGGCGACGTCTACCGTCAGCTGGTCCGTGGAGACCTCCTTGCGTCCCCTGATGCCGCTGCGTCGTACGTCTACGAGGCGACGGGTGACTCGACGACCGAGTTCACCGCCCTCGCCAACCGTCTGATGGGCCGGGAGGTGCGCGACGTGCAGCTCGTGCAGACCGGCGTCATCACCCTCCCAGCGACGGCCTCAGGCTCGTAGCTCTCCTGCAGCACCCGCTTCATCCACCTCCACCCGAAGGAATCCCATGACCAGCATCGTCCGCGCCGACGGCCGCTCCACCGACCAGCTCCGCGAGATCACGATCGAACGCGGATGGAGCAGCCACGCTGAGGGATCCGCGCTGATCAGCTTCGGGGGCACCAAGGTGCTGTGCACGGCCTCGTTCACGAACGGCGTGCCTCGCTGGCTCACGGGCAAGGGCAAGGGGTGGGTCACCGCCGAGTACTCGATGCTGCCTCGCGCGACCAACAGCCGTAACGACCGTGAGAGCGTCAAGGGCCGTATCGGCGGACGCACCCACGAGATCTCCCGCCTGATCGGTCGCGCGCTCCGCGCCGTGGTCGACACCAAGGCTCTCGGCGAGAACACGATCGTCATCGACTGCGACGTGCTGCAGGCCGACGGAGGGACGCGCACCGCTGCGATCACCGGAGCATACGTCGCGCTCGCGGATGCGATCGAGTGGGGCCGGGAGAAGAAGTTCATCGGCAAGAACGCCACGCCGCTGCTCGATTCGGTGGCCGCGATCTCGGTGGGCATCATCGACGGCGAGCCCATGCTCGATCTCGCATACGTCGAAGACGTCCGCGCCGAGACCGACATGAACATCGTCGTGACCGGCCGTGGGCTCTTCGTCGAGGTGCAGGGCACCGCAGAGGGGGCGCCCTTCGACAAGCGGGAGCTCGATGCTCTGCTCGAGCTGGGTGTCGCGGGATGCGCCGACCTGAAGGACCACCAGCTGAAGGCGCTCGCGGGCTGATGAAGGTCGTCCTGGCCACTCACAATCCCCACAAGGTCGCGGAGTTCCAGCAGATCGTCGCGTCGACGCGCCCCGATCTCGAGATCATCGCCTACGACGGCCCGGAGCCAGTCGAGGACGGCGTCACCTTCGCGGAGAACGCTTTGATCAAGGCGCGCGCCGCCGCGCGGCACACGGGCCTCGCTGCCCTCGCTGACGACTCGGGCATCTGCGTCGACGTTCTGGGCGGGTCGCCCGGGGTGTTCTCGGCGTACTGGGCGGGACAGAAGAAGGATGCTGAGGCGAACCTCGGGCTGCTGCTCGACCAGCTGCGCGACGTCGCGGATCCCCACCGTACCGCCCACTTCAACTCGACCATCGCGCTGGTGACCCCCGAGGGTGCGGAGCACGTGGTCGTGGGGAACTGGCCGGGGCGCCTTGCCACCGCGGCATCCGGCGGGGGTGGGTTCGGCTACGACCCCATCTTCATCCCGGACGACCAGCCGGAGGGTGCCGAACGCACCGTGGGAGATTTCACGGCCGACGAGAAGCAGGCGCAGTCGCACCGCGCGCGTGCGTTCGTGGAACTGATGCCGTTGCTCGCCGATCTCTGACAGGGATTAACCACTACGCTTGACGTACTTCATGCGTAGTGGTTAATCTGATCGACATGCGAGAACTCACCTATTACATCGGCGTGACCCTCGACGGGTTCATCGCGGGACCCGCCGACGAGGTCGACTTCTATCCCGTGACTTCCGCTTTCGCCGAGACGCTCGGCACGGAACTCTCCGACATCCAGCCAGCATTCGTCCGCGCCGGTCGGGGAGGCGCCGACGAGCCGCTCATCCGGTTCGACACCGTAGTGATGGGGCGTCGAACATACGAGCCCGCTCTGCAGGCGGGCATCACCGACCCGTACTCGCAGTTGCGCACAGTCGTCTTCAGCGGCTCGCTCGACGACCCTGGTGAGGCGAACGTCGAAATCGTGCGCCGGGATCCTGTCGCGCGGGTGCGCGAGCTCAAGGCTGAGTCCGGTCTCGGCATCTACCTGGCGGGAGGGGCAGTGCTCGCGGGGGTGCTGCTCGACGAGATCGATCGCCTGATCGTCAAGAAGTACCCGGTCATCGCCGGCTCCGGCATCCCGATGACGAGCCACCCCTTCGCGCCGACGCACTTCGGCCTCGATCAGGTGCGCGCCTTCGACAACGGCTGTGTCGTGCTGGAGTACACACGCCTGCGCTGAGAACGTGCGGCTACTGAGAATCATCACCATTCCCGACTGCGCCCAGACCCGCCGAACCGCCCGATCCCCGGTCTAGCCTGGAGGCATGCACGATCACGCGCCCGCCGCCGGCGGCATCCGCTCCGCGAGTCATCGCCGTCTTCTGGCGATCTCCCTGAGTCTGACCGCGACCATCATGGTCGTGCAGGTCGTGGGCGCGATCTTCACCGGCTCCCTCGCGCTGCTGGCGGATGCCGCTCACATGTTCACCGATGCGTCGGCGCTCGTGATCGCGCTCATCGCCGCGGCGGTCGCGGCGCGACCTGCGGATGACCGACGCACCTTCGGATATCAGCGAGCCGAGGTGTTCGGAGCGCTGATCAACGCGATCATCCTGATCCTGCTTGCCGGATGGGTGGGGATCGAGGCCGTCGGTCGTCTGCTGAACCCGGGTGAGACCGAGGTCGTGGGTGGGCTGATGCTCCTCGTCGCGGTCGTGGGTCTCGTCGCCAACGCGATCTCGATGTGGCTGCTGAGCCGTGCCCAGCGCACCAGCATCAACGTCCGCGGCGCCTACCTCGAGGTGATGGGCGACCTGATCGGCTCGGCGATGGTGATCATCGCCGCGATCGTGATCGTGTCGACGGGATGGATGCCGGCTGATGCGATCGCGTCGCTGATGATCGCGGTGCTGATCATTCCTCGCGCGATCTCGCTTCTTCGTGAGGTGTTCTCGGTGCTCTCGGAATCGGCGCCGAAGGGCACCGCGGTCAGCGACATCCGCCAGCACCTCCTCGACTACGACGGGGTCGTCGGAGTGCACGATGTGCACGTGTGGCAGCTGACCCGCGGTGCTCCGGTGTTCAGCGCGCACGTAAGCGTCGATCCGGCGCTCCTCGCCGACGGGCGATCCGCGAAGCTGCTGAGCGACCTGCAGTCCTGCCTGTCGCACCATTTCGACGTCGCGCACTCGACGTTCCAGATCGAACCGGCCGAGCAGTCGGACTGCGAACCGCACCACGCGTGAGGTGTCAGGCTTCGACGACGACCTCTGCGGGGGTCTTGTCGGGGCGCAGCCCTCGCCAACGCGAATGGCGGAGCACTCCGTCGGGAGTCCAGTTCGCGAACTCGACTTCGCCCACGAGCTCCGGCTCGACCCACAGAGCATCCGAGGCATCGAGGGCCGGGACCCCGTCGAGCGGCGCCGAATCGACGCGCAGGGTCGCGAGGCTGGCCAGCAGGTCGCGCAGCATGCGGTCAGTGAATCCGGTGCCCACGCGGCCGACGTACCTCAGTCGGCCGTCGTCGGGAACAGCGAGCAGCAGTGAGCCGAACGTCCCCTCCCGGTTACCCTTGCCGGGGCGGATGCCGACGATGACGACCTCCTGCATCCGCGTGTGCTTGAGCTTGAGCCACGACGGCGAGCGCTGACCCGGGCGATAGCGCGACGCCGGATCCTTCACGACGACACCTTCGAGGCCGAACTCGTCGCTCGCAGCGAGGGCCGCGTCGAGGTCGTCGAACACGGGCGGCACCTGCACCGGCGCATCGAGGTCGGAGATCACGTCTTCGAGCAGGGTGCGTCGCTGCGAGAGCGGCATCGAGCTGAGGTCATGGCCGTCGAGGCGCAGCAGATCGAAGGCCATGTAGACGATCGGGGTGCGCACGACCTCGCGCTCGATCTCGCGGGGCCGAGTCAGGTGCATGCGGTTCTGCAGCATCGAGAAGCTCGGCCGGCCGTGCGGGTCGAACGCCACGATCTCGCCGTCGATGATCGCGTCGGCCACCGGCAGGAAGGGTGCTCCGTCAGCCGTGAGCTCGGGATAGCGGGCGGTGATGTCCGTGCCGCTGCGGGCATGCAGCAGCATCCGTCCATCGGCCCAGGTACCGATCGCGCGGATGCCGTCCCACTTCACCTCGACCCACGAGGGGGAGCTGAGGCTGCGGGCGATGGCCGGGGTGCCGTTCTCGGCGAGCATGGGGGAGACGGATGCGGGGGAGCCTGGTGTGGAGGCGCTCGGTGCCCCGGAGGTGCGCTGTCGGGGACGCCCGGTGGCTGGTCGCGCGGCTCTCGCGGTGGGGTCCTGCTCCGACTTCGCCTCGACTCGGCGCGGGCCCTCGGGGGGGTGTTCGGTGCGCAGCGTTGCGATCGGATCGATCCCCGATTCCGCGCGCTCCAGCACGGTCGCGAAGTCGAGCTGCGCCAGGTCGGGGTCGTCGAGCTCGTCCCAGGTGCGGGGAGCGGCCACCCACGGCTGGGCGCGGCCGCGCATCGAGTACGGGGAGATGGTCGTCTTCTTGCCGTTGTTCTGACTCCAATCGAGGAAGACCTTGCCTCCGCGGGCAGCCTTCGCCATGGTGCTGGTGGCGAGGTCGGGATGCTCGGTCTCGATGAGTCGGGCGATCTCCTTCACGACGGCGGAGATCTCGTCGCTGGTCTGCTGACCGGGAAGAGCGGCGTACAGGTGGATGCCCTTACTGCCACTGGTGACGGGCACCGGGTCGAGGCCGATGTCGGTCAGCAGGGCGCGGGCGATGCGGGCGACCTCAGCGCACTGCGCGAGTCCGACGCCGGGCCCCGGGTCGAGGTCCAGCACGAGGCGGTCGGGCATGCCGGGCAGTCCATTCGGAGCGAAGCGCCACTGGGGCACATGAAGCTCGATCGCTGCGACCTGCGCAAGCCAGACCAGAGTCGGCACGTCGTCGACGAGCGGATACTCTTTCGGGCCGTCGGAATGCTGGATCTCGTGCCGCGGGATCCAACTCGGCGCGCCGGGCTCCAGCTGCTTGGTGAAGAAGGAATCGGCGGGGGCGCCCGCAGTTCCCACCCCCTCGACCCAGCGCTTGCGGGTGACCGGGCGACCCTCGAGGAGGGGGAGGATGTGGGGCGCGATCGCCGTGTAATAGGCGATGATCTCGCCCTTGGTGGTGCCGGTCTCGGGGTAGACGACCTTGTCGAGGTTGGTGATGCGCAGCCGACGGCCGTCGATCTGCACGTTCTGCGCCTCCGGAGCCATAGCGCCAGCGTAGTCAAGGTACTGGCCCCCACCCGGGCGGCTGGTGTTCACTGGGGTCATGAGAACGATCTGGAAGGGCGCGCTCACCTTCGGCCTCGTGAACGTGCCGGTCAAGGTGTACTCCGCCACCGAGGACCACGATGTGCCGCTGCATCAGGTGCATGAGAAGGACGGCGGGCGCATCCGGTATCAGCGCACCTGCGAGGTGTGCGGCGAGACCGTGGCCTACGCCGACATCGACCGCGCCTACGTCGACGAGGGCCATACGGTCGTTCTCACCAAGGACGACCTGGCGGCACTCCCCGCGGAGAAAAGCCGCGAGATCGACGTCGTCGAGTTCGTGCCCTCCGACCAGGTCGATCTGCTCACTCTCGACAAGCCCTACTACCTCGAGCCCGACTCGAAGTCGCCCAAGGCCTACGTGCTGCTGCGCAAGACGCTCGAGCAGACCGACCGCACGGCGATCGTGCGGTTCACCCTGCGGCAGAAGACTCGCCTCGCGGCACTCCGCGTGCGCGGCAAGGTGCTCGTGCTGCAGACGCTGCTGTGGGCCGATGAGGTGCGCGAGGCGGCGTTCCCGGCGCTGGACGAGGACGTCCGGATCTCGAAGAAGGAGCTCGAGCTCTCGGCATCCCTGGTCGACAGCTACTCGGCCGACTTCGACCCCGAGTCGTTCGTCGACGAGTATCAGAAGGAGCTCCGCACGCTGATCGACGCGAAGATCGAGGCGGGCGACACATTCGACGTCTCGGAGACGTTCGGTGAGGCCGACGGCGAAGGCGATGCCAAGAGCGGCGAGGTCATCGACCTGATGGAGGCGCTGCGTGCCAGCGTCGCTCGCACGAAGGCCGCGCGATCGGAGTCGTCAGACGAGAAGGCGAGCACCAAGAAGAGCCCGAGCAAGAAGAAGGCGGGCTGAGTCCTCAGCCCGCCTTTCTCAGTCGTTCGAGATCAGTGCTTGCCGTCGCCGTCGAAGTCGGGAGCGCGGTCGAAGACCTCACGGTCGAGAGCGAGCTCTTCGGCCTCGGCGGCGTCGGTCTCTCCCTCGCCGGCCGCCGCCTCCTTCTTGGCCTTGTGACGCTCTGAGAAGTAGTGCCAGACGGTGATCAGCGCCGTGCCGCCGACTGCGGCGAGCAGGATCAGATCGATGTAGCTCTCGACGAAGTGCGCGACCGGCGGGATGAACCCGATGGCGTAGCCGAACATGGTCAGACCGAAGCCCCAGAGGATCGCGCCGATCAGGTTGTACAGCGTGTAGCGGCGCCACGGCATGTGGCCCACACCGGCCGCGACCGGCGCGAAGGTGCGCACGATCGGCACGAATCGGGCGAGGATGACGGTGATGCCCCCGAAGCGCTCGAAGAAGGCGTTCGTCCGCTCGACGTTCTTCTTGCTGAAGAGCCCCGATTCCTTGCGCTCGAAGACCGCTGGTCCGCCCTTGTGACCGATGAGATAGCCGACTTCACCGCCGACGAATGCCGAGAGGCCGATGAGCAGGGCCACGATCCACACGTTGATGCCGAAGACCCCGTGCTCCGAACCCGCGAGCGGGTGCGACAGCAGCCCCGAGATCACGAGCAGCGTGTCGCCGGGGAGCAGGAACCCCACCAGCAGACCCGTCTCGGCGAAGACGATGAAGCACACCACGAGAAGCGCCCACGGCCCGGCCGATCCGATGATGGTGGCGGGGTCGAGCCAGGGGATGAGAGCGGCGTGATGCATGGAATTCCCGTCGTCGTGCGCTGTGCGGCGGTCAGGTCGTCGGTCGCGTGGGGATGCGACAGATCGGTGCGGAAGGTGGGACTTGAACCCACACGCCCTAGGGCACAGGAACCTAAATCCTGCGTGTCTGCCAATTCCACCACTCCCGCGCGGTGAGATAAGTCTACTGATCGGGGCATCCGCCGATGCTGGGGATCCGCCCGCAGACCGCGCCCCGTTGCTGTGGATAACTCCGACGGGCGGGGTTCGATCCTTGCGAGGATGCTCGGGTGATCCAGCCTTCCGTCCTCGTCGCAGAGCGCGTTCGGCAGCGACTCCGCGCTGAGGGCACGGATCCGACCTTCGACTCGGCGGCGGCGCGCACCGTCACGCTGGCCGAGGTGCGCAAGTTCAACGATCTGGCGCTCGCGCGCGGTGCGGCGATGATCGACGACGAAGCCGCATGCGTGCGCGACGTGCTCGCAGCAGTGAGCGGCTTCGGTGCATTGCAGTCGCTGCTCGACGACCCGGAGATCGAGGAGATCTGGCTCAACGGACCCGAGAGCATCCACATCGCGCGAGGCGGAGTCGCCGAACACATCGAGCTGCGTCTCACCGATTCGGCTCTGCGCGACCTCGTCGAGCGGATGCTGCAGTCCACCGGCCGCCGTGTCGACATCAGTCAGCCGTTCGTGGATGCATCCCTTCCCGACGGGTCGCGCCTGCACGTCGCCATCGCAGATGTGGTCCGCGGATCCTGTTCGGTCAACATCCGAAAATTCTTGCCCCGCTTCCGCACCCTCGACGCGCTGGTCGAGCACGGTGCTCTGCCCGCAGAACTCGGCGACGCACTGCGCCAGGCGATGCTCGCCGGCAAGAGCGTCGTCGTGTCGGGCGCCACCCACGCGGGCAAGACCACCTTCCTCGGCGCGCTGCTCGCGTCGTGCTCCGACCGCCAGCGGATCATCACAGTCGAGGAGACCTTCGAGCTCGCTGTGCAGGGACCCGATGTCGTCTCGTTGCAGGGGCGTCAGGCGAGTCTTGAGGGAACGGGAGAGATCACACTGCGGAGACTGGTGAAAGAGGCGCTCAGGATGCGGCCCGATCGTCTGGTGGTGGGCGAGGTCAGAGACGCGGAGGCGCTCGACCTCGTCCTCGCACTGAACACCGGTGTGCCGGGAGCAGCGACCGTGCACGCGAACTCCGCCGCAGAGGCGCTTGACAAGCTCACCCTGCTGCCGTTGCTCGCGGGGCGGAACATAGATCGTTCGTTCATCGTGCCCGCGCTCGCGGGAGCGGTCGATCTCGTCGTGCACTGCGTGCGCGGTGACGACGGAGTCCGGCGGGTGCACGAGGTCATAGCGCCGACGGGAGAGGTGAGAGACGGGCGGATCGTCTCGCGAGAGGTCTACACCCGGGACGGCGTGCTGACCCGGGACGGCGGGCGCACCCGGGACGGCGTGCCGACCGTCTCAGACGGGACCGCATGGCGACGCGGCGAGCGGCATCGTGCGGGAGGCACTCGGTGACGGTGCTGCTCGGCGCGATGTTCGCCGCCGGCGTGCTGCTGTGCGGGTCGCCATGGCTGTGGCCTCCCCGTCCGGAGGAAGAGAAAATCAGGCGCCGCGGGTATCTGTCTCGACTGCTCGAAGAGGGCGGCTTCGGATCAGTCAGTCCGCGCACGCTCCTTGTGGTGATGGCGACGGTCGCGCTCGCCGCGGCCTCTCTCGTCTGGCTCCTCACAGCCATTCCGGTCCTCGTCGGCCTTGCGGGCGCGACCGCCGCTGTATCGCCGATCGTCTTCGTACGCTCCCGCCGCATGCGGCTGCGCAAGCTGCGGCGACAGCTCTGGCCCGACGTCTGCGATCTTCTGATCGCTTCCATTCGGGTCGGACTGTCGTTGCCCGACGCCGTCGCGAGCCTGGCCGAGTCCTCGCCTTCTATGATCCGGCCCGCCTTCGTGGTCTTCGCCAAGGATCTGCGTGCCACCGGCCGATTCGACACGAGCCTCGATCGGCTGAAGTCCGCGCTGGCCGACCCCATCGCCGACCGGATCATCGAAACGCTGCGCATGGCGAGACAGGTCGGCGGAACCGAGCTCAGCGGCGTTCTGCGCGCGCTGTCGTCATCGGTCCGTGCAGACGCCGTGCTCCGAGGTGAGGTCGAAGCTCGGCAGTCCTGGATTCGCGGCGCGGCCGTGCTCGGGGCTGTCGCGCCCTGGGTGATCCTCGGTCTGCTCGTGCTGCGCCCCGAGGGAGCTGCCGCTTACGGCACAGCGGAGGGCATGCTGGTGATCTGCCTCGGGGCTGCCGTATCGGTGATCGCGTACCGCGTCATGATCCACATCGGGCGCCTGCCCGAGCCGGGGAGGTGGTTCGGATGAATCCCGTCTCCGCGGTGGCGGTCGCGGTTCTCGGCGGTGTCGCGCTCGGATCTGGCGTGCTCTGCATCCTCGCCGCACTGCCGCACTGGTCGGCATCGTCGCTGGCGCTGCGGATCGCACCATACGTACGGGACGTCGTTCCGGATGGCGACCTGCCTGACGGAGCACTCCCACGGGTCGGAGTGCTCTCCGCAGGGGACAGGACGGTCTGGCTCCGATCGCTGACGGCCTTCGAGCGTCTGCTCGGCGGTGGCGAAGCGCTGAGCCGCCGTATCCAGCAGGCCGGGCTCAGCCTGGAGCAGGGCGCTTTCCGCGGGCGCCAGCTCGGCTGGGTGCTCGCAGGCATCGTGGCCGGCGCGATCGCTGTCATCGTCCTCGCCATCGCGGGACGGATGTCTCCGCCGATCGCCTTGCTACCCGGCATCCTGGGTGCCGCTGCGGGGTTCGGATACGACATGCAACTGACGGCGCGAGTCTCGTCCCGTCGAGCTCGATTGACCGACGAACTGCCGACGACGCTCGAATTCCTCGCTCTCTGTCTGTCGGCGGGTGAGGGCTTCCTCGACTCGCTGCGGCGGGTCGCCGCAATCGGCTCCGGAGAACTCACCGGTGAGTTCCGACGCGTGGTACTCGCCGTTGGCACGGGATCACCTCTCGCTGACGCCCTCGCCGAGATGGGCGTTCGACTGCAGCTTCCGGGCCTCTCCCGCGCGATCGACCAGGTGATCGCCGCGCTCGAGCACGGCGCCCCGCTCGCTGCCGTTCTGCACGCGCAAGCCGGCGACGCGCGCGAAGACGCCAAACGGATCCTCATCGAACAGGCCGGTCGCAAGGAGATTCTGATGCTCCTGCCACTGGTGTTCCTGATCCTCCCGCTCTCGGTGCTCTTCGCCATCTACCCGGGCCTCTTCATTCTGCGACTCGGCATCGGCTGAGCGATCACGAAAGGACGACATGAACACTTCTCCGCTCGGGAGGGCGCGCTTCGCGACCTCGCGCCCTCACGATCTTCTCCAGGATCTCGTCGACGACGAATCCGGAGACGTTCCAGGATGGGTGCTGGTCACATTGATGACGGCCGGACTTGTCGTGGTGATCTGGGCGGTCGCCGGCCCCGCGCTCAGTGCGCTGTTCGAGCAGGCCATCCAGCGTGTGTCGGGGCTCTGACTGGCGTTCCCGATGCCTGATGCATCTGTACGAATCTCCCTCGCGGACGACCGCGGATCGAGCCCGGTCGAGTTCGTGCTCGTGGGCACGCTGCTCACTCTCCTCACCCTCGGTGTGATTCAGCTCGCGCTCGCCGTCTACGTGCGTAACGTCGTGCACGATGCGGCGATCGACGGTGCCTATTACGCCGCTCTGGCAGACACGAGCCCAGAGGAGGGGGCCGAGCGGGCACGGCAGGGCATCATTCGCGCAGTCGGCGAGGCATACGCCGAAGATGTGACGGTCGTTCGCTCGATGTCGCTCGCTCAGCCGACTATCGAGGTTCGCATCCGCACGACGCTTCCGCTGATCGGGCTCCTCGGCGTGCCCTTCGCGCTGGAGGTGCAGGCGCATGCACCGGAGGAGTCCTTCGATGATGGATGACGACGGGTCAGCGGCCCTCGAGTTCATCGCCGTCGGCGTCATCCTGCTCGTGCCGCTCGTGTATCTCATCATCGCGCTCGGGGCCATCCAGGAGCAGGCGCTGGGAGTCGAGGCCGCTGCACGGCATACCGCGCGAGCGATCGCGCTCGCTCCGGATGCCGCCGCGGCCGCCACCCGGAGCGAACGAGTCCTCGCGAGCATCTCGGAGCAGTACGGCATCGATACCGAATCGATCGACGTGTCCGTGACCTGTACGCCGATCGAGGTGGCGTGTCCGTCCGCGGGGGCGACCATGACCGTCGTGGTCGCGACGTCGGTCGCACTGCCGCTCATCCCGCCGATCCTCGGACTGGACGAGACCGCATCGATCGGAGTCGAGGGTTCGGCGGTGCAGAAGATCTCTCGTCTGTGGGGCGGCGGATGAGGCGGGCAGACGACGACGGAAGCGTGCTGCTCCTGACTCTCGGCTACGCGCTGCTCGCACTCGCCCTCATCTTCGTGAGCGTGTGCGCGACCGACCTCGACATCTCGCAGCGGAGACTCGATGCCATCGCCGACGCAGCAGCGCTCGCCGGAGCGGACGGATTCACGCTGGCAGTCGACGACGGGACTGCGCGCGCCGATCTCACCGATCAGGGCGTCCGAGATCAGGCCGAGGCGCTGCTCGCAGCGCTCCCCGCAGCGGTGACTCTGGAGTCCGCGTCGAGCCCGGACGGCCAGTCCTCGCGGGTGAGAGTCGCCATCGTGTGGAAGCCGCCGCTCGTGGCACCGTTCGTTCCCGAAGGGATACGCCTGGAGTCGACAGGGACGAGCAGGACCGCTCTGCGCTGACCGTGCCTGACCGCGCCTTCGCGAGCCAGCGGTGCGGAAAGGTCGTGAGCACGCGAGACCGTCAGGTCGTCAGAGTCGGCTCACCAGTCGGTCCCGCAGCCGGCGCACTCGCCCCGGAAATCCATCAGGCACCTGCGCGGGCAGCCCTTCGATCGGCCACCAGCGCACGTCCTCCGACTCCTCGCTCACGATGAGGTCGGCGTCGTCCCCGACGACCACCGCCACCCCGATGTCGAGGTGCGAGGCGCAGCGTCCGAAGGCCGATGACAGGGCGTGGTGATCGAGGTCGCACACGAGGGGCTCGACGAGAGCGGGCACGTCGACACCGGTCTCCTCCCGCAGCTCACGCAGAGCGGCCTGCGCGATGGACGTATCGTGGGGCTCGAGATGCCCGCCGGGCTGCACCCAGAACTGCCCCTTGGCGTGGAAGACCAGCAGCGTGCGGGTGAGCGACGGGTCGAACACGAGCGCCGACGCCGTGGCGTGGCGCGGGCCGTCGTCTCGGGAGACGGGTCCGTGATCGTCGGGAAAGCGGCGCGCGAAGTCGACCTGGCTCGCGCGCTCGCGCTCGGAAGACACCGCGGCACCCAGAACGAGGCGGTGCACGTCGGCGCCGAGAGCGCTCACGAGGGGTCCTGTTTCGTGCGGGGCACGAACCGCGGGATCCAGCGGATGAACCCGCCCGCACCGACGAGGCCGATCACTCCCATGGCCGCTGCCGCCACCGGCAGGGAGGCGATCGCCACGATCGCCGACACCATCAGGGGAGCGACGGCTCCTCCCGCATCCGTCAGGGTGCGCCACGAGCCGAGGAACGCAGCAGGCTCGCTCTTCGGGGCGACGTCGGCCCCGAGCGTGAGCAGGATGCCGCTCGAGAGCCCGTTGCCGACCCCGAGCACGGCGGCGAACATGCCGAACCACAGCACGGCGGCATCGAGATCATGCGTGAAGGAGAGCGCGAGGAACCCCGCACCCATCAGCACCATCGCCGGCATCGCCGCCCAGAGGCGTCCGAACCGGTCCATCACCTGGCCGCTCGCATAGAACAGTGCGAAGTCGATCGCCCCTGAGATCCCGACGACCAACGCGATCGTCGAGGCGTCGAGACCGAGCGAGAGGCCCCACAGCGGCAGCACGACCTGTCGCGCCGACCGCACAGCCGACAAGGATGCGGCGGCGAGGCCGAGGCGGCCGAGCACGCCGCGCTGCTGCCACATGGTGCGGAAGATGCCCGCGCGGGCGGCCGTGGGAATCGAGCCCGTGACAGGCTCGCCCGAATCATCCGCGAGCGCCGCGGTGCGCACAGCGGTCGTCGGCGCGATCGTCTTCTCAGGATCGGGACCGAGCAGCACGAGCAGCACCATCACGACGAGACAGCCGAGAAAGAACCAGATCGCCGCCGACTCCGAGCCGAACAGCTGCAGCAGTCCGGCCGCGACGAAGGGTCCGATGAAGATCCCGAGGCGGAAGCTCCCGCCGAGCAGTGAGAGGGCTCGAGCGCGGAAGGCGATCGGCACCCTCGTCGTCATGAAGGCATGACGGGCGAGTCCGAAGGCCGCCGCGCAGAAGCCCAGGAGGAAGACGGATGCCGCCAGCACGCCGAGCGTGGGGGCGAAGACCATGCCCACGCCGGCGCCGATCGCGATCACGCCGGCGATCACCATCGTGAAGCGCTCGCCGATGCGTCCCACGGCCCAGCCGGCAGGGAGGTTTCCGCAGAGCTGGCCGACCACGAGCGCGGATGCCACGAGTGCGGCGAAGGCGATATCTGCGCCCATTCGAGCGGCGATCACCGGAATGAGCGGGATCACCGCGCCCTCGCCGAGCGAGAAGAGCACGGTCGGGAGGTACACCATCGGCCCGAACCGCCTCAGGACCGTGGATGCGCTGCTCACACGTTTCACGCTACTCCCGTTCGAACGCCGTACCCGCCCGCACAGGCGGCACGTTAGGCTGGACGCGACATGCTCGAACTCGATCTCTCCGCCGACATCCAGGCCCTGCGACTCACCTACGGTGACATCCGCGAGGTCATCGATGTCGAGACCCTCCGCTCCGACATCGCGCGTCTCAGTGAGGAAGCCGGCGTGCCGGACCTCTGGGACGACCCCGAACGAGCCCAGAAGGTGACCAGCGCGCTGAGCCACCGCCAGTCGGCGCTCGCGAGGGTCGAGGGCATCGGTCGTCGACTCGACGACCTCGAGGTTCTGGTCGGCCTCGCGAACGAGATGGGCGACGAGGAGTCGGCTGTCGAGGCTCGCGCCGAGCTCAACGCGCTCACCGACATCATCAACCAGCTCGAGGTCCAGACGCTGATGGATGGCGAGTACGACGAGCGGTCCGCCATCATCACGATCCGCTCGGGTGCCGGAGGCGACGACGCCACCGACTTCGCCGAGATGCTCATGCGCATGTACCTGCGTTGGGCCGAGCGTCACAAGTATCCCGTCAAGGTGCTCGACACCTCGTACGCCGAGGGAGCGGGCATCAAGTCGGCGACGTTCGAGATCGACGCACCCTACGCCTTCGGCACCGTGTCGGTCGAGGCCGGCACGCACCGCCTCGCGCGCATCAGCCCGTTCGGCTCCGCCGACAAGCGTCAGACGTCGTTCGCGGCGGTCGAGGTCATCCCTCTCATGGAGGAGGCGACCGAGGTCGACATCCCCGAGAACGACATCCGCGTCGACGTGTTCCGTTCGTCGGGGCCCGGTGGCCAGTCGGTCAACACGACCGACTCCGCAGTGCGCCTGACCCACCTGCCGACCGGCATCGTCGTGTCGATGCAGAACGAGAAGTCGCAGATCCAGAACCGCGCGGCGGCCATGCGCGTGCTGCAGACCCGCCTTCTGCTCCTGCAGAAGGAGGAGGAAGCTGCGAAGAAGAAGGAGCTCGCCGGCAACATCACGGCGAGCTGGGGCGACCAGATGCGCTCGTACTTCCTCTACGGCCAGCAGCTCGTGAAGGACCTCCGCACCGGGCACGAGTCCGGCAACCCGGCCGCCGTGTTCGACGGCGATCTCGACGGGTTCATCTCGGCCGGCATCCGCTGGCGCAAGCGCAAAGACGAGGACTGAGCGAACGCTCCACTCTCAGCGGGCAGCCTCATCGAGGCGGCCCGCTTTCGCGTCTGCCCCCACGGCGATGCACGGGCCCGCTCGACCCTCCATCCCGAGTGGAT
Organism: Microbacterium sp. NPDC088619; assembly: GCF_044752825.1. Classification (NCBI taxonomy): domain Bacteria; kingdom Bacillati; phylum Actinomycetota; class Actinomycetes; order Micrococcales; family Microbacteriaceae; genus Microbacterium; species Microbacterium sp. NPDC088619. The sequence goes on along the minus strand of NZ_JBIVLZ010000002.1, from coordinate 45,482 downwards.
CGAACTCCGACCGTTGCACGCGGCAACCCGGCAACGCGGCAAACGTGATCGGAACAGAAGCGGGCCCGTGCCGGATGCCGAAGCATCCTGGCACGGGCCCGCCGGCGATACGAACCGCCCGGCACCGCCGGCCGGTTTCGCCCTGCGCCGCGTCTAGCCGGCAGACGGGGTGACGGTGATGCGCGTGACCTCCTGCAGGAGCTCGTCGGTGAAGATCACGTCGTAGGACTCGCTCTGCGCGACGTCGAAGGTGATCTTGCCGTCGACCGTGTCGCCGGGCTCGAGTTCTTCCGCCACGATCCCGTCGACGTAGTAGTCGTACGTCCCTTCGACGCCCTCAGCGGTCTCGATGCCGAAGTTGAACGCGCTCAGGTAGCTCGTGCCCGAGACGCCGGTGAAGGTGACGTCGAGGATCACGTAGCCGCCGTTGGTCGAGGGGATGCTCGAGCCGTCGCTCGTCGCCCACGTCGCGGAATGGATCGTGACCTCGCTCGTGGCGGACATCTGAGTGATCGGCACGGGGGAGCCCATCTCGCCTTCGGCGACCTCGGGCGTGCCCGTGCCCTCCTCAGTGCCGGGGTCCGTTTCGGTGCCGGTGCCGGTGTCGCTCGAGGGCGGTGCGGTCGGCAGATCGCGGACGGCCTCGGACACCGTCGCGAAGACGATGACGAAGAACATGACGACGGCGATGATCGCACCGATCACCGAGAGGATGAGGCCGGAGATGCCCGGCCACTTCTTGCCCTTGAGGAACAGGGAGATCAGGGAGACGATGAATCCCACGCCCAGCAGGAGCCAGCCGAGCCAGAAGATCACGGGGATGCACGACAGGATGGTGCCGAGCGCCGCGAGCCCGAGCCCGACGAGGCCGAGGATCGATGGACCCGACGGCGCCGCGGGTGCCGTCGCCCCGTAGGCGGGCGGGTAGCCTGCGGGGGCGCCGTACTGCTGTCCGGCGGGCGCGTAGGCTGCGGCGCCCGGGTAGCTCGGCGCTGCGGACCCCGGGTAGCCGGCGGTGACGGGGTACTCCTGGGGCTGAGCAGGAGCAGCGGCACCGGGGTACGAGGGTGCGCCCCCGCCATACGGCTGCACGGCGTCCTCGGCAGGCGTCGCGCTGCCCGGTGCGGTGAACTCCGACTCCTGCGCGCTTGCGGGCTCGTCTGCGGAAGCCGGGGAGACCGACCAGGAGGATGCAGGCTCAGGATCCACGACCCCGTCAGCAGGCGCCTCCGCCGGAGCCTGGGCCTCCGACTCGGAGTCGGACGGCGCGGGGGTGTTCCAGGACTGGCTCTCGACGGCAGCGACCGACCCGATCGACGCGGCGGTCTCGGCATCGGCCGCGGACTCCGGGAACCCGACGGACGAGCCATGAACTGCGCTCTCCGCGGAGTCGGAGTCGGAGGTGGAACCGGCGCTCGTCGCCTCGTCGCCGGTCGAACCGACGGTCGATTCGCCCGCGGCGGATTCGGCGGATTCGACGATCGGTGCGAAATGCTCGGTCCACTGGGTGCCGTCCCACCAGCGCTGGCGTCCGGATCCGTCGTCGTACCAGCCTGCAGGCGTCGTCATGGTTTCCCCCTCGAGTCTCGTCCACGCTGATCGCATGGATCGGCACCTCCATGTATAGCAGTGCGGTGCGACACCCAGGGGGCTCCCGCGGGGTGTCGCTCGCGAGCAGACGAACGGGCGCGCTTAGGCTCGAATCGCCATGATTCGGTTCGAGAACGTCACGAAACGCTATCGCGGGACCTCACGGCCCGCTCTGTCCGATGTCGACTTCGAAGTGCAGCGCGGGGAGTTCGTCTTCCTCGTGGGCGCTTCAGGGTCGGGCAAGTCGTCCTGCCTGCGGCTGATCCTCCGAGAGGACGTGCCGACGACCGGTCGTGTCGCCGTGCTCGGGAGGGACCTGCGTTCGCTCGCGAACCGCAAGGTGCCGTACTTCCGCCGCCACATCGGATCCGTGTTCCAGGACTTCCGACTCCTGCCGTCGAAGACCGTCTATCAGAACGTCGCCTTCACGCTGCAGGTGACGGGCTCGTCGCGCGGTTTCATCCAGCAGGCCGTCCCCGAGGCGCTCGCCCTGGTCGGGCTCGACGGCAAGCAGAAGCGGATGCCGCACGAGCTCTCCGGTGGAGAGCAGCAGCGCGTCGCGATCGCTCGAGCGCTCGTCAACCGCCCCCAGGTCCTGCTCGCCGACGAGCCGACCGGAAACCTCGATCCGGCGACGTCGGTCGACATCATGCAGCTTCTCGCGCGGATCAACGCGGGCGGTACGACCGTGCTCATGGCGACTCATGAGGCAGGCTTCGTCGACCAGATGCAGCGGCGAGTGATCGAGCTCCGCGATGGCGAGATGGTGCGAGACGAGGTGCACGGCGGATACGGCGACACATCGAACATCCCGCGCCTCGTCCCTGAGGAGGTTCGGGGTGCCGCAGCTGCCGCCGCCCTGACCGCCGTGCAGGAGGTACAGCGCCAGACGGCCGACCTCTCCGTCGTCCGTGCGGCGCTCGCGGAGGAGCTCAGTGCGCAGCGCAAGGCCGCGGGAGCATCCGCTGACGCCGTGCCGACCGCATCCGAGACCCCGGAGGCCCAGGCAGCGCCGATCGAGCCGCCCGTCGCCGAAGAGCAGCCCATCGTCGTCCAGCCGCCGGCCGCGCCTCGGACGCATCCCATCGTGATGCCGCAGGTCGACGTCGCCGAGCTCGGCGTGGCCGACCGCCTCGGCCTCTCCGACGAGGGCAACGAGGAAGTGGGGCCGACATCATGAGAATCGGACTCATCCTCACAGAGGCCCTCGGGGGTCTTCGGCGAAACATCTCGATGGTCATCTCCGTCGTGCTCGTCACCTTCGTGTCTCTGACGTTCGTCGGCGCCGCGATCCTGATGCAGGCGCAGATCGGCACCATGCGCGGCTACTGGACCGAGCGGGCCCAGGTCGCGGTGTACATGTGCTCCGACATCTCCGAACAGGACACCTGCGTCGATGGGGGAGCCTCGGAAGAGCAGGTGGACGCGGTCCGAGCCCAGCTCGAGGGCGAGGCGCTCGCTCCTCTGATCAGCGAGGTCAGCTTCGACTCCAAGGAAGACACCTACGCCAAGCTCGTCGAACAGCTCGGCGAAGACCAGGCGAGCGTGATCACCCCTGAACAGGCGTTCGAGGTCTTCTTCGTCACCATGAAGGACCCCGGCCAGTCGCAGGTGATCTCCGAGGCGTTCAACGGCGTCGCCGGTGTCGAGCAGGTGCAGGACCAGTTGCAGTACCTCGAGCCGCTCTTCTCGGCCTTGACGGTCGCGACGTACATCGCCGTGGGCATCGCCACGCTGATGCTGATCGCTGCGATCCTGCTGATCGGCACGACCATCAGACTCTCCGCCTACGCCAGGCGCAAGGAGATCGGGATCATGCGTCTGGTGGGTGCATCCAACCGCTTCATCCAGACGCCGTTCGTGCTGGAGGGCGTGTTCGCGGCTTTCCTCGGCTCCGCTCTCGCGAGCGCGGCGGTCGTCGCCGGTGTGCATTTCGGCGTCGACGGATACCTCCGAGGACGTGTCCCGTTCATCACGACCTGGGTGTCGATGCAGGATGCGATCGTCGTCGTCCCGGTGCTGATCGGCATCGGCGTCGTGCTGGCCGCACTCTCCGCGGGCTTCGCGATCCGGCGCTGGCTTCGCACCTGACCGGTTCGCCGGTATAGACTGACAGGCTGTCGTGCGCCCGGATCGGGCTCTGAAATTACCGCACGACACGGATCAGGAGAGAATCATGCCCAGGGAACGCGGGGAGAAGGTCATCGCGACCAATCGTCGCGCACGTCACGACTACAACATCGAGAAGTCGTACGAGGCGGGGATGGTGCTCACCGGCACCGAGGTCAAGTCGCTGCGCCAGGGGCGCGCGAACCTCAGCGACGGGTATGCATTCGTCAAAGGGAACGAGGTCTTCCTCGATTCCGTGCACATTCCCGAGTACTCGCAGGGGCATTGGACCAACCACTCCGCCAAGCGCGTCCGCAAGCTGCTGCTGCACCGCGAGGAGATCGCGAAACTGCAGCATGCCGTGTCCGCGGGCGGATACACGCTGATTCCACTCAAGCTGTACTTCTCCGACGGTCGCGCGAAGGTCGAGATCGCGCTCGCCAAGGGCAAGAAGGAATACGACAAGCGTCAGACGCTGCGTGAGCGTCAGGACACCCGCGAGGCCGACCGCGCCATGCGCCTGCGCAACCGCGTCGGCGAGTGATCAGCGCGCGGGCGTGAAGCCGAACACGCGTCCGAGAAACGCCAGCTCCCGCTCGAGGGCGTCGACGATGGTCTCGCTCGCGCGGAAGCCGTGGCCTTCACCCGGGTAGAGGACATACTCGTGTTCGACGCCTCGGCGCGCCAGCGCATCGCGGATCGCCTCGGACTGCGACGGAGGCACGACACGATCCTCCGCTCCCTGCATCAGCAGCACCGGCACGTCGATCCGATCGGCGTGGGTCAGGGGCGAACGATCGACATACACAGCCTCGGCTTCGGGCAGCGGCCCCACCAGTCCCTCGACGTAGTGCGCCTCGAAATCGTGCGAGTGCTCGCTCAGCATCCGCAGGTCGGCCACGCCGTACCCGCTGATGCCTGCGGCGAACGTCCCGCCCCGCACCAGCGACGAGAGCACCGTCCAGCCTCCGGCCGAGCCACCGCGGATCGCGATGCGATCGGGGTCCGCGAGCCCTGCGCCGGCGAGGCCCCGCGCGGCGGCAATCACGTCGTCGACGTCGACCACACCCCACCCGCCGTCGAGGCGCGCTCGGTACGAGCGTCCGTAGCCGGTCGATCCGCCGTAGTTGACGTCGAGCACGCCGATGCCACGGCTCGTCCAGAACGCGATGGCTGCTGATGCTGCGCCCGTCACATGGGCGGTGGGGCCGCCGTGCACCAGCACGATGTACGGCGGGAGTTCGCCTTCCGGCGCTGACTCCGATGGATTCGTCGGCGGGTAGACGAAGGCGTGGACGCGGCCGTGCGCGCCATCGACCAGGAACTCGGATGCTGCGGGCATCCATGCCGGATCCGCCGCAGCCCCTCCCGTGACCACCTCGACATCGCCGGATTCGACGTCGACGCACCAGACCCCGGGCGTCGTCGTCGAGCTGTTGCCAGAAAGCAGAACACGGGAGTCCGCGACATCGTCGACGCTGACATGGCCGTCGGCGGGGACGAGGATGCGGCGGGCGCTGCCGTCCCGTTCGATGACGACCACCTCGTCGCGTCCGTTCGTGCGCACCGCCACGATGCGGCCGTCCGCGAGAGGCCGGTACCAGCGATTGCCGAGCACCCAGAGTCCGTATCCCGTGTCGGCGTCGGTGTGATCGATCTGCTCCGCGCGACCGAGAGCGTGCAGACCGTCCACGCGCTGACGGTGCAGCGCCCACCGACCAGAGGGGTCATCCGCGTACAGGATCTCGCCGTCATCCGTCCACTCCGGCTGGAGCGCAGCCCGCGTGGCCAGTTCCGTGCGCCCGAGACCGTCGGAGAGCACCAGCGAGGCGTGCTGCCACGGCATCCTCTCGCCGGTCCACTCGACCCACGAGGCGCGAGTCCCATCCGGAGACAGCGCCGGATGTGCGTAGAAAGACTCTCCCTGCACCAGCAGCTGCAGCAGCGCCGGATCGTCCGACGCCGATCCATCGGTCGGGATCTCGACGATTCCGCGCTGGTGAGGATCGACGGAGAGGTCCTCCCGGACGGCGAACAGCCGACCGTTCTGCAGGCGCAGGCCGCCATGTGCCGGTCCCGCGGGAGTGAGGGGCTCCGGGGCGCCCCCGCGTGGCATTCGGTGCACACGCTGGTCCTTGGCGTCGACGAAGTACAGCGTGCCGTCGGCATCCGCCGTCCACGCTCCGCCCCCGTACTCGTGCACCCGCGAACGGGCGCTCCAGGGTGCGGGAAGGATCTCGGCGCCGCTCGAGCTGCGCACGGTCAGGCGCCCGCCCTCGGAAGGCACCGACTCGCCCCACCAGATCTCATCGCCGACGAACGCAGCGCCGTCGATCCTCGGAGAGGATGCGGCGATCCGGTCGGGAGTGAACGGAGAGGGCCAGGTACCGAACGGCGACGACATGCTTCGAGCCTATGGTGCACCGGCGCGCAGCGTCATCCATGGCGGACCGAGGCGGCATTGCCGGAGTTTCCGGGTGCGGCCGATTCGCGGGACCCGGGTGACGGGGTTCAGACGGCCCTGAGCACCGCGACGATCTTGCCGAGGATGACGGATTCGTCGCCGAGGATCGGCTCGAACGCTGAGTTCCGGGGGAGCAGCCAGGTGTGGCCGTCGCGTCGGCGGAGCACCTTGACGGTGGCCTCGCCGTCGAGCATGGCGGCCACGATCTCGCCGTTCTCAGCGCTGCTCTGCGAACGGACGACGACCCAGTCGCCGTCGCAGATCGCGGCGTCGATCATCGACTCGCCCGACACCTTGAGCATGAAGAGGTCGCCCTTGCCGACGAGCTGACGGGGGAGCGGGAAGATCTCCTCGACCTGCTGGTCGGCCGTGATCGGGACGCCGGCGGCGATGCGGCCGACGAGAGGAACGAGCGCGGCGTCTCCGACGGGCGTCGCCACGTCAGCGGGGTTCTCACCGCTCGTTCCGGGAAGGTCGATCAGGACCTCCATCGCGCGGGTCTTGCCGGGATCGCGCCGCAGATAGCCGCTGAGCTCGAGCTGACCCAGCTGATGGGTCACGCTGGACAACGACTTGAGCCCGACGGCGTCGCCGATCTCGCGCATGCTCGGCGGGTACCCATGCCGGCTGATCGACGTCTGGATCACTTCGAGGATCGCCATCTGCTTGGGGCTGAGGCTCTTCCGGCGGCGAGTGCGCGGAGCCTCGGACTCGGTGGCGGAGTTGTCGCTCATGGTGCTCCTCAGGTGTGCGATCCGGCGTCTCAGTTCGAATGTCGGAGGCCCGTGGTGGGGTGTTCTCATCGAAACCGTATCCGAGAATCGCGCCGAAGTGGAAGATCTGTTCGAGCGTGTCGGTCGATTCCCGCACTTCTGTTTCGAAGAACGCTTGACAGATGTTCGAATTCGAAGATAACTTCGGAACGTAGCTTCGCATCCACGGCTCCCGGCCGAGGCGCGGATGCGAACGCTACGCCAACTTCACCGCCCACGCGGTAGATGCAGAGGAGCACGACATGAGCACCATCACCTTCAGCAGCGCAGCAGTCCTTCCGGTTCGTCCGGCGACGCGGCTCCGGCTGACGGCGCGTGGTCGACGCGTCGTGCTCTCCGTCGCCGCGCTTCCCCTCGCCGTGGGAATCGCCTTCGCAGCACTCAGCGGGGGCAGCGCGATGGCGTCGGGTGAGCAGGCCGCCACGGCGTCGTTCGCGACCGTGACCGTGATGCCCGGCGACACACTCTGGTCGATCGCAGAGGGCATCGCACCCGAGGCCGATCCGCGCGAAGTGATCGGTGACATCACGCGTCTCAATCTGCTGCGCGGCGGAGAGCTGCAGATCGGTCAGGAGCTCGCGATTCCGGCGCAGTACTCGGAGTGAGGCCCGCGGCAGCCGGTCGGTCGAGCGACGCGGGTGAGGTCAGCTTCATACTCGGGTGCCACGGGCGTCCACAGAGCGAAGGCGGCCTACCATGGGAAGGGTGACTGCATCACTCGACGACCTGCCGCTTCGCGACGACCTCCGGGGGCTCACGCCATACGGAGCGCCTCAAGCGCCTCTCCCCATCGCACTGAACGTCAATGAGAACACGCATCCGGTTCCGGACGCCGTAGCGAGCGACATCCTCGACGACATCGCGGTCGCCCTCCGCGACGTCAACCGCTATCCCGACCGCGAGTTCACCACTCTGCGCGAGGGCTTTGCCGAGTATCTCGGCCACGGGCTCGAGGCCGAGCAGATCTGGGCGGGCAACGGGTCGAACGAGGTCCTGCAGCACATCCTCCAGGCTTTCGGGGGGCCGGGTCGTACCGCGTTCAGCTTCAGTCCGACGTACTCGATGTACCCGCTGATCGCGAAGGGGACCGGAGCGCGCTGGGTGGCCGGCACCAGGCAGCCCGACTACACGATCACTCCCGAAGAGGCGGCGGCGCAGGTCAGGGACGTCGACCCCGATGTCATCCTCCTGTGCTCCCCGAACAATCCGACGGGCACGCCTCTCGGCCTCGACGTGGTCGAGGCTGTGTACGAGGCATCGACGGGGGTCGTGGTCGTAGACGAGGCGTACCAGGAGTTCGCACCGCGCGAGGCGGCATCCGCTCTCACTCTGCTCGATGGGCGCCCTCGTCTCGCGGTGTCGCGCACCATGAGCAAGGCGTTCGCGTTCGCGGGTGCGCGCGTGGGCTATCTCGCGGCCGATCCTGCGTTCATCGACGCTCTGCGGCTCGTGCGTCTGCCTTATCACCTCAGCGCTCTGACTCAGGCGGCGGCGGTGGCGGCACTGCGGAACTCCGGCGTGATGCTGGGCATGGTCGAGGAGATCGTCGAGCAGCGCGACCGCCTCTCTGCGACGCTCGAAGCCCTCGGCTACACGCCGCACGAATCCTGGTCGAACTTCGTCCTGTTCGGCGGGGTCGCAGAGCCCGCGAAGGTCTGGCAGCAGCTCTATGAGCGGGGAGTCCTCATCCGCGACGTCGGGATCCCCGGTCACCTCCGCGTCACAGCGGGCACCGAGGCCGAGACCACCGCGTTCCTCGATGCTCTCGCCTCGATAGGATCGGCTTCATGAGCACCCCCGCCCAGAACCCGCGCACCGCCACGCGTGTGCGCAGCACATCGGAGTCCACCGTCGAGCTGGAACTGAACCTCGACGGCAGCGGTGCAAGCCGTATCGACACGTCGGTGCCGTTCTTCGATCACATGCTGACGGCGTTCGCGAAGCACTCGCTGACGGACCTCACCGTCCGCGCTTCGGGCGACACCCACATCGATGCGCACCACACGGTGGAAGACGTCTCGATCGTGCTCGGCCAGGCGATCCTCGAAGCACTGGGCGACAAGTCCGGTATCTCCCGCTACGGCGACGCGCTCGTGCCGCTCGACGAGGCGCTCGCGCAGGCGGTCGTCGACATCTCGGGCCGCCCGTACCTCGTTCACACCGGGGAGCCGGCGGGCTTTGAGCACCACCTGATCGGCGGCCACTTCACCGGGTCGCTGGTGCGCCACTCCTTCGAGGCGGTCACTTTCAACGCAGGGCTGACGGTGCACGTGCGCGTGCTCGGGGGCCGCGATCCCCACCACATCGCCGAAGCCGAGTACAAGGCGTTCGCTCGGGCATTCCGTCAGGCCAAGGCGCTCGATCCGCTGGTCGACGGCATCCCGTCGACGAAGGGCGCGCTGTGAGTTCGGCACCCAGGGTCGCCGTCTTCGACTACGAATCCGGCAACGTCCACTCCGCAGTGAAGGCTCTCGTCGCAGCGGGTGCTGACGCGGTGCTGACGCGCGATCGCAAAGAGGCGCTCGAGGCGGACGGTCTCGTGGTGCCCGGTGTCGGTGCATTCCAAGCTGTCCGGGATGCGCTCTTCGCGCACGGTGGCGACGAGATCATCGACCGCCGCCTCGCAGGAGGGCGCCCCGTTCTCGGCATCTGCGTGGGGATGCAGGTTCTCTTCACTCATGGTGTCGAACGAGGACACGACTCCGAGGGCCTCGGCGAGTGGCCCGGCGCTGTCACCGAGCTGAACGCGCCTGTGCTGCCGCACATGGGATGGAACACGGTCGAGCCCGGAGCTGATTCCGTGCTCTTCAAGGGCATCGAGAACGAGCGCTTCTACTTCGTCCACTCGTACGCCGCGCAGTCGTGGGAGCTCGACGTCATTCCGCCGTTCCCGCAGCCGGTGCTCACGTGGTCGACGTACGGGGATCCGTTTCTCGCCGCCGTCGAGAACGGGCCGCTCTCGGCGACCCAGTTCCACCCCGAGAAGTCGGGGGAGGCCGGAATCCAGCTGCTCCGCAACTGGGTCGACAGCCTGCGAGCCTGACGGGCGCACCAGAACACTCCGTTCCGATGGGTCGAGCGCGCGACAGGTGACGCCGCGATCGGCGATCAGCTGTCGCGCGCCGCTCAGAAACCGCGTGCGACTGCGGCGGCGGCCGAGAGCCAGGATCGCTGCGTCGGCGCCGCGAGTGCCCGGAGACGAAGGTGGCCGTCGACCATCTCCCGGTCGAAGGGGATTCCGACGACTTCGCGCGCGAGGGGCTGGTAGCCCGCGATGACATCCGTGACCTCTGCGGGGGATGCCTTCGGATCCGCCTGGCTGACGACGACCACTGACTCTCGGGCAAGCCGCGCCGATCGCTCATCGCGGTCCTCAAGCGCCTCCAGCAGCAGAGCACCGGCCTCGGCGTGGTCATCCCGCGTCGTCGTCGCGACGACGATCTGGTCGGCGAGGTCGATCATCCGCAACCACATGGGGTCGGATTCGTCGTTGCCGGAGTCGATGATGATCAGACGGTAGAACTTGGCCGCGATGGCGTGGATGGAGTCGACATCAGTGGGACGGAGTCGATTCTCGTGCGCGAGTCGGATCGGCTTCGACCGCAGGACGTCGTACTTCTCCTGCGGCTGGTGGTGCACGAAGTGCGCGAGATCCGCGGACTGTCCCTGAGCTCCCAGCAGACGCTGCGTCTGGGGGAGGAGCTCGAGCAGCGTGCGGTCATGAGACCCGGTCTCGGTGCGCCAGCCGAGCGTGCCGCGCGTCTGGTTGTTGTCCCAGGCCAGCACCCCGGCTCCGCCGTATTGAGCGAAGACCGCTGACAGCAGCACGGTGGCCGGCGTCTTGCCTGCCCCGCCTTTACCGTTGACGACCGCGACCGTGCGGGGCCCCGGCCAGTGACGGCTCACCGCGTGCTCGTCGTCCCGGACGGCTCGCTCGCGGGCGTTCGGTCCGAGGGAGAATCCGACGCGATTGAGCAACCCTCGTCCGCCCTGACGCGCGGGCTCTTCGCGGCGCTCTTCCTGCAGGAAGGAACGGCGTCCCACGCCTTGCTCACGCTGCTGGCGACGCGATGATGCCGAGGACGCCGACTCGGCGGCGGCGGCGTTCGGAGCCGACGGAGCCACGGTGGTCGAGAGTGGCAGCGGCGGGGTGGGCGGCACACCGGGGGCCTGGTTCTGCGGTGCGGTGCTCACGGGCGCCGTCGCAGGCGGGATGCTCGGGAGCGGGGCCGGAGCCGGGTTCGCGGTTCTCGGCGCAGGATGTGGCGCGGCAGTGGCGTCAGGGGCGCCGGCGCCCGGAACGACGGTGGCCGGCGGCTCCGACCACGCGGCGGAAGAAGGGCGGGGAGTCGAGGGTGCGGCCGGTGCGGCCGGTGCTGCCGGTGCTGTGGGCGGGCGGGAGACAGGAGCCGAGGGGCTGGCCGGTCGTGGAGCGCCGGTCGGCGGAGTCGCGGCGGAGGCTGCCGCCCACGCGGCCGCTGCTGCTGCGCGTGTGCCCGGCACGGGCGGGATCGATGGTTCGTCTCCGGTCACCGCCCGGGGCCGTTCGTCGACGGGCACCGCGTCTGGCGTGACCGGCAGCTGTGCGCTCTCATCCGGAGTCTCGGGAGGCAGCGAATTCCCGCGCCGCAGGGGTCTGCCTCCTCGCGCTTCCGCATCGCGCACCATGCAACATCTCCTCACCGACCGAACAGGGGCGTCATCGAGGCTACCGCGTGGCACACGATGTTCTCAGCCGTCATCGTTTTGGAGCGGGCGGATGCGCGGGCTAGTGTCGATTCTCGTGCCGGTGAATCGGCTATCCATCTCACCTGAGGATGTCATGAACGACTTCGCGCAGTCACCTTCTCTCACTCTGCTTCCCGCCGTCGATGTCGCCGGGGGTAAGGCAGTCCGTCTCACCCAGGGTGAAGCCGGCACCGAGACCAGCTACGGCGACCCGCTGGACGCTGCGGGGGAGTGGGTCGAGCAGGGCGCGAAGTGGATCCACCTCGTCGACCTCGATGCGGCCTTCGGTCGCGGCAGCAACGCCCCGATCCTGCGCAAGGTCATCAAGCAGTTCAAGAACGTCAGCGTCGAGCTGTCGGGAGGCATCCGAGACGACGCGACGCTCGAGGCGGCTCTCGAGAGCGGAGCGACCCGGATCAACCTCGGCACGGCCGCGCTGGAGAACCCCGAGTGGGCCGCCGATGTGATCGGCCGCTTCGGCGAGGCGATCGCCGTCGGCCTCGACGTCCGCGGCACGACGCTTGCCGCGCGCGGCTGGACGAAGGAGGGCGGCGACCTCTGGGAGGTGCTCGAGCGCCTCGAGGATGCCGGCTGCAGCCGTTACGTCGTGACCGACGTCACCAAGGACGGAACCCTCAAGGGCCCGAACCTCGAGCTTCTCCGCGAGGTCACTGCACGCACTCCGAAGCCCGTCGTGGCTTCCGGGGGCATCTCGAGCCTCGACGACATCGCCGCGCTCCGCGAGCTGGTGCCGCTGGGCGTCGAAGGTGCGATCGTGGGCAAAGCGCTCTACGCCGGCGCCTTCACGCTGGCTGAGGCTCTGGATGTCGCAGGAGACTGACGACGCCTGCGGCCACGGCTCGCAGGGCCACGGCGCGCCGGAGCAGGGCGACTCAGCGGGGGTGCCCTGGGAGGGGCGCAGCTTCGAGCCGAATCCTCATGCGGCGGACGATGGCTCCGCCGACCCCGCGCTTCTCGACGCCCTTCTGCGCTTCCGTGCGGGGGAGGGCGCTCAGACGGAGGTCGTGGACGCCTTCCGCACGGCCCGGGTGCTGATCCCACTCATCGCCGAGAAGGGAGAGGAGGGCGTCGCCCCGAACGGTCTCTCGGTCGACAAGACGCAGGAGCTCTCCATCGTGACCGTCGCCGCGCCGGACGGTCGTCGGGTGCAGCCGGTGTTCTCGTCCGTCGAGGCGATGCAGCGCTGGGACGCCACAGCCCGACCGATCCCGGTCGAAGCTACGCGCGCCGCACTCGCAGCATCCGCAGAGGACACGGACCTCATCGTGCTGGATCCTACGTCCGACACGGAGTTCGTCTTCCGTCGTCCGGCCGTGTGGGCGATCGCGCAGGGGCATCGCTGGGAGCCGAGTTTCCTCTCTCCCGAGGTGTTCGTCGCCCTGCAGGAGAGCGTCGCACACGAGCTCGCCGTGATCGACGTGGCTGTCGCAGCGGGCGACCCCGATGCCCGTCTGCGGGGCCCGGAGCTGATCGTCGTCCTGGAGCTGGTCGACGGACTCGAGCGCGGAGTGCTCGATTCGGTCCTCGCGCGTCTCGCGCAGCGGTGGGCGGCAGATGACCGCATCGCCGTGCTCGCGGACTCGCTCACGGTGAAGCTGCGCCGCTCGGCCTGACCGGCTCGGCGATGTCGCCGGCCGGCCCCAGCCGTGCGGAGTCGCTAGTTGACCGGCCCGGTCCACTTCTCGCCCGGCCCCTTGCCGATCGGGTCGGGGATGGTCGAGGCCTCGCGGAACGCGAGCTGCAGCGAGCGGAGTCCGTCACGCAGCGAACGCGCGTGCATGTCGCTGATCTCGGGCGCTCCGGCGGTGATGAGACCGGCGAGAGCGTTGATCAGCTTGCGGGCCTCGTCGAGGTCGAGCTGTTCTGCCGCGTGGGGGTCGTCGGCGAGCCCGAGCTTGACCGCCCCTGCGCTCATGAGATGCACGGCCGCGGTCGTGATGACCTCGACCGCAGGCACATCTGCGATGTCCCGAGTGGCGGAGGACGCAGCCTCCTCCTGTCGTGCCCAGCGCTCTTCGCGCTCGCGTGCAGCCTCATCCGATGCCTGGTTCGTCACTTCGCCTTGCCTTCTGTTAGACTGTGTCGGGCTCCGGAGCGTCATGCTCCGGTACGAAAGAGGATTCACTTCCCACCCGCGCTTGCCGTTCCAGGCTACCGGGTCTTGCACTCCACCGGATCGCGTCGTCAGACTCATCCGGCAGGCAGGGTGCGGAGCCGGCGTCTGAATGCCGGTGGGTGGGGGACGATTCTGATTTCGCCCGGGATGCTGACTGCGTCCTGGTGGCTGAATCCCATCGTCTAAGGAGTTACGCATCAGCGATCCCCGCACCAATGAGCGCATCCGCGTCCCCGAGGTCCGCCTCGTCGGTCCCGCGGGTGAGCAGATCGGCGTCGTCCGCATCGAGGCGGCGCTGCGCCTTGCGCAGGAAGCCGACCTCGACCTCGTCGAGGTCGCACCGAACTCGAAGCCGCCCGTGGTCAAGATCATGGACTACGGCAAGTTCAAGTACGAAGCCGCCCAGAAGGAGAAGGAAGCTCGCCGCAACCAGGCGAACACCATCCTCAAGGAGGTTCGCTTCCGCCTGAAGATCGAGGCGCACGACTACACGACCAAGCTCAAGCGCGCCGAGGGCTTCCTCAAGGCCGGTGACAAGGTCAAGGCAATGATCCTGTTCCGCGGTCGCGAGCAGTCGCGGCCCGAGCAGGGCGTCCGCCTCCTCCGCAAGTTCGCCGAGGATGTCGCCGAGCTCGGAACCGTCGAGTCGAACCCGACCATCGACGGTCGCAACATGGTCATGATCGTGGCTCCGCTCAAGAGCAAGTCCGAGGCCAAGCAGGAGCAGAACGCGGTTCGCGACGCGCAGCGCGCAGCGAACAAGCAGGCCGCCCGCGAAGCCAAGAGCGACACTGACGCACCGGCCGAGGCCGCAGCGGAGTAACTCCCGCCCCCAGACTCCCGCACCGCGGGTTGACACCGTCGCCTGAGAAGGCGCCATACGAAGGAAGAGAAGATGCCGAAGCAGAAGACCCACTCGGGTGCTAAGAAGCGCTTCAAGATCACCGGCAGCGGCAAGCTGAAGAAGCAGCAGGCCGGCATGCGCCACAACCTCGAGCACAAGTCGAGCCGGCGCACCCGTCGTCTGAACCAGGACCAGGTGCTCTCGAAGGCCGACACCAAGACGGCCAAGAAGCTTCTCGGCCGCTGACGCGCCCGACGCACGAATAGGAACACAGGAAAATGGCAAGAGTCAAGCGGGCGGTAAACGCCCACAAGAAGCGCCGGGTCATCCTCGAGCGCGCAAAGGGTTACCGCGGTCAGCGTTCGCGCCTGTACCGCAAGGCCAAAGAGCAGGTCATCCACTCGCTGGTCTACTCGTACCGTGACCGTCGCAAGCGCAAGGGCGACTTCCGTCGTCTCTGGATCCAGCGCATCAACGCCGCTGCACGCCAGAACGGCATCACGTACAACCGCTTCATCCAGGGCCTCGGTCTCGCGGGTGTCACTGTCGACCGTCGTATGCTCGCCGACCTCGCGGTCAACGACGCAGCGACCTTCACGACGCTGGTCGAGACGGCGAAGAAGGCTCTGCCCTCTGACGTCAACGCTCCGAAGTCCGCTGCGTAAGCAGCTCTTCACCACAGAGGACGCTCTCCTTCGGGAGGGCGTCCTCTGTCGTTCGCCCGGCGTTTGCGCAGGAACGGCTCTGCCGTTCTCTAGACTGTGAACGTGCTGGAGAACCCCCGTTCGCCCCGAGTCCGTGCCGTCGCCAAGCTGACCAAGCGCAGCGCGCGAGCGGAGACAGGGCTGTACCTCCTCGAAGGGCCTCAGGCGGTTCGAGAGGCGCTGATCTACAGCCCTGAGGCGATAGTCGAGCTGTTCGCGACGCCGACAGGCTGGGAGAAGCACCCGGACATCCGCGCGAAGGCAACGGATGCCGGCATCGATGTCGAGTACGTGACCGAGTACGTGCTGAACGCGATGGCCGACACGGTCACGCCGCAGGGACTCGTCGCCGTCGTCCGGCAGGCGCCCACCTCCGTGCGCGACATCTTCGCGGGCTCTCCGCGTCTCGTGGCGATCTGCGAGGAGATCAGAGACCCGGGAAACCTCGGGACGATCATCAGGGCCGCCGATGCCGCGGGGGCCGACGCCGTCGTGCTCACCGGACGCACGGTCGACCCTTACAACCCGAAGGTCGTGCGTGCCACGACAGGGTCGCTGTTCCACCTGCCCGTGTCGGTGGGTGCCGAGCTCGCGGATGTGGTCGAGAAGGCGCACGCCGCAGGTCTCCGCATCCTCGCTGCCGATGTGAAGGGCGACGACCTTCTTCGCGCACGAGCCGACGGAGTCCTCGCCGAGCCGACGGCGTGGCTGTTCGGCAACGAGGCGCGCGGACTTGAGGATGATGCGCTCGCCCAGGCCGATCAGGTGCTGAAGCTGCCGATCTTCGGCCGAGCAGAGTCGCTGAATCTGGCCACTGCGGCGAGTGTCTGCCTCTACGAGAGCGCGTTCGCACAGCGGGCGGCAACCTCGGCCTGATCGCGGCCGGCCAGGCGGGCTTTCGCTCTGCTGGTAGGTTTATGCCTGCTCGAGCGGAGAAGGGGACCCAGGGTCGATGCAGATTCTGATCGTGGAGGACGACGAGCGCGTCGCCGCTGCACTCGAGGCGTTCCTCGCCCGATCGGGATACGCGACCGTGCGCGCGGCGGACGGCGCATCCGCCCTCCAGCAGCTGGGTGCGGACACCGAGGTGGTGCTTCTCGATCTCGGTCTGCCCGACGTCGACGGCATCGATCTCTGCCGCCGGATCCGCGGTCGCTCGGAGGTGCCGATCGTCATCGTGACAGCACGGAACCAGGTCACGGAACGCATCAGGGGATTGCGGGCCGGAGCTGACGACTTCGTCATCAAGCCGTACGACGTGCACGAGCTCCTGGCTCGCATCGAGGCCGTCACCCGCCGTTCGCGACCGGTGCGACCGGAGTCCGAGGCGCGTGTGCGGCTGCAGGACGGCGATGTGGAGATCGACCTCGTAGGCCGGCAGGTGCTCATCGACGGGGCTCCGATCGAGCTCACCCGCAAGGAATTCGACATCGTCGCCGTGCTCGCCCGATACCCCGGCGTGGCCGTGCCGAAGGAGAGACTCATCCGTGAGGTGTGGAACACCGACTGGCGCGGGTTCGGACACTCTCTCGAGGTGCATGTCGGGGCGATCCGCAAGAAGGCGGGCCGTCGACACCTGATCGAGACCGTGCGCGGTGTCGGCTACCGGCTGGCTGGGTAGCCGTCGATGCGCAGACGTCTGGTCGTCGTGTTCCTCGTGCCTCTCGTCGCGATCCTGCTGTCGCTCGGCGGTGCGACGGCGTGGAGTGCGACCCGCAGCATCCAGCAGGCGTTCTACACCGAGCAGCTCGGAGACCTCGGGTACTTCGTGACGAGCGCGCGACAGGCGCTGCGGTCGGGGAGCGCGACGGTGATCGACGCTGAGGTGAGGCGCTTCCACGAGGTGTACGGGATCGACGTCGTCGTGTTCGATCTCGCCGGCGGCGTGTGGGCGTCGGGAACGGACACGGCCGAGGTGCTGCCCGACGACGACGCCGCACGAGTCGGCCTCGCTCTTTCCGGGCGGCGTGCTGAAGCTCCTGAACCGGTGTTCCCCTGGATCGCGGCGGAGTCCTCCCTCGTCGAGCCGGTCTTCGATGACGGCGACGTCATCGGCGCTGTCATGCTCTCCGCAGACGTCGAGGCGCCGAGGACCGAGATCCTGCGCCAGATCCTCGTGCTGACGGCGGTGTCGACGGTGTCGATCGGGCTGGGGGTGCTGCTCGTGTTCCAGCTTGCTCGGTGGGTGCTCTCTCCGGTGCGCCGTCTCGATGAGGCGATGATCGCGATCGAGCGCGGCGAGATGGACGCCAGGGTCGCAGAGGACACCGGTCCACCGGAGCTGCGCCGGATGACCCGCGTCTTCAACGGCATGGCGGATGAGATCGAGCGCGTCATGACGCGGCAGCAGGAGTTCGCTCTGAACGCCTCGCATGAGCTCCGCAATCCCCTCAATGCCCTTCTGCTGCGTGTCGAGCACCTCTCGACCGGCTTGGACGACGACTGGAAGGACGACATCGAGGAGACCAGGGAGGAAGGGCGCCGCATGGCGCGCATCCTCGAGACGCTCCTCGGACTCGCGCGAGGCGGACGCTCAGACACCACGATCTCGGCTGTCGACCTCACGACGCTCGCGGCCAGACGCGCCGATGCCTGGAGCCAGGTGGCGTCCCACCGGGGGATCCGGACCGTCCCGATCGGGGTCGACCCGGTGATGAGCATCACCGATCGTACGATCGTCGAGAGCGCGCTCGATGCTGTCATCGACAACGCGGTGAAATTCTCTCCCCCCGACTCCGTGGTCGAGATCGGATCGCACCGCGGCGACGGACTGTGCGCGCTGACCGTCCGCGATCACGGCCCAGGCCTCACACGGGAACAGGCCGCGAACGCCGCCGATCGATTCTGGCGGAGTGACGACAGCGGCGGGGTGCCCGGTTCCGGCCTCGGCCTCGCGATCGCGACCGACCTCCTGGAGGCGATCGGCGGGGAGCTGAGGGTCGACACACCGGAGGACGGCGGACTGCTGGTCTCACTGCTGCTGCCGGACGGAGCGGCGGAATGAGCCGGCACGGCATGCGCGGCGCTCGCTGTCGCAGGATCGCGGCCGCGGCGGCGGTGCTCGTGCTCGCGGGCACGAGCAGCGCCTGCAGTGCTCGATCGGCCGAATGGGGCGACTCTCAGTACGAGATCGCCGGAGGGGGATCGAACGGGGTGTACTACGCCTACGGTGCGGAAGTCGCTCGCGAGCTCTCGGAGTCGCTGGGCGTCAGCGCGGCCGTGGCCGAGACCGCCGGGTCGGTCGACAACCTCGTGCGAGTGAGCTCAGGGGAGGCGCTCCTCGGCTTCGCGCAGGGGGATGCCGCGGCAGACGCGGTCGCGGGTGCCGGGGCCTTCGACGAGGCGCTGCCGGTGCAGGCCGTCGCGCGCCTGTATGACGAGTACCTCCACGTGGTCGTGCGCGCCGATTCGGACATCGTCGAACTCGGAGACCTCGCAGGGAAGACCGTGTCGCTCGGCGCGGAGAACTCCGGCGTCAACGTCATCGCCGCACGAGCCCTGGATGCTGCAGAGGTCGACATCACGTCGATCGAGGATCCCCAGCTCGACCTCAGCGAGTCGATCAGTGCGCTCGAGGGATCGAGCATCGACGGATTCTTCTGGGTGGGCGGCATCCCGACGCCCGGCATCGCCGAACTGGCGAAGACGGCCCCCGTGCGCCTGGTGCCGGTGGAGCAGAGCTGGGTCACTGCGATCAACACGCGCTACTCCGACGCGTACCGTCCGTCCGACTTCCCTGTGGGCCTCTACGGACTCGACGAGTCGGTGCCGACGATGGCGGTCCCGAACTATCTGGTCACCTCGTCCGACACTCCGGACGGCGTCGTGCGAGACGTGCTCACGAGCCTCTTCGACGCCCGCACGGAGATCGCACAGCGGGTGCCGGTCGCTTCGCTGCTCGACCGCAGGCAGGCGATCTTCACCGGGCCGGTCGACCTGCACCCCGGCGCGATCGAGTACTACCGAGACCAGCGCGACTGAGGCCTCAAGAAATCCTCAAGAAGTGTCATGCCGGCATGCCGCTCTGCCAATCTGGGGGTCGATCGCGCACGATTCGACGGAGAATTCAGATGCCACAGAGCCCACGCCCTTCACTCGGGCGCGCTCGCGGTCATTCTCGGGGATCGTCGTGCGATCGGATCCGGTCGGAGGCTTGCTGCCACGTTCTACTCGGGGGAGGAACGGAGCAGCAGGGACGCCCCCACGGTCCGCGGGGGCGGACCGTGGGGCACTCCGGCGTTCGGGCTGATTCGGCCCCTTCGCGTGGTTACGAACGTGTAAATGTCGACGCATCAATGTGGAGCCACGTGATCGACCTGGCTAGTTTGGAGAAATGATGACCTCTGGTAAGCCTCTCGTCGTGGTCGACAACGTCCAGAAGCACTATGGCGACTTCCAGGCACTCACGGATATCGACCTCACCGTGAACGCCGGCGAGGTGGTCGTGGTGATCGGCCCCTCCGGCTCCGGCAAGTCGACGCTGTGTCGCACGATCAACCGGCTCGAGACGATCACGAGCGGCACGATCAGCATCGACGGCAAGGCGCTGCCGGCTGAGGGCAAGGGGCTCGCGAACCTGCGAGCCGACGTCGGCATGGTGTTCCAGTCGTTCAACCTCTTCGCGCACCTCACGATCCTCGAGAACGTCACGCTCGGCCCGATCAAGGTCCGCGGCATGAAGAAGGCCGATGCCGACAAGGAGGCGATGATGCTGCTCGAGCGCGTCGGCGTCGCCCAGCAGGCGTCCAAGCTCCCCGCCCAGCTCTCGGGCGGACAGCAGCAGCGCGTCGCGATCGCCCGTGCGCTCGCCATGCAGCCCAAGGTCATGCTCTTCGACGAGCCGACCAGCGCGCTCGATCCCGAGATGATCAACGAGGTCCTCGACGTCATGGTCGAGCTGGCCCGCGACGGCATGACGATGATCGTCGTCACCCACGAGATGGGTTTCGCGCGCAAGGCCGCCAACCGAGTCGTGTTCATGGCGGACGGGAAGATCGTCGAAGAGGCGACCCCCGAGGAGTTCTTCACCCACCCGAAGAGCGACCGCGCCAAGGACTTCCTCTCCAAGCTCCTCACGCACTGACGAGCTTCACAGACCTTTGCACACACAGCACACGAAGGAGACGCACATGCGACGCACACGCACACTGGCAGGAATCGGGATCGCGACGGTGGCACTGTTCGCGCTGACCGCCTGCAACAGCGGCAGCCCGTCCGACCCCGGCGCCGGAACCGGCGGCGACGAGGGCGAGGACTCCACCTGGTTCGAGGTCGCCGAGGACGTCCAGCTCGAGGGCAGCCCGACGTTCGACGCCATCCAGGAGCGCGACAAGGTCGTCGTCGGCGTCAAGGAGGACCAGCCAGGTCTCGGCTACCTCGACGTGACGACGGGGGAGCGCACCGGCTTCGACGTCGACATCGCCCGCTGGATCGCCGCCTCGCTCGGCTACGACGAGGACAAGATCGAGTTCAAGCCGATCGCTTCGGCGAACCGCGAGCAGGCGATCACGAACGGTGACATCGACTACTACGTCGGCACCTATTCGATCAACGACAAGCGCAAGGAACTCATCGACTTCGCCGGTCCGTACTTCATCACCGGCCAGGGACTCCTGGTCGCCGCTGATGCTGACGACGCCGAGGCGCTCGAGGACTTCAACGGCAAGACCGTCTGCTCTGCGACCGGCTCGACGCCGATCCAGAACATCAAGGCGAACTTCCCCGAGATCAAGACGCAGGAGTACGACCTGTACTCCGCGTGCGTCCAGGACCTCATCGACGGCAAGGTCGACGCGGTGACCACCGACCAGGCGATCCTGATCGGCTACGCAGCGCAGTACCCGGACGACGTGAAGGTCACCGGCGGCCTCTTCACCGAGGAGCGCTACGGTGTCGGCCTCACGAAGGGCGACGACGCGCTGCGCACGCACATCAACGAGCTCTTCACCGACAACGGCGACATCTGGCAGGCGATCTTCGACGCGAACCTCGGTTCCAGCGGCATCGAGGTCGAGCAGCCCGAGGTCGACGCGTACTGATCGACATGGGCGGCCCTCCTCGGGAGGGCCGCCCACCCATTCTGAAGAAGGGAGGGTGGCGTGGACGTCATCTTCGGCAACCTCGACCTGTGGGGACAGGCGATCAGCAACACGCTGATCGTGTTCTTCGCCGGCGGGATCATCGCGCTGATCCTGGGCCTCATCGTCGGGGCGATGCGTGTCTCCCCGGTGCCCATCGCGCGCGGCGTCGGCACGGTGTACGTGAACACCGTGCGCAACACCCCGCTCACCCTCGTCTTCTTCTTCTTCATCTTCGGTTACCCGCAACTCGGGCTTCCCGATCTGTCGAACCTCGTGCTCGGCATCCTCGCCATCGGCATCTACACGGCGACGTATGTCGCCGAGGTGCTGAGAGCCGGAATCAACACGGTGCCGGTCGGCCAGGCTGAGGCCGCTCGAGCGATCGGGCTGCCTTTCGGCCAGGTGATGGGCCTTGTGATCCTCCCGCAGGCCTTCCGATCGGTGGTTCCGCCGATGATGAGCGTCTTCATCGCTCTGCTCAAGAACACGACCGTCGCAGCCGGATTCTCGGTCGCCGAGCTCGCGGCGCTGCGGTCGACGATCAACGACTCGGCCGACCGCCCCGGCAACCCTATGGAGGTCCTCCTCTGGGTCGCGGTGGTGTTCGTCGCCCTGGTGCTGCTGTTGAGCTGGCTGCAGCGATATCTCGAGAACCGATGGAGGATCGCGCGATGAGCTCTGTACTGTACGACGTCCCCGGACCCCGGGCGATCGCCCGCAACCGGGTCATCGCGGTCGCCACCATCGTCCTCGTCCTGGTCGCTGTCGGCTTCATCGTCCTTCGGATGGTGGAGACGGGGCAGTTCTCGGCTGAGAAGTGGTTCGTGTTCACGTTCTCCAACGTCTGGATGGGCATCTTCAAGGCGCTGGGCAACACGCTCGCCGCGTTCGCCCTGGCGGCGGTGCTCAGCATCGTCGTCGGGTTCGTGCTCGCGATCGGGCGCCTCTCGGAGCACGCCTGGGTACGGATCCCGGTGACTGCGATCACCGAGCTGTTCCGTGCCGTGCCGGTGCTCGTCTTCATGATGCTGCTCTATTACGGGCTTCCCGTGGTCGGCATCAAGATGGACCCGTATTGGGCGGTCGTCATCGCGCTGATGGCATACAACGGCTCCGTGCTCGCAGAAGTGCTCCGGGCCGGTATCGAGTCCCTGCCCCGAGGGCAGAAAGAGGCCGGTTACGCGATCGGACTCCGCAAGAGCGGCGTCATGCGTCTCATCCTGCTGCCGCAGGCGATCCGGGCGATGCTCCCGGTGATCGTCGCCCAGCTGGTCGTGACGATGAAGGACACCGCGCTCGGATTCATCATCACCTACCCCGAGCTGCTGTACTACGCGAAGCAGCTGACGTCGCAGCAGGGTCGCCCGATCCTGCAGTCCGCCTTCGTCATCGGCGGCATCTACATCATCATGTGCCTCATCCTCTCGGGCATCGCGAAGTGGGTGGAGATCAGCACCCGTCGTTCGCCGAAGGTCAAGGCGATCCAAGCGGCGGCAGACCCCCGTCAGCACGGAGATGGCACCGACACCGAGCTCATAACTCTGCAGCGTCGCGGCAGCGGTCTGGATGGCACCGCGGGCGGGGGCGGCGCGATCTGATCGTCTGACAGGCTTGTGGCCGTGAAAGTCGAACCCGTCTCCGCCTATCCGTCTGCGACGAGCCGAACGCTCGCGGAGTGGCTGGATGCCGATCTGGCCGCGTTGCATGGGTCGGAGTGGCGGTCCCGGCTGCGTGAGATCGCCGATGCACGAGCGATGCGTCGAGGCATGTGGGCATCGTTCCTGGCGATCGGCTCGTCAGCCGTGGTCCTCGGTGCGGTCCTGCTGGCGGTAGGCGCCCCGGCATCCGCGTATGTGCCGACGATGATCGTCGGCGGCCTCATCGCCGCCGCTTCCGGTCTGTTCCTCGCACGCGTGAGACGCTGGCTGCCGAAGCCCGGCACGTCGTACACGACTCGGGGCGCCGGCTCGCTCGGAGGCGGCCTCGTCGCCGCGGCGAGCCTCTTCGGTGCGATCAACGTCTTCCTGATCCCCGGGATCGTCTCCTCGGTCGATCCGGTGCCGCTCCTCGTGCTCGACGCCGGCGTCGCACTCGTGCTCGTCTCGGCGTTCGTGATCCCGGCCGCGATCATCGGTCGGGGACGGCAGACGCTGCGCCGCGAGGTGAAACGAGACCAGCAACTCGCGGCGGCGCTCGAGCGCGATCGGGTCACCTGGGTGCCCCGAACCGCGGTGCCGATGTTCGGCCCGCTCTGACCCTGGCACTGAGGTAGGAGCAGTCCACGGCCCCGGTAGACTCCTGTCTCGTGTCTGAGTCTCCCGAAATCACCCCGGAAGCGGTCGAAGCCGCCGTCGCGGCCGCGCTCGAAGCGATCGCCGCAGCAGCCGATACCACCGAGCTGAAGGCGGCGAGAGCCGCTCACGTCGCTGACGGCTCTCCGCTCGCCGTCCTGAACGCCTCGATGCGGCAGGTGGCTCCTGAGAACAAAGCGGCCTTCGGCAAGCTCGTCGGCCAGGGGCGCGGCCAGGTCACCAAGGCCCTCGCCGCGAAGGAGGAGGAGCTGGCCGCCGCCGAGGTCGCCGCGCGTCTCGAATCCGAGCGCATCGACATCACCGCTGTTCCTTCCCGCACGCGCGTCGGTGCTCGGCATCCGCTGACCCTGCTCAGCGAGCAGATCTCCGACATCTTCGTCGGCATGGGCTGGGAGATCGCGGAAGGGCCTGAGCTCGAGCACGAGTGGTTCAACTTCGACGCCCTGAACTTCGACGTCGACCACCCCGCTCGCCAGGAGCAGGACACCTTCTACGTCGACCCGCCCTCGCGGCACCTCGTGATGCGCACGCACACGAGCCCCGTGCAGGTGCGCTCGATGCTGGAGCGCGACGTGCCGATCTACGTGCTCTGCCCCGGTCGCGTCTACCGCACCGACGAGTTCGATGCGACGCACCTCCCCGTCTTCACGCAGTTCGAAGGCCTGGTCGTCGACAAGGGCATCTCGATGGCGCACCTCAAGGGCACGCTCGACCATGTCGCGCGCCAGCTCTTCGGGCCGGAGGCGAAGACGCGCTTCCGCACGAACTTCTTCCCTTTCACCGAGCCGTCCGCCGAGCTCGACCTGTGGCACCCGACCTTCAAGGGCGGCGCCCGATGGATCGAGTGGGGCGGCTGCGGCATGATCAACCCGAACGTGCTCCGCGCGGCCGGGATCGACCCCGACGTGTACAGCGGCTTCGCGTTCGGCATGGGGGTGGAGCGCGGACTCATGTTCCGCAGTGATGTGCAGGACATGCGGGACATGGCAGAGGGCGATGTCCGTTTCAGCGAGCAGTACGGGATGGTGGTGTGATGCGCGTCCCGCTTTCGTGGCTGCGTGAATACGTCGATCTGGCAGCGGATGCGACGCCCGAGGACGTTCTGGCGGCGATGGTCACCGTCGGATTCGAGGAAGAGGACATCCACCGCTTCGAGATCTCGGGTCCCGTGGTGGTCGGACAGGTGGTCTCCCTCGAGGGCGAGCCCCAGTCGAACGGCAAGACGATCAACTGGTGCCAGGTCGACGTCGGCGAGGCGAACGGCGGCATCCGCGGGATCGTCTGCGGAGCGCACAACTTCGTCGCCGGCGACAAGGTCGTGGTGACCCTGCCCGGTGCTGTGCTGCCCGGGCCGTTCCCGATCGCCGCACGCAAGACCTATGGTCATGTGTCCGACGGCATGATCGCCTCGGCGCGTGAACTGGGTCTGGGCGACGAGCACAACGGCATCCTCGTGCTCGCCGATCTCGGAATCGACGCCCCGGTGGGCACCGACGCGATCAGCCTGCTCGGTCTCGACGATGTCGCGGTCGAGATCAACGTGACGCCCGACCGCGGGTACGCGTTCTCGCTCCGCGGCGTCGCGCGCGAATACTCGCATGCCACCGGAGCGACATTCCGCGACCCGGCGGAGCGAGACTTCGCCGAGCTCCAGCCCGGAACCGGTCACACCGCGATCGTCGACGACGCCGCCCCCGTGCGCGGCCGCGTCGGCGCGAGCGAGTTCGTCACCCGTGTCGTCCGCGATGTCGACCCGTCGCGCCCGACCCCGCCGTGGATGATCGCGCGCCTGTCGCTCGCCGGCATGCGCTCGCTCGGCATCCTGATCGACATCACCAACTACGTGATGCTCGAGCTCGGCCAGCCGCTGCACGGATACGACCTCGACAAGCTCGCCGGTGGCATCACGGTGCGCCGCGCGACCCCTGGCGAGAAGATGACGACTCTCGACGGCCAGGAGCGAAAGCTCCATGTCGAGGACCTGCTCATCACCGATGGGTCGGGACCGATCGGTCTTGCCGGCGTGATGGGCGGCGGCACCACCGAGATGAGCGACACCACGCACAATGTGCTGATCGAGGCGGCGACGTTCGACCCCGTGACGATCGCTCGCACCGCACGTCGGCACAAGCTCCCGAGCGAGGCGTCAAAGCGCTTCGAGCGGGGCGTCGACCCGCTCGTTCCCTTCGTCGCCGCTCGTCGGGCCGCCGACCTGATGGTGGAGTTCGCCGGGGGCACGCTCACCGAAGAGGGCGGCGCGCTGTTCGCCGAGGTCTTCGTCGCCGACATCGAGCTGCCGAGAGGATTCGTGCAGGGGCTCATCGGCGTCGACTACTCCGACGACGAGATCGTCGGTGCGCTCACGACGATCGGCGCCGAGGTCACCGAGGCGGATGCCGGCTGGACCGTGATCCCGCCGACCTGGCGCCCCGACCTCACCGACAAGTGGTCGCTCGCTGAAGAAGTGGCGCGCATCCACGGCCTCGACCGCATTCCGTCGGTGCTGCCGACGCCTCCCTCCGGCCGTGGCCTGACGCCGCACCAGCAGGGGCGCCGTCGCGTCGCCGACGCACTGGCGGCTGCGGGGCTCGTCGAGACGCCCTCGTTCCCCTTCACCACCGAGGCCGAGAACGACCTGCACGGTTCGGCGTCGGGAGAGCACCTGCCCAGCATCCGGCTCGCGAACCCGCTCGACGGCTCCGCTCCGTTCCTGCGTCGCTCGCTCATCCCCGGGCTGCTGCAGACCGCGCACCGCAACATCTCGCGCGGCCTCACCGACCTCGCGCTGTTCGAGACCGGAGTCGTGTTCCTGCCCGAGCCCGGTGTCGAGTACGGCACCGATGAGGTTCCGCCGCTCGGCGTCCGTCCGTCGGACGAGACCCTCGCCGCGCTGAACGCGTCGATCCCGCCGCAGCACCGCCACGTCGCGGCACTGTTCACGGGCAACATCGTCGCACGACAGCCCGGCCGCCCCGCCGAGCCGTCCGGACTGTCGGAGGCGCTGGACGCCGCTCGTGTCATCGCGGCTGCTGCCGGCGTGGACATCGATGTGGCGCAGAGCGAACGCGCGGCACTGCACCCCGGCCGCACCGGCGTACTCGTGGTCGGCGACGTCGAGGTCGGATACGTCGGAGAGCTTCACCCCGACGTCGCAGCGGGCGCCGACCTGCCGGGTCGCGCGACCGTGCTCGAGATCGACCTCGACGGCATCCTCTCTCTCGGGGGAGGCCGTGCTGTCGCCGCGTCACTGTCGACCTTCCCGGCGGCGACGCAGGATGTGTCGCTGGTGCTGGGCGCCGATGTGCCCGCGGGCGCCGTCCGTGCCGCACTCGAAGAAGGCGCCGGCGCTCTCCTCGAGGCGATCCGACTCGTCGACGACTACCGCGGCGACGGTGTCGCCGAGGGGCAGAAGAGTCTCACCTTCGCGCTGCGGTTCCGCGCGGACGACCGCACGCTGACCGCGGCGGAGGCGACGGAGGCGAAGCTCGCGGGCGTCGCTGTCACGGCCGAGCGCTTCGGCGCGACTCTGCGCGACTGACCCATCGCTTCGCGAGCCGCACCCGAGGGCAAGCGGTTCGCGAAGCGATGGTCGCGGCGTCGGATCCGGATGCGATCGCCCCGCCGAGCCGACCCGAATCCCGCGGGCGCCCGAGGTAGCGTGTCGTGATGAGCATCCTTCCCCACAGCACGCCTGCGGCGGTTCCCGACGGTGTCCGACCGATGGGCGAGGCGCCCTTCCTCGAACCGGGCGATCAGATCGCCTGGCACTACCGGAAGCCGGGCTGGCAGCCCGGAGACGCGTCGACGATCACGCCCATGCGAGTGGTCCGCGACGATGAGCACGGCCTCGTCGCCTGGCTCGCGCCCGGAACCCTCCAGGAAGGGCAGGGCACTCCTGCAGGCGAGCGCGTCCGGACGGTTCCGCTCGATCGACGATGGCTGGAGCCGCGGACGCGAATCGTGGAGGAGTGGTGGGGCAACGGCATCCTGAGGATCGCCCCCGCAGGCGCCGCGTGGTCGGTGTGGCTCTTCTGGAGCGACGTGAGCGGTTCGGACTGGGACTTCGCCGGCTGGTACGTGAACCTCGAGAACGCGCATCTGCGCACCGACCACGACACCTATTCGTCCGACCACATCCTCGACGTGGAGATCGAGCCGGACGGTCGAGTGCATCTGAAAGACGAGGACGAGCTGATCGCGGCCGTCGAGCAAGGCCGCCTCACATCCGAGCAGGCGGCGCAGATCGAGCGGCACGCGGACGCGGCGATCGAGTCGTTCCGTGATGCAGACTGGCCGTTCGCCGAGGAATGGCGCGAGTGGCGCCCGGATCCCTCGTGGACCGTCCCGGAGCTGACAGGGCTGTCCGACCTGCGCACGCGCTGAACCAGGTATCCGCCGTGAGCGGAAGGCACTTCCCCTCACAGACGGATGCTGATGCCATGGGTGCATGACAGATGTGCTGATCCTCGGTGGAACGGGCTGGTTGTCGAGCCGGATCGCCCGACGGATGCTGGTGAACGGAGCGACCGTGATGTGCCTCGCCCGGGGCGGACGTCCGTCTCCCGAGGGAGCGAGCCTCGCGCTGGCCGACCGGGAGGATCCCACGGCGTACGATGCCGTGTCGGGTCGGGACTGGGACCACGTGATCGACATCTCGTCGACTGCCGCTCACGTCGAGGCGGCGGTGGCCGTGCTCGGGGAACGGGCCGCCCGCTGGACCTACGTCTCGTCGATGTCCGTGTACTCCGACGACACGGCGGTGGGAGCCGATGAGACGGCGGCCGTGCACTCGCCGGCGGAGCCCGGTGACGAGTACGAGTACGGCGCGCAGAAGGTCGCGGCCGAGAACGCCGTGCGCGGGCTGGGCGAGCGAGCGCTGATCGTGCGCCCCGGGCTGATCGTCGGCGAAGGCGACCCGAGCGATCGCTTCGGATACTGGGCTGCGGCTTTCGCACGCGCGGTCGATGGACCCGTTCTGCTTCCGCGCACCGAGGGGCGCGACGTGCAGGTGATCGACGTCGACGATCTCTCGGAGTTCGTCGCCACCACGCGCGCCATCGGTGTGGTCAACGCGATCGGTGACCGGCATCCGCTCGCCGAGGTGCTCGCGACCGTGCGACGGAGCACCGGACATCGTGGCGACACGGTGATGGTCGATGACGAATGGCTGATTGAGAACGGCGTCGAGTACTGGGCGGGGGAGCGTTCGCTGCCCCTGTGGCTGCCCGCCGACATGACCGGCTTCATGACCCGCACCAACGCCCGGTATCGCGCCGCAGGCGGCACCCTGCGACCGCTCGACGAGACCGTCGCGGCCGTCATCGCCGACGAGCAGGAGCGAGGGATCGACCGCGACCGGCGCGCCGGCCTCACCCGCGCCGAGGAACTCGAGCTGCTGCAGCGACGAGGATGACCGTGGGGCGTCGCTAGACTTCGAGCAGTGACACGGGGTGCCGCATCCGCGGCTGAGAACAGACCCGTCGAACCTGATCTAGTTCGTACTAGCGAAGGGATGTCGCATTGAGCGATCGTCTGCGTCCAGAATCCGAATCGAACCTCGCGGCCTCGGCCGCCGAGCTGCTGTCCGCGCTCCGTGAGTCACCACCGCTGACCCACTGCATCACCAACACCGTCGTCACGGGCTTCACAGCCAACGTGCTGCTGGCTCTCGGGGCAGCACCCGCGATGGTCGACATCGTCGACGAGGCGGGTCCCTTCGCGGGCGTCGCGTCCGGCGTGCTGATCAACCTCGGGACTCCGACCCCCGAGCAGCGGGCCGCGAGTCTCGAAGCCGTCGCCGGTGCCGCCGCCGCGGGTACTCTCTGGGTGCTCGATCCGGTCGCGATCGGTTCCCTGCCCGTGCGCACCGCGCTCGCGCACGACCTCGTCGCCTCCCGCCCGACGGCGATCCGCGGGAACGCCTCCGAGATCCTCGCCCTCGCAGGCCTCACTGCCGGAGGTCGTGGGGTCGATGCCACCGACACCACGGATGCCGCCTCCGACGCCGCCCTCGCGCTCGCCGCCCGTCACGGTTCCGTCGTCGCTGTCTCGGGACCGGTGGACCTGATCACCGACGGTCGCCGTGTCATACGGATCGCGAACGGCGACGAACTGCTCACCAGGGTCACCGGCGGCGGGTGCGCACTGGGTGCCGTCATGGCCGCGTTCCTGGGGGTCGCGCGCACAGCCGGGACAGATGCGCTGACCGCCGTCGCCTCCGCGAACCTCGTCTACACGATCGCCGCAGAGCACGCCGCCGCACGGGCTTCGGGTCCCGGCAGTTTCGCGGTCGAACTCCTCGACGCACTCGCCGCGTTGCAGCCGCACGACCTCGCGGATGCGGCACGCGTCGAGGAGCGTGCACTGTGATCGCGGATCTCTCGCTGTATCTGGTCACCGACCCGGACCTCTGCGGGGAACGCGGTGTCGTCGAGACCGTCCGTCGTGCCGTCGACGGGGGTGTCCGGATCGTGCAGCTGCGGGACAAGACGGCGACGGATGCCGAGACCACGGCGCAGCTCGTCGAGCTCTCCCGCGTGATCGACGGTCGTGCACTGCTGGTCGTGAACGACCGCCTGGACGCTGCCCTCGCCGCGCGGGAGCAGGGCGCGCGGGTCGATGGCGTGCATCTCGGGCAGGGGGATGCGTCGGTGCTGCGCGCGCGCGAAGCTCTCGGCGCCGAGGCGCTCATCGGCCTCACGGCGAACAGCCGGAAGCACTTCGAGGCTGTGCGCGCGCTGCCGCCCGGCACAGTCGACTATCTGGGCGTCGGCGTCATCCGCCCCACCAGCACCAAACCCGACCACCCGCCGGCCCTCGGCGTCGAGGGCTTCCGTGCCCTCGTCGCGACGACCGTGCTCCCGTGCGTGGCGATCGGAGGGGTGGGCATCGACGACACCGAGCGGCTGCGGGCTGCGGGGGCGGCCGGCCTCGCCGTGGTCTCGGCGCTGTGCGCGGCCGCGGACCCGGCCGAGACCGCAGAGGCGTTCGTGCGTCGCTGGCGCGCGGCGGGTACACCGCGGGTGCTCAGCATCGCCGGGAGTGACCCGTCCGGCGGAGCGGGGATCCAGGCCGACCTCAAGTCGATCGCGGCGAACGGCGGCTACGGCATGGCTGCGCTCACCGCGCTGACCGCCCAGAACACCACCGGCGTGCGGGGTGTTCACGTGCCACCCGCGACCTTCCTGCGGGAGCAGCTCGACGCGATCTCCGACGACATCGTCGTCGATGCGGTCAAGATCGGGATGCTCGCGAACGCCGATGTCATCCGCACTGTCGCCGACTGGCTCGATGCCGTTCGGCCGCCGATCGTCGTCCTCGATCCCGTCATGGTCGCCACCAGCGGCGACCGGCTGCTCGACCAGGATGCCGAGGCGGCACTGCGCGAGCTGCTCCGGCGTGCGCACGTCGTGACTCCCAACCTCGGCGAGCTCGCCGTGCTGGCCGGGCGGATGATCTCGGGATGGGGCGACGCGCTCGCCGCAGCGGAAGACCTGTCGACGGCGACCGGGGTGGCGGTTCTCGTCAAGGGCGGGCACCTTGACGGGGACGACGTCCCCGATGCGCTCGTGGACGCTGCACGGGGCGTGCGGCGCGAGTTCCCGGGCCGTCGGATCCGCACCGCGAACACCCACGGCACGGGGTGCTCGCTCTCGTCGGCGCTGGCCACACTTCTGGCTCGCGGCGAGACGGCCGTCGATGCCGTCGCCTCGACCCGGGCATGGCTGCGTGAGGCACTGCGCGAGAGCGCGGCGCTGCGCGTCGGACGTGGTCACGGACCGGTCAGCCACTTCTCGGGTCTGTGGGAGCGCGGCGGGCTCGATACGAGACCGACGCCGGAGCAGATCCGCGCCGAGTGGTGGGCGCGGACGGCCGACGTGAGGGCGGGGATCGACGACCTCCCCTTCATCCGCGGCTTGGCCGACGGCACTCTCGCCCGGGAGCCGTTCCTGTTCTACCTCGCGCAGGACGCCCTGTACCTCCGTGAGTACGCCCGTGTGCTCGCCGAAGCCTCACGCCTCGCTCCGACTCCGCTCGAGCAGGCGTTCTGGGCGCGCTCCGCCGAGGGGGCGATCATCGGCGAACTCGAGCTGCATGCATCGTGGCTGACCCCGGGTGAGGGTGTGGATGCGGCGATGTTCTCCGTCGCTCCCGCTCCGGCGACCGTCGCGTACCTCGACCACCTGCGCTCCGTGGCGTTCGGCGGTGATTACGCCGAGCTCGTCGCCGCGGTGCTGCCGTGCTTCTGGCTCTACACCGATCTCGGGCAGCGGCTGCACGCGGGGGAGTTCGGCGAGAACGCGCAGGATCCCCGGCATCCGTACGCGTCCTGGCTCGCGACATACGCGGACCCGGCGTTCGAGGATGCGACGGATCAGGCGATCGCCCTGGCCTCGGCGGCCGCGGCGACCGCCGCCCCGGCCGCACGGGATCGGATGCTGCGCGCCTTCGAGGTGTCGAGCGCCCACGAGCTCGCCTTCTTCGCCGCACCGTTCGCATCTGCTGCCTCTGCATGACGGACCGGATTTGCGCATGCCGCGACGAGCGCGCTATCGTCGCGGCATGCCTTCGGCCGCCACCGCTACTCTGACGCTCGCTCCGAGCGTCATCGCCGTGCGCCGACGCCGCAGCGGCCGCCGACTCTAGGCGACCCTGCGCTTCTGCCTGCGTACGCACGGCGGTCGAGTGCCGGTGTCGCCGCCCCGGTTCCCGACACTGCACCCCGCGTTCGACGAGGGGTCCGACCGTTAAGGTAGAAGCATGACGTACTCCGTCGCCGTCTCCGGCGCATCCGGCTATGCGGGCGGCGAGATCCTGCGCCTCCTCGCGTCTCATCCCGACATCGAGATCCGCACCGTGACGGCTCACTCGAACGCCGGCCAGCCGCTCGTGCAGCATCAGCCGCACCTGCGGTCGCTCGCGCACCTCACCCTGCAGGACACCACACCCGAGACACTCGCCGGGCATGACATCGTGTTCCTCGCCCTGCCGCACGGACAGTCCGGGCAGTACACGGACGCGCTCGGCGACACCCCGCTCGTGATCGATGCGGGAGCGGACCACCGACTCACGTCGCAGGACTCGTGGGATGCCTTCTACGGCGGTGACTTCCACGAGCCCTGGGCCTATGGTGTCCCCGAGCTCCTCGTCGGCGGTGTCAAGCAGCGCGAGACGCTGCGCGATGCGAAGCGGATCGCCGCGCCCGGCTGCAACGCCTCGACCGTGAGTCTGAGCCTCGCGCCGGGCGTCGCCGCAGGTGTGATCGACCCGGGAGACATCGTGTCGGTGCTCGCCGTCGGTCCCTCTGGTGCGGGGAAGAGCCTGAAGACCAACCTGCTCGCGAGCGAGATCCTCGGCAGTGCAAACCCCTATGCGGTCGGCGGCACCCACCGGCACATCCCCGAGATCCGCCAGGCGCTCGCCGCGGCATCCGGTGCAGCCCCCGACGGCATCCGCATCTCCTTCACCCCTGTGCTCGTTCCGATGTCGCGGGGAATCCTCGCCACCTCGACCGCACCGATCGTCGATGGCGTCAGCGACGCGGAGATCCGGGCTGCGTGGGAGAACGCCTACGGTGACGAGACGTTCGTGCAGCTGCTGCCCGCCGGTCAGTTCCCGCGCACGGCAGATGTCCTCGGCGCCAACACCGCGCTGATCGGTCTCGCGATCGATCGTGCCGCGAACCGCGTGACCGTGGTCACCGCCGTCGACAACCTCGTCAAGGGCACCGCAGGCGCTGCCATCCAGTCCATGAACCTCGCGCTGGGACTTCCCGAGTCCCGCGCCCTCTCAGCGAACGGAGTCGCACCGTGAGCGTCACCGCCCCCGCAGGATTCGAGGCGGCCGGAGTCGCCGCCGGCCTCAAGTCGACCGGCAAGCCCGATGTCGCCGTGGTCGTCAACCGCGGCCCGCGCAAGGTCGGCGCCGCCGTGTTCACGAGCAACCGTGCCAAGGCCAACCCGATCATCTGGTCGCAGCAGGCGGTGGCGGACCGTGTCGTAGAGGCCGTCGTGCTCAACTCCGGGGGAGCGAACTGCTTCACCGGCAGCTTCGGCTTCCAGACGACGCACCAGACCGCCGAGAAGGCGGCCGAGCTGCTCGGCGTCAGCGCCGGCGACGTGCTCATCTGCTCGACGGGCCTGATCGGCGTGGGCGACGAGGTCTTCCGCGGCAAGGTGCTCGCGGGCACCGAGCAGGCGATCGCCGAGCTGTCGGCCGACGGTGGCGAGGTCGCGGCTGAGGCCATCATGACCACCGACAGCGTCTCGAAGACCGCCGTCGTGAGCAGGGACGGCTGGACCATCGGCGGCATGGCGAAGGGCGCGGGCATGCTCGCACCGGGCCTTGCGACGATGCTCGTGGTCATCACGACGGATGCCGTGCTCGAGCCTCTCGAGGCCGACGCCGCACTGCGGTTCGCGACGGGCACGACCTTCGATCGGCTCGACTCCGACGGCTGCATGTCGACCAACGACCAGGTCACGCTGCTCGCCAACGGCGCCTCCGGGGTGACTCCCGACCTCAAGCACTTCTCGGCGGCCCTCGCCGAGCTCTGCCTCGAGCTCGCGGTCAAACTGCAGGGCGACGCCGAGGGCGCGAGCCACGACATCACCATCGAGGTGCGGCACGCCGCCACCGAGGGCGAGGCCGTCGAGGTCGGTCGCTCGGTCGCTCGCAACAACCTCTTCAAGGCCGCCATCTTCGGCAACGACCCGAATTGGGGGCGCGTGCTCGCCGCGATCGGCACCACGAGCGCCCAGTTCGACCCGTACGACGTGGATGTCTGGATGAACGGAGTGCGCGTGTGCAGCGAGGGCGGCCCTGACCGTCCGCGAGAAGAGGTCGACCTCACCCCTCGCGCCACGCACCTCGTGATCGACCTCAAGGTCGGCGAGGCCACTGCGACGATCCTCACCAACGATCTGACCCACGACTACGTGCACGAGAACAGCGCCTACGCCTCATGACCGATATCCAGGACACCACGCCTGACGTCGCCGCCGTCAAGGCCGCGACGCTCATCGAGTCGCTCCCGTGGCTGAAGAAGTTCCGCGATCAGATCGTCGTCGTCAAGTACGGCGGCAATGCGATGGTCTCGGACGAGCTCCAGGAGGCCTTCGCACAGGACATCGCCTACCTGCGTTACGTCGGCGTGCTGCCGGTCGTCGTGCATGGAGGCGGACCGCAGATCTCCGACATGCTGCAGCGCCTCGAGATCCCGAGCGAGTTCAAGGGCGGCTACCGCGTCACCAACACCGAGGCGATCAGCGTGGTGCGCATGGTGCTCACCGGTCAGGTGAACCCGCAGCTCGTTTCCAAGATCAACTCGCACGGTCCGATCGCGACCGGGCTCAGCGGTGAAGACGCGGGGCTGTTCGGCGGGCGCCGTCGCGGTGTCGTGATCGACGGCGAGGAGATCGATCTCGGTCGTGTCGGCGACGTCGTGGAGGTCGACCCGACGCCCGTGCTCGATCACCTCGCGGCGGGACGCGTGCCCGTCGTGTCGAGCATCGCGCCCGACCTCGATCATCCCGGCCAGTCGCTCAACGTGAACGCGGATGCTGCGGCGGCCGCCCTCGCGGTGGCGCTCAACGCTCGCAAGCTCGTCATCCTCACGGACGTACCAGGCCTCTACGCAGACTGGCCCAACCGCGACTCTCTCGTGTCGCACCTCACCTCGGACGCTCTCATCGAGATGCTGCCGACCCTCGAGTCAGGCATGATCCCGAAGATGAAGGCCTGCCTGGACGCTATCGAGGGCGGCGTCGATGCCGCCGCGATCATCGACGGACGCGTGCCGCACTCGGTGCTCGTCGAACTCTTCACCAGCAAGGGAATCGGAACAGAAGTGGTCATGGGAAGCGCAGGAGTGAAGGCATGAGCAACTGGCAGGATGACGCAGCGAGCGATCTGGTCCTCAACGCAGGGCCTCGACTGGCCATGCTCACCCGCGGTGAGGGCTCGTATCTCTGGGACTCCGAGGGCAAGCGTCACCTCGACTTCCTCGCCGGCATCGCCGTGACCTCGCTCGGTCACGCGCATCCGGTGTTCGTCGAGGCGGTCTCGAAGCAGGCGGCGACTCTCGCGCACGTGTCCAACTACTTCGCCACGCCCTCGCAGCTCGCGCTCGCCGCTCGGCTCAAGCGCCTCGCCGGCGCCGGTATCGACGGTCGGGTGTTCTTCTCGAACTCGGGCGCCGAGGCGAACGAGGCCGCGTTCAAGCTCGCCCGTCTGCATGGCGGAACCGAGAAGCCGCGCATCATCGCTCTCGAGAACGGCTTCCACGGACGCACCATGGGGTCGCTCGCGCTCACAGCGAAGGCGTCGATGCGCGCGCCTTTCGAGCCGATGCCCGGGGGCGTCGAGCACATCCCCGCGACGATAGAGGCGCTCGAGGACGCGATCGACGACCGCGTCGCAGCCGTCATCGTCGAGCCGATCCAGGGTGAGGCCGGTGTGGTCGAGCTGCCGGACGGATACCTGCAGGCCGCTCGCTCTCTCACGCTGAAGCACGGGGCGCTGCTCATCGTCGATGAGATCCAGACCGGTGCAGGGCGCACGGGCGCCTGGTTCGGTTTCAGCCACGAGGGCATCACCCCCGACGCCATCACGCTCGCGAAGGGCATCGGCGGCGGCTTCCCGATCGGCGCGCTCGTCACGTACGGCGCCGCGAGCTCGCTCTTCACACCGGGGTCGCACGGTTCCACCTTCGGGGGCAACCCGCTCGCGACCGCTGTCGCCGACGCAGTGCTCTCGGAGATCGAGAGCGCGGGGCTCGTCGACAACGCCGCCCGCCGTGGCGACGAGATCCGCGAGATCATCTCCGGGATCGGTTCGCCTCTCGTCACGGGAATCCGTGGTCGAGGGCTCCTGATCGGAGTGGCGCTCGGCGCCCCCGTCGCGAACGACGTGGTCGCCGCTGCTCAGGAGCGCGGTCTCATCGTCAACGCAGCCAACCCCGAGACCGTGCGCATCGCGCCGGCACTCACCATCGGAGACGCCGAACTCGCCGAGTTCCGTGAGCTCTTCGCCGCGTCGCTCGCCGACGTCCAGGCATCCCTCACCGAATCCGGAAAGGCCCTCGCATGACCCGCCACCTGCTGCGTGACGACGATCTGACCCCCGCAGAGCAGGCGGAGATCCTCGATCTCGCCATCGAGCTGAAGAAGGACCGCTGGGCGAACAAGGCCCTCGCCGGCCCGCAGACGGTCGCAGTGATCTTCGACAAGTCGTCGACCCGCACACGGGTCTCCTTCGCGGTGGGCATCGCCGACCTCGGAGGCTCGCCCCTGATCATCTCGACCGCGAGCAGTCAGCTGGGCGGCAAGGAGACTCCGTCCGACACCGCGCGGGTGCTCGAGCGTCAGGTCGCGGCGATCGTCTGGCGCACGTACGCGCAGGCAGGTCTCGAGGAGATGGCCGCCGGCACCACGGTGCCCGTCGTCAACGCGCTCTCCGACGACTTCCACCCGTGTCAGCTGCTCGCCGACCTGCTCACGATCCGCGAGCACAAGGGAGACCTGAAGGGCCTCACGCTGACCTTCTTCGGGGACGGCCAGAGCAACATGGCTCACTCCTACGCGCTGGCGGGTGTGACGGCGGGCATGCACGTGCGCATCGCCTCGCCCGCCGACTACGCGCCGCGCGCGGACGTCGTCGAGGCCGCCGACCGCCGTGCGGCCGAGACCGGTGGGTCCATCACTCTCTACACCGACGCCGTCGAAGCCGCGGCCGGGGCGGACGTCGTGGTCACCGACACCTGGGTGTCGATGGGCAAGGAAGAGGAGAAGCTCGCACGCATTCGTGATCTCGGTGGCTACAAGGTGACGCCCGAGACGATGGAGATCGCCGACTCCGAGGCCATCTTCATCCATTGCCTCCCCGCCGACCGAGGGTACGAGGTCGACTCCGAAGTCATCGACGGACCGCAGAGCGTCGTCTGGGATGAGGCGGAGAACCGTCTCCACGCGCAGAAGGCACTCCTCGTGTGGCTGCTCGACAAGAAGGACGCATGATGGCCGACTCGAAGAACGAAGGCACGAACGAAGGTGCACTGTGGGGTGCTCGCTTCGCGAGCGGACCCTCGCCCGAGCTGGTCGAGCTCAGCCGCTCGACGCACTTCGACTGGGTGCTCGCACCGTACGACATCGCCGGATCCCACGCCCACGCGACGGCGCTCGCGGCCGCCGGATACCTCGAGCCCGACGAGGCGGCGAAGATGCACGAGGGGCTCGATGCCGTGGCGCGCAAGGTCGCCGACGGCACGCTGCAGCCCATCCCCTCGGATGAGGACGTGCACGGAGCTCTCGAGCAGGCTCTGATCGCCGAGCTCGGGCCCGAGCTCGGCGGACGTCTTCGTGCCGGCCGCAGCCGCAACGATCAGATCGCCACACTCGTGCGGATGTACCTGATCGACCATGCCCGGGTGATCGCGCGAGACCTCCTGCGCGTCATCGACGCCCTCGTCGCACAGGCGGAGGCTCACCCCGACGCGATCCTGCCCGGACGCACGCACCTGCAGCACGCGCAGCCGGTGCTCCTCGCACATCACCTGCAGGCCCACGGCTGGCCGCTCGTGCGCGAGCTCGAGCGCCTCGTCGACTGGCGTCGTCGCGCCGGTGTGTCACCCTACGGCGGGGGGGCGCTCGCGGGCTCGACGCTCGGCCTCGATCCCGCGCTGGTCGCGTCGGAGCTCGGACTCGACCGCCCGGCCGAGAATTCGCTCGACGGGACCTCGGCGCGTGACGTCGTCGCCGAATTCGCGTTCATCACGGCGATGACCGGGGTCGACATCTCGCGTCTGAGCGAGGAGATCATCCTCTGGAACACTCGCGAGTTCGGCTTCGTCACCCTGCATGACGGGTACTCGACCGGCTCGAGCATCATGCCGCAGAAGAAGAACCCCGACATCGCGGAGCTCGCTCGCGGCAAGTCGGGGCGCCTGATCGGCAACCTGTCGGGGCTGATGGCGACGCTCAAGGGACTTCCGCTCGCATACAACCGCGATCTGCAGGAGGACAAGGAGCCGGTCTTCGACTCGGTGCAGACCCTCGAGGTCGTGCTCCCTGCTTTCGCGGGGATGATCGCGACGCTGCGCTTCGACACCGAGCGCATGGCCGCTCTTGCGCCCCAGGGCTTCTCGCTCGCGACCGACGTCGCCGAGTGGCTCGTGAAGCGCCGCGTGCCGTTCCGTGACGCCCACGAGATCTCCGGCGCGCTGGTGCGTGCCTGCGAAGAGCAGGGCATCGGCCTCGAAGACGCCTCCGATGAGCTGCTGATCTCGGTGTCGCCCCATCTGGCGCCCGAGGTGCGCGAGGTGCTGACGATCGAAGGATCCGTGGCCTCGCGCACGGGTGTCGGCGGAACGGCTCCTGTCCGGGTCGCCGAGCAGCGTGCAGAACTGGTCGCGAGAGCACAGGCCGCCGCGCACGCTCTGGGTCTCTAGCCGACGGCATCCGAAGCGCGGCGATCGGCATGATCGCAGAACGGCCCGCAGAGCTCTCGTCGAGAGTGTCCGCGGGCCGTTCAGCGCTTTGTGGAGCGTTCGCTCCGTGGGTGGGCGTCCGTGGCGCTCAGTGCAGTGCGACGTCTGCAGCCGAGCGCGTCCAGCGGGTGAAGCGGACGACGAGTCCGGAGCGGGTGGGGCCCGCGAGGAACGGGCCGGCGGATGCTGTCGCCGTGCCGTCGAACGGTGCCACCCGCACCAGGCGCCATTCGCCCTCGCCCGCGCGTGCACGCACGATCACGGCGTCCGACCAGCGGCTCACGCGGACCGTGATCTCGCTGCCGTGCCATTCGTCGACGTAGCCGACCGACCAGTCCGAGCGGACGTCGGTGACGACGGCCCCGAGCCCCAGGTGTCCATCGGCGTACTCGACGCCGGCCTTGATCCAGTGCTCGTCGTCGATGCGCACGAAGACGCCGGCTTGGTCGAACTGTCCGTCCCACGGCGCGCGGAACGATACGTCCATCGCCTTGCCCACCGCGAGGGGAGCGAGCAGCGCGTGCTCGGTGTCGTGCACGAATCCGTAGGCGGTGTGCCGCCAGGCGTCGCTGCCTTCGACGGCGGTCGCGTCCAGGTGGTCGTCGTCGACGGCGAGGTGAGCGGGTTCGTGGGTCCAGGAGCCTTCGGCCCAGGGGATGATGTCTGATTCAGGCATGTTCCCATGCTATAACCAAATAGGGCATAAATGAAAGGTATTCGTGATACGGTTATCACATGGTCATCGCCGTACTCGCCGACATCGTGGGCTCTCGTCAGCTCGACGATCGGTCGGCGGCGCAGCGCATCCTCGACGACACGATCGCTCGCGTCGAGCAGCAGCTGCCCCTCGCGCATCATGCGCTGACGCCCACGGTAGGGGATGAGCAGCAGGGCGTCTACCTCGAACTCCCGGACGCGATGGTCTCGCTGCTCATGATCCAGCTCGCGCTTCCCGACGGTATCGCCTTCCGGTTCGGGATCGGCATCGGTGACGTGCGCTCGGTCGACTCCGTGCACGGCGAACTCGCCGACGGACCGGGGTGGTACGCGGCGCGCGCCGCGATCGAGACCGTGCACGCGAGGGAGAGTCGCACCGTGCCGCGCACGCGCACGTGGATTGTCGGTGCTCCCGGGCAGGATGAGGTCATGGACAGCGTGATCGCCGCATCGAACGCCTACCTCCTCGTCCGCGACGAGCTGGTCGGGTCGATGAACGAGCGTGAACGCCGCCTGACCTACGGACGCCTGATCGGCAGATCGCAGCACGACCTCGCGGCCGAAGAGGGCATATCGCAGCCCAGCGTCTCGAAGTCGTTGCGAAACGCCGGCAGCGCAGCCCTCATCGAAGGGGTCGCCGCACTGAGAGGGACGGGCGCATGATCGTCGCCGGATTCATCCTGCTGGCTGTGGGTTCAGCCGATCTCGTCCGCCAGTTCGCTCCGCATCGATGGATCGGCTACCTCACCGTCGCGGTGATCCTCCTTCTGTTCGGCAGCGTGAGCGACGCGCTGCTGCCCATGATCCTCGGGCTCGGGGTGGGAGCTCTGTGGGTGTGGTGCATGCCGTCCGCAAGACGCGCACCACTCGGGTTCTGGCCCGCCGTGCTGCTGGGTGTACTGAGCATCGGATCGGTCGTGTGGTTGGGTGCTCGCACGGATGCCGGTCTGATCGGTTCCGTGTGGAGCGTGCGCTCCCCGTTCGGAGAGGTACCGTTCGATCTCGCGATCCTCACCGTGGGCACGGGGGTGTTCCTCCTGGAATCCGCGAACCTCGTGGTCCGTGCCGCGCTGGACGGCGAACACACCTGGCGTCCCGCCGAGCTGCGACGGCCCGCGGTGCTCGACACCGCGGACTCCCAGGCGGCTGCGTCCGACGCCCCGGTCGCGCATCCGGTCGTCCCCGGCGTTCAGGCGGACGAGGGCGCGACCGGAGTGATCGGCGTCGGTGCTTCAGAGACGGCGACGGCAGAGCAGGCAGACCCGGCGGGCGATGCCAACGCCGTGCCCGCACGCGATCCCCGAGCCGGGTTCAAGGGAGGCCGGCTGATCGGTCCGCTCGAACGAATCCTCGTGATGCTCCTCACCCTGGCCGCCGCGTATCCGATTCTCGCCGCGATGCTGGCAGCCAAGGGAATCGTCCGCTTCCCCGAGATCTCGCGCGACGGCGAGACCGGGGCGCGAGCCGAGTACTTCCTCGTCGGCAGCCTCGTGAGCTGGGTCATCGGGCTGGGCGCAGCCTTCCTGGTGTGGTGGGCGGCGCACAGCTGATCGGTCGTGGTAGCGGCGATTCACGTGCCCCGACCGCTGATAGCCTGGGGCGCGTGTCGAATTCCGCTCTGACGACCGCCCCACCGGCGATCGACCCCACGTTCGAGAACGTGTGGGACGAACTGCTGTGGCGCGGCCTCGTCCACGTGTCCACTGACCAGGAGGCGCTGCGCGCCCTTCTCGCCGGGGACCCGATCACGTATTACTGCGGTTTCGACCCGACAGCTGCCAGCCTGCACCTCGGAAACCTGGTGCAGCTGCTGACGCTGCGCCGCATCCAGCTCGCCGGTCACAAGCCGCTCGGCCTCGTCGGCGGCTCCACCGGTCTGATCGGCGACCCTCGGCCCACGGCGGAGCGCACGCTGAACACACGCGAGACGGTGGAGGAGTGGGTGGGGCGCCTGCGGACGCAGGTCGAGCGCTACCTGAGCTTCGAGGGCGAGAACGCCGCACGCATCGTCAACAACCTCGACTGGACGGCGCCGCTGTCGGCGATCGACTTCCTGCGCGAGATCGGCAAGCACTACCGTGTCGGCACGATGCTGAAGAAGGATGCTGTCGCCGCGCGTCTGAACTCGGATGAGGGCATCAGCTACACCGAGTTCAGCTACCAGATCCTGCAGGGGATGGACTTCCTCGAACTGTACCGGCAGTACGACTGCGTCCTGCAGACGGGTGGTTCCGACCAGTGGGGCAACCTGACCAGCGGCACCGACCTCATCCGTCGCGCCGAGGGGGCGTCCGCGCACGCGATCGGCACGCCGCTGATCACCAACAGCGATGGGACCAAGTTCGGCAAGAGCGAGGGCAACGCGATCTGGCTCGATGCCGAGATGTGCAGCCCCTACCGGATGTACCAGTTCTGGCTCAGCACGTCGGACGCCGACGTGATCGAGCGGCTCAAGGTGTTCACGTTCCTGACTCGCGCCGAGATCGAGGAGTACGAGGCTCTGGTCGAGTCCGAGCCGTTCCGTCGTGCGGCGCAGAAGCGCCTCGCGCTCGAGGTCGTGGCGACCGTCCACGGAATCGATGCGACAGCCGCCGTGATCGCGGCATCCGAAGCGCTCTTCGGTCAGGGTGACCTGGCCGCTCTCGACGCGTCGACGC
The DNA here is from genome assembly GCF_044752825.1 of Microbacterium sp. NPDC088619. Taxonomy (NCBI): domain Bacteria; kingdom Bacillati; phylum Actinomycetota; class Actinomycetes; order Micrococcales; family Microbacteriaceae; genus Microbacterium; species Microbacterium sp. NPDC088619. The sequence continues at coordinate 2,883 of NZ_JBIVLZ010000002.1, read as the reverse complement.
TGCGCACCGCCCTCGAAGAGCTCCCGCACGCGACAGTCGACGCCGGTTCGCCGGTCGTGGATGCGCTCGTCGCCACCGGGCTGGTCTCCAGTCTGTCCGAGGCGCGCCGCGCGATCAGTCAAGGCGGGGTGTCGCTCGACGGCGCACGCGTCGAGGACGACTCGGCCACTGTGCAGGGCACTCTGCCCGGCGGGGTCTCCGTGCTTCGTCGTGGCAAGAAGACTCTTGCCGGAATCTTCCTCGCCTGAGGATCCGTCGTTGATCGCATGACGGCGGTCGTCCGAGGAATCTCGGGCGACCGCCGTCACGTATCTCATCGCCACAGCTCGTCAGGAGAGCCGATGCCGTTCACGCCGAGCCACGCGCTGGTCGCCCTGCCCTTCATCCGCACCCCGCTCGTGCCGGCAGCGATCGCGATCGGCGCCATGACCCCGGACCTTCCGCTGTTCCTGCGGGGAATCGGCCTCCAGTACTCGTTCACCCACACGTTCGGCAATGTCCTCTGGACCGCGCTGGTCGCCTTCGTGCTGTTCCTGGTCTGGCGAGTGGTGCTGCGTCCGGCGGTCGGCGAGCTGTCGCCGCTCTGGCTGGCTCGGCGACTGCCCGCCGGCTGGTCGGAGTCCGGCATCGGGGCTGCGAGAGCGGCTGTCGGCGTCGGGGCGCCGAACCGGCTCTATCCGGTCTGGCTCGCAGCGTCGCTGGTGCTGGGCGTCCTGACGCACATCGTCTGGGATCTCTTCACGCACGAAGGGCGATGGGGAGTGGATGCGCTCCCAGCTCTTGGCGACATGTGGGGGCCGCTCACCGGGTACAAGTGGCTGCAGCACGGATCGAGCGTGATCGGGTTGCTCATCATCGGCATCTGGGCCATCCGCCGGCTGCACCGTGCTGATGCTCGCGAAGGCGTGGAAAGGGTGATGCCAGGGGCGGTCCGCGCCGCATGGTGGCTGTCGCTTCCCGTGGTGCTCATCACTGCCTGGCTCCTGGGATACGCGGCATACGGACCATTCACCGAGCAGTTCACGTATCAGCATCTGGCCTATCGGATGCTGCCGCCCGCGTGTGCGCTGTGGGGTGCACTCACGCTCGCGCTCTGTCTCTCGCTGCCGCTGTTTCGCCGCGTTCACCAACGCGGCTGATCGGATCCCCAGCGATGGGGAGCTGCGAACTCGAGGCCGGGAAGCACCGACGCGGCTGTGGTGACCTTCTGCCCGCCGACCTCGAATGCGGCGGTGTGGGCGGCGAGGTCCGACTCCCGCATCACTTCCGGCTGGGAGGACCGCGGCATTCCGAGAAGCTCGGCCGCGACCCGACGCAGTGAGGTGCGCACCACCCAGCCGCCGCCCTCACGCCGTTGACGTTCGCGCAGCGAGAGGACTGCGGTCGCGAGGAGATACCCGGCACTGTGGTCGAGAGCCTGTGCAGGCAGAACTCCGGGGCGGTCCCCGTCGAGGGTCTCGATCATGGCGATACCGGACTCGGCCTGCACCAGACTGTCGAATCCGGCGCGGGACGGCTCGTCGATGCCCCACGCACTGAGTTGAGCGATCACGAGGTTCGGATGGCGTTCGAGCAGTGCCGAGGCCGAAAGACCGAGCCGATCGAGGGATGCCGGGCGGTACCCCAGAACCAGCACGTCGGCCGCTGCGAGCAGTTCCTCGAACCGATCGGTGCCGGCGTCGAGCAGTGCAGATCTCTTGCCATGACCGGTATCGAAATGCTGCCAGTCGGGTTCGACCAGATGCGGAGGGTCGAGGCGAAGCAGGTCAGCGCCCAGAAGTGCGAGAGTGCGGGTGCAGACGGGGCCGGCGATCACCCGGGTGAGGTCGAGCACCCGCACCCCGGCGAGCGGCGCGTGACGATCTCGATCATCGGACACGTGGTGTCCGTCACGAGGGGACGGGCCCATCCGCTCGACCTCGAGCAGGGGAGCAGCGCGCAGGCGCGCATCGTGGTTCGGGTTCTCCGGAAGCACGGGAACGGTGAGTCCGCGCGCCGACGCGATCCGATCGACCGCTTCAGCGGTCGTCAACGGGAGGATGGTGGCGCGCACATCGTCGATGTCGTCGCCCGCCGCGAGGCCGAGCCCGGTCCGGAGGCGCCTCGCGTGGTGCGGATAGTTTCCGTGGGTGCGGATCCATCCGTCGGATGCGCGGAAGAACCCTGAGTACGGCGACCAGACATCCGGTGGGAGACCGTCGATGGTGAGAGCCCGATCACTCCGATAGGCGACGGCGATGCGGTCGGGGTCGGGAAGGGCGCGGATGCCGGAAGCCATGCACACGGCGCGCACGCTCGCCCACGCAAGATCTCCGGTCGCCAGGCGTGACGGAAGAGGCACGGGACGCGGGGGTGGGGTGCCGATGTCGGCGACGTCGGGCTCGATGCCGAGGTCTGCCCACACCCTCTGCAGCAGCACGGTGGCGGGGGAGGGATTCATGGGCTCGTTCACGCTGCGATCGTACTCGTGGCACCGATCGGGACGGAATACCGCCGCTGGACTGGGAAAAGCCGCGCCGGGGTGGGCAACGACACGCCCGGGGGTGGTGGCCCGATTTGCCAGAAGCCCGGAACCCACGTAACTTATTACCTGTTCGCCCCACAGGGAAGCGGAGGAGCCAAGAGCTTCACCCCCCTCAAGCGGAGAACCACCTCCCGATCCACTCACTTGTGAGAACAGACGCCTGCGTCTAGGATGGGAGATCCACCCCATCTGCGGCTGTCACCGGCTGCGCAGCGGATCCAAGATCCGCACGGCGCGCTGATTTGACAAGCGGGACGGGATGGCTAAGATAGAGAAGTTGCCCTTCGGGCCTGGTTGTGATGACTGGGTCGTGGGAGCATCCGATCCTTGAGAACTCAACAGCGTGCACTTGTCAAATG